>CAJTVB010000006.1 GCA_910579755.1 uncultured Acetatifactor sp. | reverse complement strand
TGTCCAACAGCTGACCCGGCAGTCTGCGGATTCTCTGGCGGCACACAATCCGGCCGGAAACTCCAAAATTCAGGAATATATGCTGGAACGCAGCGAAAATGACGCCATCCATATTTCCTATCAGGAGGAGCAGACCCTTTTTAATCAAATCCGCTCCGGTGATCTGGAGGCCCTGGAAGCTGCCCATTCCCTGGGCAGTGCCGGCGACCTGAATCGCCTGGGAAAAATGTCCGACTCCCCCCTGAAACAGCTGGAATATGCCTGCTGCTCCTTTGTGACCCTGGCCACCCGGGCTGCGGTAGAGGGTGGTCTGGATGCAGACACTGCCTACTCCATGTCGGATCTCTACCTTCAGCGCCTGGCAAAATGCTCTTCCGGCAACCAGATTCTTCTGCTGTTGGAGGAAGCAAAATTCGGTTTTGCCAAGGCCGTTCATGACCTGCACCGGGAACGCTCCAGAATCTCCTTTCTGGAGCAGGCGAAAACATACATTATGGCTCATCTGAACAAGGACTTCTCGCTTGCTTCAATGGCAAAAGAGATAGGAATCAACGCTTCCTATCTCTCCCGCAAATTTAAAGAATATGAAAATATCGGCATTGTGGAATACACCCGCAGGAAGCGGATCCAGGCCGCCAGGAACATGCTCAAATACTCCGACCTGAGCATCAGCGCTATTGCCCAATATCTCTGCTTTCACTCCCAGAGCTACTTCGGCTCTATCTTCAAGGAATACACCGGCATGTCGCCCAGACAGTACCGGGAGCAGGAAAAGGTCACGGATTTTTTTGCCCCGCAGAAGGGCTCTTACATCCCCCGAAGCAGATCCTGATACATTTGAACCAGGCCCTCCTTGGGCTCCCAGCCCAGAGCCCTTAATTTCCTTCCGGACAGCCGCAGTCCCGTGGACGCCGCATAGCCGTAAATATCCTCCTCCGGAATGTCAAAGCTTATGCCAATCCTTCCTCCGGCTACATCTCTTGCTACCAGTTCCGCCATCTGGAGGATTGTCATTGTATTTTCTTCATTTACCACATTATATGCCTGTCCGCTGCTTCCCTTCCGTAAAATGGTCAGGATTCCCCTCACAGCGTCATGAATACTGCAGTAATTCCCCATAGAATTGCCGGCAGTATGAAGCACGATATCTGTTCCCTGCCTGATTGCTTTTGCAAATTGGACAAAAACACGGTTGTCCGAGGGCAGGACTCCCTCCCCGAAGGTCTGTGCAAGCCTGGCGGTCTTCACCGGCACGCCATATTCCCTGAAATAGGAGCAACAGATATTTTCAGCCATACGCTTCCCCAGCGGATAACAGCTGCGTACTTTGTAAAGATCAATTTCACCCAATTCCTCCTCTGACACTCTGTGCCCGTCAGAACAGTCAATGTCCCCATATACCTCCATGCTGGAAAGATTCACCATGCTTTTTATTCTGCATCTTTTTGCCAGCTCCAGTACATTCTGTGTGGTATTGACAATGCTCTCCACCACCTCTACCGGATGCGAAAGCATTTGGGCGGACTGTGTGACAGAGGCACAGTGGATCACATAATCACATTCTATTTCAAGCCTTTCTGTTTCTGTTCTATCGGACAAGTCTGCCTGCAGAATATCTGTCCCCTTCGGCAGAATGCTCTCAGCCTTTTTTCTGTTGCGCGCCGCTGCAATAATTCTATTATTTTTATCCTGACCCCATAAATGAGCCGCCAGCATGGAACCGATATACCCCGATGCACCTGTAATAAAATAAACCGCCATTTCGTCGTTCCTTCCATACCCTCTTATTTTGTTTCTTCAATAATCCCCACGGCTTCCAATATTCTCCTGCAGCTATTGCCATCCTGATACCTGTGCATTTTATCCCGCAGTGCAGAGCGCTTTTCTCTTTCTTCATCCAGACCGTTTCCCGTCGCATCAATAAATTCCATCAGGTCCGCCGCTCCAAAAATCAGTTTTCCCGGCAGCCACTCCAGAATATCATCAAATATAAACCCTCTGGAATCGGCATAGCTCCCTGCGTCCTCCACACAGAAGGCCATGGGTCTGTTCAGGATCAGATAATCCACTGCCGCAGAAGAATAATCGCTGATGAGCGCATCTGCCATACCCAGTATCTGATTCATCTGGATATCTTTTTCCAACAAAATTTCCTGTTCCAGCAACTTAATTTTGGAAAAGCCCTTTACGTGGATTGCCGTAACATCTTGAAATGGATGCGGCTTTATCACAAGGACCATATCATTCTCCTCAAGCTTCCTGTTTACTTCATCCAGCTCCGCTCTGTCAGAGATCAATGGCAGACCCGTGTCAGCCTTTAATGCCCCGTCCACAGGCTTATTCATCTTCTTTTCACTGAATCGATATGTGGGAAGCCAGAAAATATATTTGTGCGCCCACGGAATTCCAAGAACCTCCGGCGTCACAGGTTCCGCCTCAAACAGCCAGTCCGTCTTGGCACAGCCTGTCACCAGCATTTGATGCTCCTTCAACCCGAATTCCTCCGCATGAAGCCGGGCATACAGCGGACTGGTAACCGTCATAAAATCATACCTTTTTTCGCAGGAGACAGTATTCAGTCTCTTTTTGTATCCGCACCCGTGCCATAGCTGCACTCTTACCTGATCCGGTCTGCAGTTCCTCACAAAACCATAAGCATCTGTAAAAAAGAAATATTTTGCCAGGCACAATGTCTTATAATAGAGCTCCCTCACTGAAATATCTCCGCTGTCGGATGCTGTAAACGGCAGGAAAAAAACATTCTGATATTTTTCATAGCTTTGGAATTCCTCCGGATTTCTCACCACCCACACCAGCTTATACTTTCCGTTCAGCCCCGCAGACAGCATATATTCAAACAACGCCCTTGCATTATCCGAGAAATCCATCCCTTTTACATAGCCGCCGGCATGGGGACCGCTCCGGAACACAATAATATCCTCCAGAGGCCACATCCCATATCTTGCTCTGTATGCCAGCTCATATTCCGTCTCTCTGTTGGCAAAAAAATAAACCCTTTCTACTGCTTCATCCTTTTCCAGCAGGCAGCAGAGCTTTTGAAAATACTCGTTATAATAATCATCGGTTATCAATATGATTGCGTTCCGCAATTCACACTGTCGTAAATCTTTCAGTCTATGCACCGGAATTTCTCTGTCAGCCGCCCGCACCGTTCCATGACTCCGGGGATGATCCTCCAGTACTGCCGCAATATGCCCCGCTATGTCATCATACCGTTCACACAGCTCGTACAAATACGCTTCCGTTCCACCGATGCATATGATTCTTTTTCCCTTATATGCTTCCTGGTCCTCCAGCTTGATCAACTCCATTGCCCGTTCCCCTCTCGGCCTCTATATACCGCCAATACGCCTCCGGCTGTTCACACCATATGATTTTGTTTTCCGGAATTCCCCTCTCTGTAAGCTTTTTTCTGATATCTTCCGCCTTTTCTCTGTTTTTTATGGTGATTATAATATAATCGTATTTCACGAAGCCCAAGCTGTTGATTTCCGCATCCATGCATATTTTCTTTTTCTCCGTTCCGCCTATTACAGCAAGCAGTCTGATATCCGGTCTGCTGCAAAGCTGCGCCTTATATTTCTCCGCCAATTCACCTGCGCCATATAAAACAATTCCTGCATTCTGTGGAATTTTGTCCATCCAGTACGGATCAATCCACAACATGTTTTTATGCTGAAAACCCATCCGCTTATTGATTCCCAGAAAAATAAGCTCCGTTATATATACTTCCGCCTGAAAGCGCATTTCCTCCGTAAAGTTGGCGTGGACATACAATGACCTCAGATATTGATACACATAATGAACCTTTACCAAATACGCATTCTGCGGCTTCTTTGATTCACGGGACATGGAAGACTGACGTATTACCCAATGATATAAGGGCTCCTTCAACACATAGACGGATGAACAATCCAACAGATACCGAAGCAGGCACACCTTGTCCTCCGCTATGGAAATCTCGTCCGGAATCTCCAGCTGGGCCGATTTCAATTTCCCGGTCAGAAAAAGCTTGCACCAAAGCCCGCCACGCAGACCTGTCTCTCTGCATTCCATACGATATATTGCATGGTCCCGCAAATATCCCATATCCTCTGCCCCGTAGAGCCCTCCATCCACTGTGTCCAAATGACTTGTGGTATAACTGCCTTCCAGAAAATACCCGCAGGTTACCAATCCAGTCTGTTTTTCTTCCATCAGCCCGCAAAGCTTTTCATACATGTCGCTTTCTATCCAGTCATCACTGTCCACATATCCCGTATAGGTGCCTGTGGCAGCGGCAATTCCCGCTTTTCTGGCGGAAACCAGACCGCCGTTTGGCCTGTGTATCACCTTGATTCTTGCATCCGCCCTGGCGTATTCCTCCAAAATATCAGGACTTGTGTCCGTAGAACCATCATCCACACAGATAATCTCTATATCCTTCAGGGACTGCCCTATGACACTGTCCAAACATTTTCTCAAATACTCCTGCGTATTATATACCGGTATAATGACAGACACCTTCGGCATTGGCTTACCCTCCCCCCCCCGCTGTCTGATATCATCGGGCCAAATCGGCTGTGATATCCTCCAGCCAATAAATTTCTCCACAAACCCTTTCCTTCAACAAAGCCTCGATCTCATCCCTGTCATCCGTTACCAGTGTCACAATAACCGCATCCACCTGTTCCAGCTCATCCTCCAGGGTACAGCATTTCGCACCCACATTCAAAAAAGCAGCGTTTCTGTCTATCACATAGGCTGTCTCAATATCGCTCCCCCTCAAGTCTTCCAACAGACATTCCCCCAGATAGCCGCCCCCGTAAACCGCCGCTCTTTTTACATTTCTGTCCCTCAAAAAGCCGGCTGGGGAAAGACCCTTATGATAAGCGTGAAGACAGCTGTTCTGCACCCAAAACATCCTTTTGAATTTTTCGTTTTCTCTGATGCGCTTTTCCTGAAGCCCGGGCAGCAGCAATTTTAGGCTTTTCCTTTCCTCCGCGTCCAGCAGCTGCCGCTCCTCCACAATCCTTACGGCCTCACTCTCGGAGGCAGCCATTTTCAAGCTGTCAAAGGAAGCATTGCGGCAATGGAGCTCCCGTATAAAAAGCGCCTCCTGGTTCACCGCAAAGCTTTTTCCCTCCGAATGCATACACAGCCACAAAAGCCAGTCATCCGCGCCGTTATTTTGCATAATATTTTCGGTCCACTCCCGGGGAACCGCATCCCGGCGGATCAGCACCTGCCCGGGCGACAAAATCATGCACCCTTCCTCTATCATGCTTCTCCTGTCCGCCGCCTTATACAATGGGCGGACGGCATTATACTTCAGCCGCCCGCCGCTGACCGCATTGCATATCACAGCGTCCGCCTGACCGATCCTTTCCAGCTGGCTGCGGAAATATTCCGGTAGGATTTTATCATCCTGATCCAAAAACAAAACATAGCTTCCGGCACTGTTCAAAAACCCCCTCACCCTTGCGCCATGGATGCCCCGGTTCCGGTCTGTATTCAGTATCCGGATAAATACAGGAGAGGATACAGACAGGGATTCTATATTTTCGTCCGGGCTGTCATTTGAAAAAATAATTTCAAAGCATGTATCGGGAATACACTCCGCACAGCTTTCTATCTGAGAAATCAGCCCGGGTATGTACTTACTGCCGCGGTATAACGGAATAATTATGCTTATGCTGCGCTTGCTCTGATCCACTTCCTGTTACCTCGATCATTTTTTTCCAGAACTATCCCAAAATGGTTTCAATAGAAATAATGTTCTTAAGACCCTTTTCCTCTAAATTCTTTTTTATATTGGTATAATCATAGCTTGGAGTAACTATCACAGCATCAGCTTCAGGAATTATATCATCCACATTGATCACAGGAAATCCGATCTCTTCTCTCATTTCCTGTCTGTCTATAGCGCACACGATCTTTATATTGCTCCCCGCCAGGTCCCTGACCAAATGTTTTCCGATCATACCCATACCATAAATGATCACCCTGTGGATATTTCTATCCTCCAGCAAATCAGATACCTGGATATTTTCTTCTTTTAGCAAAAGCCATTGATCCATTATCCTCCAATAGCTTTCATATCTGGATATTTTCTTTTTATATCGAACGATTTCCTGTCCCTGCTTTCTATAAATCATCTCTTCGTTCTTTTTGACTTCTTCAAAATACTCTCTATGATGCTCTTTCGAATAGGAAACAGCTTCTAAATATGCCGTCCCGTTTTTTTCATCCGGTTCCAGATGCATCCCTTCTCCCCATTCGTTCCACGCATTGATAAACGTAAAGGGCTGATTATGAATTTCGTTAATAGCCAGCAGCCTGACAAGACCTTCTCTGAAAACCTCCGGAGATGCGCCATCAACAGCACATCCGCGGTCCCCGCGCCTTGGCGTATCATCATACCCTGTAAAAGCGCCTGTCATACAGCCGCTCTCCATGTACGCTTTTTCAATCATCCGGTCCCATACTGATTTATAATCGAGCACCTTCAATCCGGAACCATCCATTTCTCCCAGCATATCATTCATTACGGCCTGCGGCCCCGGATAAAGCACAGCATCCACGACAGATTCGTCTCTGTTGCTGACTCCGATAAAATAAATTCCATCAAATCCTTCCTCTTTTGCCCAGGAATTCCAGCATTCAGACATCCTGTCCAAAACAGTTATGTACATAGCCTGATATAAAACGAATACCGGTTTATTATCAATTTTTATGTATCGGCTATCCTTAAAAAATGCAAGCAAATAATTAAAATGCCTGCGCCATTCCCTTTCATCTCCGTATTGCTGTTCTAACAGCAGCCCACTGTCATTATCGTCTTTTCTTTTTTTCTCCCTCAAATCACACCATACGTTCGCCCCTTTTACAGCGCTCCAGCTGTTCACCCAGCTTTGGTTTGCCCAGCTGAAACAAAAAGGCATATCGATATCCTTCCAGCCTAACAACTTTTCGGCTGGTTTTTCCAAAATCTGTCTGCCGTCTTTGAACCAATAATGATAAATACACTGTCCGTCTATACCAAATCTTCGCATGAGAGATGCCTGCCATTCAAAAGACGACTTCTCTGTTAAATCATAATAGTACTGGTTTAGAGGCACATGCGGCTGATAATGGCCTTCAAATAGAGGAACTGCATTTTTTGCACTGACCCAATCTGTATATCCTGCCCCCCACCATTCATCGTTTTCTTTCACCCTGTGAAACTGCGGCAGATACATTGATAATATTTTCATACAGACTCCTTCTTTTTATAATACTTTTCTGCGCATGCCTTTAACTCCGTCTCCAATCTCCCGCCAAATTTTTCCATGCAAAACTCCGTTTCATAAGTTTCTCTCGCCGCCCTTTGTATTACATCCCATTTATCCCTGTTGTTTATGACCCATGAAATCCTCTCTGCCAATTGGTCAGAATCGCCTGCTTTTACTACAAACCCATTCCTTGTATCTTCTATATATTCTGAAATGCCTGTCATATCTGTTGTTATACATATTTTTCCGAACATCATACCTTCAATAGTAGACATTGACATCGTTTCAATCAGAGACGGACAGACCAGCACATCGATTTGAGGCAGAATTTCAATTACCTCCTCATGTGATAATAAGCCCAAAAACTTCATATTCTCCCTTTCATCACATATTCCTGCCAGCTCCTCCTGATTTTTTCCTTCAGGCCCGATAAACCATATTTCCATACCCGTCTTTTCATCCTGTGTAAGCTTTTTTAAAGCATTTACAAGAATCCTCTGACCCTTATATACAGAAAAGCCGGCTGTGACCGCAAATACTATTTTTGACTCCTCAGACCTTCTGCACTCATCCGTAAATCTGTCCGGAATCCCAAAGGGCAAAGATCTGCTGACCACAGAGGGATAAAAATGGTTAAATGCTTCTTTGGCTATGCTGCTGACTCCCATAACATCTACCCTGCTCATCCAATCAGAATAATCTATCGCCCGAAATTCCCGCTGTGTATCCTGATAAAAGCTCTTCCAGATGGATCTATCCTCATGTATCCACCACAATACCGGCCTGATTTTACTGATTTCATATGCACAGTTCATCATTTGGAATACATTCACTATAACGATATCAAAACCACATATCCAATCTCTGTCCTCCTCGAAAACATATGGCAGACAATCCCATACTGTAATCTGAAGTCCTTCCTGCACTACCTCCTCCAATAATCTCTCATCGACGCATGGAGCAGAAAGCATTACTTCGTAGCCTTTATCCCGCAATGCCATGGCGGCATACACAGCCACCATGGTTCCTCCATTAAAGCCCATTTCCGTGGAAATAATTAATATTTTTTCTTTTTTCGTTAATACGTTTTCTGTTTTACCACCGTACAGCGTCCTTTTTCCCTTAAATGCCATAAGCTTAAGGGTATTTAGTTCCCAAATTAACTCGCAGGATACCCCCAAAGAAAGCAACTGGTCTTTCATTTCCTTCATATACTGCTTACTTAACAGCAGCACGCAGTCATAATTCAAGCCTTCTATTTTTTCGGGCGCATAAACTGCGACCCCATCCTTTTGTTTTCCCTGAAATTCCGGATTGTTATCCAAAAAAGCGACGATATTTATCCTGTCCCTGTTTTCTTCAAAAAAGCTTTTTCTTACCTCATACATTTTTCCGATGCCAAAAATTATTATATTTACCATGCTCTGCCCCTCATCATAAACATTCTAAACGCTTGTTCATGTATATATCTCTTTAAATATTCCTTTTAATCCAACCGGATTTACAGATATAATCTCTGTCTCCGGATAATGCAGTCCGGCAAATTCTTTCATTAATTTATAATCCTCTTTCAATTCATTTGCTTTTGCAGTATTAATCAATGTACTCTTATCCACCGTTCCGTCATAATATCCTTCTGAAGAAATATCGCATCCAACCAAATAAATTTTTGAGGGATATGTGTACAAAGCAAAATGAAGCGCCGAAAATACAACTGTCAATCCACCATATACCGGATGATGACATATATCCCTGTATATCCCTGCCTGCGCATGTGCCTGCGCCATGATATAATCCGTAACGTTTCCCCCCAGTCTATAGCTTTCAGGAAATTCACTCCATTCAACATGAGTACTTTTTGACACTCTCCCCATAAATATTTTGCATGCTACATCCTCCAGCTTTTCAAATTTTCCCCCGTTCAAAAACTCCGCCCGTCCATCCTGTACAAACAGAAAATCCAGCGGAATCCCCGGATTCTTATATACCGTATTAACGCCAATATGAATGGCCCCATTTACAAGCTTATAATGATTCAATGTAGGACCTGTCGCCATAATCACAACATCTTTTCCATAATTGCAGTTCCTGTATCTGGCAAATGCTCTTGTGTTGACAGCACTGATCTCATTCTGCTCTTCCACCAAATATACGAAATTATCCAGCCTGTCTCTCAACTGGTCAATTTTTTGATCCATCTGGCGGAAACGATCCAGCATATATCCTATGCCCTTCCTGAGATTACAGACGACATCCGGCGTAAAATCGTTTATTTCTTCCCGAATTTGGGTATAATATGTATTGGAAATTCCTAAGATTGTCCTGCATCCGAATTTTTCCAGCTCTTCCTTTATACTGTCCTGAAGATGCTCCAGGGTCGCAATAAGGAAAAAATATTTCTCTTTATAGTCCTCCAGTTCACCCAGCGTAAAAACCGGAATTCCCATAATGGCTTCCGGATTCCCTTCCCGGCTTTTTACCGCCACACAGATCACCCTGGAAGCCATTTTTTCTTTTATAAGGTATTGAATCATGCAATTACCGACTAACCCCGCTCCATATATGACAAGCCCTTCACATTTTCCCAATGCATCTGCTAAATCATCCTTTTTACGAACACAGTTATTATCATTTCCCATTATATTCAATGTCTCCCCATCATCAGCCTGACCCTTGCAAGGCTATGAGATCAATCCTTTTTCAAACTGCTCCGCCCGGTCGGCGACTGCCGTATTCTTATAGTACGAAAGCCAGTCAGCCTCTCCCGCATATTCCGGACATACGGCTTTAAAGGGTTCCCTCGTATGATTGATACAGTTATAGCATACGGTTCCTTTCAGATTGTTATCCAAATGACGTCTCCGCAAATCCGTCATGGCTTTCCCATACCACGCTTCTTTCAGCGGCATTGTCTTTAAATCAGCAACAACTACATGATTATCGAAATTTGTGCAGCAGGCAGACAGATATCCCTCGTATGTAATATAGATACCCCCGAAAAGCATAGGACACGGACACTTATTGGCATAAGTATTATCCCCTTTTCCCTTAAGCAGCTCATTTACTTCCGGCATTACTCCGGAAAAGTCGGCGGCGGGCTGAAAAATGACTTCATCACAAAACGAAAATATCTCTGAAAGCTTTTCCATTTCATCCTGCGTATACCCCGTATAAACACATGAAACAAAAAGCTTCATATCCGGGTTTTTCCTTCTTCTATACGCATTACAATATGCAATATTCTCTACAACCCGGTCAAATGCATCCACCCCATGGATAAATCGGTATGTTTCCCTCGACGCTGCATTGACTGAAAATTTAATACTGTCCACCCCTGCATCTATTACCTCTCTGAGCCTTTCCGGAGATGCATGAAAGCCATTTGTATCTATATATACATACTGATATCCCACTTGTTTTGCTTTTTCTGTATATTGAGCCAGCTTCGGATGCAGGAAAGGATCGCCGGAATAGTGAAAGCTCATTTCCCTGGCGCCAAAATCATATACCTCCTGAATCAGCCTGTGAAATAATTCCTCATCAATCATCCCTTTTTTTCTTACCATTTTTGTCCTCGGACAAAAAATACACTGGTAATTACACAGATTGGAAATCTCTATCTGCACATGTCTGACAGGCGCCGGCGGACGCAGGGTGAATATATCCCGGCATGGCACATATTTGCTTTCTATCTTTTCAGATAACTTCATATCTGGCTCCCCTTAAATACTCTTTATTGATACAGTTTCTCAGCGGCAGACCTTCCATGAGCCTCTTCACCACTTCCGCCGCTTTATATCTCATTTCATATCTGCTTTCTTCTCCGTAAAAAGCAGAATGCGGCGTCAAGAGCATCCTGTTGCGTATAAAATCCTCCTGTTTCACATACGCCTCAATCAGGTTATCCGTTTTATCAGGCGGTTCCTGTTCCAATACATCTGCCGCAAAGGCCCTGAGCTTCCCGCTCTTCAGGGCGCGGTACACGGCATCGTTCTTTACCACCTTTCCTCTGGAGGTATTAATAAGCATGAGATTTTTCCTGCAATGGGAAAGAATATCATCATTAACCATTCCCTTCGTTTCTTCCGTCAACAATGTGTGCAAACTTACAAAATCCGCATTTTCAAAAAGCTCCTCCAGGCTTTCCACCCGGTTGCACTGAAGCGCCTTATCGTATCCGTCTGACACATACGGATCGTAAAAAATCACCTGCATCCCCATCCCTCTGGCTCTCATTGCCATAGCGGTTCCGATTCTCCCAAGTCCTGCAATGCCCATTGTTTTACCGCTGATGCGTGGAATATATCCTCCGATGGAAGCGCTCCAATTTCCCTGTATATCCTTCAAAAGCATCTCCTGATATACAGGAATGCTCCTGTTCAGCGACAACATTAATGCCATCGCATGTTCTGCCACATCCTCCGTCCCATAATCCGGGACATTTAGAACGGGTATTCCCATCTCACCTGCATATTTATAGTCTACACTGTCATAGCCCGTTCCTATCCTCACAATACACTTGCAATTGGAGAGCTTATCAATCACTTCCCGGGTCACCTGGACATGGTGCCAGACCAATACCGCATCAAGTTCGCTGATTGTATCCGGCAGTCCGCTTTCATTCTCGGCCTGGTACAGAATAATCTCCATTCCGGGTCCGACAACGCTTTGCTCAATATCCGCTTCCGTTGAATAGTCCAATATTCCTGTTTTCACTTTTCTTCCTCCGAATTTTCATAAGGCGTCTTTTTTTCGGAAAATCCATGCTTTCTCAGCCAATATTCTGTCTGGGCGATTCCATAATCATGATCTATATCCAGCCCGCCTTCCTGAAAAAGCGGCAAAGTCCTTCTTCCCATCCAGCGAAAGGGCAGCACACCCTTTTCCTTATCCATGCAGCGGTCTCTCAGCACCCATATGGAGCAGTCGCAAAAATAACAGGCTCTGGCAGAATCTCTGTCACAAGATGCATTCTCTATGGAATTTACATCCACATACGGTACAAGCATCCCGTTTTCGTCCAATGCCTTTGCCCTGACCGGAGAATATTCGTTGTATAAAGATACGGAAACCGCGCTATCCAATGTTTTGTCTCGAACCAGTGCTTCGATCCCCTGATCTATCAGGCCGGGGGTAATCGTCGCCGTATTGCAAAACAACAATACAAATATCTCCTGTCTTCCTATTCTTTTACATATCTGTCTGTAGCCGTTAACAACCACATCTTCCACTAAAGCGCTGTCCCTGCACAGCTCGGGATCTCTGTCCATAATCACCAGATTATGTTTCCGGCCTACTTCCTTTATATACTCTGCATCTGTGCTTAAAAAAATTTCACCTGTGTTCCTGGAATTTCTGGCCGCCAAAATCGGATATTCCATTAATGGCCTCCCCAGTATCTCCATGGTGTTTTTCCCTTTTACTCCCCTGCTTCCTCCTCGTCCAATCAAGAGTACCGGTACCTTCATAGCTTTTTCTCCTCCTCAAACAGTCTATGTATTTCCTCTGTATCTTGCGCTGCCATAATATAAGGCAGGCTCTTTAAATCATCCTCTCTGCGGAATCCGAATCCATAAGTCACCCCGATGAAATCGATTCCCGACTCCGCCGCTCCCGCCTGGTCATACCGGCTGTCCCCAATCAACACCGCATCTTTTTCACACACGCCCGTTTCCATGAGACATCTGCAAATCAACCCCCTTTTGTCCACGCTTTCTCCCCTGTCGCCTGAAACAACTATAAAATACTCATCGATCCCCAGATATCGAAGCATTTTCTCCGCAGCCTCCTGTTGCTTTAGTGTGGCCGCCGCCATCAATACTTCCCCGCGCTTCAGACAGTCCAGTATGCTTCGGATTCCCGGGTACAGCTTTGCCTCAAAAATCCCTTTATCCAACGCATATGCCTTGTGGAATCCTACAGCTCTGCTCAGCCGGCTTTCTGTCAAACCATAATATCTTCCATAAGCTTCTCTGTTTGGCGGGCCGATGAATTTTTTATATGTGTCTGCATCCAAGGGAGGAAGATTCATTTTGTATTCCGTATACTTCACACAATTAATTACGCCCTCAGATGTATCCGCTATCGTACCGTCAATATCAAATAGTGCCAACTGATATTTTTTCATCCGCGTTCCTTTTTCATGCTTTACAATATATTGATTAAATCCATAACCCTGCTGCAATAACCCCATTCATTATCATACCACGTCACTAATTTCAAATACTTCCCCTGTATGTCCAGCCATCGCATATCGACAATAGATGAATATGGCTGCTTTTCACAGTCAATGGAAATTATATCTTCCCGATTCAGATTTACCACATTTCTATCACACCGTTCCAACAGTTCAATGATTTCTTCCTTTTTGACTGCTCGCGAAAGCACAAATGACATTTCTGCGGACGCCACCATCTGCGTAGGCGTCCTGTATGAAAAATAGGATAATTTATTCTTCAACATTGGAAACATGAACTCCAATACAGACCCCAGCGTGGTACTTTTAGGTATCAATGTGTTGGTAGACGCTCTCCCCAAGGGAAAATAACTATAGGACTCCCCGCTTTTTCTCTGCATTCTCACCGGCGCATCCATAAGATTCTGATATGACAGCCACGGATGAAGAGTTGTCACAAAGCAGAAATCTATTCCGATCTCTGAGATCAGCTTTGAAAACAGCGGAATAACCGCATTCGCATCGCAAATGCTTGTGGAAATTACTTTATGCCTCTTTGCACAAAACTCTTTCTCATTATGACCCATTACATATGTAAAATCCGCTCCATAAAATGTGTTAGTGACCACAACATGTTCAACCCCTTTTTCTATATAATCCCACGCTCTTGCCGCGCACATGTCATTTCCTGTAGCATCCACCACGATCCGGATTCCATCCCAAATACCGCCTTCTGTATATAACTCCTTTGAATTCCCAATGCCCACTTCCCACTCTTTATTACAATCGGATACACGAATACGCTTTTCTCCACATTGCTCTATGTCTCCCGGAAATCTGCCATATATTGAATCAAATTTCATCAGATACATTATATTCTCAACCGTCATGCCGGGCTCATTAATAAAAATACACTCTGCCTCACCGCGCTCCCAGACATTCCGGAAAACGCATCTTCCGATTCTTCCGAATCCATTTATTAATATCTTTTTCATCTTTCCTCCTGACAAACGTTTGCGCCCTTCGTCTTACCCTTATAGCGCCTCAACAAATTTTATAAAGTCCATTAGGCAGATATCCTTTTCCGCCACGACTGCCATCTTCCTGCGTTTCCACAAAAATCTCATAAAGTCATCATCCGGAATCAAGTTATTGCAGATTAACTCTATTTCATCCTTTAATGTATTATACAGAATCAATCGATCTGTACAGGCAGTCAGCAACAATATATTTTCTCCCAGCCGCTCACTGGAAATCCCGGAAATTTCCTTATCTATACCCGCAAAATATGCATTGACCGCATTGTTTTCATAAAACTGCTTTTCAGCAAAATCAAAAGCCAAGACCTTATTTGCCATCCTGGGAATGATCCAAAGCTTTCCCTCCATCAGATAAGCGGCCAAAAAATTTCTGCTATTTCTTTTAAAGTGGATAAAACCGTCAATATTATATCTGCTTACAATTTCTTTTTTACCGTCCCAGATAATTATTTCTCCACGATCAAACGGAAAAAGCCATATCTGACTGTCAGCCCGATAAATAAGTGAAAATCCCTTTCCCGTGTTGCTGAACGTTTTCCTTGAATACCGCAAGTTTTCAATATCTACCTCAAAAACGGAATTCTCATACAATGCCGGAACTAAAACCTTCTCTTCGAAAACCACTCCTTCTCTGAAGTATCCCATTCCATCTGCTTTTTCCGAAAGCTCTCTATGTAAATCCAAATATCCGGCTGTTTTTTCTGCCTCCATATCAAACTTTAGAATATGTGCCGTTTTGCAGCCAATCATAAAAAGCCAGTTGTCTTTTTCCACGCAACCGTAAAATTTTTCCGAATTGCCACCGTTATCCTCCATTTCAGGAATCCCTGTTTCGGAATATCTGAATTCTTCTGTATCCAGGTCAAAAACCATTATTTTATCTGCTGCTGAAGGAATCGCAATCAGTTTTCTTTTATATCTTACTAATTTTGTATAAGCCGCTTTCTCATAATCTGCATAAGCGCTTAACCTGCAAATCTCTCCTGTTACCAGCTCTCTCTTATATAACGCATTATAATTTTCGCTCCAAAAAAACTGCCAATGATCAACAAACACTGCATTTTGAAAAATTATCCCATCCCGAACCATCCCATTACTCCTTTAAACCCTTATCAACCATAGCTGACCAGCATCACAGGTTTTTGAGCCTGTATAAAAAGCTGTACAATGCTGCTGTTATCGCCGTAATATGCATCGCTCAATGCAATCGCCCTGTTTAAATCGGCAGTATTATCATATATTCCCCATCCCGCAGTCCTGTATTCATCCAATATGCTTCTGTATGCGGGCATCATTGCCGGTCTCATTGCTTCCATTGTGCTTTCCAACAACGGATGCGGTCTCCAAAGCAGGGTAATGTATTCTTTTTGCCCCTCAAAAATTTCCAGCGCCTCTTCTATCTTATCCAGCATTTTTTCTTCATTATCCAATAGTGCCTGAATGCTGGTATTATAAAAAATAACTTTCTTTTGTCTGCCTCCCTGGTGCTCCAGCATATGCCTCCAGTCATCCGGAATATCAATATCTTCCTTTCTGGTATTCAGCACTTTCTTATATTTGGGGGATTCCTCCACCTGTATTTTTTCCTCGACATATTCCCTGTCCAAATGCTTTCCGCCAAGTCCGCTTGTCGTTGCCGCCTTAAGATACTCTCTCACATATATTTTCTTTACAGCATCTGATTCAACAATTACTCTATCCGCATAAACAATCCCCGGAAGAAAGCAAAAATGCTTTATCCGCTCTGCCGCCTTTTCATCTGCCGGATTGATCTGTCCCAAAACAAAATACGGTACATAAACCAACTCATCTGTATACCTCTTCAGATTTTCCGAATAAAATCTCGGATGCACGCTTGTCACCAGATTCCAATTATCATATGCATTATGGATATAAATCACATCCGGTTTTCGCTCTTCAAACCTGTATTCCTGCCAATCCGTCACCTCTATGCCAGGAGGATACTCCCTGCCCTCATAATGCATCTGCCCAAAACTATGGTCCGGCTTCAAATCAAAATACGGCACCGGCACACAATAGGCGTCACAATTCGGATCCCTTCTGGCCGCAAGGTAAATGCTCTCCAGGGAATCCCACATGGCTGCTTTATATGGAAAAAAGACAACTTCTGTGCGTACACGAATGTCATTTTTAATACTGTTTTCTATTTTAAACAATCTTTGCTTTAATGATCTGTATATTTTGTTTTCCTGTACCGGGCCGTCAGAAATTCCCTGATATACCTGATACAGGCTCTCGCAATATTCCTCAATCCGGGACACGGTAATATGCCCGGCGCCTTCTGTTTTTTCTATGAATTCGCCTAATGCCGCGGCAAATTCCTGGCATTCGACAAGCATGGCCTGCGCCTCCGCATATCGTTCCTGGCGGAGTGCAATTCTGATTTCTTCCTGCGCCTCATGCAGGCTTTTTACAAACTCAAGCGTGTCGCGATGCTGTGTACTTCTCATCCTTTCCCTCCATACATCCTGACATTACCCATATACAGCCGCCATACTATATCCCAAAAATCTGCTGTCCTTCCACAGCTTCATATATCGCTCTGTAAATATAAAAATCTGCCGGTTCTGTTATCTTAATATTGTTTTTCGTGCTTGTCACCAAATGCATCGGCTTATGGTACAGGCTGCACAGATGGGAAGAATCTATGCTCCTGACATGATCCTCGCTGGCCCTTTCGTACAACCTCAGTATTTCACCAAAGCGAAACGACTGCGGCGCCTTTGCCGTATACATCTGCGCCCTGGGCGGAACATCTGATATATTTTTTCCATCTATACTGCATACCACGCTCTCCCGGGCCGCTTCGCAGGTAATTGCACTCCCATACCTTCGTACCGCCTCAATATTTTCGGTAATCAATTCCTGGCTGATCAATGGCCTCACTCCATCATGTATTAATACAATATCATCTTCACGTGAAAACTCCTGCATGGATCGTAAACCGAAATAAATGGAATCATGCCCCGTCTCTCCTCCTGGAACAATGGTCTTTACCTTTGTGATCCCATACCGTTTCAGCAGGCCTTCCAATTCCTTAATCCACCCCTCTATGCATACAACTGCTATATTGTGTATCTCCTCATGATACTCAAAATGCTCCAGAGTATATATAATAATTGGTTTCCCATGTAACTCCAGAAACTGCTTGGGCTTGGAACGGGCATTCATCCTCCTCCCGGTTCCGCCCGCAAAAATAAGCGCTGTCTGCATAGTGTACCTCACTTTTTCTATTTCTTACATATAGTTATTTCAATAATAAGGTATATTGGACATCCTTTTCAGATGTTGACGCCAGGTCTTCTGTGCGGCTTCCCACACATTTCCCGATATCGACTTCGCTCCCGGTACTTCTCCCCTGAAAATCCTCCGGAGAGTTCCCACAGGTCTTGGCATACCCAATACCCGGCCTTCTGCCGGCTTCTAATGCCGTATTGTTTTTTACCGTTATAAAATAAACGGCATATATCAAAAGGTTCTCTCATAGTCCGCTCCCGGCGCCCTGCTCTCTCACGACTGTACCGTTTGGGTAAAATACCGCCTATGGCGGTATTTATCTATAAAAGAATCCATTATGAACACATTTTCTTTCCTCTTCGCAGTACATTGCGGGCTGTGTTTTCCCGCTCAGGGAGCGACAGTCCGCAAGCATGACAGCGAAATTCTTCTTCCGCCTTAATGCCCGTTTCTCCACAAGAGCTGCATTCACAGCTGATGCCTTTGGCAAATACCTCCACCAATTGTATGGCACGTTCACGGCACTTTTGCTCCAGCCGCCTGCGCACATATCCTCTCTGCCACAGGCTGGCCACCTGATTGATCCTTTTATTGATCCCGGCCCCGGATGCAGGCGGCAGCTTTGGAATATAGAGAACTTTCGGCTTTTCTGTATGAATCATCCGATTGATTTCAGCGTTGATATATGCATGGAGCGCCGCCTCCAGCCGGGCTTTTCCGGTCAGATACTTTTTGCGGCCCGGATTATTCTGTTTGTTCCGATTATAAGAAATCTGCCCTTTCCTCAGATATGCAATCAACGCTTCCTGGTGGAGGCCGTAACGTTCTCCATAGATATGTCCCCGATCTGTCACAAACAGAAAACGCATACCAACCGCCAGACCCACTTCATTTTGATATTCCGCATATTGCCTGATTTTTTGTTCCACGGGAACAGCAATCTTCACGTTACCTTTTTCCGGCTCTAAATGGACATACAGCTGCCGGCTGTAGCAGTTACTATCCGTCAAAGGAATAAACACTCTCTTTCTGTTCTCCTTTACCGAAAGATAAATTCCATGATCTCCATAGCGATATCCTTTCTGTGTGACGGAAAAGCCTTCTGCAGCTTCCGTGTGCAGCTTTTTCAGATGGCGGCGCACCTGCCGGCACAGATACCGCCTCAAACGGCTCTCATCTCTGACCAGGGCACGCACTTCTTCATACGTCTGTTGCCAATTCGTGGAAAGCATCGGCTCCTTTTCCAGCAGCACAGCCTCCAGACATTGACTTTGTTTCATTACAAACCGCAGATAATGCCGATCCTCCGGCGTCAGGTTTTCGTTTTCACGAATATTTTTTTCCACCCTGGCTTTCGTTTGCGACCACTGGCCTTTGATATCCCCTAAAGCGTCAAAAACTGCACAATAAAAATATACGGACGGCAGTCCCAGCTGATTTCGTAAACCGCTTGCGGTCATCTCGTTCTGTATTGTATAGCCTGGATACAATTTGGGCAGACTTTGAATCCCCCCATAGCGCTGGTAAACATAATTCTTTATGAATTTGTAGTCATGTGCCAGTTCTTCCAGACGTTTCATATCCGCCTCTGAAACCGGCGCTTTATTATATTGATTGACTGTTTTATACAGGGCGCCTGATACCGACATTTTACTATCCTGATTTTGGCAACAGCATTCGCAGAGTAAAACACTCTACGAAATTCTCTATAATCCTGCGCTGCGCGCTTATTTCCCTTTATATACGACCAAATACAGCAAATACTGATTTGGGGATCTAAATTTTGGATTTCACACTGTATTGACAAATTTTCATATGCTTTGTATAATGAATTACGTTGACAAGCGGTTTTTATAGCTAATTAATTTCGTAGAGTGTTTTACTTGACGAAATATCTCTCCTCTGCTCCTTCCGTCAGCCCGGATAACAGGCTTTCAATTTTTCCATATTTACACGCTTCTGCTCCAAAGATGAGTGAACATACCGATCTAAAGTGATTTTTACGCTGGAGTGACCCAAGATCTCACTCAAACTCTTAATATCAAACCCTGATTCCACACATCTGGTGGCAAACGTATGCCGCAGTGAATGAAAATTTATATCTTCAATCCCGCATAAGTTTACATATTGTTTAAAACGGTTCTGCATTGTCCGCGGCTCTACATAACCCTTCCCCTTTTTCGCGACCACATAAGCATCCGGCAGGCCCGCAAATACCTCGATTACCTCAAGCACGAAATCCGGCAATGGGATAAGCCGCTTAGCCATGTGGCTTTTGGGTTCACTGATCACTATATGAGTTCTCTCATTTTCTCCCGGACTTAGCTTTTGCAATCGCTGCATTGTCTTGCAAATCCGCAGTGTCTTATCCTTCAGCGATATATCCTTCCATTGCAATGCACATAATTCCCCGATGCGTATCCCTGTATACAGAGAAAGGAACACGCCTAATTTATAAGAATCCGTATCCGTTAAAAGGAATGCCACCAATTCTCCTTCCTCCCGCCGGCTCAGCACACGCATATCCTGAAATTTTCGCTTGACGCAGATGTGTTCAAAACAGCAGGTGATGTTCTCGCCATGGGCGCCTGCATATCGGAAGCTCTCCTTTACCACTGTCAATATGTCCGAAATACTTTTTACGGAAAGTCCGCCTTGTCTGTCCAGCCGTCCATTTTTCAAAAGCAGTGACACATATTCTTCCATTGAAAAAGTGTCTATTTCCCGGATCATACACTGCCCTAAATATGGCCTTATATGGTTATCAATCATATTACGGTAGCGGATATAGCTCGATTCCTTGACTCTCATTTTCCGGAAAGACAGCCATTCATCCAGCCAGGTATCGTAATTCTTCTCAACATATGGCGTGCGGTCCTCTAAGTTTTGACTGATTTCTAAAGATGCTTTTTCTTTCGTCAGCATAACACGCTCTATCCTTTCTTTCATTCCCTTCCGCCGCAGTGCGATCCTAAGCGGAGCACAATCAAGCAGGGGAGCGCCCTTTTCCACTGCTCGCCGCGCGGCCCGCATGCCGCCCAAACGGCAAACTTCCATATGCGGGCCTGCGCATAAAAAACAGCATCCAAACCATTTGGCTTAGATGCTGCAACTATCATTTCTTCGGAGCCTCTGCTCCAAAACAACGATTGAATCCTCTTTTTCCCTAATCCTCCAGCGTATCCTTATACAAACGAAGCACATTTTTCCAAAAGATCTGATCCAGCGCATCCTCCGAAAAACCGGCTTTGTGCAGCCTTTCCCATAGCACGTTCATGCTCTGGACCCCCGGCATCGCATCATTGGTGTCGATACCGTCAAAATCGCTCCCCAGCCCCAGCACCTCCAAGCCTCCCACATTGACAATGTGTCTGGCATGCCTCACAAAGGCCTCCAGGTTCCCGGGATTCCTCACGCCCACAGGAGCCTCCTCCAGAAAATCCGCACAGAAGTTCAGGCCCATGACGCCTCCCCGGTCCGCCAGCTTCCGAATCATTTGATCCGTCAGATTCCTGACGCTGGGACAGACTGCTCTGGCATTGGAATGACTGGCCGCAAAGGGCTTCTTCGTGCTCTCCAGCACCTGATAGAAGCCGGCGTCGGACAAATGGGACACATCCGGGATCATGCCCAGCGCTTCCATCTCCTCCACAAACTGCCTGCCCTTTTCCGTCAGCCCCCGGGTTGTCTCCGGGGTATGGCTCATCTGTTCATAGGCGCTCTGGGCAAGGCTTTGCGTTTCAAGATATTCTTTGCTTCCCGGTTCCAATTCCCGCAAGGCATTGCTGAATCTGCGGGCCTCTCTTCTTTTTTCCGTATTCAGATTCGGGTATCCCAGCTCATTTGGGTAATTCCAGGTCAGAGTAAGCATCCGCACTCCCATATCGTACAGGCGGCGAAGCTTTTCCGGATCTCCCCCGCAGACACCGCCCTCCTCCACGGTAAGCAGGGATGACATCCTGCCCGACGCGTCATTGGCGGCGATATCCGAACAGCCCAGAACCGGAGCAATCAAGTCACTGTTTCGCTCCAGCTCCTGTCTGTAATGGTCATAGAGTCTGCATACCCTGTCCCAGGGATCCTCCTCCCCGCCCAAATCCACAAACAGCGCAAAATTCTGAAGCATATACCCGCTCTCCTTCATCCGAAGCAGATCGATATGAACCTCATTTTTCCGCAGTGCCCCCGGATTCCCCTGATCCTTTTGGCCAAGCAGTCTGTCAATGGTATCGCAGTGCATGTCAATGACTCTCATAAATATCCTCCTTGCCGCCTAATTCCCCTTTACTGCAAAGGACACTCCCGTTTTATCAGGCACTTCGTCATTAAACACATAATCCTTTCCGGGAAGAATCGCATTCAGCAAAATACCCACGATAGCTCCCACTGCCAGTCCCGAGAACTTGATGGTAATGCTTCCCAGCGTAAATGCCACCGCTCCGGCAGCGCTATAATTAATACCGATGGACAGCACCAGTATCAGAGCGGCCACAATCACGTTGCGGCTCTTGGAGAAATCACATCTGGTCTCCACGATATTGCGGACACCTACCGCGGAAATCATACCATAGAGCACCAGTGAAACGCCGCCCACAGTGGCCGCAGGCATACAGCCGATCACCGCCGCAAACTTGGGGCAAAAGGAAAACAGAATGGCAAAGCCTGCCGCAATGCGGATCACCAGGGGATCAAATACCTTGGTCAGGGAAAGCACTCCCGTGTTCTCGCCGTAGGTGGTGTTGGCCGGCGCGCCGAACATGGCGGCCAGAATGGTTGCCAGACCGTCTCCCAGAAGTGTCCTGTGCAGACCGGGATCCTTGATATAATTTTTTCCCACAGTAGATGATATGGCGGAAACATCGCCGATATGCTCCACCATGGTAGCCAATGCAATGGGCATGATGGTGATGACCGAAGTTACCAGCAGGGACCAGTCTCCGTCGGTAAACGCCCAGAACGCCGTTTTCTCCCAATGGACGGGAAAGCCGATCCAGTCTGCCGAAGCAACCTGAGCAAAATCCACACGCCCAAGCACTGCCGCCAACAAATAAGAGCCCAGGACCCCGATGATAATAGGAACGATCTTCACCATTCCCTTCCCCCAGATGTTACAGGCCACCACCAGCACAATGGCTGTCACGGCAATGAACCAGTCTGTAGAGCAATTTCCGATAGCGGAAGAAGAAAGAGTCAGGCCGATGGCAATGATAATAGGGCCCGTTACGATAGGCGGGAAAAATTTCATGACCTTCCCGGTGCCGAAAAGCTTGATCAGAAGAGAAAGAAGAAGATACATAAGACCTGCGCAGGCCACACCAAAACAGGCGTAAGGCAGCAGCCTTGAGTTATCAAGCGCCCCTCCTGCCGCATCCTGCATGGGAGCAATAGCGGCATATCCGCCCAGAAAAGCAAAAGAAGAACCCAGAAACGCCGGTACCTTCCCCTTTGTAATCAAATGGAAAAGAAGTGTACCCAGACCGGCAAACAACAATGTGGTAGAAACATCCAGCCCCGTCAGCATGGGCACCAGAATAGTTGCGCCAAACATGGCAAACATGTGTTGAAGGCCCAAAAGAGCAACCTTCGGCGCCCCCAGTCCTTTGGCATCATAGATGCCGCTCTCTCCGAGGGTCAATTTTGACTTATCGCTCATGAACTCATCCTCCTGTATCCGCCGATCTTACTGACCGGCGGCGCCGGGGCGGCATTCCGGTTTTGGTCTTCTGCCTCCGGACCGCCGCCCGCAATGAATAGATACCTGCCGCAATGCGGCGCCCCCTGCGGACCGGTCCTCACGCCGGCCTCCGCACTCTGTCTAACATCATAATATGATACAGGACAAGCGTCAAGAAAAAAATCCGGTTATTGTTTACTTAGTGCTATTGCCTCCAGGTATTCCTCCGATACGGCATGGCTCTTCAGAAAGTTTTTCCAAATGTCAATGTATTTCGCCTTCAGATGCACTCCGTCACCCGTATATTCAGGCTCCATTCCTCCGGTTTCGTCACAGATCAGCGGGTTCACATCCAGATAAAAAATCTTTTCGTTATCCGCCAGCTTCGCCAGCTCCTCATTCCGAGCCACGATCCCCTCGTTATTGATATAATCTCCCTGCTCTGACCGGGCCGTGGTCACCTTTATAATCCCCTGAACATAGATAATGGCATCCGGCTGCAGCTCCTGCAGATGCCCCACTACCTCTTTATATTTTTCAATAAAAGTCTCCACCGTCCCTCTGCCCATCTCATTGATCCCGATCATCAGATAGATCTTTGCAAACTGCTTTTGCTGCAGGGCCGTTTCCACAGATACCTTTTTCTTCTGCTCCTCCACCTGGGCGATCTCGGCATCAAACAGCTTATATACCGTCAACCCCGTGGAAGCATAAAAGGTGGAAATGTCTCCCAGCCCCCCATACTCATACATTCCGACGGTTCTGGAATCCCCTATAAACACAGCGTCTGCAAAATATCTGTCCTCCACCTCCATATAGGTCAGTTCAGGCTTTTGAGGCACCGCATCTCCGTCTCCCGGCTCCTGCCCGTCCGTGCTCTCCGGATTCTGCCCCTCCGGACTCCCCGGGTTCTGCCCCTCCGGGCTCCCTGGGTTTTGCCCCTCCGGACTCCCCGGGTTCTGCCCCTCCGGGCTCCCTGGGTTTTGCCCAAGATTTGTCCCGGAAAACTGGCCGTCGGAGAAATCAGTCTCATCCAGACCACTCTGACCCGTTCCAGATACGTCTTCCCCGTGGCTTTGTGACTCCTTCTGACCATCCTTCCAAAGCCCCTCTCCGGTACCCGGAGCTCCCTCCCCGGAATCCATACCCAAAACCACCTTGTCATAAAAATCCTTCACCTTCTCCAGAGGCCCGGCGTAAACCTGCCATTTATCAAAGCAGGACAGATAAACCACTCCCGCGGTCAGAAACAATATGAGATAATGCCATTTTCGAAACCACTTCAATCTAAAACCTCCAAACGTATCTCATGCACATCCGAGACAGATATGCCTTATCCTCCACAAAGCCCACGGCTCAGAACTGGCCTCTCCCTGACTGCCGCCCGGCTGACATTAGAAATTAGTGTACATAAAGGGATTTTGCCCCTCCACCTGCAGCCTCCACACGCAGATCCAGAAAAGAACCACCAGCAAAATACTTACCACCGGACTGTCCTTCCATTTTGCAAAAAACTTCCTGACCCATGAGGTACATGCAATGACACCCACAATAAACAGCCCGCCGTAATTCTGCAGTGCCCTGATCCAATCCCCGGCGCTGATCCGCCCTTCCTGTATCATGCCAAGCATTCTTTCCAGGTAAACCTGAAGCTGGCTCACATCCGTGACGGCAAAGCACACCCAGGTCACCGGAATCACAATCCACAAATACAGGTGCGGGATCGCTCTGCCTATGCCTCGTTGAAAAATTCTGGATACACCCAGCCTGTCCAGCTGCCTTTCCAACACAATGAACAGCCATAAAAACATTCCCCAGATCAAAAAGTTTGCCGTCCCTCCATGCCATATGGATGTCAAAAACCATACTGCCAGCAGATTGCATACAGTGCGAAGCTCTCCGACCCTGCTTCCTCCCAGCGGAATATACACATACCGACAAAACCACCTTCCCAGGGTGACATGCCATCTGCGGTAAAAATCCCGGATGGAACGCGCCATATATGGTTCCCTGAAATTTTCGGGCAGCTCAAAGCCCAGGATCCTTCCCAAGCCCATGGCCATAAGCGAGTATCCATAAAAATCAAAATAGATCTTCATGGAAAAAGCAAATGCCGCCAGCCAGGCAAGCGGTGTGGAGATGCTCTCATAACCTGTCACCTGAACCTCATGCCATAGCAGCCCGATTCGATCCGCCAGTAAAACCTTGGCCGCCAGTCCCATGGTGAATACCTTCAGCCCGTCCTGTATCCCACGAGCCGAAAATTCTCTTCGGCGAAGCCTCTCCTTCACCTCGCCATAACTGACAATCGGACCGGATATCAGCTGCGGAAACATGACCACATACGTGGCAAGTCTCACAAAGGAATCCTCCCTGCGCTGATCTCCCCGGTATACATCGATCAGATAAGACAGAATCTGGAAGGTATAAAAGCTGATGCCCAGCGGAAGCCCCTTCTCACCCAGGCCGCCCTTAAACACCGCCAGGACACTAATGTTCCCCACCACGGCCAGAACCAAAAGCAGCCTCCTTTTTCTCTCGGATCTGCTTCCCCTCTGTGTTTTTATCTTTTGACCCTTTTTCTTATCCTTCCGTTTTCCTCTCTGCTCCAGATGCAGGCCAAGCACATAGTTTACCAGCACCGAAACCATCAGCAAAAGCAGATACCGGGGCTCCCCAATGGCATAAAAAATAAGACTTCCCGTGAGAAGCACAACATTTTTCATCTTTGCAGGAGCCAGACCGTATAATATCAAAAAAGCAGGAAGAAAACAAAGTAAGAATTCTATACTGCTGAATATCAAATGTTATCACATCTTTCGTTACTTCTTTAATTATCCCAAAATATATAGTAGCCTCTTGATCCAAACAATACAACAAAACAATTCTTAATTTTCATTAACAGTTCAGCCAGTCCCAGATAAGCCCCAAAAATCGTGCTTGCACGAATTTGAGGGGCTTATCTGGGACTGAGGGAGCGCCAGCATACGAGCAAAGGCAGCTGTGAAGCAGCGAAAAGGGCCGCAGGCACGGCTTTGCGAGTGGCGCGGCTGAACTGTTCCACTTTCTGCCTCCCCAGAAGCCCCAAAAATCGTGCTTGCACGAATTTAAGGGGCTTCTAAAAAGCCTGGTAATTTTTCACCCTTTGCGCTAAAATAGAGTCAGCTCCATTTACAAAGCGCTCTCAAAATACACAATACACGGAGGTGCCCCATGAAAGAACAACTCTACACCATTCCGCTGAACGATGCGGTAAACGCCGGCGACGAATGTCCCTTCTGCTTCATTGAAAGGAGCATCGAACAGGATCTTCTGGACTTTGTGCTGGGCAGCAGCTCCTCCTACATGGAGGCGGACATCAGGGAAATGACAGACAAAGCGGGGTTCTGCCGGGATCATTTCAAAAAAATGTTCGACTATGGCAATACCCTGGGCAACGCCTGGATCCTGAAGACCCACTATCAGCGCATGATCGGCGAGATGCACAAAACCTTTTCCGGCTTTCGTCCCGGAAAGCCCTCCCTGAAGGACAAATTCAAAAAGGCCGAGGCCGGAGGAAACGCCATCAGCAGCTGGGTCCGGGAAAAAGAAGCCTCCTGTTACATCTGCTCCCACTACCGGGATACCTATGAAAGATACCTGGATACCTTTTTCTACCTGTGGAAGCAGGACGACAGCTTCCGGGAAAAGATCAAAAACGGAAAAGGCTTCTGCCTGTCCCATTTCGGCGATCTGTGCCAGGCTGCCGACACCCGTCTGTCCGGCAGGGATCAGGAAGATTTCTACGCCACCCTTCTTCCCCTCATGGAACAGAACATGAACCGTCTGGCGGAGGATGTGTCCTGGATGGTAGAAAAATTCGACTACCGCAATAAAGACGCCGACTGGAAAAACTCCCGGGATGCCATCCAGCGGGGTATGCAAAAGCTGAAGGGCGGCTACCCGGCAGACGCGCCTTACAAAACCAGCAAATAGTAATCAGTGTGGGGCAGTATGACCCACACCGGACAAACTGCCGCCCTTTCCGATTCCCGCCGGCTCAAAATTACATGCCGGCCTTATAAATCGGCCTCCCGGTTCCGGGCATGGGCGGCGTCCTGTTCCTGCGCCGGCATATTTGACAGCCGCTTCATAAGTCCCAAATAAGAGCAAATCTCTTCATACAGCATTTCCGGCTGAAAGGAAGCCTCCTGAAAATGCTCCGTCATCAGCCCCATAACGGTAAAATCCAGAATCCTCAAAAGCCGGCTCCCATCCACCCCCGGAGGCAGCAGCCCGTAATCGATCTGCCCGTTAATGGCCTCATAGGTCTTTTCCAGAGAATTCTTTTTATCCTCAACGGCCATGAGTGCACCGCTCACATCCTCCGACATGGACCGGTTCAAAAACTGCTGCATATAGGGATATCCCCGCATAGCCCGCATACGGGCCTGCTCTCTCTGTCTTACAACTTCAAAAAGATCCCTTTCTCCGGGATCCACGGCAGAGCGCAGCTCCAGGTTCATATATCTGACACTATAGTCATAAATAAACTGGTAAACCCCCAGTTTGCTTCCAAAATAGTGAAACAAAAGCCCCTTGCTGATGGACGCCTCCCGCACAATATCGTCGGTGCTGGCATGGCGGTAACCCTGGAGAGCGAATATCTTCAGAGCCGCATTGATCATTCTGTCCTGTTTTTCCTTTTTCAGATCAAAGAACTTACTGTTCATGTATCCTGCTCCTGTCCCCATGCTCTGTATTTTCATATTTTAGCATACTTTTTTATGCAGTGAAACCGAAACAATAAATTTTTCCTAAATTTGTACATATTCTCTTTTCAATTTTACAGAATAGTATTAAAATGTAAATCAACAGGATCAAACAAACCGAAAGGAGCAATCTATGGCAAAAAAATTTGGAAAAATATTGCTTTTTAGCGCCGCCGTCGGCACAGCCGCCGCTGCCGCATATTATTATATGCATAAAAAGGCCGGCGCTGCCGTACCCGAGGATGAAGATTACGATGACTTCAGCGTGGACACAGAAGAGGACACTACTGCCGGACGCAATTATGTTCCCCTTACCCCGGAAAACAAGGAAGAAGAAACCACACCCAAGTCCTCTGAAAACAACGAAGCAGACCCTGCCGCATCGGATGAGAATGAGACCAAATCCTCCGATTCCTTCGTTCCCCTGTCAGAGCATATGGCCCAGGCAGGAGAAAAAGTGGAAGAAGCCGTGGAAGAGTTTTTTGACGAAGAAGATGGTCCGGAGGAAGCCCCCTCTCTGACCGACCAGTAGGGCAGCTGCATAGATCATCCGATATCTGCAGCTGCACAAAGTCCGAACAAAATATCTGCGTAACCGGAGGCGGCATGATCATACATGGCGCCTCTGATTTATGTTCTCCCTATGATCTCTGCTTCCCTGCTTTACTCCTCCTGATTCCCCTCTACAGCCACGCTTCCTTCAGCCGTTCAATCCCTTCTTGGATCTCCTTAGAATCCAGACCGCCAAACCCCAGCAGAACAGTGGCGCCCTCAAAGACTCCTGCCGTGCCCTCCGTTTTTTCCCGGGCATCCCTCCCGGCCTCATCCCCCGGCTCCGCCATGCTGTCAAACAGGCCGTAAACCCTGACCCCTTTCTCCGCTGCTTTTCTGACCAGCTCATGCTCCTTTGTCTGATCCCTGGCTGTCAGCAGCAGATGCAGACCGGCATTCTCCCCGGATATCCGAAATTTCTTCCGGAAGGGGCGCAGCTCCTCCAACAGCATCTCATGCTTCGCTTTGTATATTTTCCGCATTTTATTCAAATGCCTCTCAAAATACCCGTCCCGCATAAAAACGTTTAAAATACTCTGATCGATCCGGGATACGGTGCAGGAATAAAAGAAGCAATCCCTTTTATATTTTTCCAGCAGAGGTTTTGGCAGCACCATAAAGCTGATCCGGATAGCCGGAGCTATGGCCTTGGAAAAGCTGCCGATATAAATGACCCTTCCCTGCTCGTCAGAAGCCTGAAGGGCAGGTATGGGTTTTCCTCTGTACCGGAATTCACTGTCATAATCATCCTCGATCAGATACCGGTCCGGTCCTCCGCAGGCCCACTTCAAAAGCTCCAGCCTCCTTCCGATGGGCATGACCGTCCCGGCCGGAAACTGATGAGAGGGCATCACGTAAGCACAGCGCACCCTCTCCTGTTCCAGCCGCCCCGGCCTCATGCCGTTCTCATCCATATCCACTGTTACAATATCATAGGCAAAGGACCGGAAAATACGATAAGACCTGGCATAGGTGGGATTCTCCATGGCAATGCGCACATGCCTGCCCAAAATCTTTTCCAGCAAAAGCAGCAGATAATCATTGCCCGCTCCCACAATAATCTGGTCCGGACTGCAGTTTACTCCCCGGGAGGAATGCAGATATCTGCTGATGGTCTGGCGCAGCTGCAGATCTCCCTGGGGGCCGCCCCGGGAAAACAAGTCGCCATTGGCATAGGTGAGAATATTTTTGGTGATCTTCCGCCAGGTGTCAAAGGGAAAACCCGACATGTCGATGCCATAGGGAGAAAAGTCGTACTGGCAGGGCGCTGAAAAAGCGGCGCTTCGTCCGCCCTCCTCCACCAGCGGTTCCTGCCGGACAGCCTCCATGCCTGTCTGATCCCCGCCGCGGCTCTCCCCGGATTCTGTCCGGGTTTTCTCATGACTCCTTTTACTCTCCGTCCAGGCCGCCTGCCCGGTCTCCCTTTTTTCCTCCTCCATCTGAAACAATTCCTTTACGGGACACACAAAATATCCCTTGCAGGGTCTGGCTTCAATATACCCTTCGTCCAAAAGCTGACCATAGGCATAATCCACGGTACTCCTGGCCACCTGAAGATATTCTGCCAGAAAACGCGTAGAGGGAAGCTTCTCCCCTGTGAGAAGCTTCCCGTAGCTGATTTCTTTTCTGATATGCTCATAGATCTGCTCATACAGACACTTTCCGCTGTCCGTGCGCAGACGTATCGTCATGTCATACATGGCATCTTCCCTTCCTCACCGCCGCCATTTCAGCCGGAAGACTTTGGAAGTACATAAGAGCTCTTCAGAGACACGATCCGATTAAAGACCAGCGCCTCCGGCCTGGAATCCTTTGCATCCACACAGAAAAATCCCTGCCGCACAAACTGAAAGCTGTCATAGGCCTCGGCCCCTGCAAACGCCGGCTCCAGACGGCATTCCTCACACAGGGTGAGCGAATTGGGATTCAGATTCAGACTTCCGTCCTCATTGTATACGCCCTTTTCCTCATCGATAATGTTCTCATACAGACGCACCCGGGCAGTAACCGCCGTATCTGCGGCCACCCAGTGGATGGTTCCCTTTACTTTTCGCCCATCGGGACTGTTGCCTCCTCTGGATGCCGGATCATAGGTGCAATGCACCTCCGTAATATTCCCCTCCGCGTCCTTCACACAGCCGGTGCAGGTGACAAAATAGGCGTTCATCAGACGCACCTCATTACCGGGAAACATACGGAAATACTTTTTGGGAGGCTCCTCCAGAAAATCCTCTCTCTCAATATACAGCTCTCTCCCAAAGGGAATCTCTCTGGTACCCAGCTCTTCATTTTCCGGATTATTCACCGCCGTCAGCATTTCGGTCTGTCCCTCAGGGTAATTGTCAATGATGAGCTTTACCGGATCCAGCACAGCCATCAGTCTTGGAGCCTTGGCCTTCAGATCCTCCCGAATGCAATATTCCAGTGCCGCGTAATCCGCGATGGAATTGGCCTTAGACACACCGCACAGCTCCACAAACCGCCGGATGGATTCCGGGGTGAAGCCTCTGCGTCTGAGCGCGGCAATGGACACCAGCCTGGGATCGTCCCAGCCGTCCACGATCCCCTCCTGAACCAGCTTTTTGATATATCTCTTTCCGGTCACTACATTTTTAAGATACAGCTTCGCAAACTCGATCTGCTTGGGAGGCATGGGATACTCCAGCTCCCTTACCACCCAATCGTAGAGAGGCCTGTGGTCCTCAAACTCCAAAGTACAGATAGAGTGGGTGATTCCCTCGATGGCATCCTCAATCGGATGGGCAAAATCGTACATGGGGTAAACGCACCAGGTATCCCCCGTATTGTGATGGCTCATATGGGCCACACGGTAAATCACAGGATCCCTCATATTCATATTGGGGGAGGCCATGTCGATACGGGCCCGGAGCACCTTTTCACCGTCGGCATACTTTCCGGCCTTCATCTCCTCAAACAACCGAAGATTTTCCTCTACGCTTCTTCCGCTTCCCGGATCCTCTTTCCCCGGCTCGGTAAGACTCCCTCTGTATTCCCTAATCTGCTCCGCCGTCAGATCGGACACATAGGCCTTGCCCTTTTTGATAAGCTTCACGGCAGCCTCATACATCTGACCAAAATAATCGGAGGCAAAAAAAAGCCTGTCCTCCCAGTCAGCCCCCAGCCACCGTACATCGGCCTTAATGGACTCCACAAACTCGATATCCTCCTTTGTGGGATTGGTATCGTCAAAGCGCATATTAAACTTCCCGTTATATTTCTGCGCCAGTCCGTAATTCAGAAGAATGCTCTTGGCATGTCCGATATGCAGATAGCCGTTGGGCTCCGGAGGGAACCGGGTGCGCACCGCGTCACATTTCCCCTCTTCCAGATCCTTTTCAATGATCAGTTCAATAAAATTTTTTGATTCCACTTCACTCATATAGCGATCCACTGCCTTTCCGCACATTTATTGTCCCAAAATCTCCGGAAACAACTGCAATCATCATAGCACAGGAGACCGCTTGATAGCAAGCGCAAAAGACAAAAGTTCGTTACTGTTCACACCTCGCCATTCGCAAAATCGTGCTTTCAGCACTTTTCGCTGCGCTGCAGCTCACAGCCTTTCGATCTTTTTCTCCATAAGCTCACTGTTATTGCTGCGGTTAATTGCAGTTTCCCTGGAAATGATTCCCTTCTGATACATCTGGATCAGGCTCGTATCCATGGATACCATTCCCTCCTTCTGGGATGTGGCAATCACGTTATCAATTTGATGTATCTTGGATTCACGAATCAAATTCCGTATGGCATTATTAAAAAACATAATTTCAAATGCAGGCTGCACACCGCCGTCCAGAGCGGGAAGCAGCTGCTGGGAGATAACCCCCTCCATAACCATGGATATCTGTACCCGGATCTGCTGTTGCTGCTCCGGCGGAAAGCTGTCTATAATACGGTCTATGGTATTGGCGGCGCCTATGGTATGGAGTGTGGATATTACCAAATGGCCCGTCTCTGCCGCTGTCATGGCAGTCCTGATGGTCTCATAATCCCGCATCTCTCCTAAAAGAATTACATCCGGCGCCTGCCGCAGAGCCGCCCGAAGACCAGTCACATAGCTTTCCGTATCCGTTCCGATCTCCCTCTGTGACACCACGCTTTTGTCATGGCGGTGCAGATACTCAATGGGATCCTCCAGTGTGATCACATGGGCATTTCTTGTCCGGTTAATCTCGTTAATGATACAGGCCAGGGTGGTGCTTTTACCGCTTCCTGCCGGCCCGGTTACAAGCACCATACCTTTTGTCAGCTTTGCTACATCAATGATTGTCCGCGGAATACGCAGCTTCTCATAATCCGGCAGCTCGAATGTGATAATACGAATAATGGCGGCCAAAGACCCCCTCTGTCGAAACACATTGGCTCGGAACCGGGACAGACTGGGCAGGGCAAAGGAAAAATCATCGTCTCCCTCCTCCTGGATTTTCTTCATATTCCGATTCCCCGCCAGCTCATACAATTCTTTTATCAAATCCTCAATCTGCGCCGGAGACAGCTTGGCCTCTTCCTGATATTCAATGCGGCATTCTACCTTATAGGATAAAGGCATACCTGCCACTATAAAAATGTCTGACGCCTGTTTCGCTACTGCCATACCCAGCAATTCTGCAATATTCATTCACAAATCCCCCTTACCAGCTGCCTGTCCACACAGGTATGGATTGATCGATCTCATAATCCACAGAGTGGTATATATTCCAGCAAAGAATCCGATACCCTGCCTCTTCTTCCCGATCTATCTCCAATTCCACATGAAGCATCTGTCCATAAAGCATCTCTATGTCTGTCCGGACAATATTGGTTTCCTCCTGAAAAAAACTGCCCAATTCTTCTTTTACCAGCCGCAGATATTCTTCATCATCGGTCTGCCGGCTGTAACGGGACAGCACTTCCTCCACCATGGCCGCAAATTCCACTGCCAGACTGTCCGCTTCATAGTATCCCTTCACAGCCTCTGCATTCTTTTGGGCGAGCTTCCAGTCGCTGCCTGCGCTGCTTAAAGAAAGAAGACCAAAAACGGTCAGACTCAAAATAATAAATATTAAAATCAGAGATGAGGTGCCAATGCTTACCCGCCCTCCCGATTGTTTCTCATTCATAGCCCCGTTCCCTTCCATGCCCGCTCTATGGACAGCGAATTTTCCTGGCGCTCAGCTCAAATAATTCCGTGCCATCCTGAAGCCGCCGAATCCTGATCCGTGCCTCTTCCACCGATCCGTCTCCCGCCAGATCTATCTGTGCACTAAAGTCTGCCGTTTTCTCATCCTCCACAGGATTCCACTGATTATCCCAACAGATCACACCTGTTTCCCCCTCCATTGACATGAAAAACTGCCGTTCAAGCCCCTCCATATCCTGCGCTTTCCAGACCTCAGCCACACTCTCGGCTGCCAGAGAAGCATAATTGACATCCTTGGCCAAACGGCTTAAGTGATTGGCTTTCACAAACGCCAGGATGCAGACGCCGGCACACAGAATAAAGAAGCATACCACTGCTATGATCTCCATGAGAAACATAGCTGTTCCTGAGTCGCGTTTACTCTCCATCCCGGCCTCCTCCACTTCTGAGGTTCAATAGCAGACTGCCGGATGCAGCTCCGTACACCTGTATCTTCAGGACGGAATCCTCCTGTGTAAAGGTCAGACCCTGACATTCCATAATCTCCAGGCCGTCCTTCAAGCCCAGCCCGCTGCCTTCGTTGGTGAATAATTCTCTGACCGCGCCGTCTCTATAATAAATCCATGTTACATATTTTCTTCCGTTAATTTCCTGCGCCAGCTCCAGCACCTGCGTATCCTCTATGCTCTTTACCATCACACACCCCGCCCGGTCCCCCTGTCTCACTTTGTTGGCCACATAGTTTAAAACCACCTGGCCGGAATAATTCTCCTGAATGCGCTGATTGATATTTTCATAAACCTTCCCGCCGATGAGCACCGTAAACAACGCGGACAGCACAAACACCAAAAATAACAGCATTGTAAAAAGGAGAGTGACCGTCCGACCCTTCTGCTGTACCTGCTTTTTCAAATATTCTCTCCCCCTTACTCTTCCGAAATGGAAACAACCGTGATATCCGGCATGATATTAGAGGCAAACCCTTCGTAATACACGTAAAACCGATTCCAGTCAATCCGGATTCCATAGTTTTCTTCCAGATACCGGACAGAAGGCGGGTAGCGTCCCTCAATCGCATAGCACTGAACAGAGGCCCTGGCAATGGCGCTTCGCAGAGTCTCTGCCCCCTCCCGGTCCATTCTGCCGGACATGGACAGCATCCCGTTCAAAACAGCTCCCATCACAGCACCGAAAAGTATTACCGTTGCCAGATAACCTTTTATCATATTCCAACCTTTTTTCAACCGCTTCATCCTTGTCCCCCGATTATCCTATGGCAGACAATATGCCCGCCAGAGGAAGCATCACAGACAAAAGCACCAGACCCACGGACACTGCCAGCACTGCCACTATTGTAGGTTCCAGCCTGGAGATGGTATTGTCGATAGATGCGTCCGCCTCTTCCTCATATCCCCGGGAAATCTCTTCCATTACGCTGTCCAGGCGCCCGCTCCGGTTTCCCACCTTGATCATCTGAATCTGAAAACCGTTAAACAGCCCTGATTCCTTCATGGCCTCATCATAGCTCCTGCCTGCCTCCAGCTCGTCCTTACACTTTGCCAGATACTCCCGAATCCTGCTGTTGTCAGCCAGCTCCGTTGCCAATTCGATTCCCTTTTCCAATTCCAGTCCGCTTTTTAAGGTCAGGGCAAGAACAGCGCTGCAGCGTCTCTTCGCTGCCAGAAGTGCTGTTTTATTGGAGCGTTTCAGCCTCCCGACTGCATTCTCCACCAGATGCACCTTTTTGCCGAATATAGATGCTATGTACAATCCCAGAACCGCCAATGCCGCCGCTGCTGCCGCCGCTAAAGCAACGCCGCTGAAAATACCCCCCAGCCGGATTGCCGCCTGGGATACGGGAGACAGCCGGGTTCCCAGCTGTTCATAAACCTCTTCGAAAATGGGCATAACCTTGGTGAACAGCACAAACAGCACCACCAAAAGCATAAGAACCATCATAATGGGATATGTGACGGCGTTGCGGATGTTTCTGATCATTCTGTCTTCTTTGTCATAATATCCCGCCAAAGACTCCATCATCTGATCCAGCGTTCCCGTCTGATCCCCCAGCTTTGCCATTTTAATTACATAATCAGGAAAACCTCCGGCCTTCTCCAAGGCCTCAAAAACCGGCGCTCCCAGCTCTATCTCATCCGCCAAAAAAAGCAGCTGTTTCTTTTCGTCCTCATTTGCCGCATCCTCTGCCATAATCCGCAGTCCTTCATCCAAGGGGACTGCGGCCTTCAAAAGGATGGACACCTGAAGACAGAAAGCAGAAAGTTCACTATATGTATACTTCTGCTCTGTTTTCCCATTCATAAGCCTGTCTCCTCGTTAATAACAGTATTTTTGCTGGTAATTGGCGCCATCGCCGATATACTGCTTAATGGAATCGCTCTTCCCTCCTGTGGAAGCAAATGTGGGATCTGCCAAAGACCAATTGGTCCCGTCAAAATAAATGTAATTGTCGATCCAGCCCACACCGTCAATATACACATTTACCCACGCATGGTAAACACTGCCTGTGTAACCCACTACCAGCTTGGCAGGAATGTCCTGGGAACGAAGCATAGATACCATAAGAGCCGCATAGTCAAAGCAGATTCCCTTCCCCGATGCCAGCACCTGATCCACATCCGGAAGATATCCGCTCTGGACATTTTCCGCCTTTTCCGTATCATAAGTCAAATGATCAATCACGTAGTTGTATATCGCATCCACGACACCCAAATCATCCTCTGTTCCGGCAGCCAGCTCAGCGGCCCTTTGTACCGCATCACTTTCCCGGGTAAAATTTACATACTGGTTCGGATATAAAAACGGCTCAAACTGGTCCTCCAGCGATACCTCCACCTCCTGGCTGAAGGCCTGCGAATACTGCTTGCCGCTTACATTTTCAAAAACCTTAACGCTGTATGTCCCGTCTCCCTCTGAAAGCGGAAACACTTCATATGCGTCTCTGGCATTCAAATCATAGGTATATGTGAGATCTCCCTTGGATATCTGCACCTTAATCTTATTGACACTGCCCGTATACTTGATCATCACGTAACCGTTGCCGGTATTGGAAGCGTCCAATACAGCCAGGTCATTGCCATAGGTAATCGTCCCGGATGCTTCCGGAACACGCACCTGGCTTTCCCGGGGGCCAGAATTCAGCGACACCCTGTCATCGTCAATGTCCGTAAACGACTCTTCTGTCTTTGCAGGAGCTTCCGATTCCGTCCTCCCGGCACCGACGTCTGCCGACGCACACGCCCCTGTTCCCAGGACCAGAATCACTGCCGTACCGCATAAAAGCAACGTCCGTTTCTCCTTCATGGTTACACCTCCTCTTGCCTGCAACAAGCCTTTAAATAATTACCCTTCAACATTTCCACATTCACATTCCCTTCGCCAAAATGACAGTGCTTCAAGTCAAAAGCCGCCTCCATTTTTCCGCAATTATTTCATTGGAAAAATCCCTTGCGATTTCATAGGAGGCTCTGTGGAACGCCTCCAATCTCTCTCCATCAGCAAAAATTTCCACGATTTTTTCCGCCATTTCATCAATCAGAGCACTGTCATCCTCTTCAATGTATTTTCGGTCATAATCAATAAGATATCCGTTTTTTTCGGGCTGAATAAACAACCTGTTTCCATATTTTACATCCAGCCCTATCATCGCCACGCCGGAACCGGCCGCTTCCAAAATAGAAAGTCCCAAGGTTTCCCCTAATGATGCGGATATATATACTTCATAGTTTTTATAGACCTCTGTGACATCCATAAATCCCATAAATCTCACATAGGATCGAGCATGGTTTTCGGACACAATATCCTGCAAATATCGGAAATATTTTTCCTCTCCACGCCCATAGATATCGATAAACACACAGGGGTTTTTCTGATGCGCTTTTATCACGCTTCTTATGACCCAATCAATCTTTTTTTTCTCATCAAAACGAGAAACAGATATCATTGAGTACTTCTTTCTTTCCGCCTCCGGATATCGAAGCCTCTCAATTCCGGACGCCGGTATCACAGCAATTTGCGGAACATTGCACTGGTATTCCTGGAGTTTTTTTATCAATTCTTCCTTTTGCCCCTGTGTAGATACGATCATAGTATCGATTTTATGGGAATATTTAAACCAATAATAATACTCCCAATTTAAGTACAAATAATGCCACGGATCCTCCCCTTTTTCAAAGTAATGACCACTGTGAAAAAAGGTCATAAACCGCGCTTTCCCTCCAAACTGAAAAAGCGGTTGTACAAAATCAAATTGTGCGCCCCGGTCCAGAAAAACAATATCCTTTTCCGACAAATGAAGCATTTTTACAAATTCCGCCACAAATTGTGATTTTGTCCAAAGCCTTCCGTCCGGAAACAGATATCGTTCTTCATTCTCCTTCCAGATCTGTTCATAGATGACGGAACCGTCCCTTTTGTAAAAGGCGCGCCTTACTAACTTAGCGTAAAGTCCCTCATCCGACTTTGCAGTCACGTAATAATCTGCATAGGCAATTCCACTGGTATAATATTCCGTGCGGATCAGCTTTCCTCTGCTGAAATAATGGATACCGTAAAATCGGTCTTTATTTGTTTCCTCTAAAAGGATGGAAGCAATGGTAAAATCATCTTTGATCAGTCTAATCTCTGTCTCCTGATAAATGATATTTGTATAATGTAAACTTTCTTTCAGTTCTTCCAGTTTATTCTCTGTTTTTTGTGTGAATTCCAGCACAGAATGATCTGATAAATAGTGATGCATACTAATCATCTGCTTCACGTCTATTCCGATTTTTTCATATCTGCCGATATCCAACCTTGCAGGCAATTCTGTAAAAACAAATCTTACCGGAAGAGAAAAATTGTTCAGCATCGACGCCCGAAATCCCTGTGCATACTCTACGCCGCTGATTGCATACCCGGCCAATAAATTAAATATGTATATCGTCACTTCTTTCCTCTCAAATTCCTTTCTCTTTCTGCAAAACGGTCCCTGACTGCCTCTCCCAGATTTCACGTTTCTTTTTCTGCTGTTTTACTAACCTTTCCCCCACAGCTTCCGGTTGATTTACCAGCTTCTTCATTTCCCCTGCAAGCTTCTTTTCATCTGATTGTGAAAAGATACATTCCTCCACAACCAGCTCTCTGCAATGTATGGTATTTTCAAACCCTAAAATCAATAGATTGTTTTGATGCGCAGTATCTATGGCATTATGAATTTCCCCGTAATGATTTATGTCAAAATAAAAATCGCAATGGCTCCACAGGGCGCTTAACTGCTCCCTGCCGATCTGCGGATAGATTCTCACATTGGGACATTGCCCCAGCTTCAAAAGCTTTTCTGATACCTGTGTGTTGGCCCCTATATGAAACATCACCTCCGGCAGCTCATGAATCAAATATTCTATTCCCTGCAGCTGATCCGAGCATGTTAAAATCAACGCTTCCCCTTTTGCATCGTTTACCGGATATTCTTCCGGTATAAAATAAATGCGGCGGCCGTTCTTTCCCCCCATATCAATATACTGATTCATTAACGCGCTGTTGGAGAACCAAACGCTCTCCCACACGCATCTTCCTCCCCATTGCCGCTGTGATAATCTGAGCCCTTCCTGATCTTGTACAAACAACACCCGGCTTTCCTCCGAGCCTGTTTCTGTAAAAAAAGCTTCTGTAAAAAAATATTCTATCAATTCCTCCCGGGATGTAAAAAGAGCCTTTATTTTCCCTTCATTCAGCAGGGTAATTGCGCCGCTTTGGGGCTGTTCCACAATCACCTCCTGATTTCTGTGGGAATAAAACACTTTAGATTCTGTTTTTCCGTCTGTATCCAGAAATTCGCTGGCATATCGTAAAGCATATTTGTTATAGTAATCGATCCTGTAAATCCAGCCATCTTCCATAAGCCATTCAACATGTTGTACATTTTGGAGTTTGTTATAGTATATATTCGCCTTTTTACAGCCCATATCATAAACGGCGCCGTGTGCTCCGCAAGTACGTATCTCCCAAAATTCGGGCACCTTCAAAAAGCTGTAGTGCAAGTCCCTTTCTTTCAGCGCTTCGCAATTTTGTCCATAAACAAAATATTCATATAAGGAGAAGATTGTATTCGGTAAAAAACCGTCATCTTCCAACGCCACAGCGCCCGTGTCAGGCTCTGTGCGGCGCATCATCTTTAACAGCTTCCCTGCGTCATCCGTATACTTATCAAATACAACTCTCATTTCGTATCTTCCTCATCGAACAGGCCTCGCACTCTTATATACGCGCTTGGCGGCGCAGTTTTTTATAAGACATACTTTCCCATTCAGCTGAGGGGCTGTCCCTCCTCTCAGCGAAACAACCCCGGCCATATCAAAGAAAAATATTCAGCAGCGCCAGAACAACCCATATAATACCCAGTACGATATGTACAATTTTAAGAACCTTCTTATCCGTGTTGAATACAAGCGCCACACTGTACACTGCAAGCATAAACTCCAGAAAAGTTACTACATACCTTGGGTCTAATCCTGTTCCTAACATACTCTTCCTCCTGACATTTAAAGTTTTTATTTCAAAAGAGCCGCATACGCAGCCGCCTCTTCTGACATAGCCTCTCTTTTCTGTAAATCGATCTGCTCACGGATCATCTCTTCATGATCCATAATCCGATTTAAGAAAACGATCATCGCTTCATGGTTGTCAAACACATGCCCTGCCGGGATAAATAATTTGTTATGCAGCGTCTGCCTAAATCCAAGAATCAGCTGATTATGCAGAAATGCCTGCTTCACCGCCGATACAATCTCAGTCTCATGATTGATATCCAGATAATAATCACAGGTATCGAACAGCTCATCGATGATTTCCATCCGCGCTGCCGGATACAGCGTTACATTGTCATACCGGGACAGACTCATTAGATTTGACGACATTTCCGTAATTGCAGCAATGTAAAAATGCATCCTCGGAAGCGCCTTTATCAGCTCCTCACATTTTTCGATCCTGTCAGAATTGGTACAGATCAGCGCCTTATTCTGAAAGGTATTCTCTCTGCCGTATCCGTAAACAAATCCCAGCGGGCTCAGTACTTCCCCGGATGCCCCCAGCTGGACCAGCTTCTCATAGCTGGCTTTCTTTTGTACGTAGATCCTTCCTGCCCGCCTTGACTGCCCGGAGAGAATCAGCTGCATGTTACCGGGAATATCGTTTCTGGCTCCCTCCTGCCAGAACAGCACATCCTCTTTTCTTCCCTCCGGCATCCTCTCGGACACAAACAGGGGAGTAGACAGGGAATTAAAGAAAATTCTGCTTTCCATGGCGCCCAGCTCTTCCAAAAGTCTAAGCGTAAGCTCCACCTTGCTTTTAAATACATAAACCCTGCCTGCCCTGTTCAGGATAATATCGCCGGTGACGAAATTCTCCAGCAGCGTTTCACGTCCTTCCCCGTCAAAATATGCTTTGCAGAAACGCTTCCCCTCCTTGTTAAAAAAGGTTCTGGCGTACAAAGCGCCGTAATGGTTGTAATGGTCACTGGACCGGACCGTTCCCCTTTCGTCCATCCAGTCCACCACTCTCACCAGCCTTTTATGCTTTGGCTCTGCGTAAAAAATACGTCCCCGTTCCCTGTGCAGGTCATACACCTTTCCGTCGGAATTGCTTCCGCTGATCTCCCAATAGTCCGGGACATTGATCTGGTTAAAGTATCTTGCCTTTCCCGGTGTCTTGCTGCTTTTTCGAAAATCACCGCAAAAAAATTGATATGCGGAAATCACATCCTCCGGCAAAAAACCGTTGTCCTCAATTACGATCACCGGCCCTGTAAAACCGGCGCTTCGAAACGACTGGTGAAGCAACTTGCTGTCTTCTCCATAATGATCCAGCAAAAGAACCGTATCTGTCAGCCCACAATATGTTTCCATCTCAGCTCCACCTCCCTTGTCAGAAATCCCCGGGCCTTCTCATAGGAGTGTTCATGAAAGCTGTCCAGATCCGCTTCGGTAAACAGCCTTATCAGCCGGTCTGTCAATGCCTCAATCTTCTCCTTTGACGTCATATGCGCATCCACAGAAATCAAGTATCCGTTTTTTCCCTCATCGATAAAGGCAGGATTCCCGTACCGCACATCAAACCCAATAATGGGAAGTCCGCCTCCGACGGCTTCCATAAGGGTCAGCCCGAATCCTTCGCTGGTAGAGCCTGACAGGTATAACTCATAATCCTGATAAATCTCTTTCATGTTCTGCTGTCCCCGGAGTATAATATAATTTTCCGCTCCAAGCTTTTTGATCAGTTCCCGAAGCTTTTTCTCCTCTCCGCCTTTCCCGTAAATATCCATGGAAAGCTGCGGAATCGTCTCCCGCGCTTTTACAACCGCTTCTATAATCCAGTCAATATGCTTCTCCGAGGCCAGTCTGGAGGCTGTCAGAATAGAATAGGGTTTGCGGTTCACCGTGGGATATTTCAGCTCATCCAGGCTGCCTACCGGTATTGTATACACTTGCGGCGCCGCACCCTTGTATTTCAGAAACTGCTCCCGGAGCAGCTTATTCTGTTCATCTGTGGCCGTAATATAAAAATCCACATGCTTATCCATGGCAAAGGAATACTCATAATAATTATTCCACAAAATATGATCCTCATCGGTACCCCCTTCACTGAAGTGATCCGCATGAATGATAATCCCCACCCGGGCCTCCCCCGCATGCTGCAGAATTGCCTGTCCGATTCCCGTGGTCCGGTCAATCAATACAATATCATCCTTTTTAAGCTTCAGTCTGGATACCATGTACCCCACCAGCTCTTCCTTGGAGCAAAGAAGCTGCTCCGGGAATTGGTACATCACCCTTCCGTCATCATTGATCTCCTCATAGGCCGCTGTGCCGTCCTCATTAAAAAAACGCCGCAGATACATATGGGCCTTGTTGTCCAGGGGCGCATAATATTCCGAAAACACCCTGTTGTAAGTAAAGTAATCCTTCCGGATCAGCAGGCCTCCCGAGACAATCTCCACTCTGTGAACCCTGTCGGATTTCTCATCCGTAAAATAAACCGAATAAAAATTATTGGTTCCCTGAAAAATGATTCTCCCAGTCTTTCCGTTTCTGGTATACGTATAGTCATCTGTCGCAAGCGTTTTCTTCAGGTCATTAAGCGTATACGAAACCGGAGCAATCCTTTGATCCGTAAAAAACATATACAGCCAGATGATCTCCGAATCCAGAAATCCAATGTTCTTTGTCAGGTGCTGGATATTTTCCGCTGTAATCATATCCGTAAATATAAATCTTGCATCGGCTCCGATATTTCTCAGTATTGCCGCCCGGTAGCTCTGTGCATACTCCACCCCGCTGGATGCCCATCCTATACCAAGATTAAAATTATAGATCATTTTGTTTCCCATATCCTTTGCTATGATTTTCAATGCCTGTCAGGGGAACAGCACCTGCATTTCTCCTGTTTTTCCGTATTTCTTTTGTCCCAGAAAGATATTTCTTACAATGTCTCTCTTGATGGCTTTTTCCATAAGAAGAAAAGATTCACCGGCTTCCTCATGATACTCAAATATGGGGTTTCGCTGGGCCGTGGACCGGCCGCTGACCACATACTGCAGCTGCTGTAAATAATCCACCTGCTCCACCCAGGCATTATCGATGGCCTGCAGACAGCAGAGACGTATATATTCTTTTAACTCATCCTCGGACGAAAATGATTTCATTTTCTTTTTCCACACTACAGCCACGTAAGACAACAATACCCGCTTCAGGCTCTTTTTCTTTCCTCTATCCTTTACCTGCCCCACGTTCAGAAACCGGTTATTTAGGTCATACGATATATTGTTCAGTACATATCTGGTCACGTCGCCGGTGGCCAGCTGCCGATGCTCCTTAAAAAACAGCTCCACACTTTCCCCCGCCAGCTGCAGAACAGTCTCCGAATCCAGGCTTCCGCCGTCCAGAAGGCGATTTCGCACGTCATACATCATCATTCTCTGGCGTTTCATCACCTTGTCATAATCTACAGACCGCCTCCTCTGGGAAACCGCCTGCTCCTCCAGAAGCTTCTGTGTTCCGTTAATCAGCTTCTTCAGCCTTCGCCCGGAAATCCACCGGTCCTTATCCACATATCTTTCCAGCATTTTCTCCCCGATTCCGGAAACCGTGTCATCTTCAAGAGAAACAAAAAACTGGCTGCTTCCGGGATCCCCCTGGCGCCCTGCGCGGCCTCTGGCCTGCCGCTCCAGGCGGATATTGGCCATGCGTCCGATTCCGATGACGGCAAGTCCCCCCAGCTGCCTGGCTCCCGGCCCCAGACGAATATCCGTCCCTCTGCCCGCCATGCCGGTAGATACGGTGACTGTTCCCTTCTGACCGGCCTCCTTAATAATCTGGGCCTCCCAATATGCGTTATTGGCATTCAGCACACTGTGGGCCACCTGTTTCTCCACCAGCACACGGGAAATCAGCTCTGTATCTGCAATCGTGGAAGTGACGATCAGCACCGGCTGTCCTGTCTTATGGCGTCTCAGCACCTCGTTGACAGCCTCCTCATACTGTGTCTGGGCGTTTTTGAAAAACAGATCCTTCTTGTCCTCTCTCTGAAGCGGCCTGTTTGGAGGAATCACTGCCACCCGCTTTTTATAAACCCTGTAAATCTCCTTCCTGGCATCTGAGATTGTGCCGCTCATCCCCGACATACGGGGAAACAGAAGAAACAGATTCTGGTAGGTAATGGATGCGACAGATCTGTTTTCCTGAGTGATCTTCAATTTTTCCTTGGCTTCGATGGCCTGATGCATGCCGCCCCGCAGCTTCATACCGGTCAAAATCCTGCCTGTACCATTATCCAGCAGTGATACCTCTCCCGCCTCCGTAACCACATAGTCCTTATTCTTTTCCATAACCATATGGGCCTTCAGGGCAAGAGTCACATGTCTGTTAAGCTCAAAATTCTCCGCCGCATAGAATTTTTCTATGCGAAAATATCGTTCCGCATAAGCCACTCCCTGGTCTGTCAGCCATACGCTCTTATCTTCTTCTACGTAATCCCGCCCGGGCTGCAATGTGGTCACGAAAAAGTCGGCCAGCTCATACAGATTGGACTGCACACGGGGCACTCCGGATATTACAAGGGGCATGGAAGCGGCATCCATAAGCACCATATCGGCCTCATCGATGATGACATAGTAAAACTCCCGCATAAAGCGGTCCCGGGCACTTGACACCAAATTATTCAGCAGATAATCAAAGCCCAGTATAGAATGAGTGGTATAAACGATATCCGCGTCATAAATTTGGCGTTTTCCTTCATTTCTCCCACCCTCTCTCTGCTTCGTATCCACACCCGAACGCACCGTCATTCCCAGAAATTCATATACAGGCCCCATCTCCTGAGCATCACGGTCTGCCAGATATTCATTCGCCGTAACCAGCATGGTGCTTTTTCCAGTCAGCGCATTCAGATAAAGAGGCATGGTGGCTGTCAGCGTCTTACCCTCGCCTGTATTCATCTCTGCCAGATAACCATAATGCAGCGCGATCCCTCCAAGGATCTGACAGTCATAGGGCTCCTTTCCCAGAATTCTCCGATCCGCCTCACATACTACCGCAAATGCCCCGGGAAGAATGCTGTTTGTTGACATCCCCCTGGAAATACCTGTCCGGAACTCATCCGTCTTCCCTCTTAAAGCCTCGTCGCTTAAGTTTCTCACGGCCAGCTGTTCTTTTTTTACTTTTTTTAATATGTGATAAAGCTTTCTATTCTTCATCTGTTATTTCCATTATTGTGATCCAGTGAAAATGAAGCCGTGTTACTCCTGCATTAATCAACTGAAGCTCATAGCTGAAGGTCTTCAGCGGACACTGAAAATCTCCTTCTCCGTCCCGTATTATCTGGCTTCCCGCCTCCGCGTCATAGCGATCATAAAAGACAAGCCTCAAAAGCAATCCATCTGCAGGCTCCGAAGCCGCATTCAGGCTGATATGATACCGCCCCTCGCCGTCTATCATAGGAAGCGCCGGCTCGATACGCATGATCTGATAATTCACTTTTGAAAACCATCGTTTTATCACCGCCCCCGGCTGTATCAGCTCATTTTTAAATTCCACGTCATCCTTTGCGTGAAAATATATTTCCGCCCCATACAGATAAGACTCTTTTACGTATTCATTCCAATATATTTTCCATGATTGCCCCGTCATTATTTCTGTCTGCCCGTCTTCTTTCCTGTTCCTCGAAAATCGTTTTCTATAATTCCCTGATACTGGCTCAAAAACCACTTCACAATGCCGGACGTATTATCATTATGCCGGCCATGCAGGCCTTTGCCATATATTCTTACCCCCGCATCCTTCAAGTGGAATTGAAGGTTCTCATATGCATTTCCATCCAGGTCATCCTCTATCATATACGCCGCCGCGAACCGGGTACCGCTCCAATCTATGCTGTCAAATCTGTTCCAAAATCTGTCGTTGATCCGTGCGGCGGCATCCTGATCCAGACTTCCGTATGTTTTGTGAAGAAGATCCAGCCATGAATGGCTGCCGCCGGGAGGCTTAAGCCGCTCATTGTTGACCATATCGCCAAGACTGGCCAGGGGCTTACCCAGCAAAATAGTGTTTGGCAGAATCTTACAGCCATAATACAACGCTCCGAATGATCCCATGGAAATCCCCGACAGAATCACATCCGAATTCCGGAAGCCAAGCTTCTCTATATGCTGCCGCAAAATCTGTTCAATGGTATTTTCATACTCCTCTGAACCGATATAAAAGCTTCCGCCCTCCAATCTGTTATCCATAAGCAAAAGAAAGGGCTGCTGCAGCTTTCGCATCATATAGTATCCTTCAAAGCTTTCCTCTGTTTTATAGCCGGAAAAATAAACATTCAAGGGCGGCTTTAAATTTCCCGGATCAAAATAGTAAAAAACCTCTTCCCGTTTTGAAGTGACGATCCGCCTTCCGCCGGGCAGGAAATTTCCTTTTCCCCTTCGGGAATGACGAATATGAAGGGCCGTCACCGATAGCTTCCCCTTGCCCTTTGCCTTCAGAGAGACGAAGATATATCCGACCTTTCCGGTTTTATTTGTAATATAAACAGTATTGTTCAATTCCCCTTCCGAAAAATTCCACACATCGGTGAATTTCGGCTCCGCACCATATGTAAACTGAAGCATGGAAATTTCCAGCGATATCTCCACTGTGTCATCCTTTTCGTATTCCAGCCAGAAATCAAGGCTCCGGCCTTCGTCAATCGGAATATTATTTCTCCAGAAAATAATCTGCCCCGGATCACTTCCGTAATCGCCTTCAAGTTCGATCCCCTCGAATCCCCTCCATGAAGTCTTTCCCTTGAATCCCTGCGCCACAGCCATATTATGCGGCTCAAATTTTTCACCATAAGCCCCCGGGAAATAATCCGGCAGCTCCTCCTCCAGAAGAACCCTCAATCTCTCAGTCGAGACTCTTTTCCCCATTTTTCTTATGAAAAGCCGTCTCGTAATGCTCCCTTTCTTTAATGGAACATTTCCCGTAACAAACAGGCAATATGCCCGCATAAATCGTATCAGGTAATCAAATTCGCCGCCGGTAATTTCACGATCCAGAATTACCACCTCAAAATCCTTTTCCGGAAGTTGGCTGAAATCCGGTTCATAGTACCACTCTCCGCACTCTGCTACCCGTATCTGTCTGCTAAAATCCTCTCTTCCCAGCTGTAATACTCGTACTGTTTCCAATGCTGACAATAACCTCTTTCCATTGCTTAATCAAGTACTGTGTCGTATGCTTTTTTCCAAGCTTATAGGACTGGATAGACGCCTGGTTCCAATTACTCAGACTGTCCAGATAGTACCTTATGTCCTCGCCCAGCCTGGTCAGATCTTTGTTGAGCCGTCCGTTTTTGCCGGGGTGCATATACTGCGTAGCGACTCTTAAAACCTGGGGAATCCCCATGCTTACACAGGATATCTGCAAAAACAGATCCGGCGTGTCCGCCAGGTCTACCAAAAGACGCTGCTCCCTTACACATTTATTGACCGACAGTTCATCGACACAATTTTCAACAACAAACAAAATCGGGATCGGATCCTCTTCATCCAGTAAGACCTCAAGCTCATTCTCTGTGGTTTTTCCCGCCCACTGGGGCGGATAACCGCCGCGCTTCAATATTTCACTGACCCGCCTCAGAAGCATCTCCTCCCGGTTGAATTCTACATTTCTGGTAAACAAATGTACTCTGGCATCCTGGTTTTCTTTCAGATACGAAGCCATATATGTTACAGCCGTTTCCAAAATCTCCTCCGTCAAATGATCCACCGGAAACAAAATCTTCTGTACATTCAGCTGCTGGCTGATTCCCGAGTCGATCCGTGTGTCATAGGGCGGAATATTCCTTTTAGACGTATGCTCCAGCCCCTTCTGTCTTGAAACAAGCGCCAGATTGTCCTCGGAATCCGTCACAATATAGTTTCCGCGGGAAAGAATTTCCAAAGCCGCCTCATTACCCTCCAGCGGAAATCTCTTTCCAAAAACAGAGTAGATCATTTTCCTGCCTGCCAGCAGTCTGTCCAGCAAAGCCAAATGCTGACCATGTACCGCCGCGCAAAATATATCCGTACTCAGTGTTGTATCGACTGCGGCGCCAAAGACTTCTTCTATCACTTCCTCCATGGAGCCATATGTATTTTTCGAAAAGGGAATATGCTTTTCCACCCTTGGTGTACGGATCAGGTACTGGTTGCTTTGGGGATTTATTACCACATGTCCATCCGCGAAATGGCACAGCTTCCAGACGCCTTTTTCCGTCAGGTACTGGTCATACGCCTTGTAGTCGTTTTCATACACAGAAGTGCATGATATAAAGCCTCTGTCATCATATATATTTTTCCGGCTGATCTGTCCGTTCCGATATAGATCAACCTGTATGAGATTTCCGTACTCTCCAAACTCGATCTTTGCATATCTTTCAGATTTCAGCATGGCAATAATGGAAAATGGCGTATAGATAAACTCGATATCCCCCGGCCAGTTCAGATTATGAAAAGAAAGAACTGCCTGCTTCTTCCTGCCCACCTCCTGTATGGCGTCAAACACTGACCAATACGGAACCCGAAACGCACTTTGTCTGTGTAGAAAATGCCTGAAATTCGGCGCGTATGACAACAGCAAAATCTTACTTTCACATATGGAGTTTCTCTGAAACAGCTGAATCTGCTTGACCGTATCATCGGTTTCTGTTTTCATCCGGCGCCTGTACCAGAACTGCTCGTCTTCCTTCCATTCATCCTTTAAGTACCAGGCTGGTATAAAGTACAGCAAAATATGGTTACATCCTTTCCAACAATCAGATAAAAAATGAGAGCGAATCAAATTTTCGGTATGCCTTTATCTCCCGATACAAAGGGCACAGTATCCCTGTCAGAATCATAGCCGTCGCAGGAAACAGCGCCAGCTCAGGCGATATTTCACCCTCCAGTGACAGCCCCAGTGATATTCCCATCATCAGACATAAAACACAACCGCTGAATAATGTCAGAAGCAACAGCTTTCTTCTCAAATATCTCTTTGTTTTCCTCCCTGCGTAAACACCCACGATACTGTCGCCGCTTTTCTGCAGCTGCTCCGCCATTTCATCCGGCGCCAGCATAATAAAAGAAAATATCAAATTCAATGCAAAAATGATTCCCAGGTAAATGGACGCCCCTGCAGCAGTTGTCAGATTCAGCTCCCCATAGATAGCTTCAAGTGCTGAATTGTCCTCATAGAACATCATAATTAAACGCACAATCAGCTGAGGAATCATAAAAAAAGAAACCGCAAACATCACCGGCATCACACCAATGGGAATCAGCTTTAACGCTATATAGCTTTTATCCGCATAAATATTATGGATAGATACCCGCTGAACCGGAATACGGATAAGTATATTTTCCATAGCCAAAATTACAGCTGCCATAATCAGGCACAAAAGCACCGATTTACGAAGCTCAGCCCATGTAAACCTCTGTATGGTAGAAACCAGATTGTCCAGAACATTTATCAGTATAATAGGAGTCTGTCCGCCTATCCCCCATTCTTTACCTGCATTAGCCATTTTGTATATTATGACTGCGCCCGCCGTCATTTCCAGCACAGCGATCAGCCTTAATATCTGATCATCCAGGCCCGATTCCTTGAATACCAGACCGTCGGCCTGCATCACGGCCCATATAACTGCTATGACCGTCATCAGCACCAATGTAACCCGTTCCAGCCTCTGGGGAGAAAAACGGAGTCTGAATTCAGATCCTCTCACAGCCATAAATATCCACATGAGCAGTGAAGCTGTAATGTATGGCATAACGCCAAGGGCAAACACCGTATACTGGTATCTGTCTCCACTGAGCATGGAAGTCATAATATTCTGAGAATTCAGCTCTTCTAATTGATACGGGGCCGGATCTACCTTATAAAGCAGAAGGCTCCTTCCAACCATGTAGATTGCAAGGATCAGTAATGTGAAGAGAAGCCTCTGCCTTAACTCATGAGTTTTATTCTTTTTCAAATAAGCATCCCTTCATATGTATCTCTCCGGCAGAAATACCGGAGAGATACACACATGTTATTCAAACCTGTTTATTCAGAATCTGCATTTATTCATTCTTACTATTACCGTCAGATTCCTTTGGCTTCCTCTTGTTTTTACGATAGCCATCTACGGTACTTGCAATCGCTCCTATGACGGGAATCCACGACCACCAGATTGTTCCTGTGGATGCGCTTGCCGCAAGAGGCACAACCTCATCGTCAATCTCTACCGGTTCCTCATCGGCAGCTTCTTCTTCATCGATTACCGCAAGAGGTACTTCTTCATCGTCGATCTGTGCCAGTTCTTCCTCCTCTTCCGTTACCGGATCCGTAGACTCTTCGTCCTCATCATCAGCATCTGCCTGCGGTGTGTTCTCCATGTCACGCGCCGCCCCAAGAGGTACTTCTTCATCGTCAATTGTAACGGTTCCGGCAGGTTCAGCGGTGTCAGCGGCCGCGTTGCCAGGCCCGTCTGCAACATCTTCTCCTGCTCCGGTGTCTCCGTCTCCTGTTCCCACAGCTTCGCTGGTGCTGTTAGAGATGCTGGTGCTGGCCGAAGCACTTGTGCTCTCGCTGGATGAGAGGCTTGCGTTGGTGCCGGCACTGGTACTTGCACTGGCACTATTGCTCAGGCTCAGGCTCTCACTGGCGCTATTGCTCAAGCTCAGGCTCTCGCTGGCACTATTGCTCAAGCTGAGACTTTCACTGGCGCTGTTGCTCAGGCTCAGGCTTTCGCTGGCACTGTTGCTCAGGCTGAGACTCTCGCTGGCGCTGTTGCTCAGGCTCAGGCTTTCGCTGGCGCTGTTGCTCAGGCTCAGGCTTTCGCTGGCGCTATTGCTCAGGCTCAAGCTCTCACTGGCGCTATTGCTCAAGCTCAGGCTTTCGCTGGCACTGTTGCTCAGGCTCAGGCTTTCACTTGCGCTATTGCTCAGGCTCAGGCTTTCGCTGGCGCTATTGCTCAGGCTCAGACTCTCGCTGGCACTATTGCTCAGGCTCAGACTCTCGCTGGCGCTGTTGCTCAGGCTCAGGCTTTCGCTGGCACTGTTGCTCAGGCTCAGGCTTTCACTTGCACTATTGCTCAGGCTCAGACTCTCACTTGCGCTATTGCTCAGGCTGAGACTTTCGCTGGCACTATTGCTCAGGCTCAAGCTCTCACTGGCGCTATTGCTCAAGCTCAGGCTTTCGCTGGCACTGTTGCTCAGGCTGAGACTCTCACTGGCGCTATTGCTCAGGCTCAGACTTTCGCTGGCACTATTGCTCAGGCTGAGACTCTCACTTGCACTGTTACTCAGGCTCAGACTCTCACTTGCACTGTTACTCAGGCTCAGACTCTCACTTGCACTGTTGCTCAAACTCAAACTCTCGCTGGCGCTATTGCTCAGGCTGAGACTTTCGCTGGCACTATTGCTCAAGCTCAAACTTTCACTGGCGCTGTTGCTCAGGCTGAGACTTTCACTTGCGCTATTGCTCAGGCTCAGGCTCTCACTTGCACTGTTACTCAGGCTCAGGCTTTCGCTGGCACTGTTGCTCAAGCTCAGGCTTTCACTTGCACTATTGCTCAGGCTCAAGCTCTCGCTGGCGCTATTGCTCAGGCTCAGGCTCTCACTTGCACTGTTGCTCAAACTCAAACTCTCGCTGGCACTGTTGCTCAGGCTCAGACTCTCACTTGCGCTATTGCTCAGGCTGAGACTCTCACTTGCACTGTTACTCAGGCTCAGACTCTCACTTGCACTGTTACTCAGGCTCAGACTCTCACTTGCACTGTTACTCAGGCTCAGACTCTCACTGGCGCTATTGCTCAGGCTCAGGCTTTCGCTGGCGCTATTGCTCAGGCTCAGGCTTTCGCTTGCGCTATTGCTCAAGCTCAGGCTCTCGCTGGCACTGTTGCTCAGGCTCAGACTCTCACTTGCGCTATTGCTCAGGCTCAAACTCTCACTGGAACTATTGCTCAAGCTGAGACTTTCACTTGCACTATTGCTCAGGCTCAGACTTTCACTGGCGCTATTGCTCAGGCTCAGGCTCTCGCTGGCACTGTTGCTCAAGCTGAGACTCTCACTTGCGCTGTTGCTCAGACTGAGACTCTCGCTGGCGCTGTTGCTCAGGCTCAGGCTTTCGCTGGCGCTATTGCTCAAGCTGAGACTTTCACTGGCGCTGTTGCTCAGGCTCAGGCTCTCGCTGGCACTATTGCTCAAGCTCAGACTCTCGCTGGCGCTATTGCTCAGGCTCAGGCTTTCGCTGGCACTATTGCTCAGGCTCAAGCTCTCACTGGCGCTATTGCTCAAGCTCAGGCTTTCGCTGGCACTGTTGCTCAGGCTGAGACTCTCACTGGCGCTATTGCTCAGGCTCAGACTCTCGCTGGCACTATTGCTCAAGCTCAGGCTTTCACTTGCACTATTGCTCAGGCTCAAGCTCTCGCTGGCACTATTGCTCAGGCTCAGACTCTCGCTGGCGCTGTTGCTCAGGCTCAGGCTTTCGCTGGCACTGTTGCTCAGGCTCAGACTTTCGCTGGCACTATTGCTCAGACTCAAGCTCTCGCTGGCACTGTTGCTCAGGCTCAGGCTCTCGCTGGCGCTATTGCTCAAGCTCAGGCTTTCGCTGGCACTGTTGCTCAGGCTGAGACTCTCACTGGCGCTATTGCTCAGGCTCAGGCTCTCGCTGGCGCTATTGCTCAGGCTCAGACTTTCACTGGCGCTATTGCTCAGGCTCAGGCTCTCGCTGGCGCTATTGCTCAGGCTCAGACTTTCACTGGCACTGTTGCTCAGGCTCAGACTCTCACTTGCACTGTTACTCAGGCTCAGACTCTCACTTGCACTGTTGCTCAAACTCAAACTCTCGCTGGCGCTATTGCTCAGGCTCAGACTCTCGCTGGCACTGTTGCTCAGGCTCAGGCTTTCGCTGGCGCTATTGCTCAGGCTCAGACTCTCGCTGGCACTGTTGCTCAGGCTCAGGCTTTCGCTCAATGCTGCTGAATATGAAGTTGACTGAGAAAGCGAATCCGACAGGCTTGTCGAATTAAAGCTCTCAGACAGACTTTTAGCTGCTTCGCTTGTACTTGCACTTGTACTTTCAGCAACCGATGCACTTGCAGATGCAGACTTCGAATTAGTTTCACTTGCAATGCTTGCAGACTCAGACTCAACTATAGCTACACTATTGGAAGTGCTGATCGCTTCGGATGTACTCTCCAGCACACTATGATAATTGCTCAGCGCTTCACTGTGGCCGGTTACATCATCCCCTTTGCCTATGTTTCTATCATAAGTATACTCTGTTACTGTTGTGTTTGTAGTGTAATCAACATCATCACGAATTGTAAATGTATACTGTGCCACTCCATTGCTATCATATAGAGCATATTTGCCATTTGCGTCCGTTCTTAATGTGTACTTATTTCCAAGATCCGTTAAATTACTAACCTTCGGGTCTTCACCAGTTTGCAGCTTGAAATTTCCATTCTTTATCAAAAGGGTCTGGTTCGGATTACCATCGTAAACGAGCTTATGCCAGCTTCCCTTCTGATCCTGAACAACCACATATTGTCCAACGCCAAAAAGACCAGTCCCTCCCCCTGCCACATTATAATTGCTTCCACTGACAGTATCTGTTTTTATGCTTGTAGTTCCACTGCTGTTATTGATCAGTTCACTGCTCTTCTTATATGTTGTATAATAGCCATTGGAACCGTCTTCCGATATAACAAACAGCTCAACTATCCCGCCGTTTTCCCCGTTATTGAGAATATACGAGATCGTTCCATCCGGATTGATCTGTCTGGGCGGATTCTCATATACTGTACCTTTTATGGTAATGCTGACTTTTACTGTGCCGTCCGCGTTATTGGTAATTTCATAACTGCTTGCCGGTGCTTCTTCTGTTGAAATCTCCGTCTCATTTTTTACAGGCGGTTTATCTTTTCCTCCGCCAGTCACCGTGGTCTCTTTGCCTCCCACCGCCTCATAGCTTATATCTGCTTTATTTACGCTTACTTTACCCGTCTGGTCTACCGAATACTGATAAACCTCGGTGAGCTCTCTTCCCTGTGTGTCCTTATAGTAAACCGTGTAATAACCGCTGGAATTCCATTCAAACCTGTCCACGGTCAAGCCCCGGCCTGCGAAATCATATGCAATAATGCTCTCAGCCACAGACCTCTGAGCCGCCTCTAAATCTGTTGCACCCGTCGCAGAAGTAGATGTCAATTCTGACAATGCGGAATCATACGTGGAAAGCGCAGATGCCATCTCGCTTGTAAGGTCGCTGACCTGATAAGTTTCCGATTTCTGCTCGTATTCGCTTGCCGATACACTAAGTGCCGTGCTTACCGAAATACTTGTTGCCAGCTCGGCTGAAGCGCTCTCCGAAGCGTTGTTCGAATTCTCCACTGACAAGCTGATCACAGCGCTATCGCTCTCCGAAGCAGACTCCTGCATGTCCTCGCTCTCGCCGTCAAAATCCAGAGACTCAGACTCCGCATTATCGCTGTTAACAATCGATGTTGACTCCACATCGCTCCAGCTCTGCTGAGAATCAGAACCTGGCACATTTACAGCATCTCCATCGGTTTCATCCGCTACATCGCCCGGATTGTTGATCTCTTCCCCGGAAACGCTTTCAGAACTGCTCTCGCTTCCGCTCTCTTCCCCGGAAACACTTTCAGAACTGCTCTCGCTTCCGCTTTCTTCCTCGGAAACACTTTCAGAACCGCTCTCGCTTCCGCTTTCTTCCTCGGAAACACTTTCAGAGCCGCTCTCGCTTCCGCTTTCTTCCTCGGAAACACTTTCAGAACTGCTCTCGCTTCCGCTTTCTTCCTCGGAAACACTTTCAGAACCGCTCTCGCTTCCGCTTTCTTCCTCGGAAACACTTTCAGAACCGCTCTCGCTTCCGCTTTCTTCCTCGGAAACACTTTCAGAACTGCTCTCGCTTCCGCTTTCTTCCTCGGAAACACTTTCAGAACCGCTCTCGCTTCCGGCTGTTTCCCCTGTATTTCCCACAGGTTCCGCTGTACTTCCCTCTGGCACGTCATCTTCCGGTGCTTCCTGGCCTCCTTCTACTACTTCTACCGGTTCTTTTCCAGCTGCTTCGTGAACCTGTGACAAGTCCTCCAATTCCTTCTCAAACTCTCTCTCAATGGCCTCGGCTTCTTCCTGCTGCTGCGCTTCCAGTTCCCCTTCCAGTTCAGCTGCAAACACAACATTGGCATCCAGCGCTGCTCCTCCGAGAACAATGCCGGCTGCTCCAGCCGCCTTTAAAACCTTACTTGCTTTACTACTTTTTCGGCTTTTCTTGCTCATTTTTCCTTTCCCCTTCTCAGATTCGTGGATTATAGTTGTAGTATTTATGCATTAGTATAACAAAGCAGTTCTTTCGCCAGCTCTTTCATTTTCCGGTTTTCTCACATTTCATTATTCATACCTGCAAAAATTCGATCTCTATGTATCCGTAAGTCTTTCTACCATATACTTCCATCATCCAGCAGGCGGTAGCTGATACTGCCCCGGCCTCCGCAGCGTTTCCGATAGTCCGCATTAATCCGCAATCCAATATCCTCAACATTCTCCTTATCTGCTCCTATACACAGGAGAAGATACTGGTTCTCGCTGTATTTTGTGTAAATGTCCCCTCTGCGTAAATACGTCTCAAACGATGCGCATAGTTTCTTCCCTTGTTTTTCACAATATCCCCGGTCACTAGAAGGACGGCCTCCCGAATCCAAAATGGTACACAGAAGCAGACTGAAACGAATTAATCCCTCCCGGGCAGCAGTCCGTTTCACCATGCGGAAGCAGTCGGAAAATCCGGGCAGTGTGCATCTATATGCCCCTTCCTTCATTTCCGGCTCCATCAAACACCTTCCTATGTCTTCTGCCGTTCCCTCCGGCCAACGCATTCGGTCTCCGAGCTGTCGGAACTTTAGCTGCTGATCCTTTGAAAGAAAACCTCCTATCTGTTGTACATAAGCCGCTGTCTCCCGGTAAAGCTTCTCCGCCTCCTCATGCTTTCCCAGAACAATCAGGCTCTCAAGCCTCCAGTTTTCCCACCCTTCACAAGGATAAAGCTCCGCCGCCCGGGCTGACACACTTTCTATGCTTCTATAGTCTCCCTCTTCTTTCAGATAGTGAAGCAGATAATTCATAATTTTAAAGTACAGTTCCTCGTAATTTCTGCTTTTCTCTATAACCCACTGCTCGTTGGACAGCTGAGGTAAAAATTCTCCCCGATAAAGCTCACAGGCCTTCTGACAGATTTCCGCCTTCTTATTCCGGTCCTGCTCCTTTTCAAATTCCCGCACTGCACACTCAAAGCTCCACACGTCTGATTCCACCTGAACTCCGCCGTCAAAGCACATTACGCCCCCGTTTAGAATCAGATAGTCTCCAGGCGGCAATGGCGAAGTCTCCAGGTATTTGCGAAGACGAAAGATCGTATTGTTGAGACTGGCATTAGGATCCTCTACTTCTTCCCGCCCATAGAGAAAATTCATAACATCCCCTTTGCCGAACCACTGCCCGGGCCTGGTCATCAGTATCTGAAACAGCTGTCCGAATTTGGAATCTCTATGCCTGCCAAATGTAAGCGCTTCATCTCCGTAGGCGGCAGAAAAACTGCCAAACATCTTTACATGCAATTTCTCTGTTATTAAAGCCCGTGTTCCTTTCACAGCTTCCTCCAACACACAACCATCGTCATCCATTACATTGCTTTCTCATTCCGCACTGACTGCAGCTCATAACAGTGATGAATCAGAACGTCCTCTCCCTGTCTGCCCTCAATAAACCGCCTTCTGATACGATCCACAATTTTATCAACCTGTCCTTCTGTGGTATCTATCACAAGAAGCAGATACTGACTGCTGGAATATCTGGTGTACACATCTCCGATTCGAAGTGTCACTCCGATATCCCTTCCTAACTGTTCCATCAGCACATCCTTTTCATAAGGAAGGGGGCTTCTTCCGTACCCATCCACCACCGTTAAAAGGATCGCACAGGCCTTTTGTCCGCTTCTTGCAATCCCCCTCTCCAGAAAACGGTAAATACTCTTAAATGTCTCATAGTCCCGGCAATAGGCCTCCTGCTTTCGAATCTGCTCTGTCAGTTCCTCTCTAACCCGCCTGACATCTGCTACATAATGATCTCTTCTTTTGCTGCTCTCTGCCTTTGTATCCAATAATCTTTTTTGTTGCTCCAGCTTGTCATAGACTTGCTCAAACAGCTTTTGATATGTACTCCCCGTCTTCCGCTGTTCCCAAACAACAGTCAAAGAAAGCGGAACTCTGTTCTTTTCCTTTCCTCTGCCGGTAAGAAAGCGCTCTTGGATACGACGGCAGTGCTCCTGGGCCTGTTCTTCATCCTGGCACTCCTGCATGAAAATAACGAACTCATCTCCTCCGCATCTGCCCAGAATATCATTGGAACCAATCATATAGGAAAGAATCTGCGCAACCCGTTTCAGACACTCGTCCCCCACCTGGTGGCCATACTGTTCATTGATCCGTTTCATGTGATCCACATCACACAAAAAAAGCGTCCCTCCGCGCGTTTCTATCATCCGGGATGCAATCCGCTCTTCTGCTATACTTTTCTTCAATAACCTTGTCAGCTGATCCCATTCTTCTTCATTCGGCCTTCTCTTATTCGACCCTTCCTTCATCCTCTGCCCCTCCCTGAATGTCGCAACAAGAAATTGTTTACCTCATACAAATAATCTGAAGAAATCTGAAAATTTCATTTTAACCATTATACCCCCCCCCTAATCGAAAAAGTCAACGTTTTCCTCACAATAAGCTTTGAAATGCCGCTTTTACAGCCTCCTGCAAAATTTAATATAAATTGGTGTTTTGTTTCATTTGAATTTATAGTAAAATGATGTATATGAACTGAATGAATACATAGAAACGGCTTTTGCCAAAAGGAGCGGCGCTTATGATAGAATTTCTCAGCCAATTGAATGAAGAGACAAGAATTCTCCTGGTGCTTTCCGTAATTCTGTTTTCCGGATTTATCATGACGAGGCTTACCAATACCCTGAACATGCCCAAGGTCAGCGGATATATTCTGGCAGGTATCCTGATTGGTCCCTGCTGTCTGAATTTTGTCCCAAAACAGATCATCGGTTCCATGAGCTTTGTCAGCGACCTGGCCCTGGCTTTTATCGCCTTCGGCATCGGAAAATTCTTTAAAAAGGAAGTACTCCTGCGGACGGGAAAGCGGATCGTGGTCATAACCCTCAGCGAAGCCCTGGCCGCCGGTGTGCTTGTAACCCTGCTGTTGAAGCTGATCTTCAACCTGAGCTGGGATTTCGCCCTGATCCTGGGAGCCATCGCTACTGCCACGGCCCCCGCAAGCACCATGATGACCATCAATCAATACAAGGCAAAGGGCGAATTCGTAGACACCCTGCTGCAGATCGTGGCTCTGGACGATGTGGTCTGTCTGCTGGCCTTCAGCATCGTTTCCGCAGTCATCAACGGTAATGCTGCGGGAAGCCTTTCCGCCCAGGATATCCTGATCCCCATTGCCTATAATTTTCTGATGATTGCCCTGGGTGTGTTCTGCGGATACTTTTTGAGCCGGCTGCTGATTCCCGCCAGAAGCCGGGACAACCGCCTGATCCTGGCCATTGCCATGCTCCTGGGACTGTCCGGAATCTGCGCCGCCATTGACATCTCCCCCCTGCTGTCCTGTATGGTATTCGGCGCCGTATACATAAACCTGACCCGGGATAAAAAGCTGTTCCGCCAGATCAATAACTTCACTCCTCCTGTGATGTCTATTTTTTTTATCGTCTCCGGCATGAATCTGGATTTAAACGCTCTGACTACAGTAGGCGCCATCGGCGTAAGCTATTTTTTAATCCGCATTGTGGGCAAATATATGGGAACCTATATCAGCTGCCTGGTCATGAAAACCAGCCCTGCCGTCCGCAATTACATGGGGCTTGCCCTGATTCCCCAGGCCGGCGTGGCTATCGGTCTCGCCTTTTTGGGCCAGCGTATGCTGCCGCCGGAAACTGCCGGTATGATGCTGACCATCATACTCTCCTCCTCTGTGCTCTATGAGATGGTGGGACCTGTCAGCGCCAAAGCGGCACTGTTCCTGTCGGGCAGTATCACCCACATGAAAGACCCGGCTCCGGAGGGAAGCGAAATACATGAGGCGGATGAGGAAGAGCTTGCCGCCGGACTCCGCTCCCAGGGGGAAGAACACGACCTTGATCCAGGACCGCTTCTCCAGGAGGATGAAAGCGTGTCCTTCGCCAAATCCCTCTCTCAGGGAAACGGACATGAGCCTCCTACGGACGCCCGCTTCACGAAAAAAAAGCACAAGCCCCCAGCAGACCCCCATTCTGCGGATAAGGCACATGAATCACAGGCACATGCTTCCTACAAGGCTGAGGAACACGAATGTCTGGCGGATCCCCACTCCCCGGAGGATGACAACGAGGATGACGAGATAGCCGCTGTCCTGCCTGAGCTGCGGGAGTACAGCAAAGGTGTGGACGAAAACGATTATGATATTGAGAAAGAATTAAAGCCTCCTAAGACCAAGAAAAAGAAAAAGCATAAAAAAGCCGCCGCGAAGCTGCAGAAGGCCATGGGATAGCCATGAGATAGAAAGGGCCGTTCTTGTTACCGGATAACCATTGGGTAACAAGGACGGCCTCATTATAGAAAAATGAGCAGTTACTTAAATGCATAATCGGCTGTCAGCACACTTACACCGTAAAATCAAATGTTAATGTTGTTCCGTCATAAAATACAACGGTCAGGGTATGGCCTCCCTCAGGTATGGAAACAGACGGATCCATCACAGTAAGCGTCAGCACATTATCCTCCAGGCCTCCCTCAGAGCTATGATCCGCTGTGAATCCCAGCTTTTTGTCGATCCCGCTGATCTGGGTCTGGCCATTGTCGTAAAGCCCATATACGCCCTGGTTGAACACCACCTTGAGCTTCGCGCCGTTTGAAGCGCTGAGAACCGTTACCCCTGTAATTTGGGGCTTGGATGTTTCATCCGGATCCGGAACGGTATATTCAGGGATCTGCTTATAGCTGTAGAACTCCTCCCTGTTGCCACTTGCATCCTCTGAAGCATAGCAGAACCACTGCCCCTCTTTTACGCCTTTGATCGTTACATAGCTCAAACCGTATCCCATGGAAGCCTTCATGCCATTAGCATAAATCTGCGCGGGATCCTTGGCAGTGATCGTACCCGCGCCCTCTACCTGATCCAGAACCGCATAGTAAAGGGTGCCTGCTTCGTCTGAGCTGACAGTAACCTTTATGGTATCCGCATCTACCCATTCGATGCTTCTTGCGTTAACGCTGGGCGCCTGCAGGTCAAGATAACAAGTACCCTTTAGCTGTGTACCGTCCTTCAGGTTGATCAGAATCGTATAGGTATTATTGCCTTTAGGGATGCTGCCTCTTTGCATGTACACACGATAAATCTTATTATCGGAAGTCCTGACCTCTCCAAGCGTTGTCTGGTTCAGCGGACAGCTTATATCAAACTGCTCCAGAACCAGACCTTCCAAAGTGGCAGTCTCCAGCTCTATCTCAAATCCATACAGGAATTCACCGTTTCCCTGCTTCTCGGCAAATGCCTTGGCTCCTTTGATTGCAGCCGCCTTCTCCTCGTAGACTTCTCCGTCTATGGAAAGGCTGTTTACCAATGTAGCTTTTCCCTCTGTATTGACAGCCACATAATACATGGTATATGACATGCCCTCGGTCAGACCGGTAACGGTAAAGACGTTCTCATGCTGTTCCATCAAAGTCTTGACACCAGACCCTATAATTTCTGATTCCGTTGCTTCAGCTGATCCCCCTGTGGAAGCCGCCCGTGCCGAAGCCTTCCCGTTTTCCCTCAAAATATAGTAAAAGTATCCTGGTGCGTCTGAATTATAGGTAATCCTCGCCTCGCTGATACTCGTGCGGACAGCGTTAATACCCGCAATCTGCGCACAATCTGTCCTGTACGCAAAGACCCTGGAAATAGATGTTCCATCGGCAAGTGTGATCTGTATATCGTATTCCTGATCCCTGTAATAAGTAGTCGCCAGGTCATAAACCATATTATCATTTGTGGAAACAGACAGAATCGTCATATCAGAGCCGCCGCTGTTGCATATGATGCTGAACGCTTCCAGCGCAAGAGGCTGATCTGTCTTTCGGTTCAAAGTGACTCTGATGTGACCGCTGCCCAAAACCTGCACGCTCTGAATCTCAAAGCTTCCTTTTTCGGGCGCTGCAGGCTTCTCTGCCGGCGCTGCGGAGCCGTTATATTTCGCCGCCTCTTCGGCTTTTACCACAGCCTCGCTCCTGCCTTCTCTGCCTTCCTGCTTCCCATGTTCCTGATAATGCCTGTAAGCCGCCAGGATATCATTGCCGAAGACAGCCTGTAAATCACCGTACCTGTTAAGATAATCCACAGGGTCAAAATCGGTTCCATTATCTCTGTGTTCAAAGGCCCCATAGGAAAGATAGTGCGCCACATACGCATCCCAGTCATCCCCAAACGCATCCTGGAGATCCGGATATTTCTCTCTGTATTGGACTATGTCTATCATCTCATTCATTTCCCTGCCCTCTGAGAGCCCAAAGTTCATAAAATGCTCCAGCAGAGCCGCCCTGTCATAGCCATATGCTTCCTTCAGATCCGGATACTTATCCGCATAATAGCGTTCGTCAAAAACTGTTTCTATTCCTATACCTGCCGCATGGGTATAACTGATGCTTCCCAGCGCTATCGCTCCTGCGGCTGCCGCAATGGCGATCCTCCTGCCCGCTTTTGCCGCCCTTGCCAATCCCTTTTCGAATACTTCCCTCATTGCCATGTTTTTCCTTTCTTAATTTCTTATCTGTCATTAATCATAATTCTTTTTTCCCTCAGCGTCAAGTAAAGTCATCCGTGAGATCAGCTGCTTTGTCCGCAAAGACGAGTCTGAACACCTCCTTAAAAAAATTAACACCTGAAAGTATCAGAATGCCTTTCAGGTGTTAATTTCTCAGGTCTATGGAAAAAGTCATCAGTGCAAGTTTTATACCGTCGGTTTTGGAATTTCACCCTGCCCTGAAGATATTCCTGATATTCAGTTGTTTTTACAAAACCTTAATGATGGAACAACCTGATCCCGGTGAAAGCCATCACCATGTCATACTGATCACAGCACTGGATAACCGCATCGTCCCGGACGGATCCGCCGGGCTGGGCGATATATTTCACTCCGCTCTTATAGGCTCTCTCAATATTATCCGAGAAGGGGAAAAACGCATCGCTTCCCAGCGTAACATCCTGCATTTGATCCAGCCACTCCCGCTTCTCCTGCCGGGTAAACACCGGCGGCTTGGCCCGGAAAATTCTTTCCCAGGAGCCGTCCGCCAAAACATCCATGTATTCGTCGCTCATGTACACATCGATGGCATTGTCCCTGTCCGCTCTGCCCAGTCCATCCAAAAACTCCAGTCCCATAACCTGAGGCGACTGGCGCAGAAACCAGTTATCCGCCTTCTGGCCCGCAAGCCTGGTGCAATGGATCCGGGACTGCTGTCCGGCTCCGATGCCGATGGCCTGTCCGCCCTTTACATAGCACACAGAATTAGACTGGGTATACTTCAGGGTGATCATTGCAATCTTCATATCCAAAAGCGCCTCCGCCGGTATCACCTTGTTGGCCGTGACGATATTGGAAAACAGACCGCTGTTGATATCCAGTTCATTCCGGCCCTGCTCAAAGGTAATGCCGTACACCTGCTTTTTTTCCAGCGGTGCAGGCGTATAGGAAGCATCGATCTGGATCACATTATATGCACCCTTCTTTTTCTCCTTCAGCACAGCCAGCGCCTCATCCGTATAGCCGGGAGCAATCACTCCGTCGGATACCTCTCTCTTGATCAGCCTGGCGGTATCCAGGTCACAAATATCCGAAAGGGCGATAAAATCCCCAAAGGAGGACATTCTGTCCGCGCCTCTGGCCCTGGCGTAAGCACAGGCTAAAGGCGACAGCTCTCCCAGATCCTCAACCCAGTAAATCTTTGCCAGAGTTTCGTCCAGCGAAAGTCCCACCGCCGCGCCTGCAGGCGACACATGCTTAAAGGAAGCCGCTGCGGGAAGACCTGCCGCCGCCTTCAGCTCCTTCACCAGCTGCCAGCCGTTAAAGGCATCCAGAAAATTGATATAGCCCGGCCTGCCGTTTAACACCGTCACCGGCAGCTCCCCTCCGTCCTCCATGTAGATTCTGGAAGGCTTTTGATTGGGATTACATCCATATTTCAATTCGATTTCTTTCATAAAACTAACCATGCCTTTCCGTATATTGACCGCCCCACGGCCATTCCTTACTCTGCATCAAGGCAGTCTTACTGCTCTGCCGTCCCATTTTTATTCATGATCCGGGTCTCGTAACCTCCGGACGCAATATCGATGTACCGCACAAACAGAGAAACCTTGTTTTCCTCATTCAGATTCTCCCAGAGCATTTGGGTAAACTCGTCAATGTTCCCTTCCACAGCCACGGTCTTGGGCTCTCCCTGAAAGCTTGGAAGCGGATTCCCGTCATGCATATAGGTATGTATGAAACGACCCTCTCCCGGACATACATTGTCGTAGGCGTAGGTGTATCTGCAGCAACAGGACGGATCTCCTCCATTGCTCTTCAGAATCGACATGGCAAAATCAAAGGCGCCCTCCTCAATATGCATCACACCCGAAATCCTGGGCGTATAGTTGGGACCGTCCGGTTCAAATTCACGGCATCTGAGCGACTGCTCCAGGCCCAGCCCCTTTTCCAGTCCCTCATAAATGGTATCCGTCTGATCTCCATTAGTAACAATCGTATCCTTTCCCAGCACCCGCACCGGCGCATATATGATCAGACTGGGATCCTCCAGCTTGGACGGGTCAAAGGCCTGGGTCCGGATGCCTTCTCCTTCCGTCACAAAGACACGGTTGCGGCTGTTAGAGCTCCTTCCCATAATAAAGTATGCGGCCACGGCGTATTTTCCGTCCCGGGAACGGCCTATAACGATCCCTCTCCCGGGATATGCATTGCTTTTCAGCTCCTGCTCCAGTTGCAACATGCTTCTCCTCCTTCCAGGAAAAATACCTGCATCATGCCAAAAACACCTCGCGGAACTACTCCGCGAAAAGTAACCCTATTCATCTACACTATAGTTGGGCGCTTCCTTGGTGATATGAATATCATGAGGATGACTCTCTTTCAGTGACGCCGCGGAAATCTTAATAAACCTTCCGGTCTCCTTCAGCTCCTGAATATTGTGCGCTCCGCAATAACCCATGCCGGAGCGCAGACCTCCCAGCAACTGGAACACAGTGTCTTCCACAGCTCCCTTATAAGCCACGCGGCCCTCCACACCTTCGGGAACCAGCTTCTTGGCATTCTCCTGGAAATAGCGGTCCTTGCTTCCGTTCTCCATGGCGGCAATGGAGCCCATGCCCCTGTAAACCTTATATTTCCTTCCCTGGAACAGCTCATAGTCCCCGGGGCTTTCCTCACAGCCCGCAAACATGCTTCCCATCATGCACACACTGCCTCCTGCGGCAATGGCCTTGGTAATGTCGCCGGAATACTTGATTCCGCCGTCGGCAATGATAGGAATATTGTACTCTTTAGCTACATTATAGCAGTCCATAATCGCCGTAATCTGAGGCACCCCGATGCCCGCCACTACCCGGGTGGTGCAGATGGATCCGGGCCCGATACCCACCTTCACGGCATCCGCTCCCGCCTTGATCAGATCCGCCGCTGCCTCTCCGGTAGCCACGTTGCCGGCAATCACCTGAAGCCCGGGGAATTTTTCCTTGATCATCCTCAGGCAGTTTAATACATTCTGAGAATGCCCATGAGCGGAATCCAGTACAATCACATCCACCTTTGCGTCCACCAGGGCTCCCACCCGGTCCAGCACATTAGCGGTTATGCCTACGCCTGCCCCGCACAAAAGTCTGCCCTGCTCGTCCTTTGCGGCCAGCGGGTATTTTATGGTCTTCTCAATATCCTTTATGGTGATGAGTCCCTTCAGATTAAAGTCTTTATCTACTATAGGAAGCTTTTCCTTTCTGGCCTTTGCCAGGATCTGCTTCGCTTCCTCCAGCGTAATATCCTCATGGGCGGTAATCAGTCCTTCGCTGGTCATGGACTCTTTTATTTTTTTAGTGAAATCAGTTTCGAATTTCAGATCGCGGTTGGTAATGATACCCACCAGCTTACGGCCCTCCGTGACGGGAACGCCGGAGATGCGGAACTTGCCCATTAGAGCGTCTGCGTCCGCCAGAGTATGTTCAGGAGTCAGTGAAAAGGGATCGGTGATGACACCGTTTTCAGAACGCTTTACCTTGTCGACCTCCTCGGCCTGGGCCTCAATCGACATGTTTTTATGAATGATTCCGATCCCCCCCTGCCGGGCCATGGCAATCGCCATACGGTGCTCTGTCACAGTATCCATTCCCGCGCTCATCATAGGAATGTTCAGCCTGATCTTCTTTGTCAGCCAGGTAGTCAGGTCCACCTGATTGGGTATCACCTGGGAAAACGCCGGCACCAGAAGTACGTCGTCAAAAGTGATCCCTTCACCGATAATCTGTCCCATCTTCAATCCTCCTGTGTTTAATATATAACTCATAACCCCGGAGAAAGACTTCCGGGGTTACGTTTAATTTCATATGAGTGTATCAAAGTTTTGCCTTAAAGTCAATGATAAGTTTGACCTTTAATCCTCCTGAAACCTCTCAATTGTTACTTTTCACGGCTTCGCCGTTCAAAGCAACATGATGCACACAAAATGAGCAAAAAGCGCTCATTTTGGCGCGTGCTGTCTCGGGTTTTTGTGCAAACAGCGCACAAAAACACCTCGCGGCCCCTACCCGTGAAAAGTAACTCTCAATTATACATTTATGCTTCCTGTCCTTTTTGTCATAGCTGATTCCCACTAATAGAATCTCACCGGCATATTCTTTCAATGCTCCGGCATACTCACGGCTTCTGATCTGACTGATTGCTCCCTCCGCCGCAGTATCCCATTTCAGCTCCACCACCATTGCCGGCTTATCGGAATGCTTTCTTGGAATAAAGGCAATATCCGCAAATCCTTTTCCGGCCGGCATCTCCCTAATCAAGGTATAATCCTTTCTCGCGCAATAATAGGCAAGCGTAATCGCACAGCTCAATGATAGTTCGTTATGATATGCCAGCACAGATGTATTTGCCGCATGTATGCTGTCCAGTCCTTGCGCAACAGCCTCTCCGTCCCCTTGTAAAGTGGCTTTAAGCAACGTCTCCGAAGCACGCAGCGATCTCGCAATTTCTTCCCATCCGCTGCTTTCCATAGCGTTCTCAAATTCGTCCGCCACTTCCTGGTTGGGAATATATGCCTCCTGCTCCTTCCCATCATACGCCAGGTATCCCAGATGAATCAGCAGTGTCATCACATCATCCCTGCTTCTGACACCAGTCATGTCATTTTGGAACTTCTGCGGATTTATCTTGCATCGCTGTCCCCCCAGCATCCCTATCACGGCATCCTTCAACCCGTCAAAATCCATATCAATATACATCTTAAGTGCTTCATAAGTCTCGGTTCCTGTCCAATAATTACCAAATTCCCGACTCAGCATAGCCTCGACAACGGAACGCGGGCTGTACACGGAGCCGACTCTGCTAAAATAGTATCCGTCATACCAGTGCTTCGCTTCCTCAAATTCCATATGATATCGCCCGCACAAATCACAAACTTCCATTTCCGTAAATCCCACATACTCTGACAAAGCTCCTGGATTAACCATGGTAAATTCCTTAAAATTATTTAATGCAGACTGCGTTCCATATTTTTTTACCGGTAAAATACCCGTCATATAAGCCAGCCTTATATATTTTGAGGCAGGTGCACTTTTAAACAGACCTCTCAAAAGACCAATATATTCTTCCTGTGCCTTTTCATCAAATCGGTCCTCACGAAACAAACAATCCCACTCATCAATAATAACTACAAACTTTTCTCCCTCTGCCTGATTAATATTTGCCAGTGCCAGGGGCAGTGAATCGACTTCTTTATCAATCACTTCCGGATATTCCGTCCTAAGCTCACTGATAACCTCTCTTTGGAGTACAGTCTGAACCTGCCTTGCATTTCCTGCCATAGTTCTAAACCAGGATATATCCAAATATAATACGGAAGATTTATTGATCTGTTTCTCGTAAGAAAAATCCAACGCAATCTGCAGATTTTCGAACAGTCTGTGAGAATTGCAGGATTTATCATAGTATGCCGCCAGCATTTTCGCCGCCATAGATTTGCCGAAGCGTCTCGGCCTGCTGACGCACAGATACTTCTGTTCAGTCTCAAGAACCTTATTCGTAAAAGCAATCAGTCCTGACTTATCCTGATAGATCTCTGAGTTCACCGATTCTTCAAATGCCTCATTTCCGGGATTCAGATAAATCCCCATACTGCATCACCCTCCTTACAGCCATCCAGGCAACGCCGCGTCCTGCCGCAGAAAGCATTTCCATATTGTTGCATGAAACAGATGTTACAGCTTCGGCCCTTCCTCAGTCGGAAAACACCTTTCGCGGAGCAACATTTTTCATGATCTTGATCATTTCCGGCGAAGGGCTCAGCAAAAGCTTCTCCCCGCCTTCATAATACATGGCATAGCGCAGATCCGGCTTTTCCTCAATACCAATGCTATAATCCTTCTGCTTTACATTGCGGTTTTTGTAATTGTCCAGATGATAGCTCTTGATGGGAGCAAGGATCTCCACCTTGTCCAGGCTGTATGTGGCCACACGCTTCCTCCTGGATTTGGCCATCACCTTATCGATAACCAGCTCCTTATCCAGGTACAGATACTCATATTCCAGATCCGTGAACAGATTCACGAAATATGCACCCACACCCGTCACCACGGCAAGAATCATCAAAATTACATTCATAGTCAAAAACATCAGCAGCGCCAATGCCACCGTCAGCATGATCAACAAATATTTAAAAAACTTACCCAAAATGGAAGGCTTTGCCTTCACAAGACATTCAACATATGCTTCACTCATTTTCCCACCCTAAATCCCTTTCCGTTATAATTTATATTCATATAATATGATATCTCAACTTCCCCGAACTTGCAAGACAACTTTCCCAAATCCGCCCCTTTTTATCCTTTTTTTAGATTATTGTTAGACCGGGGTCATTGACAATGCCCCTCCCGCCTCGTATTATATTAATTGTCACAGACAACACAAATTCAAGACATCACAAGCTCAAAGGCGGAAGGCGGACAATTATGCCGGTAATGGACGAATTCAAAGAGGAACGGGAAGCCCTGAAGCACGGGACTCCAAAACAGAAATTTTCGTATTTCATGGACTATTACAAATGGCACTTGGTTGCTGGGATCGCAATCATCGGAATTGTGGTGTCTCTGATCCATCAGATAGCCACGAGCAAGGATACGGCGCTGTATGTATGCCTGATCAATGCGGTGGAGCGCGGCTTCGGTGAAAGCAACTCCGGGGGCAGGGATCCCTTCATGGAATATGCCGGCATCGACCCGGGCGCCTACAGCATCATATACGACACCTCTGTCCAGGTCAATTCCGGCTCCCCCGACGAGGTTGCCTCTGCCCAGAAGCTGATGGTATATATTGCCGCCGCAGAGCTGGACGTGATCGTCACTAATCCCTCCTCGCTGGAACGATATGCCTATCAGGATGACTTTATGGACCTGCGGGAGCTTCTCACACCGGAGCAGTTTGACCGGTACGAACCCTTCTTTTATTATGTAGACGGAGAGATTATAAAAGAATTCGAAGCTGCCTCCGAGGCTTTGGACACCGATTATGTACTCCAGGCTCCGAATCCCCGGAAACCGGAGAACATGCAGGATCCCATCCCCGTGGGAATATATCTGGACGGCTGTGAATCCATCCGGGAGGATTACTATTTTCAGCAGGATGAGGTGGTACTCAGCGTGCTGGTGAATACCACCCGGCCCGATACAGCAGCTCTGTATATTGATTATCTGATGCAATAATACACTTCCTCTGGATACTTAAATGCAAAAAAAACCGGGATACAGCTTCCTGTATCCCGGTTCAGCCTTCCCTAATTCTGCTCTGAATCATAGAAAATCTCCAAAACCTGGAAATCATCCTGTTCCAGACTCATCTCCAGAGAAACCCTGGACTCACTGTCCTGAAAGGTGTACATCAACGTTCCGTTTTCGTCAACCGCCGCCAACTCCGTGTAGGTTTTGGTTTCAATATCATAACAGAGCAGCCTGCCCACCCTCGAAAGCGACGATCCGCGGTAGTTAACAATAACCATTCTGTCCAGTACCGCATAGGAAAAAAAATCCCCCTCCTTCTCCAGCACATCCTTCGGCAGTTCAATCCATTCCATTGTATCTGCCTTATGGTCATATACATACAAACGCTTGTCACTGTCATAGCTCGTCCGCCAGGCACAGACCCTTCCGTTGGAGATTGGATTCAGCACCGGAACTGTGGTTTCCAGAAGGAGCGAATCCCCCGTATCCATATTCCGAAACTGCAGGCGGTATATGTCCTCTGCCGTCTCACAGAAGGTAAACATCCGATTCATAACAGAAATGTGTTCGTAGGGGGTGCCTGCGATTCCCTCCTGAAGCCTTGTCAGCGTTCCTGATGTCAGGTCGTACTCATATGCGCTGAAGCCCTCCTCACCCGCCTTACTGTCATACCAATACACTCTGTTTCCGCAGACAGCCGGCGTAACCGACCAAATGTCTGACTTCATGTCCGCCTTGCTGATAATGATTTCCGGTGAAGCGCTTCCGTCCAGCGGCATTGCCTGCAATCGCCACCCTTCGTCGCCATAGTCCTCCCAAACCAGAGTGCTTTCATCGCAGACCATGTCGGAAATCTCCACGCACCAGTCCTCATCATACTGGTATATCAGCGCACAACTCCCGCTTTCCTTGTCATAGGCCCATATCTGGGTATTATACTGGGGTTCAAATTCCTTATTGTTTCCTGTCTCCTGATCCAACAAATAATCTCCAAAATAAGCAAGATAAAACACAGTATCCCCGTTGGCACAAAAGCAGCCGCTGATAGCATTCTCTGGCATGAACGGAGCAATCTGGGTGACCTGTGGCATGCGCTCCAGATATTCCACCTCCTGGTACATGCCCTTCCGAATCTCTTCTTCCTCCACCACGCGAATGGTCTCTACAGGCTTTGGGTCTGCGCCGCAGGCTGTCAAAATAAGCAGGAGGAATGATAGCAGTATAGCGCTTTTCTTCATAACATCCCCTCCTCGTCTCCAAATAAAAACTCTCCTGCCGCTCCCCGCTGACTCCGGAAGTCAGCAGAACACAGCTCATTTCCCTTTGCAACTAAAGAAATGTAATTACATTTTTATATAACATATTATACTACAATTTCTATTTATTCAATAATTATATTTAAATAGTCTTGTTGACGATATAAAGAACATACATCCTGGATACGAAAAGCGGATTGCAGGGCTACTGTCACAGCAGCTCCTTCAGCAGCCGGCCGGCACAGGCCGGGTCTGCCTTACCTTTCATAGCCTTCATGGTCTGTCCCACCAGATAGCCCAAAGCTCTCTCCTTCCCTCCCCGGTAGTCCTCCACAGACTGGGGGTTGGAGGCTATTACCTCTTCCACTACCTTTCGCAGGGCATCCTGATCGCTGACCATCTTCAGTCCCTTTTCTTCCACATACCGCTCCGGATCCACATCCTCTTCAAACATTACTTCAAAAATTTCCTTTGCCACAGTGGAATTAATAGTGCGCTTCTCAACCAGATCGATCAAAGCCGCCAAATGTGACGGTGAGAAACGGATATCCTCCGGATCCAGTTCCTTCTCCTTCAACAGCCGCAGCGTCTCCACCATCAGCCAGTTGGATACCTTTTTGGGCTGACTGCCCAAAGCCACCGTCGCCTCAAAAAGATCCGCCATATGCTTGGAGCCGGTAATGATCTCAATATCATATTCCGGAATGTCGTATTCCTCCCTGTACCGGCGCATCTTTTCCGTGCGAAATTCCGGCAGGCGGCTGCGGATCTCCTCAAGCATTTCGTCGCTGATGTGCACAGGCGGAAGATCCGGATCAGGAAAATAGCGATAATCCCGGGCATCCTCCTTGGAGCGCATGGAAAAGGATGTTCCTTTTGCCTCGTCCCAGCGCCTGGTCTCCTGAGTCACCGCCCCTCCTGCGCAGATCAGGTCGATCTGTCTCTCCCGTTCGCTTTCTATGGCTTTCGTTATGGCCCGGAAGGAACTGAGATTTTTCATTTCCGTGCGCGTCCCCGGCGCCGCTCCCTTTTCCCTCACAGACAGATTCACATCCGCCCTCATGGAGCCCTCCTGGAGCTTGCAGTCGCTGGCTCCCAGGTATTGAATGATCAGGCGAAGCTTTTCCAAAAAGGCAATCACCTCCCCTGCGTTACGCATATCCGGTTCGGATACGATCTCTATAAGAGGAACTCCGGAGCGATTGTAATCCACCAGCGTCCCTTCCTCCCACTCATCGTGGATCAGCTTACCCGCATCCTCCTCCATATGGATCTCATGGATTCCGATCCTTTTTTCCCCCTCCGGGGTGTCGATCTCCACATAGCCGTCCCGGCAGATTGGCAGATACAGCTGAGAAATCTGATAATTTTGAGGATTGTCGGGATAAAAATAATTCTTCCGGTCAAACTGACTGTGCCGGGTGATCTCACAGTTTGCCGCCAGCCCCACCGCCACCGCATGCTCCAGCACCCTTCTGTTCAGTACCGGCAGCGTCCCCGGCATTCCGGTGCACACCGGACAGGTGTGAGAATTGGGCCTGCCCCCAAAGGCCGTAGAACAGCCGCAGAATATCTTTGTGGCCGTGGCCAGCTCCACATGAACCTCCAGGCCGATAACGGTTTCAAATTCCTTCGTCACCAGTCTGCCCTCCCTTCTTTACTGCCTGCTCATAGGTATACGCCGCCCGAATCAGCTTCTTTTCCTGAAAACAGTCCCCCGTCAGCTGAAGCCCTATGGGCAGGCCCGCGCCGTTTTTCCCACAGGGAAGACTGATGGCCGGCAGCCCTGCCAGGTTGGCGGCAATGGTATAGATATCTCCCAGATACATCTTCAGCGGATCCGCCAGGCTCTCGCCCAGCCGGGGCGCTGTGTCGGGTGTCACAGGTCCCAGGATACAGTCGTACCGGGCAAAGGCCTCGTCAAAGGCTCTGCGGATCATGGCCTTCACCCGAAGCGCCTTCCGGTAATAGGCATCGTAGTATCCGGCGCTGAGTACGAAGCTGCCCAGCATAATCCGGCGTTTCACCTCCGGCCCAAAGCCCTGGGACCTGGTCTTTTTATACATTTCATGGAGGCTCCCTCCCCCTTCCGCCCGGTATCCGTACTTAACACCGTCGAACCGCTCCAGGTTGGAGCTGGCCTCCGCAGAGGCGATGGTATAGTATGCGGGAACGGCATATTCCGTAAGTCCCAGGTCAAATTCCTCCACCCGGGCTCCCTCCGCCGCCAGCCGCTTTGCCGCCGCCAGCACCGCGCTTTTTACCTCTCCGTTCAGCCCTGGCCCAAAATAATCCCTGGGGATACCGATCCGCATCCCCGTCACGTTCTCCTCCAGGGCGGAGGAAAAATCCGTATCCTCCCTGGCCAGGGAAGTGGAATCCTTTCTGTCGTGGGTGGCTATCGCCTCCAATACCACTGCGCAGTCCTCCACCGTCTTTCCTAAGGATCCCACCTGATCCAGAGAGGAACCGTAAGCCACCAGTCCATACCGGGACACGGTTCCGTAGGTGGGCTTTATCCCCACCACACCGCAGTATGCCGCCGGCTGCCGGATAGAGCCTCCCGTGTCGGAGCCCAGAGCAAAAAAGCATTCTCCGGCGGCCACCGCAGCCGCCGAGCCGCCCGAGGATCCCCCGGGTACCCGCTCCGGATCCCGGGGATTTCGGGTGGGTCCAAATGCGGAGGTCTCCGTGGTGGAGCCCATGGCAAACTCATCCATGTTTGTTTTTCCCACCAGCACCGCCCCTGCCCGCTTCAGATTCAGTACCGCCTCCGCGGAGTAGCCCGGCACGAAATTGCCAAGCATCCGTGAAGCACAGGTCGTAAGCATCCCCTCGGTGCACAGATTATCCTTCACCGCCGCGGGAACCCCCGCCAAAGGACCGCTCAATTCCCCTGCCTCTATTTTTCTCTGAACTCCTTCCGCTTCCTCCAGCGCCTTCTTTCTGTCAATGGTTATATAGCAGTGAAGGATTTCCTCCGTTTTGTCTATTTGTTTCAGTACAGCCTCCATGGCCTCCCGGGCCGTAGTCTGCCCTTGCTGTATGGCTGTGCCCAGCTCCACAGCCGTAAGAGAAAGTAAATCCATTTTAACCTCCATGCCGCGGCTCTTGCGGCAGCGCGATGCGAAATTCCCGCAGGCTTCAAAATGTCCTTGGCACTGAAAACATATTATCCCTCTGCTCCGGCGCATTTTCCAATATCATACTGCTTTCGTCTCCGTTTGTCACCACGTCCTCCCGAAACACATTTTCCAAAGGCAGCACATGGGACAAGGGCTCCATATTTCCCGTGTCCAGCTCTGCCAGCTTGTCAATGTACTCCAACAGCCTTCCCATATCCCTTCCCGCCTGCTCCTTCTCTTCGGGGGAAAGCTCCAGCTTTGCCAGAATACTCACATAATCAATCGTTTCTTCACTGATAACCGCCATTTCTGCTCCTCCTTCCCTGGACCATTCTTCCGCAAAAAAACCTGCTCCTGCTGCCGGCTAATCCCTTACCCGGATATGGACCTCTCTGAGCTGCTGCTCTGTCACCTCTCCCGGGGCCTGGCACAAAAGATCCTGGGCGGAACCGCTCATGGGAAAAGCAATGACCTCCCGAATGTTTTCCTCTCCCCGCAGAAGCATCAGCATTCTATCCACTCCGGGGGCCATGCCTGCATGAGGCGGCGCACCGTACTGGAAGGCCTGATACAAAGCGCCAAACCTGCTTTTCAGCGTATCTGTGTCATAACCCGCCAGGGCAAAAGTCTTCTCCATGATGGTGATATCATGGTTGCGCACCGCTCCGGATGAAAGCTCCACCCCGTTACATATTATATCGTACTGGTATGCCAGAATCTCCAGAGGATCCTTCTTTTCCAGAGCCTCCAGTCCACCCTGGGGCATGGAAAAGGGGTTATGGGTAAACATCAGCCCGCCGGTATCCGGATCCCGCTCATACATGGGAAAATCGTTGACGTAGCAGAAACGGAACGCATCCTTCTCAATAAGTCCCAGCCGCTCTCCCAGCTCATTCCTCAGTCTTCCGGCGTAATAGTTTGCTCTTTCCTCCTTGTCGGCGATAAAGAATATAGTGTCTCCCGCCTCCAGACCCGCCAGCTCTCTCAGCTCCTTTTTTCGTTCCTGTGGAATGTATTTATCGATTGGCCCCTTATAGGACAGATCCTCCTCCACCTCCAGATAGCCCAGTCCTCCCATTCCCAAAGAACAGGCAAACTGCAACAGCTTCTCGTGAAAGCCGTTGCTCATGCAGCTTCGAACCCGGATGGCACGCACACATTTTCCCAGAAAGGGACGAAAGGTGCAGCCCTGGAAAAAGTCCGTCACATCCATAATGCGCAGAGGATTGCGCAGGTCGGGCTTGTCGGTGCCAAATTCCAGCATGGCCTGTCGGAAGCTGATAACGGGATATGGACCTTCGTCTACCGCAAAGCCCTCCGGCGCAAACTTTTGAAACACCGCCGAAAGCACTTCCTCTCCCACCCGAAACACATCCTCCTGGGCAGCAAAGCTCATCTCAAAATCCAACTGGTAAAACTCTCCCGGAGAACGGTCCGCCCGGGCATCCTCGTCCCGAAAGCAGGGCGCAATCTGAAAATACCGGTCTATCCCCGAAGCCATCAGCAGCTGTTTATACTGCTGGGGCGCCTGGGGCAGTGCATAAAATTTCCCCTTATACTTTCGGGATGGCACAAGATAATCTCTGGCTCCCTCCGGAGAGGAAGAAGAAAGAATCGGCGTCTGAATCTCCACAAATCCCAGCTCCGTCATTTTCTGCCGCAAAAATCCCAGCAACCGGGCCCGGAACAAAATGTTATCCCGCACCCTGCTGTTGCGCAGATCCAGATAACGGTATTTCAGGCGCACCTCCTCCCTGGTCTCCCGGGAGGTCATCACCTCAAAAGGCAACGGACGGCAAACCCTTCCCAGCACTTGAATCTCCCGGGCCTCCAGCTCAATGGTTCCGGTGGACAGCCTGGGGTTATAAGTATCCTCACTGCGCTTTTCCACCACTCCCTGCACGGTAATACAGCTTTCCCTTGACAGCCCCTCCAGCAGCTCCCCCCGGCGGATAACTACCTGAAGCACCCCGTACATATCCCTCAGATCCAGAAAAGAAACACCCCCATGATCCCGGATATTCTCGATCCATCCCGCCGCCCGCAGCGTTCTGCCAATGTGTTCCTCACCGATTTCACCGATGGTAAAGTCCCTGTAACAGTTTTGTCTTTTCATAATGACCTCCCTGCCGAAGCCGTGCTGCATAGCCTTTTTCATCCGCTTATATGACAGACAAAACCGGCATTTCCGGCTTTCCAAACTTGCTGCTCCTGCGGCTAAATGCCCTGTGTCATACACATTTGCGCAAAGAGCAGCAGCGCTCGCATCCCGGGACGAACCTTCTTTCCTGTACAATATGCTATAGCTCCTTGTACAGGAACCTGCCCATAAAAAATGCCCCGAGACACAGTCTTCTGCATCCCGGGACGAATAATCATCAAGAATTATCCGCGGTACCACCCGCCTTGAACAGCCTGCCATTCCTCTGCAAACCCGGAAATCCGGAAAATCCGTGCAGGGCCGCTCCACTCATACACTTAACGCGTGCAACGTGCTGTCCTAACAGCCGCGAAACATTTTCCTGCTCCCGCCTCTGCTCAGACAGCCTGCTCCAGAGTGTTCCCTTCGCCAGTTCCCGCTGACAGCGCTCTCAGTCGGTGACGCCGTCTTCCTGTCGTTTTCCCTGACAAGAGTCTCTTTCAATGCATTTATCCTTATTTTTTTCGCCAATCCGGCCTGATAAAAAACCAGAATACTCCCGGTCAGGATCACCCGCCATTGAGTATTCTGGTTTTTTTATTCTACCTGCCTTCTCAAAAAATGTCAATACATAATTTTGCAAGCTCTGCCCAATATTCCTCCCTTCCGGCAAGTTTACTGATATAGATCATTCGGAATATAGTTAGTATGAGCCATAAAGCAATACACATAACCGGAAAAGCCACATTGGGAATTCCAGGTATACTAATTTGGGGATTTCTGAAATAAAATAAATTCAGCAGCAAAAGGAGCAATGAAAATATAATAATACGGATTCTGTTTATTGCCTCGTTTATTTCCAGATTTTGAAAGACTCGTCTTTTTCTGATAGACGGCCTCCTGGACAAATATTGAAAGAGAAGGTATATCCCTGCCAATATGATCGCACATATGGTAACAGTAAGACTGATTGGTGTAAACAGCTATCTTGTTATGGCAAGCATGACGAAAAATACACCTGCCCCGACCAATAATACGCTTCTTACATCAAATACAAGAAAGTCTATCCAGCTCTTTTTAGGACATTTTTGTATTATTTTCTCAGATACAGCTCTCGGATCACTGCCAAAGAAATGGGTCAGACTGTTTTCTCCGGATTCCTGCTGTCTGGCAATGCCGATTAACTCATGCAGACACATTTCACGGGCATAAGGATTTATATCAGAAAAGCCAGTGTATATCATCCATTTTTCCAGCATAGCCTGATCTGTCCTTTTTAATTTTCCCATATCCGCCCTGTTGTTTTTCCTCAATAAAGACAGTTGGTCAATCATACTCGCTCTCCTTATTTAATGGTGTGGTGATCCCGCGTTTATAGTTACTATACGTTTTTTGTTATAATATATTATACTATTCTTTTTCTTTGCCGCAATAATTATATTCAAATAATTTTTCTGATGACATTAAGAATGTTTTGTAATTTTCAGAAAATACAAGTTCTGTATCAAAAATTACCCTGCGTAAGCTAACACCGTGGATGGTGGAAATGCTGTCTGATTCAATGGCAGAAAATGGGCTGATTGTCACAAATGTTCAAGTAGACGCCCTGACCTCATGGACACAATTTTTTAAGAATATTCCTATTGTACTGATTGCCTTTGTACTGATCTACAGCGATATATTTACCAAAGAATACAAATCTGGAACATTATTGCTTGTACTGACAAAAGGGGTGTCGAGATATAAGATTGTGCTTGCAAAAACTGTGCTGCTACTGTCTCTTTGGACAGTTGGCTATGGAATTTGCTTTGCCATTACCTATGAATACACTGCTTATTTTTGGGATAACAGTATTGCGAATAACTTATTCTTCTCGGTAACTATATGGTGGCTGTTCGGCGTATGGGTCCTATGCCTTATTGTTCTATTTTCATCCTTGCTGCAAAACAGCACAGGTGTTTCCCTGTGTACTGGCGGAACAGTGCTGTCAGCATATTTATTGAGTATAATACCGAAAATAAAAGCGTATTCTCCCACTGTGTTGATGCATACCAGCTCGCTTTTGATGGGTGTGGAGGAAAGAGAAGCATATATTAAAGCTATTGTTATTGCTGTTTCCTTGTGTATAGTATGCGTTGCTGTAAGTATTCCAGTTATAAACAAGAGGCAGCTTTAAGTATGAGTGTATAGGCTGCGAAAACCCAAACCCGTTATTATGGGAGAGCGGAAAAACAAAAGCTGTCCGCCGCCTGCTATATATTCATAACCAGCTCCACAGGGCAGTGATCCGACCCCAGGATCTGCGAATGGATCCCTGCTCCTTCCATACGCTCCCGCAGACTCTCCGACACCAGAAAATAGTCGATGCGCCATCCTGTGTTCCTCTCCCGGGCATGGAACTGATAGGACCACCAGCTGTATGCCCCTTCCGTATCCGGGTAAAACCAGCGGTAGCTGTCCACAAAGCCGCTGTCCAGCAGACGGGTCATTTTGTCCCGCTCCTGATCAGTAAAGCCTGCATTATTCCGGTTGGTTTTGGGATTTTTCAAATCGATCTCCCTGTGTGCCACATTCAGATCCCCGCAGACAATAACGCCCTTTTTCTCCGCAAGTCCGGTAAGATAATCCCGGAAGGCATCCTCCCACTGCATACGGTAATCCAGGCGGGTCAGCTCTCTCTGGGCATTGGGAGTATATACCGTCACCAGATAAAAGTCAGGATATTCCAGGGTGATAACTCTCCCCTCCCGGTCATGCTCCTCCACGCCAATCCCGAGAAAAACACTCTCCGGCGTTCTCCTTGTCAGAACCGCCGTTCCCGAATAGCCTTTCTTTTCCGCATAATTCCAATACTGCTCATATCCCGGCAGCTCCAGACTGATCTGCCCCTCCTGCAGCTTGGTTTCCTGAAGGCAGAAAAAATCCGCGTCAAAATTCCGGAAAACCTCCAGGAAATTTTTTCCCATACAGGCTCTCAAGCCGTTCACATTCCACGAAATCAATTTCAAGTTTTTATACTCCCCTTTCCCGCTTCGCCGCACATGATTCTCCGCGGAATCCTCCACGAAGACCTCCGCGAAAGTCCGACGCTCCATCGGGGCTGTTATATCACGTCCGGCTGGAACTGATCCGGATATGTCTCGCTTCCCTCATATCCACAGACTCCCATCCGCGGAGAATTGCACACGGGCAGGAAAAACTCCGTCTCCGCCATCTCTTCGTCCCATTCGCCCTCTTCGTCGTATTCTTCCCCGTCTTCCTCGGCCGCTTCCTCCCGCCTCTCGGCCAAAAGGCACTCATCACACCAGTACGGATCTTCCTCGTAAATTCTTTCCGGATCCACCCAGCGGGCGCTGTTTGTGCCGCAATGGCCGCATAAAATCTCCGGCGGATTGTTTCTTGACAAAATCACCACCGGTTCCTTTTGCCAGACACCGAACCGATGATCCTGCACCTTAATCACCAGCTCCGTAGTGGATCCAAAATCATATTCATAGCTTATGGCCATACCGTCAGAGAAAATCTCACCAACCTTACACCCCATGCTTTTAGAAGGCGGCCCCCAGATATTTCCTCCTTCCGAATGTGACTCGTACATCACACCCCCGATCTGAAAGGCGCTCAAATGCCCGCAGCACTCTACCCAAATATTTCTGATAAACTGATCCAGATCCTTTAGCAAAGCATCCTCTCTAATCTCAACGACCAGCCAATAATCACTATTGTATTTGGCGGAGATAAGCAGCAGATAATAGCATGCCTTACGCTTCCCTTCCTCCGCTTCCAATACTGCCATGCGCCTCTTACAGGTAAACAGATGCCGCATCATCCCGCTGCGTGTAAACTCTTTTCCGCAATACTTACAAAATCCCCTGGTCTCATTTCTCATCCTTTTTCTCCTCAGTATGTGCTTTCCCCAGCCGTACCACCCACAATATTTCTTTTTTCAGGACTTATTTCTTCGCTGGTGCAATATAAGATTATGGTATCATACCCCCATAGGTCTGTCAATATCCAGAGGATTTCTATTCTTAAAACGGGTAACACAAGAACTATAAAACAGGAAAATACTCATTTTCAGCCAGCCGCTTACTGTTCAGGCCCAGCGCCACAGCCAGCGCCGCTGCTTCCAGGCACCAGTAGCCGTAGTACACATCGCTTTTGCTGTCAAGAGTATCATACCAGGAGCAGTCCTCACAATTGTCATACCAGGTTTCCAGCCAGGAAAGTAAAGCTTTCTCCCCGGCCTCCCTTGTGTCGGCGGACAAAACCTCATCCAGGCCGCCGTAAACTTCCGGGAAACTGTATTCCCCCTCCCAGACTGCTTTGTCCTTCAGTATATAAGTACTGAACCCGGATAAAAGCTTGTCGGAGGAGACTATGTCCTCATACCTCTCCAGCACCGGCTTCACCGCCCATATATTGTCCAAAATGATTCCCAGGGAGGAAAGCGCCAACACATCCGCGTATGTAAGCCTGGAGGCCTTTAACGCCGCCTCACAGGCCTTTTCATGCATGGCCTCCAGCCGGGTCTGGTCTGCTCCGTAAGAAAAGGAAGCCATGATCAGATTCATGCGGTAAAGCAAAATACTGCCCCAGATCCGGGAAGCCTTTTCCTCGTCCTGACAGGCGCGGAGTCTCTCCAGTCCCGCCTCCAGGCGCCTTTTCTCACAGGCAATATATGCTTCAAAATACTCCTTTGATTTTCGCGTGTCTCGCATTCTGCTCATAATGATTCCCCTTTACGCCCTGATTTCATCAGCCTGATCCAGGCGGCCATTTCCTTTATAATAAAGCTCCACTCTTTCGCCATCCTGGTAGATCTCTACTGCAATTTCGGGACCGTCCTTTTTCCCATCCTCATTCACATGATAGAGACTGCCGCAGGCGCTTCTATTGTTTTCAAAATCAGCGTCCGGCTTAAAATGATAGATCTGTGTGACCACGTTATCCGGATTTTCCTCCCGGGCCTGACGAATCTCGTCCGCCTTCTCCTTGCCCACCGCGTCGTCCAGGCGCTTGTTGATCCAATCCCAGGACATCTGTCGTCCATCCTGGGTTTCTTTTGAATTAACTTCAGCACGATCATACTTTGCATCTGCTATAACATATTTATCGCCCTTTTGATAGACGCCGTCCAGGCCATGATGTCCCGCATCATCCAGTGAGGTGACACGATCTTTGTGAAGAGGCGTATAGCCCTGGCTGATATAATACTGATCCATCAGCATCTCGCAAAGGTTTCCCTTTTCCAAATTGGTAAGCTTTTCTCCCCGCAGAATCCGCCCAAAAGCATCCTTGATGGCTTCCCGCTGTTTTGCGTTGATTTCATCCTGAGTCATCTCGCGGTTTTCCTTTGCCTCCGGATCCAAAGGCTCCTTGCTTTCGCCGCTCTGTCCGTTCTCCGCCTCCGGCGCTTTTGCATCGATCTTCTTTGACTCCGGTGTCTCCGGCGCTTCCGATTTGTTATTCTTTACTTCCGGCATCTCCGGACTCTTTGCGCTCTCTTTCAAACCGCTCTCCAGCCCTCCCGGATTCCCCTGACGGGCAGCCAGATCCTTCACCAGTGACCGGTCCAGCTGGTTCAATGTAATATTGTCCATAGGAAAATTCTCGGACATCACCTTCAGCGGGAACTCCGCATATCTGCCCAGCTCCGCACATTTAAAAAAGGCATTCATAGGATTCCTCCCCTTCTCATAACGCTTTCCCGCCACTGAGCGTAAATCGTAAGATCCTCCTGATGCTCCAGCACATACTCCTTCATGAGGCACTGGCACACGGCGAGACAGACCTCCTTTGACACATCGGGGATATGCTCCCGCACCAGCCCGGAAAGAGAATCCGTCAGGCTGTCATAATCTCCGGCCTCTCTCACACGCCTGTCCACCCGGCTCTTTACGCCCAGCAGCTCTCCCACCATCCGGGACAGCTGATCAAACCAGGCATCCTCCCAGATTTTCAGTCTTCCCGTCTCCCGGTATTCCTTTAAAAGACGCAAAATCCCGATCTTGTTTTTCGTGGAAAGCTCCGCCGCCGGCAGCGCGTCCTCCAGCCGGTCTATGTCTGTCTCCAGCTCCTCGTTAACTCTGCCCTTCAAAAGAAGCTTAATTAATTCCTTGTCAAACCATTTCCAATCGTTCTTTCCTGTCTGCTTCCGCTCCCCGGACTGATAGGGCCTCTCTTCCCCGGCATACTTTTTGATCTTGCACAGCACAGGCTCCAGCCAATCGTTCTGATATACTACCGCCACACCCTTCGGCAGCTTGGCGATCTCATCCAGCTGTTCCTCCCTAAGAGCCGCGGACCTGCCTGCCAGACGCCGGTCCGCTTCCTCCGGCAGACGCATGATGATCTTGGTGTTAGTATTTCGGATAGCAGAAATATCCACAGCACCGGGAGACTGATCCGCAATGATAAAGCCTTCGCCGTAGGTTCTCATCTCCGCAATGGCGTTGGACAGCATTTCCACGGATTTCCCGGCTACGTTTGCCCCCTCCGGGCCGCCGTCTCCGAAAGTGGTGCGCTTCAGAATGTTATGGGCCTCCTCCAGCACCGTCACATGGCGCAGAGGCACATTCATCCCCTCCGCCTCCGACATTCTGCGCTCGTTCAACCGCATGACCAAAATGCCCATGATCAGGGATTTGGTCTCCAGGGAACCGATGCGGCTCAGATCCACAATCACGTTCTCATCGAACAGCACCTCATTGTCCACCTCGTCCGTGGCAAATATCTGACCGTTTAAGCCGTTGGCCAGAGACTGGATCCGGGTCTGCAGGGAGCCCTTGTAATTGCTCTTGACCTCCTGGTCATAGGCCGAATTGTCGATCACATCCTCCAGCTCCGCGCACAGATCCCGGAAGGTGGGAAACAGATCCTCATCATACTCATTTTCCGAGCTTTGCAGATCCCATCCGCATACCTCATAGGCCTGCAGAACGGCCTGCTTCAAAACCGCAGGCATGGCCGCATACATGGGCCAGCAGACATTGAAAATCTCAATGAGCCGGTCCACGTGCTCCAGCACATGGATCCCCTTAGGAAATCGGAAGGGATTGATCCGAAGCAACTGTGTGTAATCCGGGTTGGTGCCGAACACAGACACCCCGGGCATATGCCCGAAAACGTTTTTATACTCACCCTTCGCCGGCTCAATCACCAGAAAATGGATCCCCACCGTATCCAGCTGACGCAGAATTTCATAGACCGTATTACTCTTCCCTGAGCCCGTGGATCCAGTGACAAAGGTATGCATGGACAGGCTGTTTCGATCCAGCCTGACAAAATTTTTACATTCGCTTCCCATGTGGAACACCCTGCCCAGATTTACTGCCGCCCGGGTCTGCTCATGGGTGTAGCTGACCACCTCCTTGCCGAAGTCGGCATGCTCGATCACAGGCAGACCGCACACGGATTTTCTGGGAAGCCCCATATGTATGGCCAGCTCGTTGCCGCTGACCAGGGAACAGGGATTTACCTGAATCTCTCCTGCGTCGCTTCGGTAGGAAAACACAGGATGCATCAGGTTCAGGGCATATTCAGAAAGCATCCTCACCTTTTCTTTCTCAAAGCTGCGCCAGGAATTTACCGCACAGACCTCCACCCCGGAATTTTCTCCGCGCATCAGCGCCTTGTAGGTGGCGGCGGCAATCTCCGCGGTATGGGGCTCTTCCGACATAAAATAGGCGGCGCATTCCCACATGCCCAGGCTCTCAAATTCCTGCAGACGCTTCAGCTGCAGATCGATCCGTTGCAGCATATTGGAGATCGCCTTGTCCTCCATATGAAAAGTGAGTGTTTCACCGGTGCCCCGGGTAATTCCCTCCGTCCATGTGTCGGTTTCGGTATCCGCTTTGTTCTTGCCCTGCGCTTCGCCGACGGTATCCGCCTCATTTTCGGTATAGCTCTCTCCTTGAGTGGTTCCCTCCGTATGGGTCCGCTGCTGAAGGGCTGTTCCCAGCAGTCCAAGCCCTCCGGAAACCACCCCGCCTACCATCAGACTTAAGCCCCCGGTGACCGGCGCCAGAGCCGACCCCAGGATTCCCGCAGCGCTGGCCAGACCCGCAACCGCAATACTGCCCTTGCCGGTGCGGGCGTCGGATATACTCACCGAGCTGCTGGTGGAATCAGCGCGTCCCTTTGTATGAGATCGGTTGAAACTAAGAGAACTTCCTTCCGTATGGGACTTGGAAAAGGAGCGGGCAGTATTCCGGGATGAATTCTCGGAATAAGCCGCCTGGGTTTTGGCAAAAGGCGACAGCTGGGAATAAATATTCTCATAGCTTTTCCTGGTCTGGTCCAGCTGCTGCCGGGAAGCCGCATTGGCCAGAATCACAGCCGTATAGCGCTCTCCCTGCATGGCAAAGGCCAGCTTTTCCAGACCCTGTACAAAGGCACGGTTTTGCTTGTTTTCTTTATCCTTGCTGTTGGCCACACAGGAGACCACGGAGATGTTGCTCACATCCTTTTTCAGAAGCCTGTGCATATCCTCATCCAGAAATTCCTGGGTTTTAATACCGGGAAACTGGCCGGTCATGGCATTTTTCAAGGTATTCTTCAGGGTATTGGGCGTCAGCTCCGGGTCAAAGGACCGGATTCCCATATAAAAATCCGTCTTTTCCCCGTCGGAGTCAAGAATAATAAACACGGCGCAGTCCGTGGTGGAGAGGGCGTTGAACACACTGGCAAACTTGTAGGTGGCAAATTCATCCTTCTCATAAACCATTTCCGTGATCTTAAAAAGCCGCACATTATTCGAGAGATCGTCCGATTTTGTCTTTTCATCCAGCCCCAGCGGAACAATGGAAAAATCGTGCAGGCGCTGAACATAATTCTTTAATACCACATCATCCACCACCTGCAGAGCCGCCCTAAACTGCTGGTTCAGCTGCTCATACTGCGGAACCGGAGGGGACTCTTTCTCCTGCCCCGGCAACGCCTTCTGCTCCGGCTGCTCTTTCTGTCCCGCCTGCCCCCCGTGAATTACTATTTCACTCAAATGAATGCACCTCCCTATATGTCCTTATCTTTATCCTGCTCCAGCTTCCCATAGCCGAAAATGGAAGGAAGAAGATTTTGATTTTTTCGGATCGAGCGGTCTATGGCATCGATCAGCTCCTCTGCGGAGGCCTTGCCGGGGATCTCCCGCAGGGGAACCATGTCCCCGAAATGCTCCCGAAATCTCTGTATGGCGCCTAAAAGCTCCTTTGTCAATTCCACCATTCTCCTCACCTCTTATGCCTCTGTCAAAATCTGCCTGTACACCTCTACGGTTTTCGGCATCATTCTCATTGTGTATGATAAGCCCTCCGGACTGCAGGCCATCTGCTCTGTAATCTCGGCGAAAGCCTCCCTGGCAACGCCCTCCGGGCCCCTGAGCATCCAATATTCTTTTGAATGCACGTATGCGCCGACAACCTGATTTCCGGTCAGTCCACCGAACACATCGGACACACAGCTGGAGGCATAGGGATTTGCCATCAGCTCCATGCTGAGCTTCTCCTTGGCCTCCTCCAGGGTACAGCCCTCCGACTTCATAATTCCGGACAGCGCATTGTTCAAATCCGTCTCCATCGCGGCGATCAGGCGGGGAGCTGAGGTAATGTACTCCTGCCCCTTTTCCTTTCCCATCAGCCAGTCGATCATATGACCACTTTCATGAAAAAATGTGCTCCCGGGCCCCAGAGGATTATCCAAATCTGAAGCTGCGTCTACCCGGAAGCCTCCCTCCTCCCCGGAAAAATAGGCAGTGCCCGGGTATGCGGTATCCAGACAGACCAGCCGTTCCCCATAGCGGTCAAAAACTCTGATCAGCAAAGGATCCATTTCCCGGAACCGATCCTCCAGCACCTGCCGGTATTCCCGGGAAATATTCAGGGAATCCAGCTTTCCCGCCAGTGGCCTTCCGGCTTCCGCCTGTGAATCTTCCGCCCGGAAATCCTTCGCTTCAGGACTGCCCTGCGCTGCCCCTTCCGCCAGCTCCTTCACCACAGACTTGTCCAGGGCGCTTATGTCCGGGGGGTCCTTTTCCAGAGAACGAGCCAGCTCCCGCAGGGGAAAATCCTGCCATCCCGTCTCGGTAAACGAAAAAAATGCATTCATATCCCCGCTCCCTTCTCCCTGTCCTTACAGGCAGGATTTATCTACTTGTTTTTCACAATAATGACGCCGCCCACAGCCGCGATCCCTAAGCCTGTAAGCGCCCAGGCCACCGGATGAGAGCTGAACAATATGCCGGCCGCGGCAACGGTGACACCGCCCACAGCAAGCCCTACGCCCACTTGGGTAGCTCCAAAAGAACTGTTTTTGTGTTTTTCCACAAATTCCTCCCGGTCCGCCTCCTGGGCTTTCTGGGCATAAACATTCCGTACCAGCTTTTTCAGAAAAGCAACCCGCTCTCTGGAAAAATTGCCCACCACCTTCACCATCTGCTGGTCCAGAAGCTCTTGATTCCAGGCAATGATGTCGCTGGTAAATACTTCTCCGTCATGATCATCATAAAGATCGCTCATCTTTCTTTCCGCATAGGCCAGACGCTCCTGAAACTGTTTCAGGGTAAGATCCACCAGCATGCTGTCCTTGAGCATGATCCGGGTCATAATGTTATCGTGAGAGTCCACTGCATTGATAAAATCCGAACTGAGTGCCATTTGTCGTCCTCCTTATATATCCAGAATTTCCTGGATTCTGGTCTGAATATTTTCCAGCCATGCAAGACGCTGCCTGGTCTGTTCCAGAATCTCGTCCACATTTTTCTCATCCATGGCGCAGGCCTCCAACTGCTTCAGCTTGCTGCCCAGCAGCTGATCCAGCTCCTGGAATTTTTCCCGAAAAGCTTCCTTGACAGCCGCCGCCTGCCCTTTGGCGTAATCCACCGCGCTCTTCTGATTGGTGTACAGCTGTTTCTGGAAGGGGGCAAAAAACTTATCCGCCAGTGCTGCGGCGTCGATATATTCCTGCTCCTTGTAATCATCCACGTCAATCTTCCAGGGTTTCCAAACCTTGAAAAACCCAAAGAAACCCTCTCTCTCCGGATTCTTCTCCTTGTGGCTGCCCACCTTTACCTTCTGCTTCTTTGTGGCAGTGCTGACCAGGGAAGCCACATCGATATCCGGCAGTTCCCCGTCCACCAGCTCAAAGGCGTTGATCTGAACCGTTCCCACAGACAATTCATCCGAAAGCTCCTCCAGTCTCCTGCGATACTGATCCAGAAGCTCCTGGGCATTTTTCTGTACATGCCTTGTAATCAGCTCCTCCAGCTGAACCTGGACGCCAGCCTGGAGATCCCCCGCAAACTTCTCAAAAGTGCGGATCATGCTCTCGGCTTCAAATTTTTCCCATTTCTTTCCTTTGGCTCCGCTGATCTGACCGGAAATTTTAGATTGTGCGGAGGTAATCACATCCGTAGATATCTTGTTGATCTCGCTGTCATAGGAAATCCTGTCAATTTCCGCCTTGAATTTCTTTGCCTCCTGCCCGCTCTTCAGCTTGGCCTTAATGGCGCCGATCTGCGCCAGGATTTCATCCTTCTTATTCTGGTTGGATGCAATCTCCTGTCTGGTCCTTTCAAAGGAGCTGGCGCTCTCCAGCCTTTTGGAGAAGGTATCCACAATGTTCTTGATCTTTGCGGTCTTGGCATATTTCTGTACATACATTCTGATGGCAGCCTCAATGGGGATTATGCCGGAATGGATCAGTGCCAGCTGCTTCATTCCCTCAGACCGCTCCCCGGGATCTTCCTTTTTCGTCAGCTCTTCCGCCCGGGCCGCCTGTCTGGCGATCTCTGTTCTGACGCTGGGAGGCAGCGGGGCATACTGCTCTAAATAAAGATCAGGGGTTCTATTGATCTTCTTTATGGTGGCAATCACCCTGTTAATCTCCGGATCCAGCTCGTCCAGCTCCTCCTCGGTATAGCCCACCACCTTAAGTCCCCGGAGCACCGTGCGGATATCCAGCGCCGCAAGGGCCGATGCCGGATAAATATTGGGATTATTAATTCCCTTGTCTTCCAGATATTTGCGCACCCTCTCAAGAGAAGCGGCCGCACTGTCCCCATCATCCTTTTTAAAATCATCCAGCTTGTTTACCACAAAGAGGAAACGGTCCCTGGACTGCTTACCTCCCACCTTCATGCTGTCTGCCACATGGTTCAGAAGATTATCGTCGTCGTTCACCGCCAGCTGTGTGGCGTTCAAAATGTAGAGCACCAGGGTTTTGGAGGATTCTGACAGCATCCGGTAGGTTACCGCCTTGTGCTCCGGGTCCCGGGAATAGGTAGGGCCGGGCGTGTCCACCAAGATCAAAGACACATCCTGAGAGCTCACGAAAGGAATATCCCCTTCGGCTTTGGTGAGAAACACCTCAGGGTTTTTATTTAAGGTTCTCATGTCCTCCAGCGTAAGCTCCGGTATTGTCATAACCAGGCCGCCGTTCTTATCGTAAGCCTCCGCGTGGAACTCATCTGATTCGTTATCCTTCAACTCGGTGATTTTTGCCGTAGTGGCCTCCGCGCCGGTAGGCATCAGCTTCTTACGAAGCAGGGCATTGATCAGCGTGGACTTTCCGGCGCTCATGGTAGCCACCACGTTTACGGGAAAATCGCTGGTCTGGGCATTCCGAAAAGCCTTCACCACATCCGGTGTTTTCAGCTCTTCAAAGGGACCTGCCTGAATCTGAGCAAAAATATCCTCGATAGCTCTTTCCTTATCCTTTACCTCCTTGGCATGCACGTAATCGCATTCTACCTCAAAGCCGTCTTTCCTGGCTTCGGCCATCACCCACTGAAAATCCTCATAGTCCAGAACGGTTCCCTGAAAGGTAATGTGGAAGCTTTTGGTGTTGCACTCTTCCAAAAGGTTCTGAGGAAGCTCCTCGATCCATTCCTGCAGCCTGCGGTCCTCCTTATTGAGCACACTGCTTTTCTTCACCGGATTTCCGTCGATGGTAATAAATGTCTCCACCTTATAGGGGTTGTACTTGATAAAAATCTCTCTCATTTCCTTTGTCCCTCACTTTTTGTCAGTATGTATTCTAATGGCAGAATGCCGCATTGAAGCAATAGCCGAACATATTTCTGCCGATGAAGATCCGCCTGATCCGCCGCTATTTTTTCACAGACCTCCTTTACCTCCCGGGGGTAATAAGCTGACAGGTCGTACTCCTTCCGCCGGAAAATACGGCACATAACATCCAGCTCATCCTGCTCTTCTTCCTCCAGCCCGCCGTCAAAGAGCGCCTTCTTGGCCAGGTATCCCGCGTATGCTGATACCGGGCACACTACGGCGTTTTCAAAGCCCAGCCTGCGGATATCCTCCCGAATCCCCTCCAGAGATCCGGAAATGCTGTCCTCTCCCGCACGGAAGCCGTCCAGCTTATTGACGGCAAAAACCATGGGTTCCTTTCCCCGGGTTTCAGCCAGATAAGTCATGTAGGCATATTCGTCGTTGGTGGCGATAGCGCCGGCATTAACCACATACACCAGCCGGTCAAAATCTCCCTTTTCCACAGCCTCCTTTGTAATTCTCCCATGAACCTCATTCAGCGCCGAATTCACCCCCGGCGTATCCTGCAGGCACAACGGCCCGGACTGGCCGCACATAAGACGGAAATAAGCGCCCACCGAAATTTTAGAGCTTTCGTTGCCCGCATCGTCCGTCATCAAGGTCATATAGTCTGCATCCAGATTCAGGACGTTGTCATCCTCCGCGGTAAGGCCGTCCTCGAAAGGCTTGTTCCAGATATAATGAAGCTTGGCCGTACAAGCCATACTCTGAGACTTATTTACCTTTTTTCCGATCAACGCGTTGATCAGGGTGGACTTCCCGGCGCTCATATTGGCAGTGAACAAAATTTTTTTCGCCGGCTTTTGAAAAAACAGCCGGTTTTTCTGCCATCGCTCGATCAACGGTTCCACCTTGGCAAAACGCGCTCCGTTGTCCCGGACATAAAGCCGCTCCCATAAAAGCCTCAGCTTCTTTTTATACATCCACGCAAGTCCGGACTCTGCCTCCAGTCGCTCCAACAGGGATAATGCACGCTCTTTGTCGTCCAAGGCATTCAGAAACCAGAGATCCATGCACAGGGCAAACCGATATCGAAACAGCCCTTTGATGGAAGGACTCAGCGGGGGCTCAAAGTCTTCATCTCCCAGAATCCGCTTCCGGTACAGCGCCAGCATAGACTCCGTCAAACGGCTTACTCCCTCAGGCGTATACCAGATCAGAAAGCCCATATATTTTTCCCGCTTGGTCCGCTTCTTCTCCTTTAAAATAGGATGCTCTCCCAGCCAAAATGCCATACTCACATTGCTGATCTTTTTGTCCATCTTAATGTCCCCCTGCGGCAGATGCTCATCAGCCATAATTTTTCAGCATCTGCTCCAATTCTTCTTTTATTTCTGCGGCAAACCCGGCAGGTTCCAGAACCTTTACCCAGCGCCCCTGACTGAGCAGCCACATCTTGATTCCGTCGCCGTAAACCTCCGCTTCTATCACATAATTTTTTCCTGTCTGTTCCAGAATCCTGGCCGTGGGCAGCTTGTCCAAAACCGCCTGAACGGAAGGTCCTGCCCATTGCCGCACTTCCGGTGAACCGTGATGCTTCGGATCCTGTCGACTCTGAAATAGAGAGGCTTTTCCCGATCCTCCTGAGCAGGAAATGCAATCAGATAAAAATAGTGATCCGCAAACATCACGGAAGCCGGCCTCAGCCGATGAGTAACACAAGTCCTGTCGGCGCGGTAATATTCTATAGAAATCTCCCTGCGCTCCCTGATGCAGTGGGCCAGCTGCCAAAGGTTGTCCTGAACACTGTCACAGTCATGCTTTACCTCCGAAAAGCAACGGATCTCATTCCTTATCAAATCCTCTAAAAGAGCCCTGTCCACTGCGGACGTAAAGCGTTTCAGCTTCCCCGCAACCTGAAGCGTCTCCAGCTTGGAAAAGGCTCTTGATCCTATCATCACCTCCACCAGCGCAAACAGCTCCCTGCTGCTCAGGAAATCATCCATGCTCAGATAATAGCATTTCCTCTGATATGAATAGGCCAGCTCCACGTTACCGGCCAGCTCCCGCTGATCGGCAAAAAAGGCCTTGATATCATTAAGGTCGCGGGTTATGCTCTTTGGAGAAATTCCATATTCATCCGCAAGCTGACGAACAAACAGCTCTTCTCCCCGCATCCTCCCTGTCCTTTGTTCTTTGTCCCGCTTCCTGATTTTCTCCAGTATAACAGACAACAGGGACAGACACATGTCCCGGTAAAAAATTATTTTTTCTTCTTGTATTTCTTCTCAATCACTGCCGAATATACCACCATGGCCCCAATACTCTCAAACATAACTCCCAAAAAGATAATTACAACCCATGGCGAGTTCTGCCCGGCCAACGCATGATTATATCCTTTCACATCTTTTTTTCATTTTTACCAACAGCCCTTCTCCCAAGTATACCTCTCGCTTACAAAAGTTCCATATTAATTGATTTCTCCGTAAATCCATATTTGGAATAAAATTCCCGGGCCGCGTCATTTTTTGCATTAACCTGCAGTTCGACTCCATCATATCCTTTCCTGTTTTTCAGTTCTTTCAGGAAATCAAAAAACGCATGTCCGATTCCTTTCCCGCGGTACTTCTCGTCCACCGCCATGGAATCCACAAAAATTACATTTCTTGTGACCTGATTCGGACTTTCTATATGACGGTACATGACAAACAGAATCCCTGCTACATCCTCATTGTATTCTGCCACAAAAAAGGCTTCCTCCTCCACTGCCTTCTCATATACCTCCAGAGGCAGAACCGTTTCACTGTATTTATAAATGTCCGGCCTCCAATTGATATGCATCTGCTGGACCTGTTTCATAATGGCCTCTACCGATTTATACTCATCTGATTTTGAAATTCTTACGCAAATATCCGCAGACGCCATTTTTACCCCTTCCTCTATTTACCTGCTGCCTGTTTGGCAGAAAAAAACATTTTTCATTATAAAAAACTGCTTTAAACTATATTATAACTCATATCTCCCGAAATGTTAATGATGCGGCCCTGCCGCGCCCTTTTTCGCCGGAAAAAGAATGACCGCAGATAGGTTATCTACCGTCATCGTTTATTTAAAATTTATTTTTTATCTGCAAAATGAAGGATTTACCTCGCCCCTGCTTACCTTGCAAGAAGTTCGGAATTCTTTTCATACATTTTATATGCTTTTAACAAATTTTTCGTATTCATCGACAAAATCCCCAAAGCCTCCAAATGAATTTTCGTCACATACCGCATTATAAATATCATCCTGGGAGCGGTGTTTCAGGGAGGGAATATACGTGGAATTGGGCAGATTACTGTGCAAATCTATAGCCAGCCTCTCCGGATGATAATCGTCTGAGCAGGGACATATCAGTGTGGGGATTTTAACTTTCCGCAAATCACTGTCGCATAAATTCGCTCTGTAGAACAGTGGATTTCCCATCCACTCCCCCCAGCTTTGCATGAGCCGCGCAAATGCTTCATTGTCTATTTCAAGAATTTTACTGCTGTCCCTTCGGTACAGATCCGCAAGCCACCGTGAAACGCCTCCAAATCTTGTGGGCAGTGGATTTTTGGAATAGGCAACAGCATCTGGCATTGATTTTTGGGCCTGTTGGGCAATGTCGAAATACCGCGCCTTGATAATCTCCCGCTCAACCTCGCTTGCAGTGTCGGTAGGACGATACATGGCTAAACTTTTCACTTTATCGGGATAAAGATGGGTGAAAAGCACCCCCATTTCTCCGCCGCCTGAGCAGCCCGCAATATGGATCGTTTTCTCACCAAGAGCATCCAAAAGTCCTGCCAGGTATTCGCAGGCAAGGTGGTACTCGCTGGCTGCGCTTTTTAATGTCACCCCCGACTGTCCATTATTAGGCCCGTCCCAGATGATTACTCTAAAATTATTTGACATTCTGCCCGCAAAATAGTAAGCGCCTGGATTTATACCGCCCAGCACCGACTGCAAATATACGATGGTTTCTCCATGACCATAGGCTTCGTACATAATATCTATATCATGGACAAAATGTTTTGGCATAAACTGCCACCTCCATTAAGGTTTTAATTGTCAGTGATTCCCTGACCGTAAAATCAGCAAAAGAACCTGGCGGTACAAAAGCGGCAGCCGGACTTGGCATCCCAGAAGACACCTCCTATTATACTATATTCCCTTTTCCGTTTCCAGTGCTAATTTACGCTGGTTTGTGTCAACGGGAATTGTCACAAGGGAAGGAGTATGGTAGAATATCGAAGAGGAACAACAAGCGAAAATAAATAAGCCTACCTTGTTACTTGGCGGTACAGGTAGGCTTATATAGTCATCTGGAGGTCAACCACTTTGTGGGCGGTTGTTTCCTCTTTTGTATCTATACTATAGCATAATCCCCGGATAAATTCAATAATATATTCCGTCAAAAAACCCTTGAAAATACTGAACTTTCAAGGGTTTCATAAAATCTCTTATTCTGTTCCAAATTATCTCTTGGAGAACTGCGGCGCACGTCTGGCAGCCTTCAAGCCGTACTTCTTTCTTTCCTTCGCACGAGGGTCTCTGGTAAGGTAGCCGGCTTTCTTCAGAACAGGTCTGAAATCAGCATCTACCTGAAGCAGAGCTCTCGCAATACCGTGCCTGATGGCGCCGGCCTGGCCGGTATATCCGCCGCCGTGAACATTCACGATCACGTCGAACTTATCGGCTGTCTCGGTGGCTGCCAAAGGCTGGCGGACGATCACCTTCAGGGTCTCCAGCCCGAAATACTCGTCCATACTTCTCTTATTGATGGTAACATCGCCTTTTCCGGGTACCAGATATACTCTTGCGATGGATTTCTTTCTTCTGCCTGTACCATAGTATTTTTCTGTCTTAGCCATGATTTATTCTTCCTCCTATCCTTTAGAATGTCAGCACTTCAGGCTTCTGAGCCGCATGCTTGTGGTCAGGTCCTGCGTAAACATAAAGCTTCGTGTACATCTGCCTTCCTAAAGGTCCCTTGGGGAGCATGCCCTTGACCGCCAGTTCCACTACCTGCTCGGGTTTCTTGTCCATTTTCTCTCTCAGAGTGGCTTCCTTCATGCCGCCCACATACTCGGAATGATGATGATAAATTTTCTGATCCAGCTTCTTGCCGGTCACCTTGATCTTCTCAGCGTTGACAACGATCACATAATCGCCGGTGTCCATGTGGGGCGTAAAAGTGGGTTTGTTCTTGCCTCTCAGAATCTTGGCCACCTCTGAAGCCAGACGTCCCAGAGTCATACCCTCAGCGTCTACTACATACCATTTTCTATCGATTGTAGCTGGACTAGCCATAAATGTTTTCATTATGTTCCCTCCATATTACTTAATCGCTTTGTTTGTCCCGCTTCCCACATGATCCACAGATGTCCGGCTGCGCCTCAGGCTTTCCACAGAACGTTTTTCCTTGTTTTTATCTTTCAAACGCTTCACCGGGGCTTTGGATCTGCGCTTCAAAACATTGTCACAGTTGTATATTTTACTATAGGACAATCCTGATGTCAACATATTTCTCTCAAGAAAGCCAAAGACTCTTTTCCAATACTCTTCCGGCTGCGCCTGTCTGGCTTCCCCGTGTCCGGCGTTCTCCACCACAAAACATTCCTTGGGACAGGAGGCGGCCTCGTACAGGGGCTTCAGCATCCAATATGGCACCAGAGCGTCCTTTTCTCCGTGGATAAACAGCATGGGGATCCGGCACTTGGCCACCTGCTTTATGGCGCTGGCGGCTTTCAGGCCATAACCCGCCTTGACCCGGGCCAGCAGATCCGTCACATACAGAAGCGGAAAGGCCGGTAGATGATACAGCATTTTCAGCTGATAATGAAATTCATCCCAGGCGGAGGTATAGCCGCAGTCCTCCACAATGGCACGCACCTGCCCGGGCAGCTCCTCCCCGGAAGCCATCATGACCGTGGCGCCGCCCATGGAAATTCCCAGAAGTGCAATATTTTCCGCCCGCTCCTTCCACACCAGGTATTCCGCCCAGCGCACAATGTCCCGCCGTTCCGGCCAGCCCATTCCGATATATTCTCCTTCGCTTTTCCCATGCCCCCGGGCATCGGGCATCAGAACCTGATATCCCCGCTGATAAAACTGACGGGCGAAGTCAGCCATTTCCTCCGCATGACCCGTATATCCGTGGCAGAGTATGACCCAGGGGCCTTTCGACGGATTCTTCAAAAGAATTCCTCTCAGACAAAGTCCCTCCTCGGAATATATCATTCTCTCCTCCGTGGGCTGGGCGCCAAGCCACTCCCTGTCCTGTCCCACCGTGGAGGCCGGCACATCTGTAGGCCGGTTATGGGGCGCCGCAAAAACCTTGGACTTATCCACCTTCTGGGTCAGGCAGAGCCGGTAGAAAAAGGCTCCCGCTCCCATTGCCGCGCAGGAGGCGCCAACCAGAGATAGGCCCGCGGCGGCCAGAATCTTGGATCCTTTTTTCATATTATTCCGTCCTCCCTTCACTCTGCTTCTCCGCAATCTCTTTTATCATCTTCTCATAAAATTCCTCTGTGATCACAAATCTCTTCCGATATATGCCGTAGGCGGCCAGCAAAAGCAGCACCGGAAGGATGGTCATACACACCAAAAGCCCGTTTGTCTTTGCTTCCGGAACGCCGTTCAGCAGACTTTCAATCTGAAGCACCTTTTCTTCTATGGTACATTTCCCCGCAGAGGCGGCGTTCTCCCATTCGGAAATCCCGTTGGTCACGGAACGCACTCCTATGACCAGGTAAATCATCATTACCAGGAACTGTGCGACGGCTCCTGCCAGCTTTGTCATAAAGGGTCTGACGGAAAAAATAATTCCCTCTTCCCTCCTGCCCGTCTTCCACTCGTTGTATTCCACCGTATTGGCAATGCAGATCATCCAAAGCAGATAGACCAACGTCTGCCCCAGAAAGGCAAACAGATTACTCAGGGTCAAAAGCGAGAACTTCACCGCCAGAAAAGAGGACGGCACTGCAAGCCCTACCGCAAGCATAGCCAGATAGCCGGCCACAGACATCCATGTTCCTCCCTTCATAAGCTGGTTCCTGGAGTATCGGTCTGACATGGCTGCAAACCGCACCATCAAAACCGCTCCCGCCAGGTTTCCCAGAATGCTGAAAATAGAAAGCAGCAAACCGTTATAGCCAAAGGAAAAATACAGATAACTGACGGAAAGGCCATTCCCCAGCAGAAGCTGTCCTACGGAAAAAATCAGAAAGCAGATGCCTCCCCACACCAACTGATCATTGCCCCGTATCACTCTGAAGATCTTTCCCAACCCCACGGCTTCCGCTTCCGTCTGATCAGGAATTTCTTCTCGAACCAGCAGTACGGTAAGAAGCTGAAAAACAAAAAACAGAGAGCAGACCCCAATGGCCACAACCCGATATGCCGTGATGGCATTGCCTCCGATCACCATAGAGCCGGCTGTGAATGTAGGAACAATCACGCCGGCAAGGAACTGGCCCACTCCTGCGAAAAAAACCGTGCGAGAGGTCAGCCGGTTGCGGTCCTGAGCCTGTCTGGCCAAAGCCGGCACCATTCCCCAATAAGCAATGTCATTCATGGTGAAAACAATACTGTAGATAAAATAGAGCACGCCGAATACGGCCACATAGGTCCAGCCCTGAAAGGGATTGGAAAAAGAAAGAATGATAACCACGATACTCAACACACAGCCAATGGCAATCCAGGGCTTGAATTTGCCGAAACGGGTGCGGGTAGCCTCAATAATATTGCCCATAATGGGATCATTAAAAGCGTCAAATACCCGCGCCGCCATCATGATCACACTCAATGATGCAAACTGTGCTCCTGTAAGACTTTTGGTAAACAGCACATAAGTCAGAAGATAGCCGGTAAACATGCCCACCGCCATGTCTCTTCCCACAGAGCCTACAGGATAAGCCCACAGATTACGCTTGGATAAACCGGTGTTCATAGTCCCCCTCCCTTTTTCATAGAAACTCGTATTTTATTAGTGTCAATCCCATAGCCGGGGCAGTAGGTCCTGCCGCGGCCCGGTCACAGGCGGCCAAAATGTCCGGTATGGATTCCGGTTCCCGCTTTCCCTGGCCTATCTCCATCAGTGTGCCTGCAATGATCCGCACCATATTATAGAGAAAACCATTTCCCCGAACGCGGATCACCAGATCCGGCCCCTGCTCTTCCACCTGCACAGAATCAATGATCCGAACCGTGCTTTCCGCCTGAGAGCCTGATTGGCAAAAGCTTTTAAAATCGTGCTCTCCTGCCAGGTATGCCGCCCCCCGGCGCATCCTTTCCACATCCAGGGGCCTGTAAGTAAAATAAGAATACAGCCGCTTCACCGGCATGGGAAACTCCCCCCGGCAGATCCGGTATTCGTAGGTTTTACGGCTGGGGCAGCGCCTGGGATGCCACCCTGCCTCCACCTCTTCGGAGCCCTGAATCCGGATATCCTCCGGCAGACGCTGGTTCAGCGCATAGGAAAATTTTTCCCCGGGAATTCTGGAGCAGGTATCAAACACCGCCACATTGCCAAGGGCGTGGACGCCCGCATCCGTGCGGCTGGCTCCTATGACCTCTATGGGCTCCCCAAGAAGCTCCGAAAGACAGCCGTTTAGCACCGATTCTATGGTAACGGCGTTGTTCTGGAGCTGCCATCCGTGATAATTGGTTCCGTCGTAGGCCACTGTCAGACGGACCCTCTTTTTATCCATAAAGCACCTCCTCCCTCAGAAAAAGCTCAGCCTTCCCACAGGAATGCTCACACACAGATACAGCAAAATGAAAAGATATGCCAGCTTGTCCCGCCTTCTGTAAATCAGAGGCTTCATTTTCGTTCTTCCCTCGCCTCCCCGATAGCATCTTGCCTCCATGGCCATGGCCAGATCGTTGGCCCGGCGGAAAGCGGAAATAAAAAGCGGCACCAACAGAGGCACCAGCGCTTTGGCCCTTTTCATCAGATTCCCGCTCTCGAAATCCGCTCCCCGGGCGATCTGCGCCTTCATAATCTTGTCTGTCTCCTCCAATAAAATGGGAATGAACCGCAGAGCAATAGACATCATCATAGCCACCTCATGAACCGGAACACGAAACAGCTTCAAGGGGCGCATCCCCCGTTCCATTCCGTCCGTGAGATTATTCGGCGTGGTAGTCAACGTCATCACGGATGAGCCAATGATCAGCAGCGTCAGACGAATGGCCATGCTCACCGCCGTCCGCAGCCCCTCCTGGGTGATGGTCACCTTCCAGAATGTCACTAAAGGCGTGCCCGGCGTCAAAAACAGATTGAACACCACCGTCAGCAGGAGCAGAAAAATAATTGCCTTCATCCCCCGCACCATAAACCGAAAAGGAACATGGGAAAGCCCGATGACAAGGCCCAGAAACAGCGCCGCCGCCAGATACCCCAGGAAATTTTGAAAAAAGAACAGGGAGATAATAAACAGAAGCGTACCTGCAAGCTTTACCCGCGGATCCAGCCTGTGGATCACGGAATCCGTCTGATAATATTGTCCCAGAGTAATGTCTCTCAGCATATCAACCTCCAAGCCCCATTGCCATACATATAGTATCCGCCGCCTCCCCGATGGTAGTGGCGTTCACGTCCACCTTCAGGCCTCCGGCCCTCAGCTCATTGAGAATATATGTCACCTGCGGGGCCGCAAGCCCCACCTCCTCCAGCTCCCTGTAATGGGAAAACACCTCTCTGGGAACATTGTCAAACAAAATCTTACCGCGGTTCATCACAATGATCCGGTCCACATACTCTGCCACGTCCTCCATGCTGTGCGACACCAGGAGAATCGTCATTCCAGTTTCCTTCTGAAGCTGCTTGATCTGGTGCAGGATCTCGTCCCGGCCCTTAGGGTCAAGCCCTGCCGTGGGTTCGTCCAGGATCAGCACCTCCGGCTTCATGGCCAGCACTCCCGCTATAGCCGCCCGCCGCTTTTGTCCCCCGGACAGTTCAAAGGGCGACTGATAAAACAGCTCGTCCGGAAGCCCCACCTTCCGCAGAGCCTCATAGGCGCGAAGCTCTACTTCCTTCCTGTCCAGACCCAGATTTTTGGGGCCGAAGCATACATCGGAAAAAACATCCACCTCAAAAAGCTGATGCTCGGGATACTGAAAAACCAGCCCTACCCTGCCGCGCAGCTTCTTCCGATCAAAATCGCTGTCATAGATATCCTCGCCGTTAAAATATATGTGACCCGATGTGGCACGGATCAACCCGTTGAGATGCTGTACCAGCGTGGATTTTCCGGAACCGGTATGTCCGATGATCCCTACAAACTGCCCGTCGGGAATCTGCAGGCAGATATCGTCCAGCGCCGTCACCGCCAGGGGCGTATCCGCCCCATATATATAACTTACATGATCTACAATAATGGACATGTCACTCTCCCGTTCACCGAACACCGCTGCCGGACAACGCATCCGACAGCTCCTCAATCGTAAGTATTCCCCTTGGCAGCTTCAGCCCCCTGTTTTGCAGCTCATAGGCCAGAAGCGTCACCTGAGGAACGTCCAGTCGCAATTCCTTAAGCCTCTCCACCTGAGAAAAAATCTCCCTGGGCGTCCCCTCCATGGCAATTTTGCCGCCGTCCATAACAAAAACCTTATCTGCATATATGGTCTCTTCCATGTAATGTGTGATCAGTACCGCAGTTACTCCCTCCACCTGGTTCAGAGCACGCACCGCACGGATAACTTCCTTTCTTCCCCGGGGGTCCAGCATGGCTGTTGGCTCGTCCAGCACAATACACTTGGGATGCATGGCCAGTACTCCAGCAATGGAAACTCTCTGCTTCTGTCCGCCGGACAGCTTGTTGGGAGAATGCTTGCGGAATTCATACATTCCCACCGCCTTAAGGCTCTCCTCCACCCGCTCCCAGATCTCCTTCGTAGGGATGCCCATGTTCTCCGGTCCAAACCCCACATCCTCCTCTACCACCTGACCGATGATCTGATTGTCGGGGTTCTGAAATACCATCCCCGCTCTCTGGCGGATGTCCCAGGTCTTTGTATCGTCCCGGGTGTCCATGCCGTCCACCCATACCGTACCTTCCGTAGGATTCAGAATGGCATTGATATGCTTGGCCAGGGTGGACTTGCCCGATCCGTTGTGTCCCAGAATGGCAATAAAATCCCCCTGCTTTACATCCAGGCTCACCTGATCCACTGCCCTGGTAATTCCCTCTACATTGCCTTCCTCATCCCGCCTGATATATTCATATACAACGTCCTTCGCCCTGATAATTCCCATTCCTGCAATCCTGCTCTCCGATCCTTAAAATTCTTTTCTCATTATAGTAAATTATCCCGGGAATTACAACCGTCAACTTTTTGCATCACAGCCCTTTTTCCGCGATATAAGCCCTTAATCTTCCGCCCCAGTTGACACAGATACCTTCATATGATAAAATTTTCAGACCCTGCGAAGAATTCTGTCAATCATTGAAAGGATTTGAATATGAACAGATCAAAAATAATCCAGCTGCTTATCATCCTGGCGGCCATTACCGTAGTCGCCTCCGGGCTCTCCCGGCTGGCTCAAAGTAATTCCATGAGCCTGTCCGAGTATGCCGGCCTGGAGGAGTCTCAAAGCCGCCCGCTCTCCGGCCCCGCCGCCGGAGTACTTTTTCCGGACTGGCCGGAGGCAGAGCAAAGCCACGGCGTTCCCTCCCCCAGCGTCACAGATGCCTCGCCGGACAACGCCCCTTCTCAGGACAGACCTGGCTCTTCACCGGATAACGCTGATTTCTCTCAGAACGGCATCAGTCCCACGCCGGACAACGGCGCTGATGAATCGTCTTCCACCTTGACAGGCGCCTTTCTGAACGGCACTTCCCAGGCGGACCAGCGGGTAGAATATCAGGAAGGGTTTTATTATGAACCGCTCTCGGACCGGCTGTGCCGATATATCACCGGTATCTCCTATCCCGCCAAGTCCAGTGACGAAAATGCCGCCGCTCCTGCGATTACCCTGGACCAGCTTCGCTATGTTCACATTTTACATTACGATTTTGAAGGAAATTCTGTAGAAGGCGAGCTGATCTGCAACGCGCTCATTGCCCAGGATCTGGTGGAAATTTTTTATGAGCTGCACCGCAATGAGTACATGCTGGAAAAGGTACTTCTGATCGACGAATATAACGCAGACGATACGGCCTCCATGGAGGACAACAACACCTCCTGCTTCAACTACAGAGTGGTGGAAGGGACACAAACCCTGTCCCGCCACGCCTATGGACTTGCTGTGGATATTAATCCCCTCTATAATCCTTACATCACCTACGAGAAGGACGGCACCGAGATCGTATCTCCCGCTGCCGCCCTGGATTACGCGGACCGCTCCGCCCGCTTCGCCTATAAAATTGATGATGAAGATCTGTGCTACAAGCTGTTTACTTCTCATGGATTCACCTGGGGCGGAAACTGGAATCAATCCAAAGATTATCAGCATTTCCAGAAATCTCTCCCCTGAGTTCTCGCAGTCCGTTGTACTCCGGCATTATACTGCAGTCCGGCAAATATCGTATCCGGCAGTCTGCCGGAGCTTACGGGTTATGAAAAAGGCACCTCTCTCCTCAGCTGATCCGCATACCAGCAGACCACCTCCGTAAGACGGAAAAGCTCGCCTTCCTTGGAGCTTCTGCGCCACAGCTTTTTGTATTCCATATACCACTCCTCCAACTGTACCGCCAGGCTCCGGCGCTCCTCCCCCGTGCAGGACGGCTCTCCTGTCAAAACAGAGACTGCGGCCCTCCAGACCCTGACCCACAGGATTTGACCTTCGCCCATAATTATGTCGGCCGCCAGCTTCTCTTTACCTGATCCGCTCAGGGTTAGAGCCTTTCTATACAATAGGTCCATCTTTTCTTCTGCGATCCGAAGCTGCTCCTCCAAACCGCTCATATCCCTGTCAGGCAATCTCTTGGCTATCTCTGCAGGGTCTCCGCCCTTTTCCATATGCTCCCGAAAATAAATCAGCTCTCTCCAGCAGGAGTTGTCATATTCCGCCAATTCTGACAATACAGCTACTATATCTTCCTCCCGGTCTCCGTATTCCACCCGGGAAATCTGCCTGTTAATCTCCTCCTCAGACAGAATATTGCTGCTCCAGGAAAAAGCCGATCCGTAGATCAGACCGATAACAGAAGACGCCGGATCTGCTATGTGGCCAAAATCTCCCCAACAGGTATTCAATACTCCAAGGACATGATACTTATGGGCATTGCGGCACATTTTGGATATATTGAGGTATGCGTCATGATGTCTGGCAATCATGTGATTCCAGCACTGAATTCCAGGGCACAGATACAGCTTTTCCACTCCCACGCGGCTCAGTGTTTCCACCTGATCCTCCTTCACCTGAGGACTGTACTCCCAATTCAGGAAAATGGATTCCCGAGGCAGCTTTTCGATGCATTCCGGATGCCTTATAAGAACATCACCCCAGAACATAGGTGTTTTCCCCTGGGCCAGGATTTCCTGGCAGAGGCGGTTAAGGAACTCCAGATAAATAACGGAAACGCCTTTTTCCTCCGCAAGAAGCCTGCTTCTGCCCTTTCCCAAGTCAAAGGTCTCGTCTGCACATACATTAAACTTATCCGAACGGAACAGTCTCATAAAATCCCGGATCCTGTCCCGAACCATCACAAAGCTTTCCTCATTGCTCACATCCACCGTATGATGGGCCATACGGTCTGTCATGGAAAATCTCTCAACCCGCTCCTCCAGCTCGCACAGATGACCATAGTCTCTGGTGCGCAGAACGCCGTACAGATGACCGAAACTGGCCAGAGAGGGAACCAGCTCGATCTGCCTGGACGCACAGTAATCATCCAGCTCCATGATTTCCTCCGCGGAAAGCGGCGTATTGTCCCTCCAGGTCTCACTGAAGCCCTCAAAACAATAGCTGGTTTCCACGTACAGCTGCAGCTGATTCAGCTTATAAAAGCTACAGGTATCCACAAGCTTTTTCATTTCCTCCAGTGTAAGAATGCGCCCTCTGGATACATCCTGATAAAAACCTCTGTGTGGTATTTCCGGCCCGTCCCAGATCTCCGTCACCGGAAGATGTGCACCACACTGCCTCACCATCTGTCTCAGGGTCTGCACGCCATACAATAGTCCCGCCTTATCGCATCCTGTAATGCGTATCCCCTCTTCTGTCACAGACAAATAATAATTCTCCGGACGATCCTCTTCCTTTATCTCAAGGATAATGCCGTCCTTTCCTGAACGACCTGTGACGGTGGTAATCTGCCAGTCAAATCCCAGGTCCTCCCGGATCTCCTGCTGCAAAAGCGCCGCATAGCCCAGGGCCTGTTCCCTGCAGCCGTCAAGGCGTATACTGCCTTTCCAGGATAACCGGTAAATACCTGTTCCCCGTTCCTCTCTCCTGGGCTGTGGAATCAAGTACATTTCGCTTCCTCCTTCTTCTTTTAAAATGACATAAGCTTTCTCACGATGCAAAAAACCTGCCTTACACATCACAATCGCTATGTGTAAGACAGGTCCTTTCACAACCTTAGAAAAACTTCATTCCCATTACACTTTATACCAGCTCCAGAATCACTTCCATAGCCGCATCCCCTTTTCTGGGTCCGAGCTTGACAATCCTGGTATATCCGCCCTTCCGGTTGGCATACTTGGTGCCATATTCATCGAAAAGCTTTGCCACCAGGTCGATCTCCTTGGTATTCCTTTTCCGTCCGGCGGCCTCAGCAGGAACATATACTACGGGATAAAGAACTCTCAGGATCTGGCGTCTCACGTGAAGTCTGCTGGGAAGATCCTTCTTGATCTCCTTCTCAACCATCTCATACTTGGTAACCTTCTTGCCGTCAATTACCTCTTTGACACGCTTGCCATCCTTATCCTTTTGAGGAACCTTCGCGGTAACCTTCACCGTCTCAAAGTTGTCCTTTTCCTTTATAGCCATTGCGATCAGGCTCTCTGCAATCTTTCTCACTTCCTTGGCCTTAGCCTCGGTGGTAACGATCTTACCATGATGAAGCAGGGCTGTTACCTGATTTCTCAACAATGCCTTTCTCTGTGATGATGTCCTGCCAAGTTTTCTGTACTTTGCCATGATTTTCTTTCCTTTCTCCATTTATGGCACGTCCGGCCACGCTCTTCGGACTTACTTACCGGACGCATAATTTTTCCATTCAGAGATATACCGTCTGCGAACCCTTTGGCATTACCGCCGGCGGCATAACCAAACATTCCTTTATTCTTCGCTGGGATTTAACTGTAAACCCAATTCCTTCAGCTTCGCCAATACCTCTTCCAGGGATTTCCGGCCCAGATTGCGGACCTTCATCATGTCCTCAGAGGTCTTGTTGCAGAGCTCCTCCACCGTATTGATGCCGGCTCTCTTCAGGCAGTTAAAGGAACGCACTGAAAGCTCCAGCTCATCGATGCTCATCTCGAGAACCTTTTCTTTTTCATCGTCTTCCTTCTCGATCATAACCTCTGCTGTCTTGGCGTTCTCGGAGAGATCGATGAAAAGGCCCAGGTGCTCGCTCAAAACCTTCGCCGCAAGGCTGACGGCTTCGTCAGGAACCAGCGTTCCGTTGGTAAACACATCCAGCGTCAGCTTGTCATAATCGGTAATCTGTCCCACACGGGTATTTTCAACCGTCACATTAACCCGTTCAACCGGTGTGTATATGGAATCCACAGCAATTACGCCGATGGGCAGATCCTCATGCTTGTTTTTGTCGGCACTCACATAGCCCCGGCCCTTGGTAATGGTCAGTTCCATATAGAGCTTGGTATTCTTTCCGTTCAGAGTGGCAATCACCAGATCCGGATTCAGAATCTCAATATCCTGATCCGCCTGGATATCAGAAGCGTGTACAACTCCTTCACCCTCGAATTCGATGTATGCGATCTTGGCCTCATTTGTTTCGCTGTTATTCCTGATGGCGAGACTCTTGATGTTCATGATGATCTCAGTCACATCCTCCTTCACGCCGGCGATAGAACTGAACTCATGCAGTACGCCCTCGATCTTGATCTGACTTACTGCTGCTCCGGGCAGGGAGGAAAGCATGATCCTTCTAAGAGAATTGCCAAGCGTGATTCCATATCCTCTTTCCAAAGGCTCAACAACGAATTTGCCATACTTCTTGTCTTCTGAAATCTCGGCGACCTCAATATTAGGTCTTTCAAATTCAAACACTCGAATACCCTCCTTTTTGAACGTTTATCTAAGACACAAGCGCTCTGAAGCCATAAATCTGCCGAAAAAACGGTAAATATATGGCCTCAGAGACAAGCAGGGCTTACTTGGAGTACAACTCGACAATAAGCATTTCATTTACAGGTACATCGATCATCTCTCTTGTAGGAAGATTTTTGATGGTTCCCTTTAAATTTTCCATGTCAACATCCATCCATTCAGGTACCAGTCTGCCGCCGGTCACCTCCACGATATCCTTATATCTCTGCATGGACCTGGCGCCTTCCTTGATCTCCACCACATCGCCGGCCTTGATCAGGTAAGAAGGAATGTTGATCACCTTGCCGTTTACACAGACATGCTTGTGGCCAACCACCTGTCTCGCCTCTCTCCTTGTCCTTGCAAATCCCATACGGAAGATTACGCTGTCAAGCCTTCTCTCCAGCATGATCATCAGGTTTTCACCTGTCATTCCCTTCATACGGTCAGCCTTTTCATAATAATTGCGGAAAGGCTTCTCCAGGACACCGTAGATGAACTTTGCCTTCTGCTTTTCACGAAGCTGCAGGCCGTATTCACTTACCTTCTTTCCGGCCCGGGCATTCTGCCGATTGGACTTTTTGTCATAGCCCAGATATGCGGGCTCCAGTCCCAGGGATCTGCATCTTTTCAATACGGGTACACGATTTACTGCCATTTATGTTTTCTCCTTTTCCTGGTTGTTTACAGTACACACAGGTACCTTCTTCCAACATGCTTCTGCGGGTCTGCTTCGCAGACGCTTGTTTTCCTTCCTCCTTGCCTATACGCGGCGGCGTTTGGGCGGGCGGCATCCGTTGTGAGGAACGGGTGTCACGTCGCGGATACTGATCACTTCAAGTCCGCATGCGGAAAGAGCTCTGATCGCAGCCTCACGTCCTGAACCAGGTCCTTTTACAAACACGTCCACAGATTTAAGGCCATGTACCAGAGCAGCCTTTGTAGCTGTCTCTGCCGCCATCTGCGCAGCATACGGAGTAGATTTCCTTGAACCTCTAAAGCCCAGACCACCGGCACTTGCCCAGCTCAGAGCGTTACCCTGACTGTCTGTCAGAGTGACGATCGTATTGTTAAAAGAAGACTGGATATGTGCCTGTCCGCGTTCAACGTTTTTCTTAACGCGCTTCTTTGTCACTTTTTTTGCAACTTGTTTCGCCATTTTTAAACTAACCTACTTTCTCAAATTGTTATCAGTTACATTCGCCTGCCGTTTACTTCTTCTTATTGGCAACCGTTCTCTTGGGTCCCTTACGGGTTCTTGCGTTGTTCTTGGTGTTCTGTCCGCGGACAGGAAGTCCCTTACGATGACGGATACCGCGGTAACAGCCGATTTCCTGAAGTCTCTTGATGTTCAAAGCCACCTCACGCCTCAGGTCACCTTCTACGGTAACTCCCATTCTTTCGATCGCTTCCGAGATCTTCTTCACCTCGTCGTCGGTAATGTCCCTAACTCTGGTGTCCGGATTAACACCTGCCTCCGCCAGGATCTTTCCTGCGGTAGGTCTGCCGATCCCATAGACATAAGTCAGACCGATCTCAATTCGTTTTTCTCTCGGTAAGTCAACACCTGCGATACGAGCCATTTACATTTCCTCCATTCTCTGTGCAGCTCTCTGCACACTGCATTTTTAAGAGCTGCCTGTTACTAATTGATTGGGGCTTTCACCCAACCGGACTATCAGCCCGGTCTGTCCAAAACATAAGCGTCCTGGTATCAAGAAGTAATCTCCTGTAAGCCCTATCCCAGTTTTATGATAATCAATGCGATCTGCATTGGTTCAGCCGCACATAACAACCGGACAAGAACTCACTTTACCTGCTCGGCCCAACTCCTCAGGCCGTGTCCAGGCGGTGATTATCCCTGTCTTTGCTTATGCTTCGGGTTTTCGCAGATCACCCTGATGCGTCCTTTTCTCTTGATGATCTTGCACTTTTCGCAAATTGGTTTTACTGATGATCTAACCTTCACGTTAAACCCTCCTTTCAAAAAAGACCGTTTTACATTATAACACAAGGGGCGCCCGCTGGCAACCCCCTTTTTATTTAATTACAGTTCAGCCAGTCCCCATAAAGGGGAAAAAATGTGCTCGCACAATTTTTTTACCTTTTATGGGGACTGAGGGAGCGCCATCTTATGAGCAAAGGCAGCTGCAAAGCAGCGAAAAGTGCCTTGGCACGACTTTGCGAATAGCGCGGCTGAACTGTTACGCGGCACAGCCGCGCTCAGCCAATCCCTTACTTATCTCTCCAAATAATACGTCCCTTACTCAGGTCATAGGGTGACAGCTCCAGAGTCACCCTGTCCCCCGGAAGGATCCGGATAAAGTTCTGGCGAAGCTTACCGCTGATGTGTGCCAGTACACGATGTCCGTTCTCCAGCTCCACCTGAAACATTGTGTTGGGAAGCTTCTCCACAACAGTCCCTTCAATCTCGATCACATCACTCTTTGACATACTTTTCCTCCATTTTTCAAAATCTGCTTTATGGCATATCTGATCTCTTCATTATATACTCTTCCGCCGCCTGCAAGCCGCCCGCGCAGCTCTTCCTCCACCGCCGCATTCAGCAGCTGTATATGCTTAAGGCTCTTGCGCTTGGGGTTTTCCAGTGTTTTCAGCCGCCCGTCGGACAAATATACAAAATCATCCTCCCGGGCTGTCACTACATACAAGGTCCCCTTGTCATGCCCGGCTTTCGAAGTCACAAACCGTCCTATCATATCCTTATCCTTTGGCCGCTCCCGCGTCCGCCTCCTCTGCCCTGTCGGAACAGACCGGCGGTCACTCACATAATGTCAGTATCTCCGGCTCGCTGTCTGTGATCAGAATGGTGTTTTCGTAATGGGCAGACCAGGAACCATCCTCGGTCACCACCGTCCAATCATCATCCAGCCACTCCACCTCCGCAGCCCCCATATTAATCATAGGTTCCACACAGATGGTCATTCCCGCACGAAGCCTGGGTCCTCTGCGTGTCTGGGCAAAATTGGGGATTTGAGGGTCCTCATGCAGATGTGTTCCGATCCCATGCCCCACCAGGTCCCGCACTATGCCGTATCCAAAAGGGGCGATATATGCCGCCACCGCATTGGAAATTTCATGTAAATGATTTCCGGCTTTTGCCTTTTTTATTCCCTCAAAAAAACTCTGCTTCGTGGCATCAATGAGCTGCTGCGCCTCCGGGCTGATTCTGCCCACTCCAAAGGTTCTGGCCATATCCGAATGGTATCCCTGATAAATCAGGCCCGCATCAAGACTTACGATGTCACCCTCCTGAAGAATCCTTTTCTTCCTGGGGACTCCATGTACCACCTCGTCGTTGACGGAGACACAAATAGAAGCCGGATAGCCATGATAATGCAGGAAGTTTGGTATACAACCATGTTTTCTGATCAGCTGATCGCCCAGGATATTGATCTCCATAGTGGATATGCCCGGCCTTACCGCCTCTTCCAGATTTTGAAAAACGTCTGCCAGCCGTCTGCAAGATTCCCGCATCAGCCGGATCTCTCTCTCGGTCTTAATATTGATCGCCATATTTACTCCCTTTCAGGCATTCTAACCGAGGATTTCCGTGATGGCTGAAAATACGTCCTGCATATCCGCAGTGCCATCCACCGTTTTCAATACCCCTCTTGCCGTATAAAAATCGATCAGGGGCTGGGTCTGATCATGATAGACCTTCAGTCGATTCTGCACTGTCTCCGGCCTGTCGTCGTCCCTCAGCACCAGCTCGCTTCCGCAGGTATCGCAGATGCCTTCCGCCTTAGGGGGAATATGCTCCACATGATAGGTAGCGCCGCACTTTAGGCAGGCACGTCTTCCTGACATTCTCCGAACGATATTTTCATCGGGCACATCCACATTGACAGCGTAATCGATTTTTTCTCCCTGTCTTGCCAGAGCGTCCTCCAGCACCTGAGCCTGAGGAATGGTTCTGGGAAAGCCATCCAGCACATATCCGTCTGCGCAGTCCTCCTTTGCCACCCGGTCAAGCAGAATCTTCACAGTCAGTTCATCCGGCACCAGAAGCCCCTGATCCATGTACTTTTTAGCCTCCAGCCCCAGCTCCGTGTTGTTTTTAATATTGGCACGGAAAATGTCTCCTGTGGAAATATGGGGAATTTTGTACCTCTCTGCGATCATTTTCGCCTGCGTACCTTTGCCGGCCCCCGGCGCCCCCAACATAATAATCTTCATATTAAATACCCATGCCTTTCTGTAAACTCTTTCAATATTGTAACGATTCCAGCTTAAATTTACAACTAAAATCAGATGTGAACCTTCGCATGACAAAAAATCGGGCAGGACTCCTGCCCGATTCGGATTTTTTTCTACTTCTCCAGGAAGCCCTTATAATTGCGGACGAGCATCTGAGATTCCACCTGCTTCATGGTCTCCAGCACTACGCTGACAATAATGATAAGACTGGTACCGGCAAAGGACACATTCGCCTTGAAAACGCCGCTGAAAACATACGGCAGAACGGCAATAAAGGTCAGCCCTATGGCACCGATCAGCACGATGTTGTTCAATACCTTGTTTAAAAATTCGCTGGTGGGTTTTCCAGGCCGGATGCCCGGGATAAAGCCGCCCTGCTTTTTCATATTGTCTGCAATCATCAGAGGATTAAAGGTGATGGATGTATAAAAATATGCAAAAAAGATAATCAATGCAATATACACCAGCAATCCTATCGAATATTTAAGCTGACTGGGATTACACCAGTAACTGGAATTCATATATTTCAGGATCTCACTCCACACGCCTGTGCCGGAATACCCTGCAAAGGAAGAAATGATAATCGGGGTCTGCAACAGAGACTGGGCAAAAATCACAGGAATAACTCCAGAAGTGTTAACCTTCAGAGGAATGCTGGAGGTCTGTCCCCCAACCATTTTTCTTCCCTGTACCTTATTGGCATACTGCACCGGAATCTTACGCACACCATCGTTTAAGATGATAACCAGCACTACCATGGCAATGATAATTGCAAAAATAATCACCACCGCCAAAACTGCCGTTGCAGGTGCCTTGCCGAACACAAACTGTTCAAACAGGTTTCCCAGATCCTCCGGAAGACGGGCAATAATATTGATGACCAGAACGATGGAAATACCGTTTCCGATCCCCTTCTCCGTGATCCTTTCGCCCACCCACATGAGGAATGCGCTGCCTGCCGTAAGTGTCGCGATGGCACAAATCACATTCAATGCGTTAAACTGTGTCAGGTAGCCCTGCCGGCCGAATCCAATGGCCATGGCCGAGGACTGGATCAGCGCCAGACCAACGGTCACATATCTGGTGATTGCCGTAATCTTCTTCCGACCGTCCTCGCCGTCGCGCTGCATCTCCTCCAGTTTGGGGATGGCAATCGTCAACAGCTGCATGATGATGGAAGATGTGATATAGGGCGTAATATTCAACGCCAGAATCGACATGTTGATAAAGGAGCCGCCTGTAACTGCATCAAAGAAACTGAACGCACCAGTGGACTGTGCCTCGAACCAGCTCCTGAAAAATTCGCTGTTCACCCCCGGCACGGGAAGCTGTGATCCGATACGGATCACAACCAGCATGGCGAAGGTAAAAAGAATCTTTTCCCTGAGTTCTTTGATCTTGAATGCGTTTTTCAGTGTTGTGAGCATTACATCACCTCTGCTGTTCCACCGAGAGCCTCAATTCTTTCTTTTGCAGATGCGCTGAAGGCATTTGCTTTTACATTGAGTTTCTTGGTAAATTCTCCATTTCCGAGTATCTTCACGCCATCTCTGGGGTTTCTTACGATACCAGCTTCGATCAATGTATTGACATCCACAGTCGCTCCGTCCTCAAAACGCTCCAGAGCACTTACGTTGATCCCAACGATCTCCTTTGTATTCCTGTTTGTGAAGCCTCTCTTGGGAATACGTCTGTATAAAGGCATCTGACCGCCTTCAAAGCCGATCCTGGGAGCTCCCGAACGGGCCTTCTGTCCCTTGTGGCCTTTGCCTGCAGTCTTGCCGTTGCCGGATCCATGTCCACGGCCTCTCCTGAAATTATCGCTGTGCTTGGAACCATCTGCGGGTCTTAAATTGGACAACTCCATTTCTACACCTCCATTCTGTTATGCTTCTTCTACTTCTTCAACCTTCAGCATATGGCCCACCTGACGGATCTGCCCTCTTGTGGCATCATTGTCAGGAAGTATAATGGTCCTGCCGATCTTACGGAGTCCCATGGACTCAACGATGGCCTTGTTCTTCGGCACAGCGCCGATGGTTGATTTTACCAGAGTAATCTTTAATTTCTTATCTGCCATTGCTGTTCTCCTTTCACGCCAGAACTTCTTCCACGGACTTGCCGCGGCTCTTTGCTACCTCTTCAGGAGCCTTCAGCTGGCTTAAGCCGGTGATCGTCGCAAGGACAACGTTCTGCTTGTTGTTGGAACCCAGGGACTTGGTACGGATATTCTTGATCCCTGCCAGCTCACAAACCACACGGGCCGGGCCGCCTGCGATGATACCGGTACCGTCGGGAGCCTTCTTCAGCAAAACGTTTGCGGAACCATACTTGCCGATAAAGTCATGGGTGATGGAGTTGTTCTCGTCCATGGCCACCTCTACGATATGCTTCATCGCATCTTCTTTTCCCTTGCGGATCGCCTCGGGAATTTCCACTGCCTTGCCCAGTCCGGCGCCTACATGTCCGTTTCCGTCGCCTACCACCACCAGGGCTGTAAAGCGCATATTACGGCCGCCCTTGACGGTCTTGGCTACACGCTTGATCGTAACAACCTTATCCGTCAATTCGAACTGGCTTGCATCTATGATTGTGTGTTTCATGGTGTATTCCTCTTCCTTTCCTAGAATTCCAGGCCAGCTTCCCTGGCTGCATCAGCTAATGCTGCGATCTTACCCTGATATATAAAGCCGCCTCTGTCAAAGACCACTTCCTTGATCCCTTTTTCCACTGCCCGCTTGGCAATGACGGTTCCCAGGTATGCCGCTGCTTCAACGTTATTGGTCTTCTCCAGCTCGCTCTTTACTTCTTTCTCAAGCGTGGAAGCGGATACTAATGTATTCCCAACAGTATCGTCGATAATTTGAGCATACATATGATTATTGCTGCGGAACACGGCCAGACGAGGTCTTTCGGCAGTGCCACTGAAGCGGTTGCGGATTCTCATGTGCTTTTTCGCACGAACTTCTTTTCTTGATACCTTCTTAACCATCCTCATACTCTCCTTATCTGTTATTTCTTACCTGTCTTACCAACTTTACGTCTGATCGTCTCATCGGCATACTTGATTCCCTTGCCCTTGTAAGGCTCAGGTCTTCTCTTGTCTCTGATCTCAGCTGCGAATTGGCCAACCTTTTCCTTGTCGATTCCTTTAACGATAATCACGTTCTGACCCTCGACAACAGTCTCGATCCCCTCGGGATCCTCCATCTCAACCGGATGAGAATAGCCCAGGTTCAGCGTAAGCTTCTTTCCTGCCTTGGCCGCCCTGTAGCCGACACCGTTCACCTCCAGCTTTTTCTCAAAGCCTTTGGTAACACCTGTCACCATATTGTTTACCAGTGTTCTGGTAAGCCCGTGAAGGGACTTCATCTTCTTCAGATCATTGGGCCTGCTCACATGCACCTCAGCGCCCTCAACCTTGATCTCCATCTCGCCGGGAAGCACTCTCTCCAGCGTTCCCTTGGGACCCTTTACGGTCACCTTATTATTTTCTGCAACCTCCACAGTAACGCCTGCGGGGATCGCGATTGGCATTCTACCTATACGTGACATGCCCGTACCTCCTGTATTGTTATAAAGCTGATTGTTACCTGTTGATGCAGGCTCCATTCCGCTCCCCTCTGGAAGCTGGTTTTTCTGGAGCTTCTGCAAGTCCATCTCGAAAACCGGCTGTTTCCATGTTCTCGCAAGCCAATCTCGAAAACCGGCTGTTTTCCTGGTTTTCGGTTTCCTGGTTCTCGCAATCTCATCTCGAAAACCGGCTGTTTCACAGCCGCCGCGGCTGCGCCGCTTTACGTTTTCTCGATGTACGGCTGTCAAAAAGCAAATACTCACTGCGTTCGTGCTTGCTTTTTCTGACAGCCTACCAGACAAAGGCCAGTACTTCGCCGCCTACCTGCAGCTCCCGGGCTTTCTTGTCGGTAATGACGCCCTGGTTGGTGGAAACGATAGCGATGCCAAGTCCTCCCAGCACTTTGGGGAGCTCATCCTTGCCTGCGTACACCCGCAGACCAGGCTTGGAGATCCTCTTGATCCCGGAAATGATCTTCTCGTTCTTGTCGGCACCGTACTTCAGGGTAATATGGATCGTCTTGAAGCTTCCATCCTCTATGACATCATACTTGCTTATATATCCTTCCTCCAGAAGAATCTGCGCGATGGACAGCTTCATCCGGGAAGCGGGTACATCAACCGTATCATGCTTGGCAGTGTTTGCGTTACGAATTCTTGTAAGCATATCTGCAATAGGATCACTCATCATTGTCTTTTTCCTCCTTCCTACCAACTTGCTTTCTTGACGCCGGGAATCTCTCCCTTATAGGCCAATTCGCGGAAGCAAACTCTGCAAATGCCGTATTTTCTTAAATACGCGTGGGGACGGCCGCAAATTTTGCAGCGGGTGTAAGCCTGGGTCGAAAATTTGGGCTTGCGCTGCTGTTTGATTTTCATAGATGTCTTAGCCATGAGAAATTTACCTCCTTATTGTTTTGCGAACGGCATGTTAAACAGTCTCAGCAGTTCGCGCGCCTCTTCGTCCGTCTTGGCAGTAGTGACGAAAATGACATCCATACCTCTGGTCTTATCGATCTTGTCATACTCGATCTCAGGGAAGATGAACTGCTCCTTGATACCCAGAGCATAATTTCCTCTGCCATCGAAGGCATTGGGGTTAACGCCTCTGAAGTCACGCACGCGGGGCAGAGCCAGATTTACCAGGCGGTCAAGGAACTCGTACATCTTCTCGCCGCGGAGAGTGGTCTTGCAGCCGATGGACATGCCTTCACGGATCTTGAAGTTAGCCACGGAAGTCTTGGCTTTGGTAACCACTGCCTTCTGTCCGGCAATGATCTCCATGTCAGACATGGCGTTCTCCAGAATCTTGGCATTATCCTTCGCTTCTCCCACACCCATATTGAGGACAATCTTCTCAAGCTTGGGCACTTCCATAACATTCTTATATCCGAACTTCTTCGTCATTGCTTCTACAACTGTCTCATAGTAGAAATCTTTTAATCTTGCCACTTTCTGCTCCTCCTTCCTATTGATCAATCGATCACTTCGCCTGTTGCCTTGGCATAGCGGACCTTCTTGTCGCCTTCCATACGGAAGCCGACTCTGGTGGCTTTTCCTTTGTAGACAAGCATGACGTTTGAAATATCAATAGGAGCTTCCTTCCGGATGATGCCTCCGTTGGGGTTGGCCTGTGAGGGCTTCGCATGCTTTGTAATCATATTTACGCCTTCCACCAGCACTCTGCCCTTCTTGGCGTCTACGGAAATAACCTTACCTTCTGTATTGCAGTCTTTACCGGCAATCACCTTAACGGTGTCGCCCTTTTTAATCTTTAACATCGACATACGGCACCTCCTTATAATACTTCGGGAGCCAGAGACACAATCTTCATGAACTGTTTCTCACGAAGTTCTCTCGCTACAGGCCCAAAAATACGTGTTCCTCTGGGTGTCTTGTCATCCTTGATGATCACGGCAGCGTTCTCGTCAAAACGGATATAGGAACCGTCCTTGCGGCGTGCGCCCTTTACGGTACGGACCACAACTGCCTTCACAACATCACCCTTCTTTACAACGCCGCCTGGTGTTGCATCTTTGACGGAAGCAACGATCACATCACCAATGTGTGCATATCTTCTAGTAGAGCCGCCCATAACCCGGATGCACAGCAATTCTTTTGCACCAGTGTTATCAGCAACCTTCAGTCTTGTTTCCTGCTGAACCATGATTTTCCTCCTTTGCCGCAGCCACGGCCAGATTTCGAATGCATTATTTTACCTTTTCCACAACCTCCACCAGTCTCCATCTCTTGTCCTTGGACAGAGGTCTGGTCTCCATCACCTTAACGGTATCGCCGATGTTGCACTCGTTGTTTTCGTCGTGAGCCTTCAGCTTGTAGGTTCTCTTTACGACTTTCTTGTAAAGGGGATGTTTTACATGCTCTTCGATAGCTACAACAATTGTTTTATCCATCTTATTACTGGTAACCTTACCAGTACGCACTTTTCTCAAATTTCTTTCCACGATTGATCTCCTTCCCCAGCCGCCTTACGCTCTGCTCTTCTCAGTGATGACTGTCTGAATACGCGCAATATTCTTTCTGACCTCTCTGATCCTTGCAGTGTTATCCAACTGATTGGTCGCGTTCTGGAATCTCAGATTGAAAAGTTCTTTCTTTGCGGCAACAAGGTCCTTGCCCAGCTCCTCAACGGACTTGCCCTTTAATTCTTCTACAAATTTATTCACTTTCATTCTTTTACACCGCCTTCCAAATCTGCCTTAGAAACGATCTTGCACTTGCAGGGAAGCTTATGCATGGCAAGACGCAGTGCCTCTTTGGCCTGATCCTCGGACACGCCGGCAATCTCAAACATCACGCGGCCGGGCTTTACAACTGCTACCCAATACTCCAAAGTACCCTTACCGGAACCCATACGCGTCTCGGCAGGCTTTGCCGTAACGGGCTTGTCAGGGAAAATCTTGATCCAGACCTGGCCGGTACGCTTTGTGTACCGGGTAAGGGCGATACGTGCCGCCTCGATCTGATTGGACTTGATCCAGCAGGGCTCGGTTGCCACAAGGCCGTATTCACCGTATGCAAGCGTATTACCCCGCATTGCCTTGCCCGCCATGGATCCGCGGAACTGTTTACGACGTTTTACTCTCTTAGGCATCAACATAATTAATTATCGCTCCCTTCCATCTGATTTCCCTTTGTAGGAAGGATCTCGCCTTTGTAGATCCAAACCTTAACTCCAACCTTGCCGTAGGTAGTGTCAGCCTCTGCGAAGCCGTAGTCGATGTCGGCTCTCAGCGTCTGAAGAGGGATGGTGCCCTCACTGTAGAACTCTGTGCGGGCGATATCTGCGCCGCCCAGACGACCTGCACAGGCAGCCTTGATTCCAAGGGCGCCCGCCTTCATGCTCCTTCCCATACAGGACTTCATGGCACGGCGGAAGGATACGCGGTTTTCCAGCTGCAGAGCAATGTTCTCTGCTACCAGCTGTGCGTCTCTGTCGGGTCTCTTGATCTCCTTGATATCGATCAGGATCTTCTTGTCGGAAATCTTGGACAGCTCGGCTTTGGTAGCCTCAATCTCAGCGCCGCCCTTGCCGATGATGACACCGGGCTTTGCAGTGTGGATCACTACTCGCACCCTGTCGGACGCCCTCTCGATCTCGATCTTGGATACGCCGGCGCTGTACAGCTTCTTCTTCAGATACTTTCTGATGTTATAATCTTCCACAAGATAATCGGCAAACTCGCTTTCAGCATACCATTTGGAATCCCAATCTTTGATAACTCCGACTCTCATGCCGTGAGGATTAACTTTCTGTCCCATTCTATTGTTCGCTCCTTTCCTTACTTCTTCTCGTCAAGCACAACGGTGATGTGGCTCATTCTCTTCTCGATCCTGTAGGCCCTGCCCTGTGCTCTGGGCTGAATGCGCTTCATGGTCGGCCCCTTGTTGGCATAGCACTCTGCCACATACAGGTGATCCCTGTTCATACCGTTGTTGTTCTCGGCGTTAGCAATCGCCGACTCAAGCAGCTTTTTGATAAGGCTGGAAGCATACCTGGGATTGTACTCCAGAATAGCCAGCGCCGTCTGTACGTCCTTACCTCTGATGGCATCCAGTACAAAGCATGCTTTCTGTACGGATACTCTGGCGTAAGATAACTTTGCGGAAGGCCTGGTATCCTTCTGGGCATTCCTCTCTCTCTTAATCTGACTTCTATGTCCTTTAGCCATAGATCTATATCCTCCTTTTTCCAGGGACGATTATTGCCCTTGCGGCTCCTTCATCGTCCCTTCGGGGCCGCGTACCTCGCGCAGTCCCCCAACGCATCTGCTACGTTTATGCCGCAGTCAGACATTTTAAAGCTTCATGCGATCCCCCTCCCGGGGGACCGTGCGCCCTCCTGTCACACAGGGGTCCTTGCCATGGCCCGGAGGCCACTGTTCTATCTTACCTTGGATTTCTTTTCATCCTTGCCGTGGCCTCTGTAGGTCCTGGTAGCCACAAACTCACCCAGCTTATGTCCTACCATATCCTCGGTGACATACACGGGAACATGCTTTCTGCCGTCATGGACTGCGATGGTGTGCCCCACAAAGGAAGGGAAAATCGTAGAACGGCGGGACCAGGTCTTGATGACCTGCTTCTGTCCCGAAGCATTCAGAGCATCTACTTTCTTCAACAGGCTTGCGTCTGCAAAAGGTCCTTTTTTCAGTGATCTAGCCATTGTCTTTCCTCCTCAATTATTTGATAGCCTTGCCGTCGCGTCTTCTTACGATCAGCTTGTTGGAAGCCTTCTTCGCCTTGCGGGTCTTCAGGCCGAGAGCCGGCTTGCCCCAGGGAGTGCTGGGACCGGGACGTCCGATACCGGTCTTGCCTTCACCGCCGCCGTGAGGATGGTCGTTAGGGTTCATGACGGAACCGCGGACCGTAGGACGGATACCCATATGACGCTTACGTCCTGCCTTACCGATATTGATCAGATTGTGGTCCACATTTCCCACAATGCCCACGGTGGCACGGCATACGAGAGGAATCATTCTCATTTCGCCGGAAGGGAGACGCAGTGTGGCATATCTGCCCTCCTTAGCCATCAACTGAGCGGCGTTGCCTGCGGAGCGCACCAGCTGGCCGCCCTTGCCGGGATACAGCTCAACGTTGTGTACCTGGGTACCAACGGGGATTTCCGAAAGAGGAAGGCAATTGCCCACTCTCACCTCTGCCTCGGGACCGTTCATGACCTTCATGCCGTCGGTCAGTCCCTCGGGAGCGAGGATATAGACTTTCTCGCCGTCCGCATAGCAGATCAGCGCAATGTTGGCTGTTCTGTTAGGATCGTACTCAATACCGATGACGGTTGCAGGGATCCCGTCCTTATTTCTGCGGAAGTCCACGTTTCTGTACTTTCTTCTGTTGCCGCCGCCATGGTGTCTCACTGTGATCTTGCCCTGATTGTTGCGTCCGGCATTTTTCTTCAGAGATGTGCACAGGCTCTTCTCGGGAGTCTTCTTGGTGATCTCAGAGAAATCGGAGCCGGTCATATTTCTTCTGGAAGGTGTATAGGGATTATATTTCTTGATTCCCATTGTCTTATCTCCTTTTCATTGATTCTTTGCGCGGCCAGATTTATGCCGCATACTTAAATCAGCTTCGCAAAGCGCCGTGTAAAGCGTTTTACAGCCCTGCGAAGATCTCGATATCCTTGCTGTCCTCTGTGAGCTTCACAATGGCCTTCTTGGTCTTTGCGGTTCTGCCCACCACCATTCCGCGCCTCTTTTTCTTTCCCTGGCAGTTCATGGTGTTGACACTCTTTACCTTTACGCCGTCAAACAGCTTTTCCACTGCTTCCTTGATCTGAGACTTGTTAGCCTCTGTGTGGACCAGGAAGGTATATTCCTTTTCGCCCATGCCGGCCATGCTCTTTTCAGTGACAACCGGTTTGAGGATCACGTCATAGTATTTGATATCAGCCATTATGCGTACACCTCCTCGATCTTTGCAACGGCATCCTTTGTCAGGACTACCTTTTTCGCCTTCATAATATCGTATACGTTGATGGTGCTCACAGAAGCGGTATCCACCTCCGCCACATTTCTGGCGGACATAACCACATTCTTATCATTATCAGTGATAACCACCAGGCCGCTGTTGACCTTCAGATTGTCCATCACCTTCACGAAGCTCTTCGTCTTGATATCGTCAAACTTCAGCTCTTCCAGAACAATCAGACTGCTGCTGAGCACCTTGTCTGTCAGTGCGGATTTCAGGGCAGCCTGCTTCTCCTTCTTGTTCAGCTTGAAGGAGTAGTCTCTGGGAACGGGAGCGAATACCACTCCACCGCCGGTCCACTGAGGAGCTCTGGTAGATCCCTGCCTTGCATGGCCGGTTCCCTTCTGTCTCCAGGGCTTTCTGCCTCCTCCGGACACCTCGGACCGTGTCTTTGCCTTCTGAGTTCCCTGACGCTTATTTGCAAGATGCTGTACCACAGCCATGTGTACCAGATGCTCGTTTACCTTTACGCCAAATACCGCATCATTCAAATCGATGGTACCGACTTCCTTGCCTTCCATATTAAAAACAGATACTTTTGCCATTTGTTTTGGTCCTCCTTTCGCACGAAACTAGGCCTGCGCCTTCACGGTCTCTTTGATGGTCACAAGAGCTTTTCTGGCCCCGGGCACAGCGCCCTTTACCAGCAGCAGATTCTTCTCTGCATCCACTCTCACCACTTCCAGATTCTGCACAGTCACCTTCACGCAGCCCATATGTCCGGGCATCCCTTTTCCCTTGAACACACGGCTGGGAGAAGAGCAGGCTCCGTTGGAACCCTGATGGCGGTGGAACTTGGAACCGTGCTTCATGGGTCCTCTGTGCTGTCCCAGTCTCTTGATCGCGCCCTGGAATCCCTTTCCTTTGGAGATGGCGCTGGCATCCACCTTATCGCCCTCGGCAAAGATATCGGCTTTGATCTCTGCCCCCAGGGTGTAATCCCCGGCATTTTCAAATTTGAACTCCCTGATATATCTCTTGGAGCTTACTCCTGCTTTTTTAAAGTGGCCCTGGCCGGCTTTGCTGACGCCGTGTCTGTGGATGACCTCTTTTCTGCCGCCCGCATCCTTGTTGACGATCCTGTCCTTCTTGTCTACGAAGCCCACCTGCACTGCGCTGTATCCATCGTTCTCAGGAGTCTTGACCTGTGTCACCACACAGGGACCTGCCTGAAGAACCGTCACGGGAACCAGCACGCCGTCTTCGTTGAAGATCTGAGTCATTCCGACCTTGGTTGCCAAAATTGCTTTCTTCATTTTTCCTCTCTTTCTGCCCTTACAGGCTTTCTACATAGCGGACCACCGGCCATCGTTGCGTTATGACCGCGGGGCTTTCCCGGAGGATTCCCCTTCTCCCCGGAATATTCCGTCGGGAGATGTGTTCTTACGTCTAGTAGAGGTTTGATTTTATTCAGCTGTCTGCTTATTTTGTCTTCATCTTAATGTCAATGTACACACCGGCGGGCATTTCCAGCCTCTGCAGCGCATCCACCGTCTTCTGAGTAGGCGCGATGATGTCGATCAGCCTCTTATGCGTCCTCTGCTCAAACTGCTCTCTGGAATCCTTGTACTTGTGCACGGCCCTCAGAATGGTCACTACCTCTTTCTTGGTAGGAAGGGGCACAGGTCCGCTCACCTCAGATCCGGTCTTCTTTACAGTTTCAATGATCTTCTTTGCAGATGCATCTACAAGCTGATGCTCATAAGCCTTCAGGGTGATTCTCATTACTTGACTTGCCATAAAAAAAGTCGCCTCCTTTTCGCACTTTTACGAAATGAAAATTCTTCATTTTCATTTTAGTACGACAAGCGGTGACTGTACACTCTCCCGTGTGTGTCCTTGACCTTGCCGCAACCTACCCGATCAAAGCATCACACGTCGTTTCTGCAATTACACAGACTTCAATGGTACAGTGACTTGTCGTCAGTTTTCTAACTTGACATTCGCTCCACGGAAAACCTGACCGTCATTGCTGACAGCCAGCAACCTCTCGCTTCACAGCTATCATGCCACAGCATTTAGCATTATACATGCAAAAAGCCCTTTTTGCAAGGGCTTTTTTGCGAAATATTAAATTTTTTTTAACAGTTCATCCTGCCTGAGCCTGTTTCTGGGCCTCCGCCTTCTTTTCCGCAATCCGTTTCTGTACCTGTTCCATCTCTTCCTTATTTAAATTGCAGAACCGCATGGCGATCAGAGTGATGGCCCAGCCCAGCAGAGGAAAACCGTACATCAGCACCATGGTCATCCAGAAAATACCGGGGGTCAGTTCATCCGTAGGCTGGGGCAGGGAAGTGGTGTAGCCCACCAGGGCCACCGATGCAGTGGCGATCAGCGCGCTGACGGAGGATACCACCTTGTCGATCAGACTGTAGACTCCCGTTACCACTGCAGGAATATATTTGCCGCCCCGGTCCAGCTCATAATCAATTACATCTGCCATAAATGCGCTGTTGCCGGTAGTAACACCCATTTTAGTGCCGTTGGTCAAAAGCTGCAGAATCATAAACACGATCATCAACGGCATAACGGCGGATATGCTGCGGGTATTCCCCCCGATATGGAGGATCGTAAAGAACGCTACCGCTGCAAAGGTCACGAAAATGCAGAACCAGGTCCAGGTAACGATGGTTTTTTTATTGCCGTGTTTCTTGGCATAGGCGGCTCCGATGAACGCAAACAGGATGGAAGGTATCATTCCCAGGGTGGACAGTATGGTGGATATGGACATATCACCGATGATAATTCCGTTAAGCATGGTGACCACTATAGTCTGGCTGGCTACCTGCTGAGCGATCTTGTCCGAGGCTCCGGATGCCACAAAGCACTGGAGAGGACGGTTATGGGCCAGCACCTCCACCATGTCTCCGAGCTTCAGCTTTTCCTTTTTCATATTTGTGCCTACAAAATTTTCCGGCTTGTCATATTCCGAGATACCGATGCAGGTCAGCACAAGCCCCACAGCGGAAAGCCCAACGCAGAGCCAGCAGGCCGAGGACAGAAATTCCGGCGTATAGCCGCCGTATTTGGGCATCAGCTGGGTGAAAGCTATCATATTCAGCGCAATGGGAACTATGTAGTTAAATATTGTGCCGTAAACTCCGATCATAGGACGCTGCTTTGGATCATTGGACATAAGGGCTCCCAGGGTCTGGCCCGTCATGTTGTAAAGTGTGTATCCGATAATGTAAACAATGTACAAAAGCACAAAGGTGACCTTCCCATGGCCCTTTCCCGCCGCCCAGTCAAACATCATAAGCACGGACAGCACCATGATAAGCCAGCCGCTGGCCAGCAAAATCCGGATTTTTCCAAAAGGCGTATTAACCTTATCATAGACAAATGCCAGCAGCGGGTCCGTAACAGCGTCAAAAATGCGGGTAAATGTCAAGATGCCTCCCACCGCTATCGACGCAATGCCGAAGCCTACGCTGGCCGAATAGCTGGCCATACCCATGAGAAAATAAAAGCTCATTCCGATAAAAGCGCTGGAAGATACCATGATGATCTGCCATACCTTGGCGCGGCGGTACTTCACTTCCCCGGTTCCGCCTGTGTTTGTTTTGTTCTGAGACATATTTGATCCTCCTTATGATCCTGCGGCATTTGCAGCTGCGGTCTGCCCGGCCTCCGGTAAACGGCAGCCGTTTTTAACTCTTCTGGATTGTATTATACAGGAAACAATTTTAGGATCTGTTCAAAATTTACTTCTTTTATTCAATATTTCATGAACCCTTCCAGCTTTTTATCGCTGATTTATTCCCGCGGCTTCCTGTGATGCTGCCGATACCTGCTCATGGAAATATGGTTGATTCTTTTAAAACAGACTTCCAGATAATGAGGATCCGAAAATCCCACATTCTCCGCAATCTCCCATATTTTAAGGTCGCTTTCCTGCAACAGCCGCTTTGCCTCCCCCACACGGATTCCTGTCAGATATTCAGAGAAATTAACTCCCATTTCTTCCTTAAACAAGCGGCTTAAATAGCTGTAATTCATATGGAAAACTTCCGCTATTTTCTGAAGCGTCAGCGAGGTGTCATGATAATTTCTTTCCAGATACCGGCAGATACCTTCCACAACGCCGGAGCCGTCCATTCCACGAATCGCCTGGCAGGCGGCTCTCACCAGAGTTTCCATATAGCGGACCAGCTCCGGGCAGGATGTGGTTTGAAATATTTTCTTCAGCGGAGCATCCTCCCCGGAGAATAAAATCTTCTCCTCCAGGTTCTTTTCCCTCAGAAGCTCTATCAGCGCGGATACGATCTCTACCGCCGATTCCCTGCATAAATTCAATTCTAAAATAGAAGAATGCCGCTCCAGCTCCTGCCGGATCAGCCCCACGGCTTCCTTCGTGTGTCCGGTCCTGATATACTGACAGACAGTCCTCAAATCACGCCGCGCCCTCAGCCTGGTATCTTCCAGGGCGGCATCCTCCAGACTGATATAGTGAACCACTTCCTGCTCCCCTGCCGTATGAAGCGCCGTCAGCGCCTCCTCCGCCGAAAGGCCCGCCCCGTTTATACCGCTGCGGGCACATCCTATTCCTGCGCGAAAGACCTGCCCTGTCCCCTCTGTGACACGCTCTATGACCTCCCCCATATCCTCTCCCATCCGATTGCTCACCAGAGCAAGACGCCGATTGTCCGGAAATGTACAGAGCAGGCCCTTTTCCCCACGGACACGCTCCCGGAAAAGCTCCCGCAGGGACGGGGATATATCCCGGGAAAACAAAAACAGAGCCGCCTGAAAAATATCCTCTGCCATCCAGTCCCTCAGATCCCGATCCTGCATATAAATGATCTCCGAGGTGACCAGTCCCTGGAGCAGCTGACGGACAAAATTCTCCCTGGATACCTGGGTACTTTCCTTCAACCGCTCTCTTGCCGCCTCATATTCCTCATGATGGGAGCGCCGGCGCCTTACCCGCTCGATCACCTTTTTTACGGCCTCGGTAATCTCCTCCGGATCGATAGGTTTTGTAATAAAATCAGCGACTCCGATTCTCAGGCACTCCTGTACATAATTAAACTCTTCGTAGCCCGTGACAATAATCACCTGAACAGACGGATACTCCCCCAGGATTTTCCTGCTGAATTCAATACCGTTCTCCACAGGCAGGTTGATATCCACAAAGATCATATCAGGCACGGACCTTTCCAGAAGCGCCCGGGCCTGCGCCGCATTTTCCGCCTCCTGACAGACGCAGGCCCCCAGGGATGCCCAGTCCACGCACTCCCTCAAGAGCCTTCTCACCGGGTATTCATCATCCAAAAGCATCACTCTGTATACATATTCTTCCATAATATCCCTGCCTCTCCATGTGTCAGCCCCAGGCCTTCAATTCAGGAAACGATCCTTGGGTATACGCAGTGTAACCGTGGTTCCCTCTCCCGGCTCTCCCGTTATACTGCAGATATGATCACAGCCGTAGTATATCCCAAGCCGTCGTATGGTTCCCCGGATGCCGAAGGAATCCTGTTTTGTCAGATCTCCCTCCCCAAGCAGGACATCGATCCTCTCCTGGTCCATTCCCACTCCATTATCCTGAATCCAAATCACGATCACCTCATCCTCATCCCGGGCCGCGATCCGGATTATTCCTCCCCTGCCCTTGGGCTTCAGCCCATGATAAACGGCATTTTCCACAAAGGGCTGCAGGGACAGACGCAAAATCGGATACTGCAAAATCCCTGGGGCGATCTCATACTCACATTCAAACAGCTCCGGATAGCGGCAGCTCAAAATATAAAGATAATCCCTGACAATTTCAATCTCCTTTTCCAGCGTGATAAATTCGCTTCCATGGCTCAAGCTGGTCCTGTAATAATTTCCCAGCGCCCGGATCAGAGAAAACATTTCCCGGTTTCCTTCCCGCAGGGCCAGATAGCTGATCATGTCAAAGGTATTGTAGAGAAAATGCGGCTTAATCTGAGCCTGCAGGGCCTCCAGCTCATATTTCCTCCTGTCGGCCTCCTGCTTCAAAATCTGCCCGATTAAATGATCGATTCTGTCAATCATACTATTATATCCCCGAATCAGGTAATATACCTCGTCCTGCCTTTTAGGGAGAAGCGTCCTGACAAAATTTCCCTCCTGCACCTGATTCATGGACAAAAGCAGACTCTTTAAGGGTCTCGTGATAGACCGGGAAATCAAAAATGTGCCCACGCAGACCGATACGGCGGCTGTTCCCAGCACCGCAAAATATGACCTAGTGATCATGGACAGCAGGTAATTGCCTCCGGGCATGGGTGTCATATACTCCAGAGTCCAGCCATAATCCTCATATACTGCCTTATAGCAAAAGTACTCTTTTCCCCAAAAGACCGCCTTGGCAGTATCCCCTTCGTCAAACACCGTCTGGAGCTCTCCCTCTGAAGGGAGATTGGTGAGCCGGTTTCCCCAGCTGTCCCGCAATATCACATAGGTTCCCGGAGCGCCCGGAGTCTCCTCCAGCTCCTCCCTAATGTCCGTCTCCGGAATATTAACCATGGCCACCCCCACCGGTCTGAAATCATGAATGTCCAATATGCACCGGATCAGAGAAAGATAGCTGGAGGAATTTCTGGAATAAGGGGCTCCCGCAGCATTCATCTCCACCACAATCCTCCCGTCGGCCTCCATAACCTCCTGAAACCATCTCATGCTCTGCAGATCGATCCGTTCCAGTCTGGCCTCGCTGGAACGATATCCGGAAAAGCACAGACCTTCCATGGAATACAAATAGATGGAGGAAAAGGATGCTATCTGAAGCGCCTGACTGATCCTGCTGTTGATGGCCGACTGAGGATCCATGTACAAATCCATATAATTTTCCTCTGTCACAGCCTTCAGCTCCTCCTGCACCTGCGTGTCATAAATTACCAGTCTGGAATATGCGTCCGCCTCAGATACACGGGCACGGATGCCGGCCATACAGGAATCTGACGCCTGTCTTGCGGCATCATATAAATTCTGTCTTTGAGTATACAAATATACGTACTGACTCAATCCCATGCAAATTCCAATAACCAATAACAGCAGCAACAAAAAGCAGAAAGACATTCTGGCCCCGATGCCCGACCAAAAAACACTTCTTTTCATTTTCATCAAATTACCCGCGCCTTTCTTTTGCCTGTAAAATCATGTCTTCTCTGGTCTTATGCCACCTGAATAAGCTAACTATACTGATCCCTGATCACCCCGTCAATATTTGAACAAAAAGTATAAAAAGAGGTAAAAATAGTTACTATGTTTGTCAAATATTTTCACTCACGTTACTCCCGGCTTTTTCGCTATACTAAAAACAGACCGGTCGACACACAACAGGCAACAAAAGAAAGGGCAAAACCATATGAAAAATAAAATTTTGAAAAAAACGCTGGCGGCAGTCACCGGAAGCCTGCTGATCCTGACGCTGCTGGCCGGATGTCAAAGCGCCTCCCCGGAAGACTCCTCGGGCAGTTTGGGACAAAAGCAGTCAGAAAACCAGGCCGGCGGCGAAGAGCCAATCACACTCACCCTGTGGCATCAGTGGACCACGGAGGAGGACGGAAACAAGATCGCCTTCGATCAGGTTCTGGCCGGCTTTGCCGAGGCAAACCCCGGCATCCGTCTGGAGGTAACCGGGCAATCCTCCTCCGATTACTCCACAAAGCTAAAGGTCACCTTTGCCGCCAACGAGGCCCCTGATATCGTATATATCCAGGCGCCCGGCGATCTGGCTCCCTTTGCGGAGGCCGGAAAGCTTCTGGATCTGAGCGGCATGATCGCGGCAGACAAAACAGCCGACAAGGTTCTGCCCGGCACTCTGGATAACTTTACAATCAAAGACGGCATATACGGACTTCCCACAATTACCAGCCTGGGGCTTCTCTACTGCAATACGGAATTGTTTCAGCAATGCGGTCTGGCCCTGCCCGAAACCTGGGAGGACCTGCTTGACTGTATCCGGACATTCAATCAAAAAGAAATAACGCCCATCATGTGTGCGGGAAAGGATCTGTGGCCTGCCATGGATTATTATGATATCCTGGCCATCCGTCAGGCAGGCGCTGTCAGATGCCGCGAAGCCCTTTCCGGAAACGCCTCCTTTGAGGAAGAGCCCTTCACGGAAGCCGCCCGAAAGCTGGTTCAGCTGGTGGAAGCCGGTGCCTTCAACGAAAATGACCTCTCTCTCGGCTGGGACGAGGGCATCGCCAAATTTTCCGCCGGAGGAGCGGCAATGCTCTACAACGGAACATGGACTACCGCTGTGGTCACAGGGGAAGACTCAGCCATCCGGGACAAGGTAGCGGTGATCAACTTTCCGTCCCTGGCCGATGGAGACGGGGATCCTGACGAATTCTTCGGCGGCGCCTTTGAGGGCTTTTGCATCAATGCAAACTGCAAAAATCCGGAGGCTGCCTGGCAGGCCGTCAATTACCTGTGCGAGCAGATGAGCAATGTGTCCGTCATGACCGGAAACGGCCTGCCCGCCTGGAACAGCGGCGGCGTCGATACACAGACCCTCAGCCCGTTCATCGCACAGCAATACACACTGGCAACCACCGCCAGCGGCTACTGCCTGTGGTGGGACACCGCCCTGGGAGGCGAGGCCGCCGATTTTCACAAGGAGCTGGTCATGAAGCTGATCCAGGGAAAAATAACCCCGGAGGAATTTTCCGGTCAAATGCAGAAAATCAATACCGGACTTGACAGCGAATAACAGACACCGGCTTTTCTGCCTTAGAAAAGCCGGTTTTTTAGAAAGGGACTTTCTATGAATAAAGTATTGGGAAACAAAAAGGCCATTGCGCTTTTCACGCTCCCCGCCTTTTTATTGTTCTTTTGCATCATGATCCTTCCCATCCTTGCCTCCTTCTTTTTCAGCCTGCAGAAATGGGACGGACTGGGCGAAATGACCTTTGTGGGGCTGCGTAATTATGAAAAGCTCTTTTTCACAGACAGTTATCATTTTCATGTATCCGTAAAAAACACCCTCATCATCGCCGCATTGTCTGTCTTTATACAGATCCCTTTGGCGCTGCTCCTGGCGCTTCTGGTAACCATCGGCGTAAAATGGGAGAATTTCTATCGAACCGTATATTTCATTCCCGTGGTGATCTCCTCCTCCGCCATCGCTCAGCTTTTCCTGAAAATATATAATTTCGATTACGGAGCGCTGAATACCATTCTCCGCTCTCTGGGGCTGGAGAACTGGTGCAGGCCATGGCTCTATGACGAGTCCACCGCCCTTTGGGCTGCGTTTGTCCCCGTTATATGGCAGCATATCGGCTATCATATGCTGATCCTGTATGCGGGCATAAAAGCCATTCCTCCACAGCTTTTGGATTCCGCGAAAATAGACGGCGCAGGCACCTTCCGCATCTGGCGGTATATCACCATTCCTCAACTGCTTCCCATGCTGGAGGTGACGCTGACTCTGGCTGTGATCGGCGCCCTGAAAATCTTTGACATCATGTTTATCCTTACCTCAAACGGCGAGCCTTTGGGAGCCACCATCGTCCAGACGGGAGTAATGTACAAGCTGATCTTTGAAAAAAACAATTACGGTACAGGCAGCGCCGCAGCATGCTTCGTTGTAGCGGAATGCCTCATTTTTACCCTAATCATACGAAGAATTTTCCATCATGAAAGGAATTCACAGCCATGAAAAAAGCCATTATAAATCTGCTCCTCATGGTCATCGCCATAATCCAGCTCTACCCTCTTGTCTGGATGGTCTTTCTGTCCCTGAAAAGCAACAGCGAGATCTATGGGGGCGGAAGCATGGGATTTCCACGCAGCCTCCGGTGGGATAATTACATATCCGCCATGCAGACCGGAAATGTCCTTCGCTACACCTGCAACAGCCTGGTGATCACTGCCTCCGCGGTTCTGTTAAGCACCCTTCTGGCATCCATGGCCGCATACTCCATAACACGCATGCGCTGGCGATACTCAGGCTGGGTCATGATGATTTTCCTTATGGGAATCATGGTTCCCTCCCAGGCAGTAATCCTTCCGATCTACCTGATTCTGCAACGTGCCGGTCTGTACAACACTCAGCCGGGCCTGGTGATCGTGTATCTGGTATTCGCCCTTCCCACAGCCATCTTTATCCTTTCAGGCTTTCTGAAAAGTCTGCCCGTGGAGCTGGAGGAGGCGGCGGCTCTGGACGGAGCCGGCATCCTGTATATTTATCACCGGGTCATTCTGCCTCTGACCCGCCCGGCCCTTTCCGCCGTGATGGTTTTCACCTTTTTGTCCTGCTGGAACGAATTCATGTATTCCTTTATCCTGCTGGACAAGGAAACGCTGCGCACCCTGACGGTAGGCCTGCTGGCTATGAAGGGACAATACTATACTAACTGGGGCGCCATGGCCGCCGGCCTTACCATCGCCGCCCTTCCCACGCTGGCCGTATACCTGTGCTTCAGCAAAAATATACAGCAAAGCTTCGTTGCCGGAGCAGTGAAAGGATAGAATAATGTATACATTACAAGGAGAACATCAGCACATTGCTTTTTCGGACACCGGCTGTGTCCTGTCCTTTACCGACCCGTCCCTGTCAAGGAACTATATAGCCGCCCCTGCTCCCGGCAGGCCGCTGTTTCGCATTGGCTGTACGGAGTTTCTGCAGGGAGAACGCCAGCCCGGAAATATCATACTGACTTCCGACCTGACCATGCCCTTCGTGGAACAGGACAAAAACCGGATTACCTTCCGCTATTCCTTTCTGGGCGGCAGGAACATTCATGTCTCCTGTCATGTTCATATGGATCCGGCGGACGGCCTGTGCCATTTTTCCATACACATCGAAAATCACTCCACACTGGGGCTGCACTTTCTGGAATACCCTGTCATAGAATGTCCTGTCTTCCTGGGACAGGATCCCTCTCAAAGCAGGATCCTGCTTCCCAAACAGGACGGGTATCTGCTCCCCTCCCCTCATTATCACCCCTGGGAGGGCGATCTTCCCTTTCGCAGTTTTGACCAGAGATTTGAGTACCCGGGAAACGGACGGGAATTTCCGGAAAACATTTCTGCACAGCTTCTGGCCTATTATGACCCGGAGGGCGGCTTCTACCTGGCCGTTCACGACGGCGGCGGAAATCCCAAAAGGCTGGGACCTGTATGGAATCGAAACGCCTCTGTGGAAACCCTTTCCTTTACACCCTTTTTTCATCTGCCTCCGGTTTCGGGAAACAGCTACAATCCCGGCTATGAAGTAGTCATCTGCTGCTTCCACGGAGGCTGGCAGAGTGCGGCGGATTTGTATAAAAAATTCGCAGAAAAGCAAAGCTGGTGCTCAAAAAAGCTGTGGGAAAGGGAAGATATTCCTTTATGGGTTAAAAAGGGAGCCCTGTTTTTCAATATCCGGCTGCGGGGCCAGGAAAACGGCTTCCCCGATGAGCTGCCCGAATACCTCAAGGACTGGCAGCAATACTGGAACGTGCCCATGGCTGCAATGATGTGCGGCTGGGAAAAGCATGGGGAGTGGGTCGGACCGGACTATTTTCCTCCCTACGGCGGCGAGAGGCGCTTCCGGCAACTTTGCACAAGCCTGAAGCAGGAAAAAATTTTCCCTTTTCCCTTCGGCCTGTCCGGTCTGAAGCTCCCTATCCGCAAGCTGATTGGCGCAGACCACCCCCAGCCTGAGCTGGCCATAGACTATGACAACAGAGAATATTTTCAAAAAATATTGAGCCCTGCCGCGGCCACCGATGCCGCGGGACAGTTTATTACCGACTCTGAACCCTCCGACTGGGACGGACTCCACGCATATGCCTGCGTCTCCACAAACCAGGCCCGAAATCAGCTCTATGGAGCGGCCATGGAGCTGGTCTCTCTGGGTGCCCAAATTGTACAGGCAGATCAGCTTTTCGGCGGCGGAGTGACGGAATGCTTCCAGACCTCACACGGTCATCCTCCCGGAAGAGGGAAATGGCAGACAGAACAGCTTGCTGCCATTTACGACGCCATCCGCAGAGACGGAAAAAAACAGGATCCCGACTTTGTGCTTTCCCAGGAATTCATGTCGGAGCTGTTTATTCAGCACCTGGATATCTGTCATGCCAGGGTATTCGACGAACCCCGGGGAATCGGCGGAATTCCCCTGTTCGCATACCTCTATCACGAATATATGCCCTGCTACGGCGGCGACTGGTCCTCTCAGCTGTCTGACAATACCTGCGGTATTTACAATCATGCCGCCAATTTCGTATATGGGAGCCTGCCAGCCGCCTGCCCCCAGACCATGATGAAATCCATGATAAACGAGCCTTTGTCAAATTGTGATCCCTCGATCTTGAAAATGGGAAAAAACTGTTGCAGCCTGCACTGCCGTTTCCCCCAATACCTTATAAACGGCAAAATGCTGCCCTTCAGCGAGCTTCCGGTTCCCCGAATCACCGTATCCTACACCGGGCTGAACTTCTCCGGCTGGAAAAAGGGTAACGGCCAGCAGCCCGCCGTGCTTTTCTGCCGATGGGAGGCTCCGGACAAAAGCCGTGCCTGTGTCTGCGCCAATATCTCTTCCCACACCCAGACCTTCCCCATAGCCTTCCCTCCATCCGTAAAGGAAGCTGTATTGTGGCGCAATGACGAGCCTATGAAAAGGCTCAGAATCACGGACGGAATATCCATGGTCTCTCTCCTTCCCCAGGACGCCGCCGTCATTGAAGAGCTGCGGCCAAACTTATAGTTGCCGGAAAGCAAAAAACATGATAAATTGGAAAAAATGCCGCTGCAGACGGCGGCGGACTCTTTGAGCAGAAAGGATCCTTGTCATGTGGATTGCAGATCGTTGGAAGGATTACGAAGTATTGGACACCTCAGGCGGTGAAAAACTGGAAAGATGGGGCGATTATATTCTGGTAAGACCGGATCCCCAGGTCATCTGGAACACTCCCCGCAGCCATAAGGGCTGGAAACACAAAAACGGACATTATCACAGAAGCTCCCGGGGCGGCGGCGAATGGGAGTTTTTTGACCTGCCGGACGAATGGAGCATCTCCTACAGCCTGAGCGCCTGCCCCAAAGAGAATCTTTCCGGCCCTTCTTCGGAGAAAGGAACCGGAGAGGAGCTCACCTTTCGCCTGAAGCCCTTCAGCTTTAAGCACACCGGCCTTTTTCCGGAGCAGGCCGTCAACTGGGACTGGTTCTCCCTGCTTCTGCGCCGGGAGGCGGAAAGCACCGGCAAATCGCCCAAAGTGCTGAATCTCTTTGCCTACACCGGCGGCGCCACCCTGGCGGCAGCCAGCGCCGGCGCATGCGTCACCCATGTGGACGCCTCCAAGGGCATGGTAGGCTGGGCCAGGGAAAACGCCCAGGCATCAGGTCTGGGGGATGCCCCCATCCGATGGCTGGTGGACGACTGTGTAAAATTTGTGGAGCGGGAGATTCGCAGGGGAAATCGATATGATGCCATTATCATGGATCCTCCCTCCTACGGCAGAGGCCCCAAGGGAGAAATCTGGAAAATAGAGGACAGCATATGGCCCTTTCTGGAACTCACAGCTTCCATCTTGTCAGAAAAACCATTGTTCTTTCTGCTCAATTCCTACACCACAGGCCTCCAGCCTGCAGTCCTGTCCTACATGCTCCAGACTGTTCTGGCAAAAAGGTTCGGGGGCCGGGTAGAGGCGGCAGAAATCGGCCTGCCCGTAAGAGCAAGCGGTCTGGTGCTTCCCTGTGGGGCATCCGGACGGTGGAGCCGGTAAAACCACCAGTGACTCTATTCTTGTTCAACCGGGCAGACGGCATTGCCGTCCGCCCTAACCATTTCCGACTATTACTACAACACATATCGGTCCAGAACAGGTATCTTTTTCATCACCCAGGCCCCCAGCGCCGCCGGCAGCAAAATTCCCAAGAAAAACAGCGGCAGGGAAAGCCCTGCCCCAACGGACAAAGGCGTCACATGAAGAAATTTATACAACAGATTCAGGAATACGGGGTGAATCAGATAGATTCCAAAGCAAAGCCCTGAGATCCTCTGCCAAAAAATTCCCCCGTCCTCTCCGGAAACGAATACCCTTTTCCCAAAGTCCTCTGCTGCCCAGCCGAACAAAAGCAGAGCGGCAACTGCGGTAAAGGGATAATTGTATGCCAGCTGCAGCGTATAATCTCCCACAAACCTGCTGGCCGTCATTCCCGCAAGCAGCAGAAAGAAAAGCAGCATACAGATTTTCCCGGTCTTTGGACTGCTCTCCTGCCCCTTCTGATCCTTCACCGCAAACAGATATCCGCAGACATAGTAAAAAAAGTAAATCCCCCAGTCAGGGATTATCGTCGGCAGCTCCAGACTCAAAAGCTTCATCAGATACGGCTGTACGCTGCTTCCCAGAAATAGAACCGCCAAAATCCCCCAAATCACAGGCTTTGCCAGCCGGCTCAATAGCCATCGAAGAACCGGTGTCAGCAGATACAAAAACAGAATCAGATACAGATACCACATATGGGACCAGGTCTGGCCCCTAAGCACCATGAGAAAGCCTTCTCCTATCATGCCTATCCGAAATGTTCTCTCCCGCATAATCAGCTCCAGCCAGGCAAAAGGCACGCCGAACAAAAGCAGCGCCAGTGCAATCCTTCTGCAGTATTTCGTCAGCATAAGGCGGAAGGTAAGCTCCCGCTTTGGGTCCAGAAAAAAATATCCCGAAATCATCACAAAAACCGGCACACACCAGCAGCTCAGGTCCAACAGCGCCTGGAAAATCCTGCTTTGCACAGGATATTCCAGCATATCCGTATGATCCATGACGCCGGTCACCGTGTGAAGCAGCACCACCGCGCAGGTGGCAGCTGTCCTCAATATATCAGGAAATACTTCTCTTTGCTTCATATTGATTGCCTCTACACATTCTTCGAATCCTGCCGGGCCTCACATAAATGCAAAAATCTCTGTGCATCCGTCGGAAGCCGGCGCGTCAGCAAGCTTTTAGTTTGCCAGTCCCAGCACATCGTCCACCGGCAGCGCTACTACCACCCCGTGAGCTTTGGAACCCAGACCACATGCACCGGAGATGGCTGTCATAATCTCATTTTTCTTTTCCTTGGGAACCACGATCATCACAAAATCCTGCTCCTCCTGCATGGAGATACCAAAGTGTCTGCTCACCTTCTCGGAATTGCGGCGGCGCCCTTTCATTACCGTACCGCCCTTGGCTCCGGCCTTCCTGGCCGCATCCACCACATCATCGCTGTATCCGCTGGCCACGGAAGCCATAATTACCGTATATTCCGTTTTGTCCTTCATCTCTTCCTCATCTCCTTTCAGTGTCTCCTCCACCCTGGCCCGCTCCTCATCTCCCAGCCTTTCCAAAATATAGCTCTGAAGAGCGCTGACGGGAACGGTAATAGCAATGCCTCCTCCCTTATGACGGAAAGAAAGCTTATTGTGCAGAATTTCAAACAAGGGCTTAACCTGCAGCCTTGGCAGAAAAGCCACTGTCAACAGCCTCGTGGTTCCGCTGAGCCCAAAAATATCCATCATCTCAGAGGGCGCCGTACCTTTTCCCCGAATCTGAAGGAAGACAGGAATCTCCATGGATTCCAGCACCTCCTCCACTCTCCTCTGATCTTCCTCCCTCGTGACAGTGATCAGCATCCGCGGGCAAATCTGTCGATTATTGTCTGTCATGCCTGTTCCTCCTCCAAATCCACAACCATATCGTCCAGATCCACGATAACATCCTCCAGGATTACCTCTGCGGGCTGCCGGACGGCTCTTGTTTTTTTCACATAGACAAGGCCCATGATCTGTATGGCGATCAACGGCGCCAGAGCCACCAGGGCCACGATACCGAACGCATCCGTCACCACGTTGCCTCCCACCGCCGTACAGGCTCCCATGGTCAGAGGCAGCAGAAAGGTGGACGTCATGGGACCACTGGCCACTCCGCCGGAGTCAAACGCAATACCCACGAAAACCGGAGGCACAAACCTGCTTAAAAGCAGGGCCAGAAGATATCCGGGAATTACAATCCAGTAGATGCTGACTCCGGTCAGCACTCTCGCCATGGCCAGCGCCACCGCACAGGCCACGCCGGCAGACAGCGCCAGGTTCATCATTTTATAGGAAACCATGCCTCCGGTGATCTCCTCCACCTGCTCATTGAGCACTCTCACCGCCGGCTCTGCCTTGACGATATAATAACCTATGAGGCTCCCGATGGGAATCAGCGCCCATTTAAAGCATCCCCCTGCCAGTCCGCCTCCCAACAGACTTCCCACGGGAGCAAAACCGATATTCACACCGGTGAGAAACAAAATCAGCCCAAACACTGTATATGCAAAACCCACCGTCATCCTCTGCACCTGCCTCTTACGGAAGTTGCGGGTAAACAGTTCAAATATGATGAAAACGCCTGCCACCGGAAGAATGCTCAGCAATACCTCCCGGGCATAGTGAGGTGCAGAGGACGCAAACTCTCTGACCACATCGGAGGTGGTCACCAGATTAGGAATCACCACCTCCGTAAAAGCCGCTTCCGTAGGATGAAAGAAAATCCCCAGCAGCAATACCATCAAAATGGGACCGATGCTGCACAAAGCGATCAGACCGAAGCTGTCGTTTCCGCTGTCCCTGTCGCTTCTGGCGGCGGAAAGCCCCACCCCCATGGCCATAATGAAGGGAACCGTCATAGGACCCGTAGTGACTCCGCCCGCGTCGAAGGCCACCGCCACAAACTCCGACGGCGTAAAGAAGGACAGCATCAGCATTAATATGTAAAAAATCATCAGCATTTTGGAAAGGCTGATCTGAAACAGAATACGGAGAAGCGCCGCCACGGTAAAAATCCCCACTCCCAGCGCCACGGTCCAGATTAACACCTGATTGGGAATGGTGGGCACCTGATTGGCCAGCACCTGAAGATCCGGCTCCGAAATGGTAATAAGCGCCCCCATCAGGAAACAGATAACCACCATTGCCAGTACACTTCTGCTTTTCACCAGCCTTCCGCCGACGCCCTGGCCCAGAGGCGTCATAGCCGTCTCCGCCCCCAGCTGGAAAAAGCCCATGCCTATAATCAGCAGAACTGCTCCCGTGAGAAACAACGCAAGTGTACTGATCTTCATCGGTACCAGCGTAACACTCAAAAGCAAGACGATCATCGTGATGGGCAATACGCTTGACAGGGATTCCCTGATCTTTTCCTTTAACTTCTCATTCATGCAGTCTGGCGCCCTCCTCTTTTAATATGGCCCGCTGCCGCAATCCACAGCCCTTGCCCTGCTTTCATCATACAACACTTGCCGAAAAATAGGAATTAAAAAAAAATTAAAATAGAAATTCCGACACGAATTAATTATTTTTAACACTTTCTTTACGTCGCTTCCTTGCCTCTCCCCCGAAAACTATTGTATAATGTGACATATCCACACACCTTCAATACAGGGGATCCCTCCCCTGCTGCACCTACAAAAGAGGAATATGTGATGCGCAAAAGGATCCAGGTTCTGCCCAAGTTCCAGCAACACCTCTACAGCCTGGTGTTGTCCGTTTTATGCATGGCTGCCGCCGCGGGCATTTCTTCGGCATATATCTGCGCCTCTCCCGGCAATTCGGCAAATGTCCCCCTGATATTTGCCTTTTTCCTGGCGCTGATATCCTGCTGTACCACAGGATATGTTTACGGTGTCCTCTGCTCCCTGTTCTCGGTGCTCTGGCTTTATATCATAGACACACGTCACAGCTGCCGTCTGGACTTTTCCCCTGCCGGCTATCCCGTCACCATTTTGTGCATGACAGCCATTACCTTACTGCTGGGCTCCCTCACCTCCAGCCTGGCAAAACAGTCCGCCTCTCTTGCAGAGCGGGAACGGCTTTTGGCCGAAGCCGAAAAAGAAAAAATCCGGGCCAATCTGCTTCGAGCTATTTCCCATGACCTGCGCACACCTCTCACGGGCATTATCGGCAACAGCCAGACTTACCTGGACCGCCACGCCGACCTGACAGAAGAAGAAAAGCTCTCTCTCATGACGAATATATATGAGGACTCCAGCTGGCTGGTGAATATGGTGGAAAATCTATTGTCAATCACACGGATCAGAAACGAGGATATGGCCATCAGCACCAACGAAGAATCCGTAGAGGAGGTAATCGGCGAATCCCTCCAGAGAATGCAGAAGCGCTATCCCCGATGCCGGATCCGGGCCCAGATCCCTGAGGACCTTATCCTGTTGCCCATGGATGCAATCCTCATTGAACAGGTGACGATCAATTTGCTGGAAAATGCATTATCCCACTCCGGCACGGATGAGCCTGTGGAGCTGATCGTGGAAAACCATCCCGAATGGGTCTCCTTTACCATCCGGGACCACGGAAGCGGCCTTCCCCACAGTCTTCTGGATCATCTCTTCGACGGCACAGATTATTCCGCCTCCCACACGGCAGACGGCCAAAAGGGCATCGGCATCGGACTGGTGATCTGTAAAACCATCATTGACGCCCACCAGGGCACTCTGACAGGACGCAATCACGGGCATGGAGCAGAATTCACCTTCACGCTGCCAAAAAAGAAAGGAACCTATGAAAACTAAAATACATGTTCTGTTAGTGGAAGACGATAAAAGCATTTGTTCCTTTATCACCACCTCCCTGTCCGGAAACGGCTATCGGATCACCAGCGCTCTCACTGGAAAGGAAGGACTGAGTCTTGCGGCCTCCCTCTGCCCTGATGTTATTCTGTTGGACCTGGGACTTCCTGATATGGACGGGTGCCAGGTGCTTATGCAGCTGCGCACCTGGAGCCGAATGCCCGTAATCGTAATCTCCGCCAGAACAAAGGAACAGGAGAAGGTACATGCTCTGGATCTGGGCGCCGATGATTACATTACAAAGCCCTTCGGCACCTCGGAGCTGATGGCCCGCATCCGCACCTCTCTCCGGCACAGCCATATAAATTCTCCCGAAAGAATCTACAAAGCGCTGGATCTGGAAATTAATTTTGAAAAACGTCTGATATTTCTGCGGGGAGAAGAAATTCATCTGACACAGATCGAATACCAGCTGCTCACATTGCTGGCGGAATACTCCGGAAAGGTGCTCACCTACGGCTTTATCATGAATGCCATCTGGGGACCCTACATGGACAGCAACAACCAGATCCTCCGAGTCAACATGGCAAATATCCGGCGGAAGATCGAGGAAAACCCTGCCCAGCCTCAGTACGTGTTCACAGAGATCGGAATCGGGTACAGAATGCTGGAAAACGAAAATATTTAAGGGGCTGGTCATTCCAGCCCCTCAAACATATTCCATATCTCTTCCGCCGTTCCCCGGCCGGAAAACTCCACCAGCACGCCGTCGGAATACAGCACCGCAAAATTTCCTCTGGGCGTATCCGTATCCCCCGAGTCTCCTGTGCCGGAAATCATACGGCTCTCTATCGCCTCCAGGCTTAGATCCTCCGCCGCAAAAACAGGATTGTTGACACTTTCCCAATATTCCCGGGGCACCGACTCTGTCAGAGGAATCTCATACAGCCTCAGGTCATAGGTCTGGGGAATGTCCACGTCCACCACAGAAATCTCCCTCTTTTCGTCCCGGGTAATCCGAATGGTAATCGAATCCAGCCCCCTGAACCAGGTCAGCCGCAGATCCTGCAGTGTTTGAGAGTCCTCCTCTCCCGTCTCCCGGCTGGCTTCTTCCAGAATGTAACCGGCCGGCAGCGCCTTGGGCACATAAGCCCCCAGCTCCGACTTCCGGGCCTGCGCCTCGGTAAGCTTCTGCCTCTGAGGGGCTGCCAGACACCCTGCAGCCTCCTGCTCCCCTATGGAATCCTCCGCCCCTTCCGGACTAAAGTTTCCCTGCTGCATATCATTCTCCTGCCGGCTGTCTCCATTCTGACCGTTCCCCCGCGGGCCGGATCCATCCTGACCACTCCCCTGTTGACCGTCCCCAGCCTGACCGTCTGTCGGGTATCCCTCTTCCTCCTGCTTCTTCTCTTCCTGAGCGGCCTCCTCCAAAGAAAAATCCTGAGTCGCCGCCCCGTTGTCCCCGGCAGCATCCTCAGCCTGTCCTCCGGAAATCGCCGCTCCTTCCTCCAGAGCCTGAGCCTGTTGTCCCCCTTCATATGCATTCCCGCTGGAATCACCGTCGGCGCTCCCCATGCGCATATTCATAAGACTTATGCCGCCCCAGGAGAGAGCACCCACCGCCAGAAGACATACAGCTGCCGCCCAGGCCCTGCCATACTGCCATAAATTTCGCCTTTTCCGCCCCTTCCCGGAGTTTCCTGTTTCTCCCTGGGCGTGCTCCAGCAGCTCCTCCTCCGCGGCGGATAAAGCCTCCATAAGCCGCAGCGCCGCCCTCTCCCTTTGTTCCCGGTCCTCCTTTGACTCTTTCATAGCGTGATGCCCTCCTTCTCCAGATATCCCTTCAGCTTTGCACGGGTTCGGAACAGACTGGTCTTAACAGTATTCAGGTTCATTCCAAAGCGGTTTGCGATCTCGCCGTACTCCTCCACATACCAATACCTGCGCAGAAAAATATCGCAGTCCCGCCGGGACAGGGTGCGCAGAAAAACGTTCAACAGTCTTTCCAGCTCTGCCGCCTCCACAACGTCCTCCGTACTTACCGCCGCCGGAACACATTCTGCCAGCTCATCCAGCGCCACAGTCATTTCCCCGCCGCCCCGTTTCACCGTATGCCTCTTTTTCCATCTGTCCAGTGCCAGATTCCGTGTAATCGTTCCCAAAAACAGAGAAAGCTTTCCGGGCCTTTTGGGCGGAATGGCATTCCAGGCCCTCAGCCAGGTATCATTTACACATTCGTCGGAGTCCTCTCTGTCATAGAGGATGTGCCAGGCAATGCTGTAGCAGTACCCCTCATACGCTTGCTGGGTCTCTGTGATCGCCTGTTCCTTTCTCGCCCAGTACAGATCCAGTATCTGTGTATCTTTCAAAACGCTTCCTCCTGCTTCCCAGGGTCAGCGCCGGTTTCCTTACGGAAAGTTCCGCCGGCCCTCTCCTGTATAAACGGCATCTGCAATAAAAAGTTCTGCCCGGTTAAAAAGTTTCCGTTACAATTCACATCCTCCACGCACAAAGCCAGCCAGCGCTGATCAGCCTCAGAGCAGAGGCGCCACCAGCCGCATGATCCGGGCCAGCACTCTGTCCCGCAGCTTAAGCTTCCCATAATCCGCCACAGACATTTTCAGACACTTCTGCAGGGTATTCTGCACATCCTGCTCGATCACCGCCACCTGAGAGCTCTTATACAGAATCACGCCACACTCAAAATGATGATACAGACTGCGGAAATCCAGATTCACGGTTCCCACCACCGCCTTGACATCATCCGACACAAACACCTTGGCATGGACAAAGCCCGGCTCATATTCACAAATACGCACTCCCGCCTCTAGCAGCTGCTCGTAATAGGTCTTGGCAAGCATAAACGCATACTTTTTGTCCGGAATGTGGGGCATGATGATCACTACCTCCACCCCCCTTTTCGCCGCATATACCAGGGCCATCATCATCTGATAATCCAGGATCAGATAAGGCGTCATAATATGCACATAGGTGTGCGCCGTATTGATAATATCCAGGTACACCCGCTCCCCTACCCGCTCCTCTCCCAGCGGACAGACACTGTAAGGAATCACATAGCCGTCGGAGGGCATAGACACATCTGCAGGGCGCAAAAACCTTTCATAGGTATCTCTGCACCGCTCGGACTCATTCCACATTTCCAGGAACATAAAGGTGAAACGCTCCACCGCATCCCCCTTCACCATAATACCGGTATCCTTCCAGTGCCCGAAACGCTTTTTTTCGTTGATATACTCATCGGCCAGATTGATTCCCCCGGTAAATGCCACCTTTCCGTCAATGACCAGGATCTTGCGGTGATCCCGATTATTATAGTGCGGAGAAAAAATAGGCTTGATCGGCGCAAACATCTTGCAACGGATGCCGTCCTCCTCCAGAATTTCGGAATAATAAGCAGGCAGATTGAACAGCACACAGGTTCCGTCGTACATAAACCGGACCTCCACCCCCTGCGCCGCCTTTTCCCGCAAAATGTCCAAAATCGTATCCCAGACACGGCCCTCACTGACAATAAAGAATTCCATGAAAATATATTTTTCCGCTTTTCGCAGTTCCTCCAGCATGGCCGGAAATTGCTCATCCCCCAGAGGAAAATACTTTACCTGGGTATTTTCATAGGCCGGACTGTTGTCATAGCAATACAAATACCGAGCCAGCTGTCCCATGTGGGGGCTTTCCGCCCGGAGCCTGTCCCAGACTCCGGCATCGGACACTACATACTTTGCCGTACAGCCGGCAAGCTCCTTAAGCTTCTGATACATGACCTTGGTACCGGGCTGGGTCACTATGGTCATATAAAAGATGGCTCCAAACACTGGAAAGAGCGCCATGGGAAGCATCCAGGAAAGCTTCATATCAGGATTGTCCCCCACATTAAAGATACGTACCACCGCCACGGCGCTGACGACCAAAAACACTCCATAAAATCCGATGCTGTAGCTTCTCAGCAAAAGATAGCCTACCGCCAGGGCGGTCAGCTGTGCCAAAAAACCCACAAGGATCATGGCCGTTCTGCCATAGATCACGGTTTTGATATTCCCAATCTTTCTGTTTTTTTTCTGTGCGGTACTCATATACTTCCTCTGTTTTTTCGTACAAAATGACTAAACTTCTCGATGCGGAAGGTTCTCTCCAAAAAAGTCTTCCGATCATACTTCCTGGTGTCCCGGCTTTCCCGGCGCTCTGTTCCCGCCGCCAGCGCCATAATACGGATCCTGCCTTCGAAGTTCTCCGGGACAGAATCCCCGGCCTGCCTGGCCTGATCCATTTCCGATATGGGAATATCCGTCAACAACAGGTCAAAATTTTCCGGCATGCGGCTTACGAAGGCTCCCAGCGTCTCCCCGCCTCCGGAGCAGCCTACCACCTTATACCCGTCCATCACCAGAATATCCGCCGCGTTTTTCAGGGGAAGCTCCCTGCTGTCCATCAAAAGAATCCTGAAATATCCTGTTTTTTTTGCATGGTACAAATCCCTGATTTCCTTCGGCACATATTCCAGAAGAACCTCCAGCCTAAAACTGCTTCCCTGACCGGGAACACTTTCCGCCAGTATAACGCCCTCCATAGCCTCCGCCATTGCCCGCGCCATTGCCAGCCCCAGTCCCGTGCCGCCCTCCCCGGGCTGTTCCCTGGTAAACAGATCAAAGGCTCTGGGAAGAAATTCTCTGTTGATCCCTTTCCCTTTATCGCTGACGCAGAACAGAACCCTGTCTGCCCTCCCGCTGCTTTCTTCCAGCTTCGCCTCCAGACGGACGCAGCTGTTCTCCTGGCTGAACTGGAAAGCGTTGGCCAGCAGATTGTAGAGAATCCCCATCAGGCGGTTCACATCCCCAATGTACCCAGGGCGAAGCCTGCTGTCGACCTCAAACTCCAAAGAAATATTTTTTTCGCGCCCCTGAAGCTCGCAATACTCTCTGCAGCCGCTCATCAGCCCCTCCAGCCAAAAAGGCTCCCTCTCACAGGCCTGCCGCTGCTCCTTCCAGACACTGAATTCTGCTGTGTCCTCCATGACGGTGGATACATAGCTTCCCATCCGTCCCACAAATTTCAGATAATATTCCGCTTTTTGTATTTCTCCCTTTTCCATCAGTCCGCAGGCCAGGTCACTCAGATCCGATACTGCGCTCAAAGGCGCCCGGGTACTGTGCACCATATATTTCAGGAATTCTGTTTTTTCCGACTCGGACTCCCTGGCTTTAAGCATCCCCTCCCACAGCTGAGCTTTATAAAGCTCCTCCGCCTTCATGGAGTCGTCCACATCTCTGGTATACAAAATAGCATAGTCCTGATTTTTCTCTCCCGGCGCAGGAACGATAATCGCCTGTATCCACTGGTAGTCCCCCTTACGGCTCCGGCGGTAAACACAGGTGTCGCTGTCCAGTCCCAGCCTTCTGACTCTCCGCATATTTTCCATGGAAGTAAAGGTCCGGCACTTTTCTGTATCCTCCGGATGGACAATATTTAAAAGCGCCGCCCTTACATCATCCCAGCTGCAGACCTCAAAAAGCCGGCACGCCGGATTCTCCTGGTCCTTGATAAAAACACACTGGCCGGTGCGGTAATTGATTCTGGCAATCTGCGGGTATGCCTTTCCCAAAGTGTACAAAGCCGTTCTCATCAATACACTCCTGGTGCTGAAGCCGCGGTAAAACAGCCAGACAGCACACAAAAGCAGGGTCAGCACGCAGATAAACAATCCTCCCAGGATAAAAATCTGCGCACTGCCCCCGCTCCCACATAAAATTTGATCCGCGATACAACTAACCCCCGCTATTGTGACCACTGAAAGTGTAAGGATAATACCGACAAGCACTGCCTTTGCCGGGAATCTCTTTTTGCTCCACCTCATCTGTCCTCCGCTTCCGGCCTCAGAAAGCTGTTGAGATTCGTAAGACATCGATACAGAACCTCCATCTCGTCCTCTCTCAAATCCTTCACGATCGCCTTAATCATTTTCTTGTGAAAGTCACGATGGTGATAAAAGGCCTTCCGTCCTTTTTCGGTCAGGGTTACATACACTACTCGTTTATCATTAAGGCTTCGTTCCTTCCGGATATACCCCTTCTTTTCCAGTCCGTTCATGTTGGTGGTCAGGGTGCTAACCGTAACGGAAAGCCTGTGGGCGATCACAGACATATTTCTTGGCTCGTCCACTCCGATGGCCTCAATGATATGCATATCATTGTTGGTGATGTCACGATATTCTTCCGTGATAACTGCCTTTGCCTCCATATCCATCACATTGTCAAAGAGATTTACCAGCAGTTCATTCAACGAGCTTTTTGTCGCCTGTGCCATTTCCTTTCCGAAATCCTTCCTTTTACCTATTATAAACTATAATGCACCTATTCCACAGAAAAAGTCAATAGCGGTTTTACCATCTGATCACGCAGGCTCCGCAGCTTAAGCCGGCTCCAAAGCCGGACAAAACCACCGTCATTCCCCGCCGGAGGATCCCCTGCCTGTTCAGCTCGTCTAAAAGCACCGGAATTGCTGCGGAGGACATATTACCCACTCTGTCCAGATTCACCGGAAATCTGGAAATATCCACCGCCAGCCTCTTTGCGATCCCTTCGATAATTCGCCGATTGGCCTGATGAAGCACATACAGATCCACCTCGTCAGGTGAGAGATCTGCCTTTTCCAGCGCCTCCAAAATACCGGCGGGAACCTGCCGCAGAGCAAAGGAAAAAACCTCCCTGCCATCCATTCTGATCCTGGGAATCTCCATGGACCGGTTCACAAAGGGGCTCTGCAGTTCCCTGCTGTCACAGCAAAGGACACCGCCTCCGGCTCCATCTGAATGCTGTACCAGTCCCAGAATTCCTCCCTCACTGCATCGTTCCACAAACACCGCCCCGGCTCCGTCCCCGAAAAGAATACAGGTGCCTCGGTCCGTCCAATCCACCAGCTTGGACAGCACCTCGCTTCCCACAATCAGGGCATTATCATATATGCCGGCTTCCACGTATGCCCAGGCTGTGTGAAGTGCAAACAAAAAGCCGGCACATGCCGCATTCAGATCAAAGGCCGCCGCCTGCTTCGCCCCCAGATGACTCTGGACCTGGCAGGCCGCACAGGGAATCCCTCTTTCCGCAGTGCAGGTAGCCGCCAATATCAGTTCCACTGAAGCCGCATCCCTTCCCGCATTCTCCAACGCCCTCTCACAGGCCTCCACCGCCAGAGAGACCACGGTCTCCCCGGTGGACACATGCCTGCTGCCAATGCCGGTTCTCTCCCGGATCCATTCATCGGAAGTATCCACCATTCCGGCCAGCTCTCTGTTATCCACCTGCCTGGCGGGCAGTGCGCTCCCGGTTCCCATTATTCTGATAGACATTTTTGTGTTACCATCCTTCCTGCTCTGTAATCTCACAGCCCTTTCGGTCCTTCCCATGACAAACCTTCTGCCCGAAAGAACCTGCCTTCCCCAGACGGCTAAAAATTGCGAAACCGCTCATATCTGTGGGCGGCGATCTGCTCCCCTGTCATACCCTGAAACCTTTCCAGAAAGTCCCGGATCTGCTCCTTCAGACAGCCGCCGATGGCCTCCGCCGTGGATTTGTCCGCTCCTCCGAACTCCGGAATAATTTTTTCAACGACTCCAAGCTTCTTCAGATCCTGGGCAGTGATATGCATAATCTCGCTGGCTTCCCTGGCTCTGGAGGAATCCTTCCATAAAATAGAAGCAAAACCCTCCGGAGACAAAATGGAATAGGTGGCGTTCTCCAGCATCCAGACCTCATTTCCCACCGCGGTGGCCAAAGCGCCTCCGCTTCCCCCTTCTCCGATCACAATGCTCAGCACCGGCACCTTCAATGACGACATCTCCAGAAGACATCTGGCAATGGCCTCCCCCTGCCCTCTCTCCTCCGCCTCAATACCACAGAAAGCGCCTGAGGTATTCACAAAGCTGATGATGGGTCTGTTGAATTTCTCCGCCTGCTTCATGAGCCGCAGCGCCTTTCGATATCCCTCCGGCATGGGCATTCCGAAATTGCACCTCTGACAGTCCTTGATATCCCTTCCTTTATGCTCCGCGATCACCGTCACCGGCTGTCCCGCCAGAAAACCGATTCCGCCTATAATCGCCGGATCGTCCCGAAACGCCCTGTCTCCATGGGCCTCCACAAACTGGTCAAATATATATTCCATATAATCGCAGGCCTGAGGACGCTCCATTTTCCGAACCGCCTTCACCTTGTCCCAGGCATCCTTGGGACTGCCCTTGGCCGCCTGCTCCCGCAGGATTTCGCTGGGCACAAAATGAAAATCCGTACCGGGCAGAAACTCCGCATACTGCCCCTCCCGACACTGATGAGCCTTCACCAGAAAATAAATGGTCTTTTTCAGATCCTCCCGTTTCACCACGCCGTCGATGATCCCATGCTCCACCAGAAACTCCGCCGTCTGAAATCCTTCGGGAAGCTCCTGGCCTATGGTCTGGCGGATCACCCTGGGCCCCGCAAATCCTATCAGGGCTCCCGGCTCCGCCATAATCACATCGCCCAGCATGGCAAAGCTGGCGGTAACGCCGCCCGTAGTGGGATCTGTCAATACTGTGGCGTACAACAGACCTGCCTGGCCGTGCCTCTGAATGGCCGCGGAGGTCTTTGCCATCTGCATGAGAGAAATAATCCCCTCCTGCATCCTGGCTCCGCCGGAACAGCAAAACAAAAATACCGGAAGCCCTTCCTCTGTGGCCCTCTCTATGGCAGAAGTAATTTTCTCTCCCACTGCCTGACCCATACTGGCCATGAGAAACCTGGAATCACAGATTCCAAGCATAATACTCTCGCCAAAGACCTTACACCGGCCCACCGTCACGGCCTCGTCCAGCCCCGTCTTTTCCCGGGCCTGAGCCAGCTTTTCCTCATAGCCCTGAAAATCCAGAGGATTGCGCACAGGCGTATCCGAAAACCAGGGCTCGAAGGTATGGGGGTCCGCTACCATGCGGATGCGGTTGTGAATCTTCACACGAAAATACCCGCCGCACTCATAGCAGATATATTTTCTCCGGACCACTCTCTCCCGATCCACCGTCCTGCCGCACTTTGGGCAGCGGATCAGGTATCTCTCCCCCTCCTGTCCCGGATCCTGACGTGATGCGCTTCCGCTCTCCCCGCTTCCCGCACTCCAAAACCGGTTTGAAGTGCGGGACAGATTCAGACGGCTGAATTTCTGTGCAAAATATTCCGCCCGTTTCTCTTTGATACGATCTATCCCCTTCACTTGCTCACCCTCCGTTATCCCAGGGCAAAGGTCAGCTCTGCTTCTGCCGCTGCTTTACCGTTTACCGAAGCCACACCGTACCCCACGCCCATGGGCCCCTTCACCTTCACAATAGAGGTCTCCAGCACAAGCACGTCTCCCGGCAATACCTTCTGCCGAAACCTGGCCTTGCTGATCCCGGCAAAATACGCCGTGCCGCCCTTTCTTTCAGGCACAGACAGCATGGCCACGGCTCCTGTCTGAGCCAGAGCTTCCAGAATCAACACGCCCGGCATAACCGGATTCCCCGGAAAATGCCCCTGAAAAAAGGGCTCATTCACACTGACGCATTTTTTTCCCAAAGCCCGCACACCCGGCTCCAGCTCCTCGATGGTATCGATCAACAGAAAGGGATACCGGTGGGGTATGATTTCCATGATTTCCTTTGCTGTATATAATGACATTTCCGTTCTCCTTCCTGATTCCCGCCTTGGAAAGCCTCATTTCTATTACATTTTTCCGATCAACAGACTGGCGTTGTGCCCGCCAAAGCCCAGAGAATTGCTGAGGGCGTAAGGAACCTCCTCCCGGCTGTCCTCCCGGCAGTAATCCAAGTCCAGCTCCTCCTCCGATTCCCGCAGTCCCGCTGTTTTATGGATATACCCCTCCTGCAGCTGTTTCACGCAGGCGATAAACTCCACGGCTCCCGCAGCTCCCAGCAGGTGGCCGATCATGGACTTGGTGGAATTGATCTTCAGATTTTTGGCATGTTCCCCAAAAGCCAGCTTAATGGCCCGGGTTTCAAACAGATCATTTAACCGGGTTCCCGTGCCGTGAGCGTTGATATAGGTCAGCTGCTGCGGCTGGATTCCCCCGTCCTCCAAAGCATTTGCCATGGCTTTGGCGGCCCCTGCCCCGTCCTCGGCAGGAGAAGTAATGTGGTAGGCATCCGAGGAGCAGCCATAGCCCAGCACCTCCGCCAAAATGCGCGCTCCACGCCTCCTGGCATGCTCCAGCTCCTCCAGAATCACCACTCCGGCGCCTTCTCCCATGACAAAGCCGCTCCTGTCCTTATCAAAAGGAATGGAACACCGCTGGGGATCCGTGCTGGAGGAAAGAGCCGTCAATGCGCAGAATCCGGCGATCCCCAGAGGAGTGACGCAGCCCTCGGCGCCGCCTGCCGCCATCACATCCGCATCGCCGTACTGGATGGCGCGGAAAGCCTCTCCGATAGAATTGGTGCCGGTGGCGCAGGCAGTGACCACATTCAGGTTTTTCCCCTTCAGTCCGTAAAAAATGCTCACGTTCCCCGCCGCCATATTGGAAATCATCAGCGGCACAAACAAAGGGCTCACCCTGGAGGGTCCCTTCTGAGTCAGTCTGTCATACTCCCGCTCCATGGCCTGAAGGCTGCCGATGCCGCTGCCGATACTGCACCCCACCCGCCAGGGATCCTCCTGCTCCAGATTAAGCCCTGCATCCGCAATAGCCTCCCCGGCAGCCGCCACTGCAAACTGACAAAACTGCTCCATGCGTCTGGCCGTCTTCTTATCCATGTATTTCTCCGGATCAAAGTCCCTGACCTCCGCCGCCAGACTGCATTTATATTCTGAGGCGTCAAACCTGGTAATGGGGGCAAACCCTGTCCTTCCCTGCTTAAGTCCCTCCCAGAAGGCCTCCACACCGATTCCGATGGGCGTCACTGCCCCCATTCCCGTCACTACCACTCGTCTCATACTGTCTCCTTTCGCTCTCACATGCACATGCCGCCGTCCACGCAGATCACCTGGCCGGTAATGTAGTCGGACCCGCTTCCTGCCAAAAAGGCCACCAGATCCGCCACATTCTCCGCCTTTCCCATTCTGTTCATGGGAATCATCTGCTTCAGGGCATCCTTCGCTTTGTCTGTCAGAGCCTGCGTCATTTCCGTCTCCACGTAGCCGGGAGCAACCGCATTGGCACAGATCCCTTTACCGGCCAGCTCCCTGGCCACGCTCTTGGTCAGGCCGATAAGCCCCGCCTTTGAAGCAGCATAGTTAGCCTGACCGGGATTTCCCATAATGCCCGACACCGAAGACACATTAATGATCTTTCCTGACCTCTGTTTCAGGAAAAATCGGGACAGGTGGCGGATGGTATTGAACGCCCCCTTCAAGTTCACATCCAATACCCGGTCATACTCCTCCTCCGACATTCTCAGGATCAGATTATCCCTGGTAATGCCCGCATTATTGACCAGGATATCCACATGTCCGTATCTTGCGATCACGTCCTCTACCAGCCTCCCGCAGGCCTCATAATCGGAAACGTCACAGCCCAGGGCCTCCCCTTGCCCTCCGGCGCTTCGTATCTCCTCCACCACCTCCAGGGCGCGTTCCCGGGAGCCGTTATAATTTACCAGAACCAGAGCCCCGTCACCGGAAAGCCTTCTGGCCACAGCCCGCCCGATTCCCCTGCCGGCCCCGGTGACCAGCGCCACCTTCCCCGCCAACGGCCCAGCCGGGCTTATCTGTTCATTGCATCTATCTTCCATTTATATACCCCCGTGCGCGCTTCAGCGCGCATCCCCTTCCGGCTTTCGTTCTCACTGAGTCAGTTCACTGAAAAGCCGGTTCATATCCTCTACAGTCTCCACGTTCCAGACCTTTACCGTCTTATCTATCTTTTTCAAAAAACCGCTTAAGGTCTTTCCCGGGCCGATCTCTACAAAGCTGTCTACGCCCTCTGACAGCATACGCTCCATGGTCTCCCGCCATCTTACCGTCCCGGAAACCTGCTTTGCCAAAAGCTCCCGGACCCGGCTCTTCTCTGTCACCGGAGCCGCCTCCACATTACAAAGATACGGAATCACCGGATCCTTCACCTCCACGCTCTCCAGCTCTCCGGCCAGCTTCTCGCCCGCCCCGGCCAGCAGCACAGAATGAAAAGGACCGCTGACCTTCAAAGGAACGCAGCGCCTGGCTCCGGCAGCTGTCAACGCAGCCGCAGCGGCCTCCACCGCCTTTTCCTCTCCGCTGATCACCACCTGCCCAGGGCAGTTGTCATTGGCCACCGCCACAATCCCCTCCTGTGCGGCGCAGATTTCTCTGACAACATCTGCCTCCAGGCCCAGCACAGCCGTCATGGCCCCTCCTGTGGGATATGCCTCCTGCATATAGATGCCCCGGCGGCGGATCAGATGAAACAGATCGGGAAGCTCCATAACCCGGGCTGCCGCCAGCGCACCGTACTCTCCCAGGCTTAAGCCCGCGCAGCAGTCCGCCGCAAGCCCCTTTTCCTCCAGCACCTTTAAGACAGCCACCTCCACGGTGAGCATGGCGATCTGAGTATACTCCGTAATGTTCAGCCGCTCATCCCCTGAAAACACAAGCTGTGCCACATCCAGTCCCGAGGCCTCCCGGGCTATGTCAAACACCTCTCTGGCCGTCTGAAAGCCTTCATAAAAATCCTTCCCCATGCCGGTATACTGCGCTCCCTGGCCGGGAAAAATAAATGCTCTCCTGCCCAATCCTATACCTCCTTCCACTCCGGGACCTCCTTACACGTCCCGATTTCCCAAAAGCCGTTCTCCCTGCTCCATGATCTCCAGAATAATCTCTCTGCAGGAGCGCTGCTCCTTCACCAGGCCTGCAATCTGTCCTGCCATCAGCGTTCCGTTCACCACATCTCCATCTTCAACCGCTCTGCGCAGAGCCCCTAAGGTCAGCTGCTCCAACTCCTCAAAGGGAGCGCCCTCCTTCTCCAGACGCAGGTATTCTCTTGTCATGCGATTCCGGATCTGGCGCACCGGATGTCCGTGACTCATTCCCGTCACCTCGGAGTCAATATCCTTTGCACCAATGATCTTATTCTTGTAATTTTCATGAGCGATGGATTCCCTGGCCGTCACAAAACGGGTGCCTATCTGCACCGCCTCTGCCCCCAGCATAAAGGCTGCCGCAAGCCCCCGGCCATCTGCGATACCGCCTGCCGCCACCACCGGTATGGACACCACATCCACTACCTGGGGCACCAGCGCCATAGTAGTAAGGCTGCCGATGTGACCTCCCGACTCCATGCCCTCTGCCACTACGGCATCGGCCCCGGCCCGCTCCATCATTTTCGCCATGGCCACACTGGCCACCACGGGAATCACCTTGATTCCTGCGGCCTTCCACATAGCCATATATCGTCCCGGATTCCCTGCGCCGGTAGTTACCACCTTAACCCCTTCCCGGGCGGCTGCCTGGGCAATGGCATCAGCCTGAGGATTCATCAGCATAATATTCACACCGAAGGGCTTATCCGTGGCCTCCCGAACCCTGCGAATCTGTTCCTCAACAAACTCCGCCGGAGCTCCGCCCGCGCCGATCAGACCCAGACCGCCGGCCTCGGACACAGCGGCCGCCAGTGTGTGCTCTGCCACCCAGGCCATGCCCCCCTGAATAATGGGATACTCGATTCCCAAAAGCTCCGTTATTCTTGTCTTCATATCCACCCCTCCTTATATCTCATGCCCATGTCCATCCCCTGTCGTATCATTTTCTGCTCCACGCCCGGCTGTGCCTGCTTTCGTACCGTAATGCCGGTCTCGGTTTCCAGACCTGCCGTCCTCGTCTCAAAATTTATACGGCCTTACACTTCTCCTCCAGATACTCCAGCACATCCCCCACAGTGGACAGCCTTTCCAGATCCTCTGAGGGAATCTCCACCTGGAACTCATCCTCCAGTGCCATGACCATCTCAAACAGATCCAGGGAATCCGCATTCAGATCTTCCTTAAAATCTGTGCTCTCTGTAATAGTCTCTCCGTCCGCATTCAATTTTTCTTCGATAATCGCCTTGACTCTCTCAAACATGATTGCTCTCCTCTTCTTTTATGGTTTTTGATACTATGTTTGATAGTTTGATAGTCTATTTGTTTGAGTTTCAAATATTTTGACTGTCAAACTATTTGAGCAGTATATTACTATGCTTCTCATTCCTTGTCAACCACTTTTTATGAAAAATAAATGCTTTCCTATAATGTAAAACGGCCGGAAGAACTCTTATGCTCTTCCGGCCGTTTTATCTGCCATTTCATTCCCGCTATAATCAAGATTCCTTAAATCTTGAATTTTCTTACAATCTCCTCCAGCTGTCTCGCAAACTCAGCATTGTCCTCGGCCTTGGCTCCTGTATCTCCGGCAAATCCCACCATATCTGTAGCCTTGGTGGCAATGTCGTTGATGCTGATGGCTGCCTCATTTACGGTGCTGTTGATGCCCTGCACGGAATTGGCAATATCCGTAATGCTCTCTTCCAGCTGGGAAATGGATTCGCTGATGGTCTGCAGACTGTCAGAGAAGCCTCTGGTGTCGGCGCTGTATTCCTCGCTGACATTGATAAAGGTCTCGTAATCCACAATGACCGTCTCTTCCATAAAGGTAATCATCTGGCGCAGGCAGTCCTCCATGCTCTCGGCGGCATCCTTCACGCTGGCCACAATGGAAGAAATATTGCTGGCAGTCTCGGTGGACTGAGAAGCCAGACTTCCGATCTCACCTGCCACAACAGCAAAGCCTCTTCCCGCCTCACCGGCCCTGGCGGCCTCGATGGAAGCATTCAGGGAAAGCAGCTCTGTCTGACTGGCAATGGCGGCAATGGCTTCGGTCAGCGCATTGATCCGCTCAATCTGTTTTGCCTTCTCAATGGCTATGTCGGATTCTCTCTTAACCTTGGCATAGATCTCCTTGGTCTTGCTGTTGGCCTCTTCCGTGTTTTTCTTCAGGCCCTCCGCCTTGCCGATAATGGTTCTTGCATTCCTCTCGCCCTCTCCGGTGAGCTCGCTGATCCTCTTGGCGTTTTCGTTGATATCAGCCATCCTCTCATCGATGATCTGGGTGGTGGCAGAGGTCTCTTCCATGCTGGCGGCAAGCTCCTCGCTGGTGGCAGAGTTGTCACAGGAATTGCTGTTCAGCTCCTCCACAATGCCCTGCAGTCCGTCCGCATTATTTTTCAGCCGGTCAGCCGTATCTGCCAGCTGAGACACCATATTGACCAGATTTCCGCGCATGGCATCCAAGGCGCTGCTCATAACAGCCGTCTCGTCCTTTCCTCTGGAAAGAGTTTTACTTGCCATATTTTCAGTAAAGTCAAAGGAAGCATTCTGATCGATGACCTCTGTCAGCTGTTTGATAGGCCGCGCAATGGATCTGGCGATAAAAGCTCCCACCAGCGCCAGCGCCACCAGCGCTACCACAGCAGCAATGACACATTGGAAGATAAAGTCATTGATAGCCTTCAAAGCTTCGTTCCTGTCCGCCGACATGGCCAGAATCCCCTGTCCGTTGGACAGCACATAGTAGCTGGCAATCTTTTCCTCCCCTTCAAACTCATAGGTTTCCACTCCGGGTGCCGCGATCACCCCCTGGCGCAGCTGAGACACCAGCTTGCTTATTACAACGTTATCTGTCACTGTCTGCCCCACCATTGCGGCATTGGGATGCATGAGCATAACACCATTCTCATCTACCACATAGCAGTAGCTGCCGTCCACGCCTTCTATTGTCACACTGCCCAGCAGCTGAGACAATGAATCGGTATCCAACATTTCCTGTCCGTTCAGATACAGGGTGTTCCGCAGGTTTTCCCCATAGGCCTTGGCCACGGAAAGCATATTGTTTTCCACCATGTCAGTGAGGGCTGACCTGAATGCTATAATTCCCACAATCACGGCTGCCGTCACTGAAAGAACCACCGTCGCAATTACCAGATAAATAATTTTCGCCTGTATCCCCCTGAACAGGTTTACCTGCTTTTTCCCGGCGCTGTTGTGCACCAGATCACCATTTCTTCCTTCGCTCATTTTTCTCCTCCTGTCATGAACTTGTCATGTTTCTGCCGTTAACTTCTATTATACAGATTACTTTTACTTTTTCCACTGTTTTTTCTCATTTTATTTGACAAATTATTACTTTTCGCTCCCCAGGCCCTGAAAAAATGCCTCTACAGCATCATTTTTCCCTCCAGTCCTTCAAATTCCACGTGTCTTACGCTTCCGTCCTTCAGTCTCAGAATCACAGGACCATAGCCCCCGCAGCCCTCCGGATCCGTATATTCCACACTTTCCAGCGGAAACAGCTCCTCCTCCGAAAAGTCCTCATGGCTTTCCTTGGTGATTACCTGAGAAATCAGAATGTACGGCTCATAACCATACTGCTTTTTCCGCTCCGTCTCCCCGTAGACTATGATGGACTTTGCGGAATCCGGATTGGTTCCTGTACTGTGAATGAGCTTTAATTCCTTCCAACCGTCATAAATAGTCATAGCCAGCTGCTTTTCACATCCCACGGCATCCCGGCCCTTCAGGATCACCGACTTTGCCTCTCCCAGGGTTTTCTCCGTGATACAAGTTCCGTTATCCGGAAAACCATAGGCCCCCAGAGTCAGCCCCGCGGGACAGCGGTGAAGCTTAAGCTTATCCACTCTCAGAATGCCCCAGGGCACCGGCATATCCGCCAGATTAACAGCTTGAAGCCAATGACACTCGGTCTCCAGATTATAGTTAAAGAACTGCCTGCGGTACAACACGCCGTCTCTTTGTCCCTGCCAGAAGGTCACATTGGCCCGGGACAGTCCGCCTGTGGTGATATCCCGCAGCACATACTGCTGGGCCTCCACCTCCGGCGCCGGCGAAGATTCCCAGGGATATTTCGTATTATAGCACAGCTTGGAATAATTCCACATGCCGTGAAGATCACCCGGGTGCTTTACCACCTTTCCGGTGCGCAGGATCGTCTCCCCGCTTTTTTCATGATTGGAAAAACACAGCGCCGGACCGTCCAGCGCCGTAACCTTTACCTCTCCCTCACCCAGCCGCTCCCATGTGCCATTGTTCTCCCGGGCCGTCCAGAAGGGATGCTCCGCCGGCAGGTGCAGACACAGGAATGCCTTGCCCAGCCAAAAGGGCGATTCCGCGCAGGAATAGCCCTGGACCAGGGGGGAAAACTGTCCGTAAAAGCCCAGGGCGGGCACCCCCTGATACAGGAAATCCTCTCTGCCTAAAAACTGCATCAGCGATCCTGACGCGATCCTTCTCGCCCTGCCCGGATCGGCAGCGGAATTTTTCAGCAGCAGATTTCCCTCAAAAGCGCTGGCCGCCGCATTCCGGTAAATATTGCTGCGGCCCCACATATTGGTCCAGCCATCCCGGTCAAAGAAATCGCCATAGGTCTCCATAAGCGCATTGGACTGTTCCTCAAACCGCTGTGCCAGCCAGGGTTCGTTTTCATAACCATACCAGAGATTCCAGATGGGGGCATACACATTAAAGGCCCAGCAGGAATAATAGTCAAAGGAATGACCGTCCCGATACCAGCCGTCTCCTACATAATAGTTTAATATGGCCTGAGCGTGGTCCCGCATCACATCCTTTTGAATGGGATATCCCTCCATATACAGAAAAGCCATATCCAGCATATTGAACAGACGCCAGTTCTGAGGCACCGTGCCGGCATGGGCGTAGGATTCCAGAAAGGCCGCGATGGTATCTTTCTCCTGCCGGGTATAGGTATCCCAAATCTGCTCCCTGCAAACCCATAGACAAATTACCAGGGCACAGGTCTCCACCGTCTGCTGGAATGTCCGAAAGGGATCCAGGCCGCCCGCCACAGCCTGCTGGTCCTCATAAGTCCCCACATAGAGCTCATCCCCCCTGGTACACACCCGCAGCACATGGCTCTTATAATACTGCGCCATGGAATATCCGCAGATCTCCAGCGTCGGAAGGCTGGAAATCATTGGTGCGGCGATAAAAAAAGAACGGGCCAGCCCCTCAAACACCTCCGCCGAGCGCTGAATCTTTTGTGCTTCCGGGGGATCCTGCAGATGGGGATATGTAATCCTGGTTTCCTTTCTGGGCATTACCACCGGCTGTTCGAAAGCCTTTATATTGCGGAATATACCCTCCAGCATATAAGCTCCGGCCTCCAGCCAGCTCTCCCTGGTAAGACCGGTATACGGACTTTTCTCAAAGTCCAATGTTTTGGGAATAAATTTCATAGTTTCCCCCATGGATCATGGAACGTATCTTATGATCTGTTTTAATAATATGTAGCTGTCTCTATTATATCCTTCTCCCCGGATTTTCACAACGGAAACTTTCCGCGGCTTGAAATATCCGCCTTTTCTCTGTATAATAAAAATATACTAAAACCTTCCAGACGCCATACATAAAGAAAGGGACGAAAAAATATGGCTGCAGAAAAAATGAAGTGCCCCATGTGCGGCACAAAACTGAAGAATGTAAACGGCAGGATGACCTGCAAGGACTGCGGATACTATGTACGGGAACAGAACAGCTCCCAGACCTGGCAGAGCCAGCAGACGGCTTCCTCCCAGGCATCCGGCTCCAATCAGCCCTCCGGCCAGCAAAAAAAATCCGGAGGCGCGGGCGTCAAGATCGCCGTGGCGTGTATCAGCTTCTGCGTGGTGATTGCGGTGGGAGTCATGATCAGCTTTGCCATGTCAGATCTGAGGGCTCTGTTTGAAGGACTCATCTCCTCCGATGCCCCTGCCCAGTCCCACCGCTCAGAACAGCCCGCCTCCTCTCGGGACCGCGCTCAGGAGGATATCCAGGAAAGTGAATCTCCGAGCCATGCAAAGCCTGCCGCCGGAACCAAACTTCCCCGGTCCTCCTTCTTTCAGGAGCTGGCCTCGGTTATCTTCGGCAAAAGCTACGACACCATCACCCCGGAGGAATATGACAGCTTAACAGCTCTCGAAATCAGCAAGGAGGATCACCATATCTATTATCTTCTGAGAGACCAGGAGGAATACCAGTACCTCACCTTTTCCAATACCATCGGAATGGAGCTGTCCGATCTGGCCTGCTTTACCGGTCTGGAGGGAATCTGGCTGGACGATGATCTGTCCTGGGGCGATCTGGACGGACTGGAGCATCTGCAGTGGATCCATGTAGAGAATAATCTTTCGGATCTTTTGAAAATCATTCCCAACCCGGAAAACATTTTAAGTCTCAGCATTACGGATTCTATTTTTGAGCATTCCCTGGACGGCATCGAGGCTTTCTCCAGCCTTCAGTATCTGACGGTAGAATACGACTTCCTGGAAGATATTTCCGCCCTGGAAAACCTGCCATTTCTGGAAGGACTGAGCCTTTTGGGTTGCAACCGCTTAACAGATTACAGTCCCCTGCTGTCGCTGGGCTGGCTTCGTTCCCTGTCCCTGCAGTCCTCCCAGCTCAAAACCATAGACTTTATCAGCTCCATGCCGGATCTGACCAGTCTATATGTGGAGGACAGTCAGATCTCCAATGTGGACGCCCTGACGGACTGCCCCAACCTTACGGCTCTAAGCCTCATCGACAATAACCTGCTGGATGATTATTCTTCCGTAGGAGAACTGACCCAGCTGACCACACTGGCCCTGCATATGAAATCAAACAGCACTCTGCCCTCCTTCCAAAAGCTGGCCTCCCTGAAGGAGCTTTCCGTAAAGCATGCCGGCGACCTTTCTCCTCTGAAGGATGCCGTGAACGTAACCACCCTTCAGCTGGAGGAATGTTCCGGATGGGAGCTGGAAGCGCTGGCCTCCATGCAGGAGCTTACCGCATTGTATATCAATGATTTTTCCTCTTATGTGGATTCCCTGGAGCCTCTGACCCGGCTTTCCAAGCTGGATACCCTGGATCTGGGCGGCACCTCCATATTCGGCAATGTGGAAGAAATCTTTGGCATACCCACCCTGCGCCGCCTCAGCCTGGACAACTGTCAGGTGGGCATGGATTTTGACAAAATTCCCACCAACACCACGCTGGAGGAGCTGTCCATGAATGATATTTCGATCTTGAGAGACCCCTCGCACAACAACGGGGACAAGATATATCTCTCCGAGCACTATGAACTGTTTCGCTGCTTCCCTTCTCTGATCGTACTGCAGCTGCGGTCTGACCGGATAGACAGTCTGGACTTCGTGGAAAACCTTCCTCTTCTCCAGTACCTGGAGATCACGGACAACAGCGTTACCAGCTTAAAGCCTCTGGAAGCCCTGCCGGATTTTCAGATGGTCTGGTGTGGAAAAAACACGATCCTGGAAGGCGTCTCGGAAGACAGCGGGATCCAGGTAAGCACTGAAGAATAAATGCCGACGGCCCCGGATTTGACTCCCGGGGCCGTTTTTCTAATGAGCCCTCCAAATTCTCTTTTCTCTGATCTGCCTTCGTCCAACTGTTATCCTTAAAAGATCCTCCTCACCGTACTGATCTCTCCAAAATCCACCCCGGAAATGCATACGCCTTCAGAAAGCGTGGCGTGGACAATCCTGCCCTCGCCCAGGTAAATCGCAACATGTTCCGGATTATCATAGCAGATCAGATCCCCCGGCTGCGCGTTTTCCAGCCCATCCACCTCATAGCCTGCCTCCCTGTCCTCCTTGGCCGAACGGGGCAGGCTGATCTGAAAATACTGATATACGCTCATCACAAAGCCCGAGCAGTCCACCCCTTCCGTAAGGCTGTCCCCGCCCCACACATAAGGAGTTCCCAAAAAACGGAGGGCATACCGGGCCGCAGCCTCTCCCATATCAGCGCTTCCCGGCTCCGGGATGCCGGCCCCGGGCTGAGCACTCCCTGCCCCACTTCCGCTGATCCAGCCGCCTTCCGATTCACTGTCCCGGCTGCCTTCCGATTCACTGTCCCGGCTGCCTTCCGCTTCACTCTCCCGCCGACTCTGCCGGGCATAATCTATCCAGGAAACCTGCACCGCAATCATCGCCAGACAGCATACCGCCGCCCCCAGCAGTACCGCCGCCGAAAGCCTTCCTCCCGGATCGGGGCCCCACACTTTTACTGCTCCCTTCATAGACGCTCCGAAAAAACTTCTCCCTACATTGTAGCAGTTTTTCTCCTGTTCATGACAAAACGGCAGCAATTGGTCAGGTACTCCACAGCCCGCCAACCCCCGGCAGTCTATAACGCTCTCCCCTGCCCGTGCCCTCCTGCAGCATTCCGTCATACTCCTCCCAGGAAATATACCGGCCTCCCATGCTCTCCAGATGCTCCGTATGAAACTGACAATCAATAAACAGAAAGCCTCTCTGCTCCAGCAGCCGGGCCAGGGCGATCAGGGCCAGCTTGGAGCCGTTCTCCATCTCCGAAAACATACTTTCTCCGAAAAAGCACCGTCCCAGAACCACCCCGTAAAGGCCTCCGGCCAGTTGTCCGTCCTGGTAAGCCTCCAGGCTGGCCGCATGCCCCGCCTGGTGAAGCAGGCAGTAAGCTTCTTCCATCTCGTCGGAGATCCAGGTGCCCTCCGCAAATTCTCTCTTTACCCGGCAGCGGTGCATGGTATCCCCAAAATCCCGGTTCAGCTGAAATCGGAGGTCGTGCTTTTTCATATACTTGTTCATGGACCGGGACACGTGAATTTCCCGGGGAAAGATCACGAACCGCTCCTTCGGACACCACCACAAAATTTCATCCCCCGGCTCATACCAGGGAAAAATCCCATGGGCGTAAGCCAGCAGAAGCCGCTCCCGGCTCAAATCTCCTCCCACCGCCAAAAGCCCGTCCTCCCTTGCCAATACGGGATCCGGAAAAATCACATTTTCATTCAAACGGTAAACCGGCATCCTGCTCCTCCTCAAGCCTTATCCGCTTTTACGGTCCGGGCGCTCATACTTAAAGAATTTGAATCCTGAACCGATCCTCCTGGGCGGTAAGCAGACAGCTCCCGCCCTCACGCAGCGCTCCAAACAATATCTCGTCCACCAAAAGAGGCTTGATCTCGCCCTGTATGACCCGCTCGATCTGCCTTGCGCCGAACTCTGCGCTGATTCCCTTTTTCTTTACCAGCCTCCGGGCGGCTCCATCGGCGGACAGCTCCACTCCCTTTTTCAGGAGAAGCTTCGAAAGCTCGCCCAGCTTTTTTTCCACCACCTGCTCTGCCATGGAGGAATCCATGCCGCAAAACACCACAATCCGGTTCAGACGGTTGCGGAATTCGGGCTGGAATATCCTTTTTACCTCCTCCAGCACCACATCCGACTTCCGGTCCTGCTCCAGAAATCCGATCCCGGGCTTTCCGATCCGGCTGGCTCCTGCGTTGGAGGTCATAATGATGATCACATTCCGAAAATCCGCCTTCCTGCCCTGATTGTCCGTCAGGGTGGCATAGTCCATGACCTGCAGCAGAATATTGTATATATCCGGATGAGCCTTCTCAATCTCGTCCAGAAGCAGAACCGCATGGGGATTCTTACGGATCTCCTCCGTGAGAAGTCCGCCCTCCTCGTAACCCACATATCCCGCCGGAGCACCGATGAGCTTGGCTATCGCATGCTTTTCCTCGTACTCGCTCATATCGAAGCGTATCAGCCTTATGCCCAGCTCTTGTGCCAGACTCCTTGCGATCTCTGTCTTCCCCACGCCCGTGGGCCCTACGAACAGCAGACTGGCCAGAGGCTTTCCCTCCTCCAAAAGCCCTGCCCTGGAAAATTTCACGGCGTTGACCACCTGGGCGATGGCCTCGTCCTGGCCATACACACGGCTCTTAAGCCGATCCTCCAGAGAGCCCAGGGCCGCCGTCTCGTCCTGCTCCATCGTCTGCTTCGGAATGCGGCAGATTTTGGACAAAATCTGGTCTATCAGCTCACGGTCCACCGTCTGTGCCGCTCCGTCCAGAGGATGCAGGCGCCGATAGGCTCCCGCTTCATCCATCAGATCGATGGCCTTGTCCGGCAGACAGCGTTCGTTGATATACCTTGCGCTCATCTCCACGGCATATTCCAGCACGCCTTCCTCATAAACCACGCCGTGGAATTCCTGGTATCTTTCCCTGAGCCCTTCCAGGATCCTGACGCTGTCCGAAATCCCCGGCTCCGGGATTTCCACATTTCGAAACCGCCTGACCAGGCTCTTGCTTTTCTCAAAGTGCTTTTTATACTCCTCATGAGTGGTGGCGCCGATAAACCTGATGCTTCCCTGGGCCAGGTAAGGACGAAGCATGTTGGAAATGTCAAAGGTGCCGCCGTTTACCGCCCCGGCCCCCACAATATTGTGGATCTCGTCAATATACACCACCGGCTTTTCCTCCTGGCCGATGCTGTCCATGACCTTTTTAAAGCGCTTTTCGAAATCCCCCCGATACTGGGTGCCTGCCAGCAGGCTTCCCAGATCCAGGGAAAATATCCGGGCACCCTGCAGAGGCCCCGGAACCCGGCCTTCGTTCATCAGCCTTGCCAGTCCGTAGGTGACAGCCGTCTTTCCCACGCCCGGCTCCCCTATATGCAGCGGATTGTTTTTGTCCCGGCGGCAGAGGATCTCCATGGTTCTCTCCAGCTCCTCCTCCCGGCCTATCAACGGATTGGCCTCCTGTGCCGTCTCGTTCAGACAGACCGCATACTGCCTCCAGAATTCCTTCCGGCTCCGAGAATCCGCCTCCTTTGGGATTTCTCCGCCATCTTCGGCATCCTCCTCCCAATCCTGAGCCCCTTCCCGGCTTTCCCCCGCCTGGACGATCCTGCCCGCCTCCTCCGAAAGCTCCTGCAGCTCCACTAAAAGCTCCGCCCGTTCCACGCCCTGAACCCGCATATAGTAGACCGCATAGCTCTCCTCCAGGGTAAACATGGCATGAATAATGTGAATCAGTTCCACTACGTTTCTTTCACCGTTTCCCGCCGCCTCCCAGGCGCCGTTCAGCACCTTCTCCATATCCTGGGAAAACTCCGGGTCGTTTCCGGATTCCTCGTTCCCGCCTTCTTCCTCCCCGGATTCTTCTTTACATTCCATATACCGCTCCAGGTGGGTACGGAGGCTGTAATCCAGCTCCCGCACATTTCCGCCGCAGTTTTTAAAGGCCTGGGCAAACGCCGGATTCCGGCAGGCTGCATACAATACCAGCTCCGGTGTCACATATTCGAATTGCGCATTCCTGGCCAGGGAGATGGCTGTATTGATCAGCCCTGCCGCTTCTGCCGATATCTCCATGATCACACCTCCTCTACTGTCATCCGAAAGGGATACCCCTCTTCTCTGGCCCTGGCCGTTGCCGTTCTGACCTTCGTGGCTGCAATATCATAAGGATACTCTCCCACCGAGGCTCTGCCGCTCTCATGCACGATCAGCATCAAATGCACCGCCTCCGGCTCCTCCTTATGAAAAACCGTCCTCAAAAGCTCTACCACAAAATCCATGGGCGTAAAATCGTCATTATGCATAATCACCCGATAATGCCCGGGCTCCTTTATTTTTATTCTTGTTCTTTCTCTTGTCTCTCCCTGTACAGCCATACTTATACCCCTCTGTTCCTTTATGCCCCGGACTGCTTAACTGCTCTTCCCGGGCCGCTTTCCTGCAAATTAAAGCTTACCACATCCCGGGGGCCTGCGCAAGATGGCGGATACACAGTGCCCTTCGCCAAACCGTAACCCAAAAAGCACCAAAACCCCGGCGGGAAACGCCCGTGGCTCTGGTGCCTTCTCATGATATTTCTTTTTTCCATATATAATTCTTTTTCCATTATAATTCCTTTTTCAATAATCCGTATGTCCGCCTTCGTTGAAAAAGGATGTTACCGCCATAATGGGAGCGGCGACCCATTCCAGCTGCAAGGATGAGGGAACCACCTTATAAATGTTGTCCTTATAGCTTCCCCCCGTCTTCTTTATCAGCTTTTCCTGAAGCGATTCAAAGAATCGATCATTCTCAAACATTTCACCATAAAATACAATCTTCTGCACATTCAACAGACGAATCGAAAAGGTAACCGCATTGGCGAAGGCTTCCTGGGCGTTCTGCAGAACCTCCCAGGCCCCCGGATCTCCGGCATAAGCCCCCTCCACAAACAAAGAAAAGGTAATACGGGAAAAGTCCCCCTCTATCTGCCGGTAAATCAGAGGCGTTCTTTCCTCTCCAAAGCACTCCCGAAGGCTCTCCAGCATTCCGTCCATAGAGGCTATGGTATTCAGGCATCCCTGCTTTCCGCAGGCACACAGGCGTCCGCCCGGAACGACAGTGCAGTGTGCGATCCCGTCAAACATCTCACGGTTTCCTCCGTAAAACTGACCGTCCAGCAAAATGGTCACCCCCATGGTGGCTTCGTTGCGGATAAAAAGCATGTTCTGGGTTTTGGGATCATACTGCAGGAAAGTATATGCATTTGCAAAGCCGCGCACACTGTTGGCAGCAATAACAGGAAAGGAAAATTCCTTTCTCAGCATCTGTACAATGGGAACATTTTTTTCTTCCCAAATTCCGCCGCTGTCCAGAATAATTCCGTTGGCGCAGTCCACCACACCGCAGATGGTGATCCCCAGCCCGATAATATAATCCTCCAGGTATCCCTGCTCTCTGATCAGCTCCTTGATCCGGGCCGCCGCCTTCTCCACAAAGGCCCGGGGCGTCAGCTCTTCCGGAAAACCAAGCTCCTCCCCATGGATCTGCTCGCCATGCAGATTTACTACAACGATAAACATCGAGCTGCTGCCGAAGGCAATCCCCAGCGCCACATGCTTTGAACGGCTGATCTCCACCATCACTTCCCTTCTTCCTGCCGCGCCGGCATTGGGGACGCTGATTCCCTCCACCAGGATGCCCTCACTCATCAGTTCATTGATAATGACAGTGATGGTCGCAGGCGTCAGCTTCAGACGGGCCGCGATCTGCTTGCGCGACATGGCGCCCTCTTCATGCAGCAGACGCAGGATAGCGCTCCTGTTGGATATCTTGATATCAGACATATTAGTTCCACATAGCATATCTCCATCCCCTTCGCTTTCGTAATCACTGCACCCACAAAAATGCTCAATATAATGTAGTGCAATCGTTTTAAGTATATAGGACTCTTCCAAAAAATGTCAATATATATCCCCTATTCTTTGATTCCCTGGGAAGCGATGCCGGCCACAAAATGCTTCTGGAGAATAAAAAAGAATATAATTACCGGTACGGAGCAAAGCACTCCTCCCGCCATCTGATGGGGAAAACGATTGGCAAAATAATCTGCCAAAGTGGACAGTCCTGATACCACGGGCATCTTATCCCGGTCACGAATCACGATCAGAGGCCACATCATATCCTTCCAGGTGGTGAGCCCGGACAAAATGGCAAGTGAGATCACCGGGGCCTTCAGCACAGGCAGAATAATTGTGGCATAAATCCGAAGATGGCCCGCTCCGTCCACCATGGCCGCCTCGTCCAGCTCATTGGGAACCGAAAGAATAAACTGCCTCATGAGAAATACGGCGAACACCGAAAAAAGCCTTACGATCCACAGCGCAGTCCGGGTATTGGTCAGCCCCATGGCAGACAGGGTGTTGTACCGGGGAATGATGAATATCTGTTCCGGTATCATCATGATAGAGAGACACAGCAGAAACAATACCTCTTTTCCCGGAAACTTAAGCCTGGCAAAGGCATAGGCCGCAAGAGATCCCAGGAATACCTGCCCCACAATGGAAATCACCACCGACAGAAGAGAGTTCATAAACCACTGTGCCACAGGAAACACCTCCAGAATCTCCTGATAGTTTGTCAAAACCCATTTCTCCGGCAGAATCTGCAGCGGAATCCTTGTAGAATCCTCAAAGGTTTTGAAGGAGGTCAGCAGCATCCATATAAACGGTACCACCATCACGGCAACGGCAATAGACAGCGCCAGATAAATCATCCAATTTTTTCTTTTCATGTAACCTTCCCCCTTCCCTATGCGTAAAATACCCATTTTTTCTGCAGTCTGTTCTGTATCAGTGTCACCACCAGAATAATCAAAAACAGACACACGGAAATGGCGGATCCGTATCCCTCGTTAAATTCTCCCCGGAAGGTCAGGTCGTAAAAATAGCGCACTACCGTTCTGGAGGAATCAATGGCCGGCGACGAGGTATTATACTGAGTGGACGGGATCAGCATATATACGATCTCAAACTCCTTGAACATGGAAATCACGGACAGCGTCAGAACAAAATACAAGGTGGGTGTCAAAAGCGGCAGCGTAATAAAGAAGAACTGCTTGATCCCGCTTGCCCCGTCGATCCTGGCCGCCTCGTAATAGGAGGTGGAAATATTCTGAAGTCCCGCCAGGATCACTATTACCTGATATCCAATGGCGGCCCAGATGATAACCACCGCACAGGAATACAGGGTATACCGCTTGTCAATGAGCCAGGCAACCTCCTCCCCTCCGAAGGCCCGGAAAATGTTATTGATCATGCCATAGCGGGTGTTGAGCAGCCATCTCCAGGTCAGAGCAATGGCCGAGGGCGCCGTCACCAGCGGGAAAAATATTAAAGTACGGAAAATACCCTTCCCTTTGATCCGGCTGTTCAGAAGCACCGCCAGGACTGTAGACAGCACCAAAATGCACGGCACGCAGATCAATACGTATTGAATGGTATTTCCCAGAGACTGGCGGAAATTCTCATCCTGCAGTACCTTTAAATAATTTTTCAGTCCGATAAATGTTCCCTCCTGAAGCGCCCTGCGGTCCGTAAGGCTGATCCAGATATTGTTGAAAAACGCGTAGAAATGAAACACCCCCAACCCTATGAATAACGGCAGAATAAACAGATATCCGGTCAGTATCTCCTTCTTTCTCCTCTTTCCCAGTTTTCGTTTCTCCATAAAATTACCCCCTTGTGTGCTCTGGCTTGCACAGACACAAATCCGGTCTTAAAAGCGGCGGAAGCCGCCGCAGAAAAGTGCGGGCGGCTTCCACCCTGGTTTCCATATACAGTTTCACATGGACTGCCGCTGTGGGCAGCTCCTTATTTGCTGCGCTCCTCTGTGATCAGATCATTGATAGCCTTCTCCAGGTTGGCCAGTCCCTCCTCGGCACTGATCTCCCCATTGAATACAGGAATCAGACTGGGGCTGATCTGGCCCAGGCAGGAATAATTACACAAGGGTACATCCCATACGGTCACAACCCTCTCGGCCTCTTCCACATAAACCTCCGCATAATCGTGGGAAGCCTTCCAGGAATCCAGCGCGTTGACATTGGTAGGCAGATGCCATTCGATCTGGGCAAAAAGATCCACCGCCGCCTGATCCATGGTGTACCAGGTAACGAAATCCCATGCGGCGTCAAATTTTTCCGTTCCGCTGTTGATTACCAGATTGTTCATGGTAACAGTAGATATATAGTTAGTTCCGGAGGTCGGTCCGTTGGGGAATGCAATATACTCCAGGGTATCCTTCACGGCAGTTCCCTCAAAAAGCCCGTTGGCACCCGGGTCAGGACAGACCACGATCATGGCTGCCAGACCGGAGATGAAGAGAGAGTTGGGGCTGGTTTCTACCAGAGTATCGTAATCGGCCTGTGCGCCGCTGGCGATCATCCTGCGCATCATTTCCAGCATTTCCACAGATTCCGGAACATTGAGGGCACATGCACTGACATCCTCATTGTAAAGCTTCGCTCCGTTTCCGGTAAGCATAAGCAGGGTTCCATGGGCCGGCTCATTGATGGAAAAAGCAGATGCAAACTCACTGCCTCCCTGTTCCTTGATTTTGGCATTCAGCTCCTCTGCAATGGCCTCATAATCGGTCCAGCTCCATCCCTTCTGGGGATATGCCACATCGTATTTGTCAAAGATGGCCTTGTTATAGCAGATGGCGTAGGAGTCCGTGTAGCAGGGAATTCCGTACAGCTTGTCCCCCACATAGTTCTGCTTCAGGGGATACTCCAGGAATACGCCAAAATCCAGGTTATCCTGTGCCGCCCGCTCCTGCAGCTCAGCCAGCTTTCCCGCATTTCCCCAAAGTCTGGTCTGCAGTCCTGCCCACAGCACGTCCGGGCCCTCGGAGGTTCCCAGAACGGCATTCATCAGGGTTCCGTATTCGGACAGCGGCGTCACCTGCAGTGTCACATGGACCTTGCTCTGAGATGAATTGTAAAGATCCACCATCTTTGTCATTTCGCTTTCCATGGCCCAGGTGGCAAAGGTGATCTCCACCGGCTTCTCGTCCGACGCGTCACCACCTCCCGAGGGCTGCTCCGACTTTTCAGCACCGCTGGACGGAGTGCTCGACGAAGACTTTCCGTCGTCATTTCCGCAGGCCGTCATGCAAAGCACCATTACCATTGCCAAAAACACACCTAAAAACCGTTTCATATTACATCTCCCTTCTTCCCGCTTTGGCGGGCATCTTGTAAATTTATTCTCACGGCCTTTCTTCCTGCCGCAAAAAACGTGCCTATATTTTGATTCCGGAAAAGGCGTAAAAATCCTTCTCGTCTATGATCTGATCGATTTCAAATGCCCCGGCAAACAGCAATGCTTCCTGATCCGCAGACCCGAGAGGTGCCGACAGGCCCCGGGGCCGCCCCCGGTGCACCCGGTTCAGATGCTCCCTTCCGATAGAGTGCGCCACCACCAGGCGCCCTCCCGGCTTCAGGACAGCCGCCAGGCATGTGACCAGCCTTTCCTTGTCCTCAAAATGGGGATAGGCATTATGCAGGATGACCGCGTCGAAGCTTTCTCCCGCAAAATCGTAAAAATCACACCTGAGAAAACGTGCCGTGGTTCCGGCATATTTTTCCCGGGCCCGGGCCACCATGTTCTCCGCCAGATCCAGGCCCGTCACAAAAGGCGTGGTCTCCAGAAGATACCCGGTCAGGACGCCGGTTCCGCAGGCCAGATCCAAAACCTTGCAGCCCCTTTCAATGCCGGAAAGCTCCACGATCCGCCGAAGCTTTTCCTCGTTGCAATGATTCATGCTGTCCCAGCTTTGCGCGATATCGTTAAAATATGCCTGTACTTCCTCCGTTGACATTCTCAGACCAGGCCTCCTTTCCATAAGCCGGGGCTCTCCAAAGCCTCAATAAAAGGCGATATCCGGCTCTTTTTCTTCCTTCTTGTGAAGGGTGTCCGGGTCAATAGCCTTCCCGTCTACCACGTTCCATCCCAGCAGCGCCTCCGGCGGATCCACCAGCTTCATGGTAAGCGCTCCCGTGGGGCAGGTCTCCACACAACAGCCGCAGCCCATACAGTTGAACTCGTTTACGAACAAAGCCTCATCCTGATAATCCCGGTCAAATTTCCGGTGAATGGCGTCAAACATACAGCGTTTTTTATAGCACAGCCCGCAGTCGATACATTTAGCGGGATCCAACACCGCCCGGAACCTGGATTTATTGTATATCTCCCGATAATGATATTTTCCGCCGGTAGCGGTGATATGGCGCAGACCGGAGCAGGTATTCACATTACAGCTGCACAAAATGGTACCGATATCTTCCATGTCCATGGTATGGGCCACCACATGGACATGGGGGATCTTTTTTCCTGATTTCTGAATATAATCAAACATTTCCTCAAAGGAAATCTCTTTTCCCAGATTGTGTGCAATCATAAAATCGGCCGTCTCGTCTGCGGAAATACACACATGGTCATCCTGGGCAAGCTCCGGGTATCGGGTACGGCAGGCGCACTGATTCTGAGTCAGCTTCTTTTTACTTTTAAGGATCTCCTTATAATTTTCCACGGGAAGCAGGTCCGGACAATCCTTCACCGAATCATACCGGGGACAAATCTGGTTCAGACCATGGATCCCTTTTTCCATCAGTTCATGCATGGTTTCTTCAATACATGCCGCAAAATCATACTCATGGAACATAGCAACGCCTTTATAGTAGGCCGGTCCGTTCTTTTTCATCCAGTCCGGGTTGTTCTGCAGATCTGCCCAGAGAGCTCCTCCAGGCGTCACAATGGGTTCACCTGTGGATTTATCGTAAAAAATATCTCCGCTGAAATATCGGTCCTCCAGCTGACTGCGGACAAATTCTTTGTCCATGCCCAGCCTTTCGATGAATTTGTCGGAAACCATGTGGTCTCCCAGCTCCGGCGTCCAGTCCGGATCCGGCAGCGCCATCAGGATCCTGGCGCATTCCGGACTCATCTTATGGGCCAGAAGCCAGGGCATATAGCGGGGATTTTCGATGCGGGGCTCAATTCTGCGGGCAAGCTCCATAAAAATCGGATCGATATCTTTGTGGAAGATTTTATTAATCTCTTCCAGCATCTCTGGTTCTGTGTTGGTATAATCTGTCCTCATATTATTCCTCCTTCCCGGATCCAGCAGCAGGCTGAGGGTGATAGCCCAGCAGACTTTCAGGCGGATCCACCAGCTTCATGGTAAGCGCTCCCGTAGGACAGGTCTCCACACAGCAGCCGCAGCCCATACACTGTGTCTCGTTGACGCACCTTCCGTGAACTCCCTTGTCTACATAATACTTCGTCTGGATCGCACCAAACATGCAGCGGGATTTTTCGCACAGGCCGCAGTCAATACATTTGTCCAGATCGATCTGTGCCCGGAAGCGGGATTTGGTGTAATAATCCCAGGGCTTCTGGGTACTTCCATAATTATGCATATTAGAAAGCACACCACAGGCTGTCACATTGCAGTTGCACAAAACGTTGGAATAAGATGTAATCCTGGTGTTGGTCTCGTCCATCATGTCATTGTTCCGGGCAGTGTGTACAAAGGGCTCTTTTTTCCCGGCCTTCTGAACAATATCAAAAACCTCCTTCCACGAATACTGACGGGAAAATCCCATATCGATCAAAAGCTTTGCTGCATCGTTGGCCTCCACGCACACAAAGGGATTCTTTTCCGTTTCCGGATGACGGAACCGGCACGGGCACTCTATAATCGTCAACAATTCACAGGACTGCAATACAGTTTTATAATTTTCAATAGGAAGCAGCTCTGGAAAATCCTTCACCGAATCATACCGGGGCAGAATTCTTCCTCCGGAGGGATTGACCCAATCCGGATTTCCCACCCTGGATGCCTCCGTGGATGCTTCCATTCTGGGAGAAAGCTCATTTTCCAAAAACATTTGCAGCACCACATAGTAGGCTCGTCCATTGCGGTCCCTCCACACCGGACTGTGCTGCAGATCCATCCACTGTACCGGATCTGTCCGGACCTTGGGCCCCACCTCCGGATCGGACATCACGTCGGCGCTGAAAAACCGGTCCATAAGCTGGGCATCCACCTCATACTTGTCCATTCCCAGCTTATCCGCAAAAGCCTTTGAGATTTTCAGCTCTCCCAGCTCCGGCGTCCAGTCCGGATCCGGCAACGCATCGATCACGCGGGCCTCCTCCGGCGACATCTTATGCGCCAGCATCCAGGGAACATAGCGCGACTGCGGATGATCGTTTAAAATCTTTTTCCCAATGGAAAAATACACCTCATCCAGATCCTTTTGCAGTATTTGATTCACCTGGTCTCTGAGTTCCTGTTCCATACACCATACTCCTTTCCTTTGTTTCCCGGGGCAATAAGCCAAACGGCCCTCTTGCTCCTCCATTGCTGAATTAATTTGTTTTATTAATTTATTCAGCAAAAATAAACAGCCTACAATCTGCACAGACTTTTGAATTAATTTGATAAATTAATTTATTACATCTTATCACATTGCTCAAACAAAGTCAACATAAAATATTATATTTCGACACTTTACACATGCCAGTTCAGCCAGTACATGTAAAGATCTGAAAATCGTGCTTGCACGAATTTCCAGATCTTCACATGTACTGAGGGAGCGCCATCTTATGAGCAAAGGCAGCTGCGAAGCAGCGCAAAGCACCGCAGATGCGGCTTTGCGAATAGGCGCGGGCTGAACTGGTACCTCCCCCGCCCCCTCGCAAAGGCAGCTGCTCCCTGTCCTACAGCCGATAGCTTCCAGCCGTCAGAGTCTCCTTCCGTCCGTCAGGCAGAATCACCTGCGCCTCCCCATTTGCTGGAATTTCGATTTCATAGACCACATGATCTCCCTCATATCTCCAGCCGCTGACGATCTCACCTGCCGGCGACTGATACACCGCCCTGGCGTACTGCAGGGATTTATGGGGGCAGGGACTGATGGTGATTTCTCCCCGTTCAAGCACAATACCGCAAACTCCCGCAAACAGCCACCCACAGACGGCTCCATAGGAATAATGGTTCAGCGAGGCCTTCACCTGCCCCTTTTCATTGATGCCGTCCCAGTTTTCCCAGATGGTGGTAGCGCCTTTTTTCACCTCATAGAGCCATCCGGGCATAGTGTCCTGTAGCAGCAGCTGATAAGCCGTCTCCACATAACCGTGTTGGGCCAGCACAGGGCACAGCTGAGGTGTGGAGAGAAAACCGGTATTTAAATGATATCCGTTTTTCACCACCAAATCATTTAAATCCCATGCTGCCTGCTTTTCCTCTTCCTGGTCCAACAGGCCAAAGGATATGGCCCGCACATACTCTGCCTGCCGGTCTGAGCGGATCCTGCCGCCCTCCAGCGCCATATGCCGAAAGGCCTCTCTGGCCCCCGCCGCCGTCCGGGCAAATTCTGCCGCTTCCTCCTGACAGCCCAGAATTTCCGCAATCTCTGAAAGCAACTGCCCCGATCTGGCAAAATACGCGGTGGCTACCTTTCCCTGAGGAGTGCGCATGGCCATGGTACTATCCACATCCGGCTCGCACCACTCACCATAATCCACTCCCGTCTCGATGGCATAGGCCTCCCAGGAATTTCCCTTTGAAGAAGCATCCCCCTCTCCTGCCTTCTGTCCGGCCCTGCTCTCCAGAAAACGGTACCATTTTTTCATCATCTCATAATTCTCTTCCAAAATCCGCCGGTCCCCGTACCGCCGATACAGGTCATAAGGCACCGTGATACAGGCATCTCCCCAGCCCACGGACCCGGCCAGCAGACCGGCAAAAAATCCCGGCACATTATTTCTGGGGGCTATATTGGCTATTTTCCCGTCCTCATGCTGGTTCAGCCTGCACTCGCCCAGCCACTTACGAATCACCGGATAACAATCCTCCAGGTATATCCCCGTCCGGGCAAACACTCCCATATCTCCCGTCCAGGCCGCCCGCTCTCTGGTGGGACAGTCCGTAGGTACATCGCAGAAATTGGACTTCTGGCTCCAGATACTATTCTCCACCAGCCGGTTAACGTCCTCATTGGAGCACTCAAATCTGCCCAGCTGCTCCATTCGAGAATACACGGCTATGGCGGTGAACTTCCCGGAGGACAAATCCGCCTCCGTCTCCACCTTTCCGTAGCGGAAGCCCCATATGGCAAACCTGGACTTGTAGTGGTTCTCTCCCTCCTTGCAGACATACATCACTCTCTGACAGATCCCGCCTTCCTTGTGACGCTTTCTATCCTGAAAGTTCTCGGCTGTAAAATTGCCGTTTTCATCCAGAGTCTCCCCGTGCGTTATAACAATCCGCTGTCCGGCGTGGGCCTTTACCGTAAACTCCACATATCCGGCCAGATTCTGCCCATAATCGATCACGATGCTTCCGTCCGGCGTCTGCAGAAGCTTTCCCTCAAAACGCTCGTTTTCTGTCACTGGCACACAGTTGGAGCAGCACAGATTTGCTGTCCCAAAGTCCTCTGTCTTTACCAGATGCCAATCTCCGATTTCCTCCAGCCTGGCATCCACTGTCTCGCCCTGCTGCATGTCATTTTCCCGCACAGGACCTGCCTGAGAGGCCTCCCAGCCTTCATCGGAAACGCAGACCGCCTTTCCGTCTATCTCCAGCTGAAAATACAGAGCCACGTCCTCCCCGTAAAGATTTCTTTCTCCGTCCACTCCGGAACAGCTGCGGTACCAGCCGTCGCCCAGGATTACCTGTACCCGGTTTTCTCCCTCTCTTACCAGCTCCGTCACATCATAGGTCTGATATGCCAGCCGCCGGTCATAAGTAAATGAACCCGGAGCCAGAACAAAATCTCCCGCTCTCCTGCCGTTGATCCATGCCTCATACAGGCCATGGCAGGTTATGTACAGCCTGGCAGACCCTTTTCGATCCACCTGAAAGGACCTGCGCAAATAGCTGGCAGGCTTGTGGACCTTGGGGTCACAAGTCAACTCCGGGTTGATCCATTTTGCTGTAAACTCGTCTTTTTCCAAAAGCCCCATTTCAAAAAAAGCTTCTTCGCTCCATTCCCCGGGCACATCCTCCTGATCCCACAGGCGTACCTGCCAGGAAACCCGCTGTCTGCTTGCCGTCTCCACTCCCAAAAGATCATTCATTCTGGAAGAAGCTACCTTTCCGCTGTTCCAGATCACCTGTCCCCCGGTAAAAGCCTGGATTTCATAGGCTGTCTGCTTTATCCCGCCCCTGCACTGCCAGGACAAATATGGTTTTCGAATATCGATTCCCAGCGGATTTGTCATGTGTTCTGTCTTCAAAAAAATTGCCTGCATATTATTTCCTCCACTTATATTCCGGAGCTGCCCTCCGGCTTTCCCGGCTGTTCTTTAAAATTCCCACGCCCCAGAGCCAGAATCCCTGTCAGGGCTCCATGTCCTCTACATACAGAGTCTGTCCGTCATAGGCAGACCAGCCATGACTTTCCGGAAGACCGTCTTCTCCCGGTGCAAAAGAAAGCATGGCCGGGGCGTCGCTTCTGTCTCTCCGGAATACCGCCCGCAGCTTCATTTCTCCCACATGGGCTCCCGTCACTGCTGCATCCGCTTCAAACACCGTCTCCCCCGGTGCAAATATGTTGGCGGAGGCTTTCACCCTCATGCTTCCGCTGTAAAAGGTTTTTCCGTCGTCACTGAACTGATGATAAACCGTGCGATACAGAGGCGGGTTCCCCGGTTCACATTCATTTACCACAAATCCGCTGTGTTTCCCTTTTATCCTTACGGAAAAAGCTCCTTCCGGCCTTTTCGACGGGGCCTTTGCAGGCACGGCATAGGGCACCTCCCAACCATCCGGTGTTTTTCCCGCCGGCACCGGATGGGAAGCCTCCCTGTCCAGCAAATGACACATCCTCAACCGCATCCTTTTCTCCCCCTCCGCCGGTCTGGTACCCTCGATCCACATGGCTCTGGTGCTGTCCGGATGCCAGCTGATAGGAGAATAATACACCCATTTTCCTTCCGGATCACTGAGATCTGCGCCCTTGCAGGCACGACCCTCCTTGAGGGATCTGTCAATATCAATCAGCACCGGTCCGATGTTCCCTTTGCGGAATTGGCGCACACCACTGACGCAATACATATAGAGACAATTAATAAGCTTCCCACTCACCGCAAAGGCATGGGGCTGAGGCACAAGCCCAAATACACCGCAGTTTGTCTTTTGGGAAAAACGGGGAGACATAACCACCCCCAGCCTTTCATCCGGCGAAAGGATCGTGGTTTCCTCATATCCCGGCGTATCCGTAAGCTGAATCAGCTCATGGCTGTCCAGGGGCAGAATCATACTCTCGCTGACGCTGTCTCCGCCTCCCGCCATTGAAAGCGCCTTCCCGCCCCGGATCACCTGCTTCAGCTCCCCGCCCCGGGCCGGAACCGGCAGCACATACCCCTCATGCTCCGGGTCAGGCTCATAAGCTTCTTCATGGCTGATGGCATACACATCCTCCAGCCGATAGCAGTCCTCCTCCCTTTTCAGCCTCCCCAGATAATTAACCGACCCTGTATAGGTCAGCATGGTCCAGCACATATGTATATTATCCGGGGCAATCACGATCTCCGACCACCTGAAGAAAATATTTTCTCCGTCATCCAGATCCTCCGGATAATAGACCCGCAGCAGTCTTGCCCTTTCGCAACGGTCCACATCCGGCTGGCACTCCAGTATATAATCCCCCAAAAGAATCCGCTTATTATCTGCAAAGCACATCCAGCGTATTCCGTTTGCTCCTTTCCGCCTGGGAATCACACCTTCAAAAACCTTGTGCATATCCGTTCCGTCATCCCGGATGGTCAGCACCTGATATCGATCCTGTTCCCCTTCCTCTCCGGATATGAGGCCGGAAACCAGCACCCTTCCGGAGCTGGTATAGGTTCCGGAAATATCCTTCATATCATCCAGAAGCGGAATTGTCTCTCTGGACAGAGGAATATCGCGAATTTCAATCCTCCCGAATTCTTTGTTGTGTATCAGCATGGCACACCTCCCCTTTTTCTGCAAACACCAAGCCACTGTATGCTTATTATTATACAGGAAACCATTCATCACAATAATTAAAAATTTGATATTCAGTTCGCTATTTCGTGAATACAACTGAAAAAGCACCTGGATTTTATTTTCCAAGTGCTTTTTCATCGCCCATCTGCTCCGCCCAATATCTACTGTATCCTTATAAAAAAGTCTTTAAAAATTCCAACGGGTATGTTTGTCTCAAAACCATAATGTTCCACCCAGTCCCGTTCAAACGAATACGCGGTTGTCATTTGTTTCCCGGGATCAACAATCCAATATTCCCGAACCCCTGCTGTACGATACTTAATCAATTTTGTCATGTAATCCCTTGGTTTGCTGCTTTGAGAAACAATTTCAATGATCCAGTCCGGCGCACCGTGGCAGCCTTTTTCATCCAACTTTGTCAGATCGCATATGACTGAGATATCCGGTTCTACATAGTTTAAATCATCTTCATTCAAAAATAACCATTATAACCAATAATGATTGGATTTACAAATTTTTTCTTGACATTGACACGGTGTCATCCTTTATTCTGATAGGGAAAGGAGCTATGTCAATGGAAAACCTTACAATCAGCCAGATCTCAAAAATGCTCGATGTCACCCCCAGAATGCTCCGGCATTATGAAAAGCTGGGGCTTCTCACATCCCTGCGCAGAGAAGATAATTCTTATCGAATTTATGACGAAGGAGCTGTGCGGCGCCTGCAGCAGATCGTCATTCTTCGGAAGCTGCGTATTCCGCTGAAGCAGATTGCCATGATTCTGCAGGATACAAACCAGCTTCATGCCTTGGAAATCCTGCAGGAAAACCTGGAGGAGCTGGAGGAGGAAGCGGCCTCTTTAAACCTGATCAAAAAACTGCTGAAGGAGCTTGTGCTGCGATTTGACAGGAGTATACGGAAAAACATTCCTTTTGATATGCTGGAGGATTCGGAGTTCGCGAAAGCCATAGGCAGACTGGCCCTTTCCAAAACAACCATAAAGGAGAATACGAATATGTCCGATCTGAACAAGGCCAATGAAATCCTGGATAAATCACTGAATGTAAGAATTATTCTTCTGCCTCCCTGCACAGTAGCCGCCTATCAATTCGTGGGAGAAAATCCTGAGGAGCAGGCCGGCGACGTGATCTGCAAATTTGTACAGGAGAGCGGGCTCTACGAAAAAAAGCCTGACGCCAGAATGTTCGGTTTCAATCACCCCAATCCCGGGATACTGGAAAACGGTGTCCACGGCTACGAGGTATGGGTCACTGTACCCGAGGAAATGGAGCTTCCTGGCCACCTGGCAAAAAAGAAATTTGAGGGCGGCCTGTATGCGGTACTTGCAATTAATTTCCCTGAATTTCAGTATTGGGGCAGCCTCGCACAATGGGTCGAAAACAGCGAAATCTATGAGCCCAATTACAGCGAGCTGGGGGAAGAAATCATGGGCGGCTGCCTTGAGGAACATCTGAACTGGGTCTACGCCTCCCACTTAGGCTGGCCCGACGACTGCATTACCGGTCAGCTGGATCTGATGCTGCCTGTGAGAAAACGGACAGAGGCCTGAAGCTTTTTACAGCAGTCCGGCCTCTGTCGGAAATCACTTTATTCGTTACTTTTCACGGCTTCGCCGCTCAAAGCAACTTGATGCACACCCCGTGAAAAGTAACCTTTATTCTATTATTTTTTCCGAATAGGGAAATATACTTCCGTCTCCCAGTCCTCCGACGAAGGCGTGTCAAACTGGTTCTTGATGTAGAGATCAAAAGGCGCTCCTGCAATTTCGTATCCGTTCTCCGCGATCCGGGATACCACCGCGCCATAGGCTTCCGAAAGCGTGGAGTATCCGCCGCGGTGAATGGTCATGGCGCACTCACAGGGCTCTATCACCGTGTCGGCCTTTTCCTTCTCCTTGATCCCTATAAACACCTCTATGTCCGATGATTCATGATTAAATTCCTCATCGTAGTATCTGGCGCCGTTCAGCCCCGTAGGCGTAACCCGCTCCCCGGGCACCCGTTCAAAAAGCGTGCCGTAGTACTTTTCGAATTCGTCCACTCCCATCATGGTGCGATTGCCGCAGCACATTCAAGAGCGCTTTATCATCCGAAAGGGTAAGCATCCGCTGAATTTCGTCCAGAGAAAAGCCATAACGCTTAAGGCGCTGGATATAATTCATCTCGTCTATCTGCGAGATCTGATAATATCTATAGCCTGTAAACCGATCAACCTCCGCCGGCGCAAGCAGACCGATTTTATCATAATGATGAAGTGTTTTCACACTGACCTGACATATTCCCGAAAATTCTCCTATCTGCAGCATACTGTCTCCCTTCTCATATGATGATCGATTCGAATCTGTATGCAGTATAACATCTGACCTTACAGGAGAGTCAATCTATTTTCTAAAAATTCTATTTCCCATTTCCAGCCCCGGCAAGCGGCAATATTAATTGAACGGAGAAACCGCCATATGCGCTGTGCCCGATATGAACCGTCCCGCCATGTACCGCCATAATCTGCTTCACGATCAGCAGTCCCAGACCATGGCGCTGCTCGGAGATATTTTCATCGCAAACCATATAATGCGGAGCGTTGTCCAGCCGCTTGATCAGTTCCTCATCAGCTCCCACACCGTCATCTTCAACCGCTGTGATACAGTTACTGTTTTCAACCCGCACGCTCACATGGATGCGGCATCCCTGTTTATTATGATTGATGCAATTTGAGATAAGATTGCTTACTGCCCGCTTTATCAGCTCCCCGTCAACCTCGGCAAAGCAGGCGGTCAGATTTTCATCCGTTTCCCATTCAACAGGGTACTTTTCATCAATATCCATATTGATGAAATCCACTGCTGCCTGACGGACAACGGCAATCAGATTCTGCCTTGCAGGATTGACCGGCTGCATATTATACTCCAATTTGGAGGCAAGATTCAGATCATTGATTAAATTTCGCATTCGCTTGCTCTGCTGTACAATGACCGCCGCCTTTTTACGGTCCTCCTCCGATAACCGCATATCGCTTTCCAGCTGGCCTGCATAGCCCATAACCATGGACAGCGGTGTGCGTATGTCGTGAGATACTCCCGCAATCCAGTTTGCTCTCGCAGTCTCCTTTTTCCGAAGCTGCCTGCTTTGAGACTGCAAAATTTCCGAGGTCTTATTAATATTTACCGCAAGCTCGGACAAAAGACCTTTTTCTCTTATATGAATGGCTTCTTTTGCAGGCAGCGCCTGTATTCCTCTCACAATAGGCTTTACCGCCTTCAGCACTCCTGAATTGGCAAGCATATAGATCACAAAGATCAACGCAATATTTACCGCCAGGACAGAAAACATGGTCTTCGGCAAATCTGCGATCAGATCATAGTCCCAGCTGGGCCATATATGCTTCCAAAAGCTGTCCTTCGGATAGCCCAATACCACCAGTCCATTCTCTGCTCCGGCTGTAAATGTGGGATACCCGTCAATATAACCTCGGGTGAGGCGTGCAATATCTGCTGCAGAATATGCTTCAGGAACCGTTTCCGGCAGATTGTCGGACTGCCACACTACCTGCATAGCAGTATTGTCAATCAAAATGCCCCATACATCCGCTTCCTCCAATTCCCGGGCTATTTCCTCCGGCAGGAAATAGCTGCCGTCATCCTGAACCAGGTAACCGGCAACCTCCTCCGCGGTCTTCCAGGGATGGGCATTGGGCATCCAGCTCAACGTATATACGGCCAGCAATATAAAATTCAAACCAACCAGCAAAACAGCCGCCAGGAGCATGATGCCCACAAAACGCCGTATCAGCTTCAGCACGCTTTTCATTTCATTTTCCCTTTCATTTTCCTTCCACCATAAGCTTATATCCCAGTCCCTTAATCGTAATGAGAGAAGCAGGATGGGATGGACTCGCTTCAATCTTTTCTCTGATGCGGCGAATATGTGCCATCAGCGAGTTCTCATAGCCAAAGGGATTATCTCCCCAGGCGGCTTCGCACAGAGCATCAATTGTAACAATTCTTCCCGCGTTCCGATACAGAGCGGCAAGAATGTCATGCTCCTTTGCCGTAAGCGAAAGATGCTCCCCGCCCCTAATGACCTCCGCACGGTCAAAGTCAATTTCACTGGCGGCCAGCTTCACAAGCGGATTCTCCGCCTTATAGCTCCTGCGGAGAATGGCATTGACTCGAAATAAAAGCTCCTTCGGCAAAAAGGGCTTTACCATATAATCATCTGCTCCAAGACCAAAGCCGCAGAATTTATCCTCATCCTCACCACGGGCTGTCAAAAACAATACCGGATAGTCCGCTATGCTTTTCAGCCGCTTCATAAGGTCAAAGCCGCTGCCGTCGGGAAGCATTACATCGAGAATTGCAAGCTCCGGACAGTATTTTTCTGAAAGGGCAATGGCTTCATTCACGGTTTTTGCGGTCTGAACATTTGTAAAGCCCTCCTCCTTTAAAATCGATGCCACCAAATCTAAAAGCTCCTGCTCGTCATCCACCAGCATTATGCGTTTTTGTTTTAAATAGTCAAAGCTCATGGGGATACCTCCTGATTGGGTCCTTTCCGAATAAGCACATTTTACCATAAAAACACCCCTCTGCATAAGTGTATCCGGAATTGTAAGGTAAATGTAAGGATACGAGAAGGTTAATGCAAGGAGCGGAAGCTACAATAGGACTGCGATGATGAGAAGGAGGTAACAAATGTATATCATTGAAACCAGACATTTAACCAAGTCCTATGCTGATTTTACCGCCGTTTCGGATGTGTCGCTGCACATTCCGAAGGGCACAGTTTACGGATTTCTGGGTCCGAACGGCGCAGGGAAATCCACCACAATGAAAATGTTTCTGGGGCTTGCCAGGCCCACAAGCGGCTCGTTTACGGTTGACGGAAAAAAGTACCCGGAAAACAGAGTGTCGATTCTGAAGGAAATCGGTTCTTTTATCGAAGCGCCAGCTTTTTACGGAAATTTAACCGGTGAGGAAAATCTGGAAATTGTCCGCAGAATATTGGGCCTTCCGAAATCCTCTGTATCGGAAGCGCTGGAGCTTGTAGGGCTGACACAGTTTAAGAAACGGGTTGCTAAAAAGTATTCTCTTGGGATGAAGCAACGTCTGGGGCTGGCAAGCGCCCTGATCGGAAAGCCTCCGATTCTGATTCTGGATGAGCCCACAAACGGCCTTGACCCTGTGGGTATTCACGAGATCAGAACACTGATCCGCTCTCTGCCGGAAAAATTCGGCTGTACCGTTCTGGTCTCCTCCCACCTGCTGGCCGAGGTTGAACTGATGGCTGATAATATCGGTATTCTGAATCATGGGCATCTGCTGTTTGAGGGAACTCTTGACGAGCTGAAAGCCAGCGCTCATTCCAGGGGATATCCTACCTATAATCTGGAAGAGACCTTTCTTGCTCTGATCGATGCCGACAATCAGAAAAGAGGTGGAGAACAATGAGTGTTTTTTTAGAATTTAAGAAGGCAAAACGAACCGGTCTTTTAGCCGCATATATAGCGGGCGGCATGCTGGCTGCCGCCGTCCCTGTCGTGAATATGGCTGTGCGGTCAGAAATGTACCTTACCCGGCAGGGCAATCCTGTTTCAATTCTGTTCCATGCAAATTGGCAGATGATGGCAATGCTGAATATACTGCTTGTCACGTCGGGAACCTGTCTCTTATACCATATTGAGTATGCCGACAATGCGATACAAAAAGTAAAATCTCTTCCCATTTGGGAAAGCTCGGTCTTTTTCGGCAAAGCGCTGTTGACAATTATGATGAGTGCTGCGGCGCTGGCAATCGAAGCGGGGGCAATTGCATTTTGCTCCTGCTATTGGATGGAAATCGGAAAAGATTTCTGGATGGAATTATGCAAAAGCTTCGGGTATGCATTTGGGCTGTTGCTGCCCTGCATGATCCTGTCGCTCCTTATTGCACAGATCTGCAGGAATATGTGGGTATCGCTGGGCATCGGTGTTGTCTGCACATTTACCGCAACAATGCTGCCCACGGATCGCTTTATGCCTTCCCTCTTCCCTTTTGCAATGCCCTTTCAAATATTTGCCGATGCAGACCGGTCACAGATAATCGCTTTTATTACTGCAGCCGCCGCAGAACTTGCAATTCTTGTTTTGGCAGAGCTGCTTTTGCTCCGGATAAGGAGGTGGTTTGAATGAGCTTTATATCCCTTGTAAGCGTTGAATTTATGAAAATCAAACGCTCCAGGATCCTTTTTATTCTACTCGCGGCCACAATAATCCTGTGGCTCCCGTCTATCCTGAATGTACATCTGAATTTTGGCATGCAGGCGGAAGGGATTTCTCCGGAAAATAATTTTTTTATTCAAGGCTTTATGGCAATGTCCTGGTTCATGTTTCCGGCAAGCATGGTGGTCGGCACAGTGCTTTTAAATCAGACAGAGCGGATGAATAAGGGAATTATAAAAATGCTGGCTTTACCCATTCATTCTATGAAGCTTTGTCTGGCAAAGTTTATGGTACTGCTTGCATTGGCGGCTGCACAGCTCCTGATGATGGCCGGAATGTATTATGGAAGCGCCGCTATCTGCTCCGCTGCCCAGGATTACAATTTTATTTTACCGCCTGTTTTTGTGGCAAAGGAAATGGGACTTTTGTTTCTGTCCGCCATACCGATGACTGCATTTTTCTATATGCTGTCCGTATCCATCCAAACGCCCATTTTTTCCGTGGGTATCGGCCTGGCCTCCATTGTGCCCTCTGTGTTGATAATCAATACAAAGCTGTGGTTTGCCTATCCCATGTCATATCCCTTTTTTGTAATCACATCGGAATACGGAAAGCTTGCGGCAAACCTTGACACGGCACAGGTTACGCTTATCCCCTGGATCCCTGTGGCAATTGCTGTCACCCTCATCACTTTATTTATTTCCTGCATCCGTTTTGGGCAGGCCGAAAGGAGAGAATGATTATGAAAAACAAGATCTTAACTGCTGTAAGTACATTTATGCTTTTTGTGCCCTGGACAATTCTCCTGCTGAGGCGGTATAACTGGGCGCTGGAATCGCCTGTGGCGGAAATCATGATCGCCAGCTACGCATCATTTATGATATTCAGCGGATTATTTACGGGTCTTTCTTATGGCTGGGCAAAGGCTAAGAACTACTTAATGAAGCTCTGCCTGATTGTGAACGGCCTTTATGCTGTGGCAGGTATCATATTCCTGGCACTGATGCTTAACACCTATTTCACTTAAGGCACACGCAGAAGCGCGGTTTTGCGAATGTGGGAGTCAGGTTGGATGCTCCAAGGAGCGTCCAACCGCACAAAGAATCCTCACTGCCTCTCAAACTGCTTGGCCAAAATCCTGTATAACGCCTCTGCCTCCTCTTCTGTTAATGTGATGCCCTTTCCCATCTTTTCATGATTTGGCGCCCAGTCTCTTATGTCATACTTGGCCGGCGCCCCATTCCAGGAAACAAGATTTAGTTCTTTTGTCCAGCCTTTCGTGCTTTTGGAAAGCACTCCCAATTCCTCTTTTATTTCATAATTTATATCTGACATATCCGTATCCTTCCTTATTTATTTAAAATCCGCTCTGGCCAATTTCATTACAGTTCAAACACTATCATACTAACCCATGTTTATCATAAACCATCCGGATTTCCGTATTCGGAGTGCCAAGTTCGATTTCGCTCTCCGTACCATCAAAGCGGAAACCGTATCTTTCATAAAACCGAATTGCCTTATCGTTGCCCTTCAGCACCCAGACAGCGATCCGCTTATAATCCGCAAGCTTTTCAAAAGCCGCGTCCATCAGCCTGCAGCCGACCTTCTGACCATGGTAATCCGCAAGTACATAGACAGCATATACCTCGCCGCAATCGGCAAGGGTCTCGTCTCGATATGCACCGTAACCGACAAAACCGACAACCTTGTCACCATCTTTTGCAACCATCAGATTCTGCGGCCAGCGCTGTGCTATATCAATGCACTTTTCAAGCGTCATTTTCTCCAAATAAGCAGGGTCAACCAGCCCGGTGTAGGTTTCATGCCAGGCCTTCCAATGAACATAGCCTTTGCCCTGCATATCCTCATCAGTGACCATAGGTACAATGCTGATTTTACTCATAGGCTTCCCCTCCTCGTACGCATTTTCAACCAGATACAAAAACGCAGCCGTCCAGAAGGCAAGGTCACACAGCAGCGCGTTCCTGCTCCTGTAATCAGCCTCCAGCCGCACATCGTTGTATGCGCTGGTGTATCATGGCAAACCTCCCCCCGCCAGTTGCTCCAGCTGTACATACCGCTTCCAATATAGCCATTGGGTTTAACATAGCTTTTGATTGGCATTCATCTCATTTCATTCATTCCTCTTTGCCTTGTAATTTCATACATCAATATTGAAGCGGCACAGCTTACATTAAACGATGTGGCATAGGATTTTTCAGACATTGGAATTGTGCAGAGCAGGTCACAATACTCCTTAAATGCCTTGTTTAATCCCATCGTTTCATTTCCCATCATCAACATAAGGGGAGACGTCAGATTTGCAGAATAAATGGGATATTCTTTGTGCGCCGTAGTTCCTATTGTAACAAAATCAGGATATTTGTTTCTCAGCCTGTCAATATATTCAAATAATGCTTTATTATCGGAAATCCTGATAACAGGCAGATTAAAAAAAGAACCCATTGCCGAAACGACAACATCCGTATCATACAAATCTACCGAGTGACCGGTAATAATGAGCATATCCGCTCCCAGCGCATCACACGAGCGTATCATAGTACCCAGATTCCCCTTGTTTGAAGGACGGTCAAACAACACAATAAAGGGGTTGGGGGAAAGGATCACTTGATCCAGCTTATCCTCCCGCATTTCAATTATGGCCATCAATTCTGAGGTATCCTCTTTTCCGCTCAGCTCTTTCATCAGATCTGGAGTCAGACAAAAATTGACATCGGTATTTACTCTTTTTATCATATCCTGCGCCCAATCGGAAAGGTCGCTTTTATCATAAAGAAAGGATTTGATTTTCCAGTTATTCTTTACCGCCTCGTTAAGGCTGCGGACGCCTTCAACCAGAAATTCATTGTATCTGTAACGTTTATTTCGATTTGTTTTCAGCACCTCAAATTTTTGAAAGGTGCTGTTTTTACTGAATATTTTTGTTTCCTTCATCTTTTCACTCTTTTCATTTTGCTTATCTGAGCTGCGCTAATCTGAATATTTGAAATAAGCGTTTACCAATTACTTGCTTTTCCACCCTTTGGAAATGATCCGACTGAAACCTCTGTGACTTGTCCGAGCATATGGCAACCACAGTATTTTCCTTTGTTGCCGGTAAAAGCTGATCCAGCAAATTGACATTATCCTGATCCCTGTTGTGCCACTCGACAAGATTCCCGTAAGGAACATCAGTCATTATGATATCTGCTTTAAAATTCCGGTTATCCAATGGACAATTTGATAAAATATCTGTTTTAAATACTATGTGTTCGATTTCATGTCTTGAGTTTGTCAATATATTTAATAAATTATTTGCACTATTTAATGCTTCCATGTGCGAAATTTTATTATGTAATGACAGCAAATGATTTAATTGCCGAATACGCTTTTGAAGCCCGTCTTTATCAAGCAGCGATAAATTCTCGCCGGCAAGCCGTATCGCCTCATCGCTTATATCAGAAGCCACAATCGTGTTTATTCTCTCAAAATTCAAAAAGCCAAGGACCGTGAGCAAATAACCGCCTCCACAGCAGGGATCATAAATACATATTTGATCAGGGTTATCCAGTCGAGATAAGCATCTGCTGAATATTTCCTGTGCCAGCCTTACAGGAAAATTGGGGTGTCCGGATTTTTGAGCTATGACTCTTCCACTGGCCAGATCTTCAAAATTCTTTTTTTCGCTATATTTGTATACCATACGCTCACTCCGCGGCCTTTGTACGTTCAAAGGAGTATTGCAGCTGTCATTATACAATAGATTACTTTTCATTACTTGAGAGTTGAAAGTTCTATCAAAAAAATAACTCTTCCATATGGATTTATGG
>CAJTVB010000005.1 GCA_910579755.1 uncultured Acetatifactor sp. | reverse complement strand
GGTGCTTTTGGGAAACACAAAGGGATTGGGGTAGGCCTTAAGGAAGTCGGATACGAAAGTATCCTGGTAGGCGGAATGTCCGCCAGGGTTACAAGGTAACATTAAGAATCGCCTCCAATCAAAAAATATACTTCATAATCAAGGGCGCGAAGCGCCGCATTTTTTGACTGGTTTGTCAAGTGTTTTTGAGAAAAAAGTGGGTGATTTTTGAAAAATAGGTTCTGAAAGCCCCATGAAATAAGGGCTGAAGATTCCGAGAAGTTATAAATCTTCTTTGGGAGGATCATCATATCAGCGGAATTCTGGATTTTGAGTTGGCCGGATATGGGGACAGAGATTTTGACATCGCCTGGGCGATTCTGCTCCGCCCAGGGCAGAAATTTCTGAAAACCCGGGAAGAACAGAAACAGTTTTTTAAAGGATATGCAAAGTATGGAGAATATAATTGGAAAAATATACAATTTTATATGGCGCAATGCTATGTATATTTTTTAAGCTTCAGTGGATCTGATGAAAAATATTGTAGTTATGTGAAAGCCTGGCTGCGGGATCACTGTAATAAAATACAATAAATACGTGTCAGCACATTCGTGTAAGTTTACTGATTTTCGGGAGAAGTACGGAAGAATGGTTGTAAGACGGAGAGGAAAACGGTATAATATAAAACTGAAAGCAGGTGAAAATTATTTAGGACTCTTAAAAGGGGGAAGGTTCTCAAAAATTGATAAGAGGCGGGAAGAAAACCTGATTTTTAATTACGAAGGTAAGAAAGGAAACAGAGAGGTATTACATTATGAGCTACGACAAGATTCCAAATTTTGACGACCCTTATGCAAAAATAAACGAAAGGATCCACCCGGAATCCCAGGCTAAAATTGTAGAGGTGCTTTATGGCGCAAAAAATCCGGATGGAACGCCTAAATATCCGGAAAAAGATGCCAACGACGGACACGGGCATTTTGTGGCACTGGAAATCGACGGAAATTACCAGATGATCATGTGGAGGCATCCTGATTCCGAGGGCGGTTATCAGGAATACGGAGATTATAAAGAAAAAAGCCAGATGGCAGGTATCTACGATAACGGCGCCGACAGGGAGCAGCATCCGTTAAAGGACCTGGAGGATGCGATCCGTGAAAAAAGGCGTCTGCTTCATGAAGCCAGGCAGCTTATGAAAACCAGGGATTATGATCCTGAAGCTGTGGACCGGCTGCTGGAAGAATTTACCGGGATATTCGACATGAATACGCCGGCGGAGAGGGACTTAAAAGGCCAGCACAGGGAACTGGCGGAAAGGAATCAAAGGCGGGTACGGGAGCGGGAGCAGAATATAGAGCAGAAGCGCAGGCTGATTGAACAGGCTAAGGAGCTTCAAAATTCCGAGGACTGGAAAAAGACCTCCGCCAGGATGAAGGAGCTTCTGGAGCAATGGAAAACCATCGGACATGCCGGGCCTGCCGACAAATCGCTTTGGGAGGAGTTTCAAGGCGCACGCCAGATGTTTTTTGACCGTCAGCGCAGGCATTATGACCGGCTGGATGAGCTTCGCGCACAGAGTAAAAGCCGTAAACAGGAAATCATAAGGGAGGCCGGGGCCGTGGCCCAGTACTCCCAGGACTGGAAGGGAACGCATGAGAAACTGGAGGAAATGCTCTCCCGCTGGAAGCAGGCAGGTTCAGCCGGAAAGGAAGAGGACGACAGGCTCTGGGCAGAATTCCAAGGTATTAGAAATGATTTTTACGCAAGAAGGAAGGAGGCAGAGAAGAAAAGGGAAGAAGAATTTTTGATCCGGCGGCAGGCGAAAGCAGCGCTTGTGGCTCAGGCGCAAAGCTATGCCAACTCCTGCGATTACAGCGCCGCCGGGGCGGAGAGAATGAAAAGCATGAGCGTTGAATGGAAGGAGATCGGATTTTGCGGAAAGGACTATGACGACCAGCTCTGGTCTGCTTTCCGTATGGCACAGGATACATACTGGAACGGGAAAAAAGCATCGGGAGAAGAAAGGCACAGACAGTGGGCCGAAAAGACGCGGGATGCCATTGGGCGCCGGCGGGATCGGATCAGCAATATTCAGCGGAATATTGACAATCTGAGAGACCGCCTGAATACCACGAATAATTACGACAAGCAGAACCAGATCATGGATTGGATCTCTCAGGATGAGACCCAGATCAGAGAGCTTGAGGAGGAGATCGGACGAATGGAGGCTGAATTGGGTAGAGGATGACGAACTATTGCATTTTGAAAATACAGGAGCATGGAGAACTGGCGGAACAGGCGGCTGAATGGTTTCACTCCAAATGGGGAATTCCCAAAGTAGCATATCTGGAAAGTATCAATATGTGCCTGGAGAAAAAAACGGCGGTTCCTCAGTGGTACGCGGTCATGGATGGCGAAAGGATAATTGCCGGGTGCGGCGTCATTGAAAACGACTTTCATGACCGTAAGGATCTGACCCCGAACGTATGCGCCGTATATGTGGAGGAAGACTGCCGGAATCAGGGCATTGCAGGAAGGCTGCTCCAATTTGCCTGTGAGGACATGGAAAACAGAGGGGTAAATACCCTTTATCTGCTGACGGATCACACGCGCTTTTACGAGCGATACGGCTGGGAATTTTTGTGTATGGTTCAGGGGGACGGAGAAGAATATCTGTCCCGGATGTACAGATTTATAAAATCTTAATAGTTATTTATGAAAAAACACGGGTTTTTGCCATACCTGACATGGTAAACTACGGTAAAGGGATCCAGGAGGTATATTGTTCATGAGAAAAATGACAGCGCTCATGCTTTGCCTGTTCATTCTGCTGGCGGGCGTCAGCCCCATAACTGTTTTGGCGGATGAATTGCCCGTAAAAACTTTTTCTGCCGATGTAGAGCTTCTCAGACAGGAAAATGACAATTACGTGATGCAGGTGACGGCAACAAACAAAGGAGAGGATTTTACCGGAACGGTACAGGTGGTTTTTTCGGTTTCAGCCATGGGAAACTGTGCCTACAATACAGAAATTACGCTTCCGGCTCAGGGGAAAAAGCAGTTTACCATTACTGCCGTCAGCCGGGCAGTGGATACCTCCCGGGGATCCTGTACGGTAAATTTTCTGGATGAAAAGGGCAGAGTGCTTCAGACCATTCCTCTGGACCATGTATTTGGCAATACACTATCCAATATTTCTGTAGGAATACTGTCAGATAATTTTTCGGGACTTACCTTTATGGATGCCGGCGGCAGAGATTTTATGATCCGGGGAATGGAATACCCTTTGGAGCTGACGGAAGTGGATCCGGAAAGGCTGAAGGAGCAGCTGCCCGGTCTGTTTTTCCTGGTCATCGATCAATTTAATGTGTCATCCTTAGATGAGGAAAGCATACAGGCCATTCAGGATTGGACGAAGGACGGAGGCTGGCTGATTCTGGGAACCGGAGCACATGCACAGGAGACGCTTTCCGGGTTTACCAAGGATTTTATCGATGTGGGGATCCGGCGGATCTATGAGCCGGGAGAAGAAAATCCCGGGGCAGTCAATATGTCCCAATACGGATACTATTATGGATTTATAGATGCGGGGGTTGATTTTGAAAAAATGTCCTTCGCAGAGCTGGAGTATAATAACAGAGGCGGGTATTATTTGTATGAAAGTGCCGAATTTCCTGCCATTGTAGGAGTCCTGGAAAACGGTGCCTTATCCATTCTGAATATTTCGCTGGGGGAGAAGGAGCTTCAGAAGCTGGGCGACTATGTAATCCAGAGTTTGTATGAAGAAGTGATGAGGAATTCCAGCAGCTATCAAAGCTATGCTTCACTTCCTACGAATATGGATTATACCGGCAAGCGGCTGCTGGCCTTTATCGACGGTAAAAATACCAGTATTGATTTTACATGGCTTCAGGTTTTGATCGGGGTTTACGTGATACTGGCAGGGCCGGGTTTATACCTGATTCTTCGCAAATGTAAAAAACGTGAATGGTACTGGGTCTGCGTACCGGCGCTGGGTCTGCTGTTTATGGCAGGGGTATTTTTCTTTGGACGAGGGGCCCGGGTAAACGATACGAAGGTATATTCCGTCACTCTGCAGAAGGCCGACAGTGATCGGATGGACACCTATTTTCTGGCATACCGTCCCGGCGTGAAGTCCTGGGATATGCTTCTGCAGAAGGGGTATGAGGCAGCCGGCCCGGGCTGGGACGGCTATTACAGAGGATATTATTCCAATTCCGCCAATTACCATTATACCGTAAGGAACCACAGCGGCGGACTTTCTCTGGGGATCGTCCCAGGGGAGAATTTTGAGAACGCGTTTCTGTATGCGGGAGGGAAGACGGAGAGGAAGGGAACCATACTGGGCACCGGGATTAGAGGAGACGGTATCAACACAGACTATGTCGGCACCGTAACAAACCAAACCTCCCGGGATCTGGATTATATGGCCGTGTATTTTGGAGAAAGTATTCTGGTGTTTTCGGATGTGGAGGCAGGGGAGACCATTGACCTGAGTCAGGCTGTTCAGGAGTCCAGGTGCATATACCAGAACCAATACGTAAATTATTATGACAATCTGATGTATGATATGGTGGGACTGTACGGATCTTCCTCACGCTTTTCCTATCGACAGGATGATATGGCGGCACTGCTCATAGGGATAGGGGCGGCGCTGGAAGCAAAACCGGCGGATCAGGATCCTGTTGTCATTGTAGGTCTGATCAGGGATTATGATAAGGCTGTGGCTGAAAAATGCAATGAGATTTCTTATGGCTGCATTTATTCCTATGGGGAAATGGAGGGCCTGTAAAATGCTTCAGATCGATCATTTATATAAAAATTACGGGAAATTTCAGGCGGTCAGCGATTTAAGCCTCCATATCCCTCAGGGGGACCTTTTTGGATTTGTGGGACCCAACGGAGCGGGCAAGACTACTACCATCCGCATGGTATGCGGTCTGATGAAGCCCAGCGCCGGAGCCATCAGCATCAATGGTATGGACGCCCTGGCTCACAGGAAGGAGATCAAACGGCAGATTGGTTATGTGCCGGATTTCTTTGGAGTATATGACAACCTGAAGGTAAAGGAATATATGGATTTTTACGGTTCCATGTACCGTATGGGATCCAGGGAGATCGAAAAAATCGCCGATGACCTTTTGGAGCTGGTGAACCTTTCCGACAAAAAGGAAGTTTTTGTGGATACTTTGTCCCGGGGCATGAAACAGCGTCTTTGTGTGGCCAGAGCCCTGATCCATAATCCGGCTCTTTTGATTCTGGATGAACCCAACTCGGGACTGGATCCCAGGGCCCGGGTGGAGATGAAGGAGCTGCTGCTGAATCTCAAAAGCATGGGAAAGACGATTGTGATCAGTTCTCACATTCTTTCGGAATTGTCCGAGATGTGTACCAGCATCGGGATCATGGATCACGGGAAGCTTGCGGCGGCAGGCCGTATCGAGGACATTATGGAAGGGGCGTTCGGCAGCAACCGGCTGGTGATCACCCTGGAGGAAGGACGCGAGACGGCAGTGCGCATTGCAAAAGAAAATCCCCGGATTAAATTGGAATCGGTGGGAGAGCAGGAAATCCGTCTGTCTCATACCATGACGAAGCAGGAGGTCTCAAAGCTGATCGGAGAAATGATTGCAAAGGATGTGGTGGTCACCGGCTTCCACAAGCAGGAGGGAAGTCTGGAAACGCTGTTTATGAGTGTTACCGGGGACAGCGACGCCGGGAAAGGAGAAAAGGAAGATGCATCTGAATCCCATCGTTAAAAAGGATGTAAGGGTTCAATCCCGCAGCATGAAGATCTGTTGGGGAATATTTGCCTATGAATTGATTCTGGCCCTTGTTTTCTTTTTTGCAATGCTGATCATTCAGCAAAACGTAGTTTATTCCAGCGACCAGAATATCTACAGCGCCATGGTGTGGCTCTACCCCATTCTGGCAGTGACCCAGCTTGTGATACTGGGAGTGGTGGTACCGGTGAGAACCGCCGCCTCCATATCGGGAGAAAAGGAGCGTCAGACCTTTGATATTATGATGACCACGAGTATGACACCTTTCTCGGTTATTCTGGGCAAGGTCATGACTGCCATTGTGCAGAGCATGTTTTATGTGGTGGCAGGTATGCCTGTTATGGCCCTGCCGTTTATCATAGGAGGCATGTCCTGGAGCAGTCTGTTCTGGTTTTTGGGAGTGGCGCTTCTTGTATCAGTATTTTCAGCCAGCATTGGAATTCTCTGTTCCTCCATCTGCAGGAAAAGTATCAGTGCGGTCATTATGTCCTATGGCATCTACCTGATCTTTTTTCTGGGGACGGTAATTCCTTATTTGATATATTGGCTTGTGACAGAGGTCAATTATTCTTATGGCAGTGCCCAGACGGGAAGCGGGGAGAATCTGCTTCTGCTTCTTCTATTGAATCCGGCGGTATATCTGTTGGAATTTTTTGCTGAGGTTATGATGGGTGAGTCGATTATAGCGTCTATGCTGCCCTCAGCTCAGTCCAAAGGGCTTTTCCGCCTGGCAGCATCGGAAGGCCGATGGCTGGTTATATCCACAATTACTTTTCTGGCAGTTACCTTTTTGTTTTTATGGCTTGCGGCCAGAAGAATTGACCCGGTCAGACAACATAGAGGAAAGCGGTCAATGAAATCAAAAGCATGATTATTTCCCGGAAAGAACCGGTTTGGAGCCGTCACAGGGAGCAGAATGAGATGGAATCGGGAACGTATTTAAGGAAACAATTTGAAAAATGCAGACGGCGGATGAATTTTGCTAAAATCCTTGACCAGGGAATCGGGTATGCTGCGGCAGGAGGCTTGTTTGGCGCACTCTGTGAGGTGATATCCCTGTTTCGGCCCTTTTATTACAGCCATCTTGCGGCGGGGCTGCTGTTTATGGCGGGGTTTCTGGCAGGGGCCGTCCATGCCTTTTTACACAGGGCAGACCTGATACAGGCGGCCAGAAGACTGGATTCCTACGGCTTTCAGGAACGCATGGTAACGGCCTGCCAGCTGCTGGGGCAGGAAAATGAATTTGCCCGGATGCAGAGGCAGGATGCTTTTCTTTATTATGAGCGGCAAAAGGATCGGATCAGGATTCCCCTTTGGCCCTGCAAACGACATATTCAGGCTTTTCTTTTGGCGGCAGTTCTGGTTATGGGGCTGGGGTTTATTCCCTCTCCGGCACGTGAAGAAGCCGGGATCCGTCATCAGGTAAAAAAGGAAGCCCGGGATGAGGTCGATAAGCTGAAGGAACTGATAGAGGCGCTGCAGGGTGTAGATCCGGAGAGTCTGACGAAGGAACAGCAGCAGCGGCTTTCGGAGCTTTCGGAGGCTCTGCAGCTGTCCCGGGAAGAGCTGGCAAAGGCGGCTTCCTGGGAAAGCCTGGCTTCCGCACAGGAAAAGCTGAACTATAAATATGGGCAGACAGCCCGGGGACTTGAGAACCTTGCAGGTCAGCTGGGAGATCCCGGAGCGGCAGGAATCGCGGATGCGCAAGCTCTGGCAAAGGCCATTGCCAACGAGAAGGGAATCCAGACGGCATCCTCAAAAACATCGGGAAACCAGAACGGGGGCAGTGACGGCGGAAGCGGCGACGGCGGAGAAAACGGAGACGGAAGCCGAGACAGCGGGGACGGCGGAAATCAGAATGGGAATAACGGAGAAAACGGTGAAGGCAATGGCCAGGGAAACGGCCAGGATGGAAACAGCGGTGAGGGAAACGGCCAGGGCGGAAGCAATGGTCAGGGCGACGGCCAGGGCAGCGGTCAGGGTGGAAGCGACGGCCAGGGTAACGGCGACGGCGGAAACAGCGGCCAGGGCGGCGGAGGCGGCACGGGAATGGGTCGTGGAACCGGAAGCAGCAATAGGCTTCATGACTATGTGAGCATTCCTAATGACTCCGGGACAGATCCTTCTCTCACAGGTCAGAAAAACGGAGATTCGGATTCTGACTATATTCGTCAGCAGAACGGTCTTGCCTGGGAGGGAGAGCATGTGGATCATAATTCCGTGATCGGAGAATATACGGATAATGCATATGAAGGGCTTACAAGCGGCAGATATCCCAGCGGTATGGAGTCGGTGATCCGGGACTATTTTGAAAGCCTGAACAAATGACAATACAAAATGCATAGACCCTGAAAAATTGCTAGGCCTGGAAAGTTCAGGTAAAGGAGAAAATTATGTCAGAGATCGAATCGTATCAGCGCAGAATTATGGAATGTGAGGAAGAAATCGGCAAAGGGATCATTGGACAAAAGGAAATTATCCGTCAGGTGATTCTGGCGCTGCTTTCAGGCGGAAACGTACTGCTGGAGGGGATGCCGGGGTTGGGAAAGACCATGCTGGTGCGCACGATCAGTCAGGTGTTTCTTCTGTCCTTTAAGCGGATCCAGTTTACACCTGATCTGATGCCCAGCGATGTGACGGGGACTAACATCATGGTAAAAGAAGAAGGGAAAAGTAGCTTTCGCTTTGAACGGGGACCTGTTTTTGCCAATCTGGTTCTGGCAGACGAGATCAACCGGGCCACTCCGAAAACCCAGTCGGCCCTGTTGGAGGCCATGCAGGAGCATACAGTGACGGTGGGAACCCAGTGCCATTGTCTGGAGGAGCCCTTTTTGGTGCTGGCCACCCAGAATCCCATTGAACAGGAGGGAACCTATCCTCTTCCCGAGGCCCAGCTGGATCGTTTTCTGCTTAAGGTACTGGTAAAATTTCCCGCCCGGGAGGAGCTGAAGGGCATCCTGGAGCTCACCGAGTCACAGGAGCCCCCGGCAATCCGCGGACTGATGAATGGCAGTGAGCTTCTGGAAGCCAGAAGGCTGATATCCCGGATTCCGGTGGCAGACGCGGTGATGGATTATATCCTGGATCTGGTAATGGCCACCCATGAACCAAATTCTTATATCCGGGAGGGCGCCAGCCCCCGGGCGGCTCAGGCGCTGATTCGTGCTTCCAGAGCCAGAGCCTTTATGGAGGGGCGGCTGAACGTATCCTTTGAGGATGTGAAAGCGGTAGCTTATCCGGTGTTCCGCCACCGGATTCTGCTGAATTTTGATGCCATTTCGGAAGGAATCACCGAGGATGCGGTGATTGGCCGGATCCTGGAAGCACGAGAAAAGAGCCTGTATGTTTGATGCAAAATTTTATGATACGCTGACCCGCCTTCAGCTTCAGGTATTCCACAAAAGCAGTCTGATCATGTCCGGCAGCCGTAAATCGGTACAAAAGGGAACCTCCGCAGAGTTTTCGGATTTTCGGGAGTATATGCCCGGAGACGACCTGCGGCGGATGGACTGGAACGTATATGCCAGACTGGATAAGCTGTACATTCGGGAGTATATGGAGGAAAAAGAAGCGGTGGTTTCTGTTTTGGTAGATACCAGTGCCTCCATGGATTACGGAGAGCGCAGCAAAGAACAGCTGGCAAAGGAGCTGGCGGCGGTAATAGGGTTTCTGGCACTGAATAATATGGACAGGCTGATGCTTTGGGATGCGGGGAATATGGGAAGATCTGTCTCTGTAAGAGGCGGGAGGAACGCTTTTACGAAGGTGCTTCGCTGGTTGGAGGGCCTTACATTTTCCGGAGAAGCGGACATTCTTTCCGCGGCGGCAAAAATACAGTTTCGCGGACCGGGAGTGACTGTGATCATCAGTGACTTTCTGCATCCTGACATGCTGGAAAAGAAAGTAGATACAAAGAAAATAGATAATAAGAAAGCTGGAACCCAGGGCAGTTCTCCAAGGAAAGAGGAGAGGCCGGTCATGGGCTATGAAAGACTTCTGGGATTTCTGCGGTTTTGCAGGCAGCGTCCGGTAATCCTGCATACTATGGCGGCGGAGGAGCTTCGAGTCACATTGACCGGAGCGCTGAATCTGATCGATTCCGAAACCGGTTCACAGCTTCGTCTGACGGTGGATGCCAAAGCGCTGGAAAGCTATCTAACTCAGCTGAATGGGCTGACGGAACACATGAAAGCAGGCTGCAGAGCTGCCGGGGGAGCCTATGTACTCTGTGATACCGGAAGAGATTTCAGGCAGCTGGTGTTTCAGGACTTAAGGGTGATCTATGATATTTGAGAGTTTGTGGCCTCTGGCGCTGCTGGCGTCGGTGCCGGCAGTAATTATTTTATATTTGCTGAAACCAAGGGGAAAGGATCACAGAATTTCCTCCATTTTGCTGTGGGACCGGCTTTTTCGCAATCAACAGTCCAAAACCTTTTGGGAGAAGTTTGTTCACAATATCCTTATGTATCTTCAAATCCTCATTCTGGTTTTATTGGTACTGGCTCTTATGTCGCCTTATCTTCAGAGTCAGGGAAGGAATGGCGGGAATGTGATTCTGGTGCTGGATACCAGCGGAAGTATGCAGCATGATGCCGGAAATGGGAAAAGCCGCCTGGAGGAAGCTGTAACACAGGCCAAGGAACTGATTGCGGCTTCGGAAGACACCTCCTTTTCTGTGGTGTCCGCGGATTGCACAGGTGCAGAGCTGCTGGCGGCAGGGGTGAAGGATAAGGACAGACTCTATCGAACACTGGACCAGCTGCAGTGTTGCGATGGAGGGGGAGGATTGCAGAAGGCGGAGGGCCTTGTAGAGTCTTTGTGCAGTGCAGAAGGCGGAGGGGAGGCTCCTGGGGAGGTGCTTCTGTATACCGACGGCATCGGTGCGGAGGAAGCGCAGGATCTTGCACAGCGTTTCGGAGCTCAGATATTGACCTTTGGGGAAGCGGTCAACAATGTGGCAAATCATTTTCTTTCCTGGACGGACGCGGAAGAAGGGACAGACCTGGAAGAAGGGCCAGACCTGGAAGAAGGGCCAGACCTGGAAGAAGGGCCAGACCCGGAAGAAGGCCGGGGTGATAACCGTTTTCTGATCTGTGCCTCCAGTCTTACCAATTACAGTGATACCGAAGCTTCCATGGAGATTGGCTTGTATGAGGGCAGCCGGCTGCTGGAGCTGCGGCAGGTGACTCTTGGGGCAGGCGAAACATCCCTTTGCTTTTTCGACACTTTTTCCTGGCAGGGAGAGCCTTTAAAAAGTCAGATCAGCTCCATAAAGTTTGCGGGAAAAGACCAGGGAGATTCTCTTCTTCAGGATAATACCGCCTACGCCCTTCCGGGACAGAGCAGCCAGATTGAGGCGGTTTTGGCAGGAGAGGGCAATACCTTTATCGAAAAGGCCTACCAGGCGGCCACAGGCAGCAGCCTGACCAGAGTATCGGATTTGCAGCTCCTTCCGGAGGCAGGGCAGTGGGTGCATATTTATGATGCAGGGACAGAGGCAGATCCCGGGGACACAGCCTGCAGACTGGTGTTTCGGGATAATGCAAATGCAGTAAATACGGTGGAAAATGTGCTGCTTACGGTATCAGGCTGTGATCTGACTGCGGGACTGACTTCTTTTTCCATCGGAGTCAATGAAACCAACGTATATGAGGTTCCGGAATGGGGAACCGGATTTTTATGGGCCGGGGATCAGTGTGCCGGCTACTACGGCGATCAGGACGGAATCCGCACGGTGGTAGTGGGCTTTGATATCCGGGAATCGGATTTTCCCCTGAAGGCAGAATTTCCCATTTTTATATCCAATACTCTCCGATTTTTGAGCGAGACCTCTCTTTTGGCGGAAAACATATATAAGGCGGGGGACTCTGTGATCTTTCATCCTCAGCCGGATCTGGATACAGAGGCGCTTTCGGCCCAGACCCGCAAGGCAGGATTGTATCAGGCAGAGGCCGGGGACAAAAGCGAGCCCTACGTGGTCCGCTTTGCCACAGACAGTCAGTCTGATGGACGGATCACAGCCGAGGGAGGGGATTATGGCGTTTCCGGGGGAAATGGTCTTGTAAAAAAGCATTTGAGAAATGTTCTGCTGGCGGCGGCTTTGATCCTGCTGGCGTTAGAATGGTTTTTGTATGTAAAACAGATGGGACAGGGTAACCGGTTTTATCTGGCAGTGCGTGCGGCGGCTGTTATTATGCTTCTTCTGGCGCTGGCAGGAGTGGGGATTACCCGGCGCAGTAATCTGAATACCACCATTTTTTTGGTGGATATTTCCAACAGCAACCGTCAGAATCTGTCCGCCATGGAAGATTACCTGAATCAGGCGATTGGAGAAATGCCGGAAAAGAATCAATACGGCATTGTGACCTTTGGTAAAGACTCTATGATAGAGCAATTTCTCACAAAGGAGGATCACTTTTCCGGAATCATGTCCCTGCCGGACAAGACGGCCACCAATTTTGAGGACGTCGTTTCCAGGGCTCTGGCAATGCTTCCCGGGGAAGGAGCCGGAAGGCTGGTGGTGCTTACCGATGGCAGGCAGACCAAGGGGGATCTGACCAACACGGCTGCCGGACTTGCATCCGCACAGACAGAGCTTCTGGCTTTTGTCTATGAGACGGAGCAGGGCCAGGACGCTTATGTGGAAAATGTGGAACTTCCCGGCTATCTCTATCAGGGGGATGCCTATTCCATGACTGTGACGGTGGTCAGCAATTATGACACCGATGCTCAAATTCAGATCTGGATGGGCAGTATTCAGACTCAAAGCTATGAGGTTCACCTTCATTCCGGCACAAACCAGTTTCGTTTTCGCCAACAGGTCATGGGGGAAAACATAGAAAGCTTTCAGGTGCGGGTGGCGGCTCCCGGCGATAGCTGCCTGGAAAATGACAGTTATCACGCTTATTCGGTGGTGGATTCTGCGCCCAGGATACTGCTTGTTTCCGGCATGGGCCAGGACAGCGGACAATTTCAGGAGGTGCTTCGCAGCGCTAACTGCAGCTACAGCGCCGTGTCTGCCCTGAATGCGCCGTCCACTTTGGATCAAATGCTGGAGTTTCGGAGCATTATTCTGGATAATGTGTATTTGTCAGACCTGCCCGCCGGTTTTCTGGAGAACATCGAAACCTATGTGAGGGACTATGGCTGCGGCCTGGTCTGCTGCGGAGGTGAGGACAGCTTTGCCCTGGGCGGCTATCGGGAAAGCGTTTTGGAAACCATTCTTCCGGTAGATATGGAGCTGAGGGGAGTGGATGAGATTCCTGTGACGGCCATGATCATGGTAATCGACCACTCCGGCAGCATGAGCATGAATTCCGGAAGCGGGGCCACGAATCTGGATCTGGCCATAACCGCTGCAAAAACCGCCGTGGATCAGCTGCGCAGCACGGATTATGTGGGAGTTGTCAGCTTTGACGATACCTTCAGCTGGGTGGTGGAGCCTGTGCCGGCGTCAGACAAGGAGGCTATCAAGGATAAAATAGAAACCATAGCGGAAGGCGGAGGAACCACCATTCAGCCGGCGCTGAATGCGGCGCTGGAGGGTGTCAAAAATTGTGATGCCAGTATCCGTCACGTGATTTTGCTTACGGATGGCCAGGGTGAGAGCAGAAGCTACGGCAATATTACAAACTCCTACCAAAACGCTTCCGTCACCTTGTCCACCGTGGCGGTGGGATACGAATCCGATGTGAAGCTTCTGGAACAGCTGGCCAAAGACTGTAACGGACGGTACTATTATTCTGATACAGCCTCCGACATTCCCAAGATTTTTGCCCAGGAAGTCTTTCTCAGCGGAGACACCTATCTGCAGAACGGAGTATTTGCCCTGGCAGTCAATGGAAGCAGCGAGATTATCCGGGGACTTTTTGAAGGCGGATGGCCGGTTATCTATGGCTATGTCAGCGCCACCCCGAAGAATATCTCTCAAGTGCTGATTGCTTCGGAAAAGGATGACCCGGTGCTCACGGTAATGCAGTATGGGCTGGGCCACACTGCAGCCTGGAACACGGATGTGACAAACCGTTGGACGGCGGAGTATGCCGGACAGGAGGATTATGTCCAGCTTTGGAAGCGAATCATCGATTACAGCGCGGGACACGGCTCCATCGGTGAGGATTCGGTGGAGATTACCACGGCAGGAGGATATACGGATATTCTTTACCATGCCCTGGATTATGAACAGGATACCCGGGTGGAAGCCGTGTATACAGACCCGGAGGGCAACACGTATACAGAGACTCTGCCGGCTGTGGCGCCGGGCAGATTTGAGGCTCAGCTGAACACAGATATCACCGGGCTTTATAATCTCAGCATCCGGCGGATTGAGGGGGAAGAGATCTCCAATGCCGTGACTACCGCAGTGGCAGTGCAATACTCGGACGAATATAAATTTGATGTGAGCACGGCGCCTTTTCTTTCCTTTGTAGAACGCTTCGGCAGAATCCTGGAGCCCGGCGAAAGCTTTTGGAAGCAGAGGAAAACCGAAGCAAGGCAGAGGCTTGAGCTGACAAAATGGCTGATTCTTATGACTATTGTGTGGTTTGTCCTGGATATTGCTCTGCGCAGGTTTTGTTTTCTGCCCCAGAATACCAGGCTTTACCGCAGGGTAAGAAGCGCCCTGAAGGAAAAGATAAAAGGGGGGCGTCCGGTTCTGCCGGGGAGGACCAGGGAGAAAATGGTTACGGAAGCGGATGGGCAGGACGGAATGGGCAGCACCGCCGTAGACCATGCACAAATGGTTTCAGACAATTCCGGAAAAGAGAATCGGAAGAAGGCTGTCGGAGGAAAAGGGAAGAGGTCTGCCGCAAAGCAGTCGCCGCAGTCGCTGGACACCTCCTCACTGCTGAAAAAAAGGGATCAGAGAAATCAATTATAGAGCAATTTTCACATGGCGATGCCGCCAGGATACGGCATGAAGGTTGAAGATTTATATGAAAAATAATAAAGCAGCAGAGAAAAATACAAGGCTTACCTATGACAGCTCCATAGGGGAGCTTTACCGCAATCCGGTGGGGCATGATGCTCTGGCCAGAGTGCTTCTCCAGCTGGGGCTCCCGGAACGGGCACTCACCAATAAAATCGTTTCCGGCCTGAAGCTGGGGACTGTGGCCGGCCTGACCCGCAAAAAGCTGGGAACGGATTTTTTTGACGCCCTTTTGCACCTGGTAAACAGTGAAAAGGAAGAACCTGTGGTTTCTCATGGGCAAATCACACCCAGGTGGTGGAAGGAAGCCGTATTTTATCAGATTTATCCACGCAGCTTTTGCGACAGCAACGGAGATGGTATCGGCGATCTGCCCGGTATTATAAGCAGGCTGGACTATTTAAAGGAGCTGGGAGTGGATGCTTTATGGCTGTCTCCCATTTATGATTCCCCCAATGATGACAACGGATATGATATCCGGGATTATGACAGGATCATGGAGGAATTCGGCACCATGGAGGATTTTGACAGGCTCCTGGACGAGACACATAAGCGGGGAATGCGCCTGATCATGGATCTGGTGGTCAATCACACCTCTGACGAGCATGTCTGGTACCGGCAGGCGTTGGCAGATCCCAATTCCCCTTATCGGGAGTACTATTTTTTCCGAAAGGACGACGGCAGCCGCCGGCCTCCCAACAATTGGAGCTCTTTCTTTTCCGGCTCCGCCTGGAATTACGACCAGGCGTCGGATTGCTGGTCACTGCATCTTTTTTCCAAAAAGCAGATGGATCTGAACTGGGATAACCCGGCAGTGCGAGAGGACGTGACTGCCATGATCCGCCGATGGCTGGATAAGGGAGTGGATGGCTTCCGTATGGATGTGATCAATTATATTTCCAAGGCGGAGGGGCTTCCCCAGGGAAACGAGACCATCGGGGCGCTGATGGGATATACGGGCATTGAACATTATTATTACGGCCCGCGGCTGCACCAGTATCTGAGGGAAATTCGGGAGAGGGCCTTTGAGCCCTACGGAGCCTTTTCCGTGGGAGAGACGCCGGGACTTGGCATGAAAATGTGCCAGCTGGTTACCGGTGAAGAGCGCCGGGAGCTGGATATGGTATTTTCCTTTGATCATCTGGAGACGCCCGGCCATGTGCGGATGGAGGATTATGAATACGATCTGAATTATTTCCGGGATTACATGATAGACTGGATGGAGCATTATGGAAGCAATTGCTGGATGTCGCTGTTTTACAACAATCATGACAATCCGCGAATGATCAGCAAGATCACGAAGGATACCCGGTGCCATGCGGATCTGGCCAGACTGCTGGCGGTGATGCAGCTTACCCTGAAAGGAACGCCCTTTATCTACCAGGGAGACGAGATGGGGCTTGCCAATTATGAATTCACCTCCATGGAGCAGATTACGGATGTGGAGGCAAAAGGCTACTATGAGGAGCATATTCGGAGGGAGCCCCCGGAGCAGGTATTTGCCGTAATTCTGGCAGGCACAAGGGAGCATGCCAGAGTGTTGCTGCCCTGGAATGAGCGTCTGCCTTCCTGCCATGAGGGACTTCGCCAGAAGCCCAGGGAGGAAGTCTTCGAGACTTACAGGGAGCTGCTGAGGCTGCGCCGTCAGGACGAAACCTTTATCTACGGAGATTTTTGCGTTTTAAACCGCAGGAAAAACCGGTTTGTGTACCAGCGGACAGGAAAGAAAACGATTTATATCATAGACTGTAATTTAGGTTCCCGTCCCTGCAGGGCTTTTGCGCCGCAGGGACAGTGGGAATTGGTCTACGGCCGGGGAAAAGCAGGAAACAGTGGTCCGGAGAGAAACCAATTCCGGGATACAGAAAAGCTTGGCGGCTATGAGGCCCGGATCTGGAGACGGATCAGCGAATCGTGAGAAGCATTTCCCCCTGCTGTCCCAGGCGGCGGTCACCTGCGGTGAGATCACAGCCGATCCGGATACGGCGGGCGGGAGTCTCCGGCACCTGAATCCGGAAGGAAAGCAGGGCGGCTCCATGGGCAGGCGTCATCTGTGACTGTACCGTTGTATCACAGATACAGCCTGCAGAAAGCACCAGCGAGCAGGTCAGCACGCACTCTTTAGGGAGAGGATTTACCGCTTCTACGGTGACATCCACTGTTTCTCCCGGCGCGGCAAAAGCCTGATAGGGATGCATTTGAATGCAAAAATCCGAGGAAGGAGCCTTGTATTCCCCGTAAGGCAGCAATGCCTGATGCAGCCGGGCCAGCTGTGAGCCCCGCCAGGTAATCTGATCCAGGTAATCCTTATCCTTTGTAAAGCCCATCCAGTGTCCGGTGATGATCAGATCCGGCTTGATCCGTTGGTAAAGCGCGGCGCTTTCTTTAAAATCGGTATACTCAAACATATTTTTATACACATAGTTACATGCAAGTCCGTCCTCGTCGGCATATTGGTCTCCGCCGCACAGTATTTTCTTTCCGTCCGCCTGGAATTCTATAGCTGCGCTGTATCTGGTATGTCCGGAGAGAGGATGAAGGATCAAGGTATATTCTTCCCATACAATGGGAACCTTAAGGGGAAGCTTTCTGTCCACCGAAATGGGGTCGTACCACAGGCAGGGAAGATCATAGTGGTCCGGATGCTCCAGCAGATCAGCAAAGGTTTCCGCACACCAGACTTCCGCTCCATAGGTATCTCTGAGAAGGTTAAAGCCGGCCACGTGATCATCGTGGTAATGGGTGCAGATACAGGCGTCAATTTGCTGAATCCCATATTCCCGGAACAGGAATGGGAAGGTATAGAGCCAGGGCCGCCGGGAGCTTCGGTCCGTTCCGGAGGCGCACCCTGCCATAAAGTCATAGCCCAGGTCCAGTACCAGGGCTTTTTTGCTTTCCGAAATCAACACATAGGAATTGGACATGCTGGTACGGTTGAACAGCAGATGAGGAGTCAGCGCCTCATAGGGAGTTTCCCGCAGCAAAAACAGTCTGGGATTATGTCTGCGGAAGGATAAAAGACTGCGCAGGTTCTCTACCGTATCGGGAATGGCCGACACATCCATGGGGGCTCCGTGAGAGGGGAGCAGCATTTTAGGATTTTTTTCCTCCAGGGATAAAAGGGAGAGGATGCTGAAGGCGATTCCTTCTCCTCCGTTATAGCTCCACTGGGTGGCGGCCAGAGACCAGACCTTGCCCGGACCATAGATCAGATCCCCGGTAAAGGCGTAGACGGCATTCTCCAGGTGCAGCAAAAGAGACACGGAGCCGACGGTGTGACCCGGAGTAGGAAGCACTTCAAAGGAAAACGGGCCGGCTTTCATGTATGAGTAATCCTTCAAGGTACCGGCGATTGGCACGGACTCCAGGATGGAAAAGCGGTCCTGGCGGTTATTGTAATTGTTATAGATTTCTCTGGCCTGCCACATCTGGCCGGCTTCCGACACCAGTTCCTGCTCCGAGTGGGGAACGAAGACGGGAATTCCAGCCTCTGCCGCCAGCTGCAGCCCCTGTATCTGATCTCTGTGATGATGGGTCACGAGGATGGCTTCGGCTTGGATCCCTGCCTCCTGTAGCGCCTGAAGAATTGCGCCGGAGCCAAAGTCGATCAGTACGGCATGGTCTCCCTCCCGAATGATATAAACGTTACAGGTATCGGAATACAGATAAATGTGGTTTGTGAGCTGATCCATGCATACCTCCCTGCCCTTTGGGCATTTTTATTATATTCTAGTTAGGGTCAAATTCTTGTTGAAATCTCTGAGCGAAATCAAATATTTTCAATATATTCCAAATAATATCACAGTTGAGATGGCAATACAAGAACCTTTATTGCTTCTTTTACTCATGAAACACTACTTTAAATGTCAAATTATTTCATATATAAGTCAAAATATTTCATTTATACATTGTATAAGTTAATAATTTGTGATAAAATTTGAACACAACGCTTGAGAAAAGGCGGGCATACACGGGGGTAGAGACATGAAGAATAAAATTATGCTGATCACGTATTCCGACAGCTTCGGAAAAAATCTGAAGGAAGTAAAGCAGGTGCTGGATACCTATTTTAAAAGGGAGATCGGAGCCGTACACATTCTTCCATTTTATCCTTCTTCCGGAGACAGGGGATTTGCGCCCATCGATTACAGCAAGGTGTCGGAGGAGTTCGGGACCTGGGAGGATGTGGAGGCGCTGGGCAGAGAATATGAACTGATGTTTGATTTTATGATCAATCATCTGTCCAGACGCTCGCCGGAATTTCGGGATTTTGTGGAAAAGCATGACGCCTCTCCCTATGCGGATATGTTTCTGCGTTTTTCCAGATTCTGGCCGGGGGGAGAGCCTTCGGAGGAACAAATTGAAAAGCTGAACAGAAGAAAGCCGGGAGCGCCCTGCGAGGTGGTGGATTTTGCGGACGGCACACAGGAGAAGGTCTGGTGTACCTTTGACAGAGAACAGATGGATCTGGATCTTAACAGTGAAACTGCCTGGAATTATGTGGCAAAAACCCTGCGCGGTCTGATGGATCATGGTGCGGCCATGATTCGTCTGGATGCCTTCGCCTTTGCCACCAAAAAGCCGGATACCTCCTGCTTCTTTCTGGAACCGGAGATCTGGAAGTTGATGGAGCGGGTGCAGGAAATTTTGGATGAGCGTCAGATTCCTATGCTGCCAGAGATCCACGATCATTATACGGTACAGCAGAAAATAGCGGAGCATGGCTACTGTGTCTATGATTTTGTACTGCCGGTGATGGTGCTGCATACCCTGTACTCCGGCGACGGCACAAGGCTGCGCCGCTGGCTGGATATCTGTCCCCGAAACCAGCAGACTACCCTGGATACCCATGATGGGCTGGGAACGGTGGATGTGGAAGGACTGCTCACAGAGGAGGAGTTGGACAGGGTGATTCAGGAGACCCGGCGTCAGGGGGCAAATTTCAAGTGGCATTACAGTCAGGATACCGTAGGAAAACAGGTGGTATATCAGATTAACTGTACCTATTATTCTGCTTTGGGAGAGCGGGACCAAAGCTATCTGCTGGCCAGAGCCATTCAGTTCTTCAGCCCTGGGATCCCACAGGTTTATTATATGGGGCTGCTGGCAGGAGCCAATGATTATGAGCTGATGGAGCGCACCAATTACCCGCGGAATATCAGCCGCCATAACTATACTGTGGAAGAGATCTGCCGGGAGGTGGAGAGGCCGGTGGTACGGCATCTGTGTCGGCTGATGCAGTTCCGCAATTTATATCCGGTATTTGACGGCACAATGGAGGTAATGGATACGCCGGCGGATATTCTGCAGATCGCCTGGAGGGACAGTGGACTGGAAGCCGTGCTTTGGGCGGATCTGAAGAGCCATGCGTTCACAGTCACCTATCTGGATGAGCAGGGAATTATGGCAGCTTTGGATCTGGATACGGATTTTGTATGGAATCAATAACAGTAAGGCGGGACAGGGAGATATAAAATGAAGAAAAAGACATTGTATATGATAGGAAATTCTCATATCGATCCGGTCTGGTTCTGGAGCTGGGAAGAGGGAATGCAGGAGGTGAAGGCCACCTATGCCTCCGTGCTGGACAGAATGAAGGAATTTCCGGATTTCCGGTTTACCTCCACCTCCACGGCCTTCTTTGAGTGGATCGAAGAAATTCTTCCCGACATGTTTGAGGAAATCAGACAGCGTGTGGAAGAGGGGCGGTGGGAGCTTACGGGAGGCTGGTTTATTGAGCCGGACTGTCTCCTGCCCGGAGGGGAGGCCTTCGTCAGACAGGGGCTTTATGGCCAGCGCTGGCTGAAGAAAAGGTTTGGAAGGATCTGCCGGATTGGTTCCAACGTGGACAGCTTCGGACACAATTCCTCCCTTCCTCAGATCCTGAAAAAAAGCGGTATGGATGCCTATGTGTTTATGCGTCCGCGGCTTGATACGCCCGTATTCCGATGGGAGGGACTTGACGGAAGCAGCATCTGCGCCATTTCGCTTCCGGGGGAGTATACCACCTGGTTTTACGAGCCCACCAAGGAGAACATAGAGAAAACGCTGGAGGCCTCATCCGATTTTGATAAAATGGTGTGCTGCTACGGGGTGGGAAATCATGGAGGAGGGCCTACAAAAGACAATATTCACAGTATCCACCGGCTTTCCCGGGAAATAGAGCATGTGGAATTGATATTTTCTTCCTATACGGATTTCCTGAAAGAGCTGGATAAAACGGATCTGCCGCTTCGAAGGGGGCCCTTTGAAAGGATCAATGTGGGCTGCTATTCCATTGATTCCCGGTTTAAGCAGGCAAACCGGCTGGCGGAAAAGCGGCTGGCAGAGGCAGAGTTTTATCTGACGTTTGCCAAAGAGCGGCTGGGACGGTGGATGCCGGAGGCCGGAGCCATGGAAAGGCTCTGGAAGGCCGTGCTGTTCAATCAGTTTCATGACACGCTGGGAGGCACGGTTATATATGAGGCCAGAGAAAAGGCTCTGGCCCAGCTGGAAGGAGCCTGTGCAGAGGCGGAACACATTAAGGCGCTGGCAATTCAGCGTATTGTCAATACCATAGATACCCGGGAAAACAGCGCAGAGGGATTTCCTCTGTTCCTGTTCCACAGCGGGGACGGAGACTGGGAAGGCTATGTGGAGGCAGAGCTGAACTGGTTCTGTAAGGCGCCTCTGCGTCTGATGGATCCGGAAGGCAGGGAAGTGGCTTATCAGCGGATCTATACGGAAACCAAAACCAGAAATTATCATATCGGCGGACGCAGAAGGATCCTGTTTTGGGCACGGATTCCCGCCTGGGGCTATGCGGTCTACCGGGTCAGTGAAAGGGAAAGCACCCTTGCCAGCGGACTATGGACAGAGGATGCAGGCCTTAGGCCGGAAGGCTCCTGTGTCCCGGAGGCCTGTGTTCCGGAAGAACCCTGCGCACAGATAAGCTCCTGCGCAGCGGAAAAAACATGTGTGCTGGAAAACGCTTACGTCCGTCTGGAGCTGGATCCGGCAAACGGTCAGATGATATCGCTGCTGGACAAAGGCACAGGCTATGACGCCTGCCGGGGAAGCGCAGGGTTTGTACTGCTTCGGGATGAACGTGACTCCTGGGGAGGATTTCAGGGACGTCCCTTTGAGGACAGCGGGGCAGAATTTGAACTGGAGAGTCTGGAGAAGGTGGAAAAAGGGAAGCTGCGTGAGGCCATTCGGGTCATAATCCGCACAGGCGGAACGAAAATCCAGCAGATCTACCTTCTGGGAGCCAAAGACCGGGCTGTCACCGTGAGGACGCGGCTGTTTTTTGCACATCCCTGGAGTCTTTTAAAATTTGCCCTGCCAGTGGGAGAACAGTGCTGTTATGTAAGATCAGAGACGGCCTACGGCTGTCAGCTTCGGCATATATCCGATGAACAGGAGTATCCTATGCAGAGATTTCTGGACGCCTCCGACGGCGAGGGAAAAGGCCTTGCCATAGCCAACAACGGAAAGTATGCCTTCCATATGGCGGCAGGGCGCATACAGATCACTGTGGCCAGAAGCGCTATTTATGCCCAGGGAAACGGGAAGGACTGGTACGACGAGAAAGAGGATTACCGGTATCACGACATGGGGGAGCAGGATTTTACATTGGCGCTGTACCCTCATGGAGCCTCCGTGGAGAACAGCATTCTCTACCGTCTGGCGGACCGGACAGGGGGAGATTATGAATATCTGGCAGACAGCCTGCATGGGGCCGTCTGTACTGTGGAGGATGCCGGAAAAGGGGAACCTGAAGGAGTGTGGGACAGTCTGATGAGCACAGATGCTTCCAATGTGCGGATTTGTGCCGTAAAAAAGGCAGAGGATGACCAGGACACAGTGGTTCGTCTGCTGGAAACGGAGGGGAGGGATACGGTCTGCAGTCTGCATTATGGAGGAAGGAAGTATCAGGTGGCTGTGGGGCATGACTCCATTACTACCTGGAAGCTGGAAGCCGGTACGGATAATTACAGTCAGGTAAATCTGCTGGAGTGGCCGGAAGAAGACACAAAAAGCGGAAGCTGTGAAATGAATTAATTCATGTTTAATTCAGGCTGCCAAAAGGGAGCGGATTGGAGTGAAAATGAATCATATAGAACGTTTATGGTCCAGATACCCGGACTTAAGAGTATTGGAAAAAGAGATTATAAAGGGCTATGAGATCATGGAAGAGGCTTACAGCAGAGGAGGTAAGCTTTTGGTCTGCGGCAACGGAGGAAGTGCGGCGGACAGTGATCATATTGTGGGAGAGCTGATGAAGGGCTTCTACAAACAAAGAAGACTGCCAAAGGATGAGAGGGCAAAATACGGAGAGCTGGGAGAATTCCTTCAGGGAACGCTGACAGCTATAGCGCTGACTCAGCACAGCGCCCTTTCCACTGCATTTTTAAACGATGTAGAACCCTCCATGGTATTCGCACAGCAGGTGATGGGCTATGGAAGGCCGGGAGACGTATTGCTGGCCATCAGCACCTCCGGAAGCTCCGACAATGTTGTGAAGGCGGCCAGGGTAGCCAGGGCAAGGGGCCTTCAGGTGATCGGTCTTACCGGACGCGACGGAGGACAGCTGCGGGAGCTCGGCGATGTGTGTGTGACGGTACCCCTGCAGATCACGGCGGATATTCAGGAGCACCATCTGCCCATCTATCATACCTGGTGTGCTATGCTGGAGGAGCATTTTTTCCCGGAAGGGTAGGCCTGCATTTTGGATTGGCATGTGCTTTCCAAGTCTGGAAGGCAGAAAGGTTTCAATATGGAACAAAGATATTATCTTAATGGAGATGATTGGGAGATCAAGGATTTTCTGGGGGAGGACTGGGTCTGGAGAAATGCGGAAAAAAGAAATACCAGGGATGTAAGGTGGTGGAGAAGAGCCTGCGTTCCGGGCAGCATCACAAATGATCTGTGGAAGACCGGAGAAATACCGGATCCTTATTTTGAGAAAAACAGCTTGCTGCTGGAGTGGATTCCTCAGCGCACCTGGCTGTATCGTAAATGCTTTCTGCTCCCGGAGCACATGAAGGGCAGGCGTATCACTCTGCACTTTGAGGGAATCGATTATGAGGGATTATTTTTTCTCAATGACCATTACCTTGGAAAGCACAGCAGTATGTATACGCCGGTGTCCTTTGATGTGACCGGGCTTTTGGAGACGGAGGGAAGCAATCAGCTTTCGGTGGTATTACAGAAGGCGCCGGACGAACAGCCTCAGGTCAGCAGAACGGAATATGTGAAGACCCATAAATGCCGTATGACCTACTGGTGGGATTTCTGCCCCAGAATGATCCATGTGGGCATCTGGGACGATGTGTACCTGGAGGCTCATGGAGAGGCCGTACTGGAGGATGTTTATGTGCGCGCCTTTCCCGTATTTTCCCACCTGAAAGAAGCTTCAGGCCGGAAGGATGTCCCACGACAGGCGGAAAACGCCCGGATACAGGTTCAGACAACAATCTGTTCAGACAGGAAGCGCAAGGGAGATCTGGTGCTGAAGCTGAGCGAAAAAGCAGCGGCGCCGGACGTATCCCCCAGGCCGGATGACTGGATCGGCCCGGAGGATGAGAATGTCTTGGAGAAGCGCCTGGAGATCCCTCTTGCAGAAGGAACGAACAAGATTTTGGTGAGTCTGGAGCTGAAAAATCCCAGGCTGTGGTATCCCAACGGATATGGGGAACAGCCCCTGTATGAGCTTCGGGCGGAAATTCATTTGCCTGTGGAGACTTCCGGGACAAATGCTCCAAATCAAATTTCCCATGAAAAAAGTGTTACCTTTGGCATCCGGTCCTTGGAGTTTGTTCCCAATGAGGGAGCGGAGGCGTCGGCAGACCATTACAGGCTGAAGGTGAACCATAGGGATGTATATATCAAAGGCTGGAACTGGGTGCCTATGGATGTGATGTATGGAGTGAGGAGACCTGAAAAGCTTGCACACCTGCTTTCCCTGGTCAGGGACGCTCATGTGAATATGCTGCGGGTCTGGGGAGGCGGACTGATAGAGAGAGAGGACTTCTATGAGCTCTGTGACCGGTATGGAATATTACTGTGGCAGGAGTTTATTCAGTCCAGCTCCGGAATTGATAACAAGCCTTCCGAGTCCCCGGAATTTTTAAAGCTGATGGAGCAGGAGGCCCAGGCCATTATTCCCCGGAAGAGAAATCATCCCTCTCTGGCCGTATGGTGCGGAGGAAACGAGCTGCAGAGCGAAGGCCAGTCCATGATTCGGGAATCGGAGCCGGTGATCAGGCTGCTGCGCCGGGCGGTTCTGGAGCTGGATCCGGATCGGAAATTCCTTTCCTCATCCCCTTCCGGAAGGATCTTCAACAATACACTGGAGGAAATTGCCAAAGATCCGGATGGGCTGCACGACGTACACGGCCCCTGGGAGCATCAGGGTCTGACGGCACAGTACACCCTGTACAACAGCGGCACATCACTGTTTTCCAGCGAATACGGCGTGGAGGGAATGACCAACTACAACACACTGAAAAAGTCTGTGTCCCCGGAGCATATGTGGCCTCCCGACAGAAATAATCCGGTCTATTTCCACCGTGGTTCCTGGTGGAATAATTATACGCTGGTTCAGGAATGCTTCGGAGGTTGTCTGGATAAGATAGAGGATGTCATCTGTGCCAGCCAGTTTTTGCAGTACGAGGGCCTGAAGTACGCGGTGGAATCCAATCGGAGAAGGGCCTTCTGCAACAGCGGAAGCATGATGTGGCAGTTCAACGAGCCATATCCCAACAATTACTGTACCAGCAGTGTGGATTATTACGGTCAGCCCAAGCCGGTTTATTACGGAATCCGCAAGGCCTATGCGCCCCTTCAGCTGACTGCCTCTTTTCCCTCTCAAACGGTTTTTGGGCTGGAGCAGGTGGAGAGCGCCTTATACAGCCATAACAGTAGGAAAGAAGCTGTGGAGCTGCAGGTATTTTTCCGCATCATAGGCGCCGGCGGCGGAATTTATCAGGAAGAAGCCTTTCAGGTGACGGCGTTGGCAGAAAGTCAGCCCATCGGGAAGGTTATCATTGATACGGGCAGGATTCGGGAGGATTATTTTGTGGCGGTTTTGGAAGGAAGAGGCGCCGACGGGACGATTTTATGTGAAAACAGATATCTGTTTACCGCGGGAGAGAACCTTGCCTGTCTCCTTGTGCCCGCACAGCCTCTGGAACTGGATTATAAACGAATGCACAGAGATGAACAAGGGTATGAGACGGGCATTCTGAGAATCAAAAATCCCGGGAAACGAATTGTGCCCGGAGTTAAGCTCCAGTGGGATTGCGAGCCTGACTCCGGTGTCTACGGGGATTTCTCGGACAATTTCCCATATCTGCTGCCCGGCGAGGAAATATCAGTCACAACAGCTTTCAGCGATCTGGAGGAAAAAACTGCGGGAATCACTGCTGAGGGACTGGGCTTAATGAGGCAGAGCGTTCCTTTGTCATTTACACAATAACTATATTATTGTAGTCTATCAAATCAGGAAAAGCCTTGTCTGTAAATACAGTGGGGACGTTCAGGTCCACCACCTTGATCATGGTGACTACATTATACTTGCTGGAATCCAGAAGAAAAAAGGATTTGCTGGAATTCTGAATGGCCAACTGCTTGATCAGACATTCATTGATGTCATGATTTGTGATCCCGGAGGTTCTACTGAAGCCGTTAGCTCCCAGAAAGCACTTGTTAAAATGATAGTTGCGCATATCGCTTTCGGCCACGGGGCCGATGCAGGAGTTGGTGGCGATCTTGATATTTCCGCCCACCATAATACTGGGGATATGGTTGGAAACCAGCTGGTTAATATGGAAAATTCCGTTTGTGATCACTGTGATGGGGCGTCCCACCAGATGGGGGATCATTTCCAGGGTAGTGCTGGAGGGATCCAGAAAAACAGCGTCTCCGTCTTCTATGGCAGAGGCCGCTGCCGCTGCCAGTTTTTCTTTTGCGGCTTTGTTTAACAGCAGCTTGGCGGTGATATTCAGCTCAGGGGTATTCTGGGTCAGCTTCACTCCGCCCCCATGAAGCTGATTGACCTGCCCTTTGGTTTCCAACTCCCTCAGATCTCTTCTCAGGGTGGAAGTGGAGATTCCCAGTGCCGCCTGAAGGTCTTCCAGATACAGAATGGTATTGGCTTCTTTTAACATATGTATAATCGTTTGCTGTCTGATAGCGGGTATCATAATAGCCTCCTCATAAGCGTTTATTCATAAAATATTATAGCGAAAGAATCAAAAAATGTAAATAAAAAAGTGACAGAAAATGAATAGTTTCCATGATTTGTGAAAAAAAATGAAATATTTGCAATATTCCCGAAAAACCTGCGAAAAATGAGGCGGATTTTTTGCGGTTTCAAGAGGTAAATTCACTTTTTGTGACAAAAAATAAACTTATTTTGAAAAATATTGAAATAATACTTGCATAATTTGAAAATAAATGATACAGTGTGAACATAAGACTTGAACAAGCTTATAAATCAAAGTAAAGGGAGGACTTTCAATGAAGAACAAGGTTTTCAAAAAACTGGCGGCCCTTGCACTGGCCGGAACCATGGTGATGGGTCTTGCGGCCTGCGGAAATGATGCAGACGGCAACAATAATTCTTCCTCCGGAGGAAACGGATCAAGCACTCCCGAATCGTCAAAGACTGATTCGGACAACCAGAGTGATACCGGAAATAACGAAGGTGAAGTGGTTGAGATCGAGTTCTGGGGATGGTGGAGCTCCGAGGCGAGAAAGCCCCATATCGAGCATATGGTAAACAGCTTCAATGACTCTCAGGACAGAATCAAGGTAACCTATGTGGACATCCCCTGGGATGATATCTTCACCAAGAACATTGCCCAGATCGTGGACGGCAATCCCTGTGACGTTATGGCCGGCAACTTCGGTGATGTGCCTTACAGAGCATCTCAGGATCAGCTGACCGCGCTGGATGATTACCTGGGCGATTTGGACACCAGCAAGTTCTTTGAAGTATATCTGGATAACTGTAAGGGTGAAGACGGAAAGACCTATGCACTTCCTCTGGTGGCAGATACCAGATTCATCTACTACAATAAAGAACTGTTTGCCGCTGTGGGCGTGTCCGAGGAAAACGGCAATATGCCCAAGACCTGGGAAGAGCTGCAGAATCTGGCCTTCCAGCTTGATAAATTCAACGACGACGGCAGTATCGATGTAATGGGCTTCCATCCTTCTCTGGGCAATGGCGGAAACGATGCCTGGATAGTGAATGCCAACGCAGGAAAGCTCTGGTATGATCCCGATGCGGAGAAGATGATCGTTGATACGGATCTGAACAAAAAGGCCATGGAATATATCATGAGCTACACTGAGCATTACACCCAGAGAACTGTAGATGATTATAAGGCGGCGTTTTCCTCCGGTATGGCAGATCCTTTCTGCTCCGGCAAGCTGGCCATGCTGATCCAGACCAATGCTTATCGTTCCGCCATCAAACAGAATGCTCCGGATCTGGATTACGGCGTAATGCTGATGCCTGAAATGACCGAGGGCAACGGCCACTGGGTCAACGGCGGCGGATTTACCATTGAGATTCCCTTCGGAGCGAAGCATCCCGAAGAGGCTATGGAGTTCATTAAGTGGATGACCAGCCCTGAGATTCAGGCTTACTGGGCTCTGAACATGGGTGAGGTTCCTACCATTAACGGTATCACTGACGAGACTCTCCTTGACGATGTGGTTTATCAGGCATCCATGGAAGCTCTGAAGGAAACCAACCTGGGCACCTATCCCAACGAGATCTCCGGCTTCAAGGATATTCTGAATGCCGAGCTGGATCTGATTCTGGTAGGACAGAAGAGCATTGAGGATGCGCTGAAGGATGCAGATGCTACCATCAAGGCCACCTATAATGTGGAATAAATCCGCAAATCCCTGAGCCTCAACGGACGCGGTAATAGTGAATATGGGCAGGAGCTGTTTCCTGCCCATTCTTTTTACCGGCCTGATCTTGATGTCAGAAACTATCATTGTTACATACCAATAGGGGGTAAGAATAGAGAAATGAGTAAAAGAAAAGTCAAAACAAAAATGAGCCCTATGCAGAAAAAAGAGGCCTTTATGGCATATCTTTTTATTTCTCCCTGGATCGTGGGTGTGCTTGTACTGCTGCTTGGTCCTATGATCTTTTCCTTTATTACCAGCTTTTTTGATTATAACATGATAAAAATGTCCTTCTGTGGACTTGACAATTATAAACGGCTGTTTTTTGTGGATACCCTGGCTGCCCGTTCCTTTAAGAATACGCTCTGGTACGCCTGTGTCAACATACCGGTGGTGACTGTAGGCGGGGTAATCGTAGCCACTCTGCTGAACAGAGCGGTGTGGGGGATGAGAACCTTCCGGACCATTTATTATCTTCCCTCCATTATGGTAGGTGTGGGCACCTACTTTCTCTGGATGCTGATCCTGAACCCCAGCAACGGACTCGTAAATACGATCCTTGGTTTTATCGGCATTCAGGGGCCGGCGTGGCTCTCCGATCCCAACTGGACAAAGCCCTCCATCATTATTATGAATGTATGGGGGCTGGGAGGGCAGATGCTTTTGTATCTGGCCAGACTGCAGAGTATTCCTCAGACCTATTACGAAGCGGCCTCCATCGACGGCGCCGGAAGGCTGACCCAGTTTTTCAAGCTTACAATTCCCATGCTTTCACCTATAATTTTTTATAACCTTACCATCGGAATTATCGGCGCTTTTCAGGTTTTCCAGGAAGGCTACGTATTCTCGGGGGACGGTACCGGCAATCCGGCGGGCTCTCTGCTGTTCTACAATCTGCATGTTTGGAATAATGCCTTCAAGCAATATAAAACCGGATATGCTAACGCTATGTCCTGGTGTCTGTTCGCCTTTATCATGCTGTTGACACTGATCAATCGCAAGATTTCCAACAAATGGGTGTTTGAGGAGGAGTAAGATGAGTAAAATTCAGAAGCCGCACAAATATAAAAAGGACCGGATATTTGATACCATTCTGTTCGTTATATTGATCCTGGGAGCCATCATTATTCTGTTTCCTCTGTTATGGATGGTTATGACCGCCTTAAAGACCACCCAGGAGGTGGCGAAATATCCGCCCACCCTTTTTCCGGAGGAGTTCCATTTTGAAAACTTTGCCGTGGCCTGGTCCAAGGCGCCCTTTACGCAATATACCCTGAATACGCTGTTTCTGGTATTCGTCAACATGATAGGAGCGGTATTTGTCAATTCTCTGATTGCCTATGCTTTTGCAAAGATGAGGTTTCCGGGAAGGGATTTCCTGTTTACTATTATCCTGGCCACCATGATGATTCCCGGCTTTACCATGCTGATTCCCCAGTACGTGATCTTTTCCAAGCTGCACTGGGTGGGAACCTACCTGCCGCTGACAGTTCCCGCATTTCTGGGAAATGCTTTTCACATCTTTATGATGAGACAGTTTTACCGCACCATACCCTCCGAGCTTTCTGAAGCCGCCAAGATCGATGGGGCAGGACATTTCTATATTTGGCTGAGGGTTATGATGCCGTTGGTTAAACCAATTATGGCCACCATCGCCCTGGTAACCTTCAAGGGTGTCTGGAGCGATTTCCAGGGACCGCTGCTGTATTTGAGCGACAAAGCCAAATACACTCTCCAGCTGGGACTGAATGTATTTAAGGGCAGGGGCTTTACAGACTGGAATTACCTGATGGCAGTTTCCTTCCTGTCCATGATACCGATTCTGATGCTGTTCTTCTGTTTCCAGAATTATTTTATACAGGGCATGAACATATCCGGCGCGGATAAGTAAAAAATCAGCAGACTGAAAAAGACATATTGGGAGGTGCAAAGTTTGAAAAAACTGATGATCATTCATACCACACCGGCTACCATTCAGAGTCTGACCGACCTGGTCAGTCAGGAGATGCCGGGCGTGGAAGCAGTAAATATTCTGGATGATTCCATTCTAAAGGATATGGTGTCGGGACGGAACGTGGAGCTGGTGGAAAAAAGGTGGATAACCTATGCATCCATGTGGCAGGCCATCGGAGCGGATGCTGTCCTGAGCGCCTGTTCCACCGTGGGAGAATTTGCGGAAAAAGCAGATCGGCAATTTCCCGTTCCTGTGCTTCGAATCGATGAAGCCATGGCCGAAGAAGCCGTGAAAGCAGGAAAAAAGATCAGTGTCTTTGCAACCCTTCGCTCTACTTTGGATCCCACGGTGGATCTGATCCGCAGAAAGGCAGAGGCGGCGGGAAAGAGCTGCACAGTGACTACCAATCTGGTGGAAGGGGCCTATGACCAGCTGATGGCAGGAAACAAGGATGAGCATAACCGCAGGATCCGGGAACAGGTAGCGGCTCAAATAGCGGATACGGACGTAGTGGTTTTGGCCCAGGCTTCCATGGCCGGCGCCCTGGAGGACTTTGAGGAGTGGCAGATGAGTAAAATCCTCACAAGTCCTCTGTCCGGCATCCGGCACGTGAGAAATGTGATGAAGGCCATATAAGTCAGGCAGGAGAAACGGAACTTATGGAATATTATATGGGCATTGATTTGGGAACCACCCATCTGAAAGCAGGCATTTTTTCGGAGGATGGAGTTCCTAAGGAAATATTTTCCGTGAATACTCCGGTTCATAGAGAACAGCAGGGAGAGTATTACGATCCGACGGAATGGATGAAGCTGCTACAGGCTATGCTGGATCGTGGAGAAGAAAAATACGGAAGGATGCGTGGAATCGGTATCACAGGCATGGCAGAGGCCGGGATCATGCTGGACCGCCACAGCCTTCGGCCCCTTACCGGCATCATTCCCTGGTATGATAAACGTACGTTCCCTATTTCAGGTCGGATGACAAAAGAAGAGGAACAGGAGGCATTCTGTAAAACGGGATTGCGAAACAGCTATAAATACGGAATTTATAAGTATTTGTGGAGCCTGGAAAACAGCGGGATTTCACCGGAAAGCACGCTCTGGCTGTCTGCCTGTGACTACATTTTCTTCTGCCTGACCGGAGAGCTTGCCACGGACCCTACCTTTGCCGCCCGGACCTTTGTGTACGATATCCGCAAAAGACAATGGGACGGAGAAAGAATCCAGGCTATGGGGCTTCGGGAGGAAAATTTTCCAAAAATCGTTCCCTCCGGACGCTTCGCGGGAGCCATGAAGGGCACCGGGATCCCTGTGGCAATATGCGGCCACGATCACCTCTGCTCCGCTTTTGGTCTGCTGGAGCAGGAGGGGGAGCTTTGTGACAGCTGTGGGACGGCGGAAACCTATATCGGTCTTATGGATCAGCTTCCGGAGGATGCAATGGCCCGGGACAGCGGTCTGGTGTTCGGCCCCTTTGTAACGGAAGGCAGATATTTCGGAATGGCCAATCTTTCTTCCTCCGGCCAGTCTTTGGAATGGCTTCGAAAATGCGTGGGAGGCGGAGCGCTGACCTATGACAGAATCGGGGAAATGCTGGAGGCCGGCATGAACGGACCCGGAGAAATATTGTATCTGCCCTATCTTTCCGGCATGGGCAGTCCGCTTTTTCTGCCGGAAGCTACGGGAGCTCTGCTGGGACTTCGGGCAGCACACACTATTGCCGACCTGGTAAAGGCAGTGATAGAGGGAGTCTGCTGTCAGTGCAGATGGATCCTGGAAACGGGCTTTGGAAAAGGGGAAGCCGCCGTCATTGCCACGGGGGGATCCACCGCGCTTTGTCAGTGGATGCAGTATAAGGCAGATATTCTAAACAAAAAGGTATCTGTTTCCCGGATCGGGGAAGGTACGCTTTTTGGCGCAGCGGCGCTGATGCTGGAGCAGAATACAGGCAGAAGACCTGTTCTTTCGGGAAGGTTTTCCCGGGAGTATTTTCCGGAGCCTGTCAGGGCCGAAGCCTATGATACATTTTATTTAAAAAAATTTTTGCCCTGTATGAGGGCATGGACATCTTTTTACAGGGAGGTATAATAAATATGAAGCAGGTTGAGAATTTAACAAATTTACTGGAAAATGCCAGAAAGGGAAAATATGCTGTGGGCTCTTTTTCTCCCAGATATACGAAGCTGATTCTACCGGTGGTGCAGGCCGCCGTAGAGACGGATTCCCCGGTGATCGTACAGCTGTCGGAAAAGGAGATCATCCGGCATCAGGTGAACGTGGAGGCCTTTGCCCGGGAGTTTTACAGAGTGGTGGAGGAACTGGATCCACAGGTGCCCATTGCCCTGCACTTAGATCACACCAAGACCTTTGATGTAATCCGTCAGGCTATCGACGCCGGTTTTACCTCCGTGATGATCGATGCCTCGGAATATGAATTTGAGGAAAATGTCAGGATCACCCGGCAGGTGGTGGAGTACGCAAAGCCCAGGAAGGTTACCGTGGAGGCAGAGCTTGGAAAGATCGGCACTACGGATTTTGTGGAGACAGACCACGATGAGGAATTGTTTACCGTTCCGGAGGAAGCGAAGGAATTTTGTGAGCGCACCGGGGTGGACTGTCTGGCGGTATCCGTGGGAACAGCCCATGGTATCTACACCGTTCGTCAACCTCATGTGGACTATGACAGGCTGGAAAGGATCAACAGCCTGACCCGCGTTCCCCTGGTTTTGCACGGCGGCTCCGGCGTTCCAAGCCAGATGGTGCGCAAGGCTGTCCAGATGGAAAGCGGCGGCGTCAGCAAGGTGAATATTGCCACGGATGTGGAGCAGGCCATGCTGCAGGTGGTAGGCCGGGAGGGCCATATGACGGAGGCGGAGCTGAATAGCTGTACGGAAGAGCAGATTGCACAATCCAGAGAGGCCGTAAAGGAGCTGGTAAAGGAAAAAATGTGCTGCTATGTGATGTCTGCAGGGCATGGAAAATAATAAGCAATGGGTAGGCGCAGAGGGTATATACATGAAAAAAATCAATGAAAAGAAGCTTTATATGATCGGAAACGCACATCTGGATCCGGTATGGCTGTGGAACTGGCAGGAGGGATTTCAGGAGGCCAAGGCTACCGTCCGTTCCGCTCTGGACCGCATGCAGGAGGATGATGCGTTCATTTTCTCCTGCAGCTCGGCGGCATTTTATGAGTGGGTGGAGAAAAATAATCCGAAAATGTTTCAGGAGATTTGTCAGAGGGTGGCAGAGGGCCGCTGGGAAATCGTAGGCGGCTGGTATATACAGCCGGACTGCAATATCCCCGGAGGGGAAGCTCTGGCCAGGCAGGGGCTGTATGCCCAGCGGTATTTTCTGGAAAAATTCGGCGTTACGGCAAAGACGGGCTATAATGTGGACAGCTTCGGACACAATGGCATGCTGCCTCAGATCCTGGCCAAATCCGGAATGGAAAACTATTGCTTTATGCGTCCCATGCCTCTGGAAAAGGGACTTCCCGGGCGGATTTTCTGGTGGAGAGCTCAGGACGGCTCCCGGGTATTGACCTATCGGATTCCCTATGAATACTGCTCCGGCGGCAAGGATCTGGAAACCTATGCCAATCGTCTTCTCTGTGAGCTGGAGGAGGGCGAGGACGAGATGATGATGTTCTACGGAGTGGGGAACCATGGCGGGGGTCCCACCAAAGAGAATATCCGGTCCATCCGGGAGCTGGACAGCCGGGAGGATATGCCGCACATGAAAATGAGCACCACGAAAGCCTTTTTCGATGCCATGAGGGCCTCCGGAAGGGATTTCCCCGTGGTGGAGTCTGATCTTCAGCACCACGCCAGCGGCTGCTACAGCGTTCACTCCGGCATTAAGAGAGGCAACCGCAAATCGGAGCTGGAGCTGATCCGGGCGGAGAAGTGGAGCGCCGTGTCCAAAATAGTTGAGGGCCAGCCCTATCCCGAGGATTTTGAGAGAGGCTGGAAGGACGTGCTTTTCAACCAGTTCCACGATATTCTGGCGGGAACCAGCATCCCCAGCGCCTATGAGGACGCTTCTTACCTGACGGGAGAGGCCATGGCCATCGGCCAGAGGAATGTAAATTATGCCATTCAGGCCATTTCCTGGGATATTCAGATCGATCTGGATACTGCCATGAAGCCCATTGTGGTGTTTAATTCCCACAGCTTCGGAGGAAGGATGGCGGTGGAGCTGGAGGTACGGGGACTGTCCAATGACCGCTTTAGGCTGGAGGACGAGGAAGGAAACCTGATCCCGGCCCAGAGGATTACCTCCGAGGCAACCGTAAACGGACAGTCCAGGCTTTTGTTTGTGGCAGACCTTCCTTCCCTGGGATATCGGGTATTCAAGCTCTATACCAATCTGGAGGAGGAGCCGGCCAAGCCTGCGGCAGTGACAATCACGGAAAGCTCGCTGGAAAATGACCGCTTTAGGCTGGAATTCAATCCGGAGACAGGCTTTCTGTCCAGCTATTTTGACAAGGAGCTGGAGCTGGAGATTTTGCGCAGGGAAGGGGCCAGACTTGTGGTGCTGCGGGATCCCGGAGACACCTGGAGCCATAATATCTTTAAGTTTGATCAGGAGCTCGGGCATATGTCTCTGGTAAGCATACGGCGGCTGGAGGAAGGGCCGGTGCGTTCTGCCCTTCGCATCAAATATGAGTATAACCAGTCCTATGTAACCCAGGATTTCCGTGTGTACCGGGATCTGAATCATGTGGAGGTCAAGGTTCGGATCGACTGGAGAGAACCGGGAACGATCCTGAAGCTGAAGTTTCCCGTAAACTTTAACTTCCGCAAGCCCACCTATGAAATTCCTTTCGGATACGTTGAAAAATCCGCCAACGGGGAAGAGGAGCCCGGCCAGACCTGGATTGATTTTACAGGAGAGCATTTCTCCAAAGGGAAAATGTATGGCCTGGCTATAGCCAACGACAGCAAATACAGCTACAGCTTTGATGTGGACGAAATGTCGGTGACCCTGCTGAAAAATTCCGTCTATGCCCATCATGATCCCAAAAAGCTGGATCCGGAAGAAGAGTACCTTTATGTGGACAGCGGCCTTCAGGAAATGACCTACGCGCTGGTGCCTCATGAGAATACCTGGAAGCAGTCGGAGATTCTGCAGGTGGCGGCAGTGATCAATCAAAGGCCCATGACGGTGGTGGAAACCTTCCATCCGGGAAGCCAGCCCCAGAAAAAGAGCTTTCTGGCCGTGGACGCAAAGGAGATTCTGGTCAGCGCCATAAAGGAGGCGGAGGATAAGGGCGGCGTGGTGATCCGCGCCTATGAGGCAATGCACCGCCAGACGCCCTGCCATATAGAGGCAGCTTTTATGGATCGCAGTATCGATACGGTCTTTGCCCCCAGCGAGATCAAAACCTTTTATCTGCCCTATGATCGGGAGCAGCCTGTTCGGGAGGTAAATTTAATCGAATTGTAACTGTGAAAAATGTAAAAAAGCCTCTCGGAATTTCTCTGCACCTGATTTTGCGAGAGGCTTTTGCTGAAAAAAGGTGGTAACGTAAAATGGTATTTACTGTGGTGATCGCTGACGACATAACAGGGGCCAATGATATCGGGGTTATGTATGCCAAATCCGGTCTGGATACGGTGGTTTACAGCCTGGATAAGCTGGAGGAGGATTTTGTGCCGGTCCACCAGGTAACGGTCATCGATACCAACTCCAGATTTTGTACCCCGGAGGAAGCCTACAAAAGAGTCTACTCCATAACAAAAAGGATCGGACCCAGAGGGGCTGTACAATTTATAGATAAGCAATGCTCCGTGTTTCGAGGAAATATCGGAGCTGAATTTGATGCCATGCTGGATGCTCTGGGAGAGAAACACGGCATGGTTGTTCTGGCTTTTCCGGACAACGGCAGGACTACCGTAAATGGAATTCATTATGTGTACGGTGTAAGGCTTGAGGATTCCCAGTTCCGCAATGACCCGGTGCATCCCATGCGGCAGTCCTCCCTGGTGGACATTTTGTCGGCTCAGACCAAAAGAAGGGTTGCCCTGGTGCCGGCGGCAGTGCTGGATCAGGGAAGGGAGGCGCTGCTTCAGGAGATAGAACGCAGAAAGAAGGAAGCCTCCTATCTGATCTTTGACGCCAGAGACAATGCAGATTTGGAGCTGCTGGCGCAGGTGCTGAAGGATGAACCGGTGATCTGCGGCAGCTCTGCCCCGGGCTTTTACCTGGGCAGATTGTATGCCCGGGAAAAGGGAATAGTACCGCCCGTGGGGGAAAACAGATCGGGAGACGAGAAAATCTTATCCATAGCAGGCAGCCTGACGCCTCAGACAAGGGCTCAGACAGAATATATGAAAAAACAGGGGTATCCCGTCCTGACCCTGGATACCAGAAGGCTTTTTGAGGAAGATACCCGCCAGGCAGAGGAAGAGAGGATCCTTAAGGAATACGCCAAAGCCCATGACAGATCCCGTATTACACTGATTCATTCCCTGCAGGATGAGGAACTGGTGAGAGAGACTAAGGAAGCCGCAGCCCGAAAGGGTCTGACCAATACGGAGGTGTCGGAGGCTGTGTCTCGGCAGCTGGCAGAACTGGCCTGTATAATCGGGGAAAAATACAGTATACGAAAGTACATGATCTGCGGAGGCGATACCAGCGGAGCCTTCTGTGACCGGTTTCATATCCGAGGGGTCAAGGTGCTGGAGGAGATCGAGCCTGGACTGCCGGTCTGCAGAAGTATTACGGAGCCTTATTACGAGCTGGTGCTGAAATCAGGCTCCTTTGGCAGCGAAAGCTTTCTGGAAACTGCGGCGGGGTATTTGTAAAGGAGACAAAACAGTGAGATATGTAGGTGGTATTGATATCGGAGGGACCAAGTGTGCCGTCAGCATCGGGGAAGTTCAGAACATGACTGTAAAAACCCTGGAAAAGATTAAATTTCCCACGCCCTCAGGGCCGAAAGCTTCTATTCAGGCCATGATCCGGGCTCTGCGGGAGCTTACAGAAAAACATCCCCAATGTCCTTTGGAGGCTGTGGGGGTCAGCTGCGGAAGTCCCCTGGATTCCCGCAGGGGAATGATTCTGGCTCCGCCCAATCTGCCGGACTGGATCGACGTGGACATTGTGACGCCCTTCGAAAAGGAATTCGGTGTGCCTGCGGCGTTGCAGAATGATGCCAACGCCTGCGCCCTGGCCGAATGGATGTGGGGCGCAGGAAAGGGAAGCCGCAACATGATCTTTCTCACCTTCGGCACCGGCATGGGCGCCGGACTGATCCTGGACGGCAGACTGTATACGGGAACAAACGACATGGCGGGAGAGGCCGGGCATGTGAGGCTGGCTTCGGATGGGCCGGTGGGCTATCACAAGGCGGGCTCCTTCGAGGGCTTCTGCAGTGGAGGCGGTATTGCCCGGATGGGAGCGGCCATGATAAAAGAGCACCTGAGCCGGGGCGGAAGCACCTTGATTCTGCCTCCGGGAACAGAGCCGGATCAGGTGACGACAGCCGATATCGGACGGGCGGCTCAAAGCGGTGATCCGTTGGCGCTGTGTATTATGGAAAGAGCCGGGGAGAAGCTGGGAATGGGGCTGGCCATGCTGGTGGATATCTTAAATCCCCAGGTGATTGTCATTGGCAGTATTTTCCTGCGGCAGGAGGCGATTCTGCGCCCTGCCATGGAAAGAATATTGTCCAGAGAGGCTTTATCCTACAACTTGAATGTCTGCAGGGTAGTGCCTGCGGGGCTGGGTGAGGAGTTGGGCGACTATGCTGCTTTCTCTGTGGCCATGAACAAATTACGGGAGGTGCAATAGGCATGAAGGTCAGAGATCCTTTTTTTCAACTGGAGCGGATTCGAAAATATGTGGATGAGGATATTTTTCCGGCCAGGATCCGGAAAACCATGGAGCTTCCCCGATGGAAGTACACGGAAAATTCCATGGAGGAAAAAATAGATGATGCCTATATGGTTGCCTATGACGACTCCGGGTGGAAGGATTTTACCCTTGGACAAAGCTGGGGCGGCTATGACAAGGTAGCCTGGTTCCGCACAAGGGCCGCGATTCCGGCGGATTTTTGCGATGAAGGCGGGAGTCTGGCCCTGCGAGCCATCGTAGGACCCAGGGACGGGGGCGGCTCCACCGCGGAAACCCTGCTCTATGTGGACGGACATCCGGTACAGGCCGTGGATATCTGGCATGAGGAAGCTTTTCTGGATCCTGCAATCTATCAGGGGAAAAATACTCTGCAGATTTCTCTGAAGGCCTGGAGCGGGGTGCTGGACATCCCCAAAGTGAGAGTTTTCAAGGAAGCGGCCATGGTGCTGATAGACCGGGATATGGACCGGTTCTATTTTACTGTGGACACTCTGTTAAAGTGTCTGGAGCTTTTGAAGGAAAGCGATCTGAGACGGATCCGTATGACAAAGCTGCTGGTAGAAGCCTTTCGGATGGTGGATTTCATGCACTACAGGGAAAAGGCCTTCTACGACTCTGTAGGGGCCGCCTGTGAATATCTGGTTCAGGAGCTGGAGGAGCTGGCCCGGATCCAGGAGATCAAGCCTACGGTCACGGGTGTGGGCCATTCCCATATCGACATGGGCTGGCTGTGGCGTTTTTCCGCTACCCGGGAGAAGGCCTCCCGTACCTTTTCCACGGTGCTGAACCTTATGCGCCAGTTTCCGGAGTACCGCTATATGCACAGCTCTCCGCAGCTGTATCGTTTCCTGGAGAAGGATTACCCCGAGATATTTGAGGCGGTAAAGGAAAAGATAAAACAGGGACAGTGGGAAATCACCGGCGGCATGTGGGTGGAGCCGGATACAAACCTTCCCACCGGAGAATCTCTGATCCGGCAGTTTTTGTTCGGAAAGCGCTACATGAAGCAGGAATTCGGCGTAGATTCCAGGCTGGTATGGCTTCCGGATGTATTCGGCTACAGCGGGGCCCTTCCTCAGATCATAAGGAAGTCCGATATGGATTATTTTATGACCACCAAGATCAGCTGGAACCAATATAATCACTTCCCTCACGATACCTTCTGGTGGCAGGGAATCGACGGAAGCAGAGTTTTTGCACATTTTATCACCACACCGGAAAACGGCTCCTGGTACTACACCTACAACGGCACCATGGAACCGGAGGAGATTACCGGTATCTGGGAAAATTACAAGGACCGGGATAAAAATGACGAGCTTTTGCTGGCCTTCGGCTGGGGAGACGGCGGAGGCGGACCCACCAAGGACATGCTGGAGAGGGCCAGGGTCATGAAAAATATCCCCGGCATTCCCAGAGTTCAGATCGATACCGCGGAAAATTATTTTAACCGGATCTACGAGAACTGCCAAAAGGATAGGCTGGGAGTCTGGGACGGAGAGCTTTACTTTGAATTTCACCGGGGAACCTATACCTCCCAGGCCAGAGTAAAGAGGGACAACCGGAAGGCAGAGGTTATGATGCATGATCTGGAGTTTTTGTGGGCCTATGGGGATATGCTGGCGGGAACGGACACTTATCCCCGGGATGAGATCAATGCAATGTGGGAGGAAATGCTGTTAAACCAGTTCCACGATGTGCTTCCCGGATCATCCATCCGTCAGGTATACGAGGATACCGCCCAAATCTATGAGCGGCTGCGGGAAAAGGGAGGTAATCTGCTGTCCCGTGTGGAAAAAAAGCTTGCAGAGAGCATCGGACTGGAAGAAAACCAGCTGGCCGTGTGGAACAGCACCGGTTGGAGCCGGGATGATATCCTGCTGGTGCCCTGGTCGGAAAGAGTTGCAAAAGACACCCAATTTAGCCAGGAAGGACAGCCCTGCATCCGGCAGGAGACGGAGGAAGGACTTCTGGTATTTGTAAAAAATATTCCTGCCTATGGGTATACGGTGCTCACTTGTACTTCCCAATGCGCTGCATCCGACGACGAAGGCCATTCGGAACATGAGGTCTGTGAGCTGTGCATTCACGACAATGTGATGGAAAACCGGTTTTATCGGATTATTTTCCGGGAGGACGGCCAGATTGACTCCATTTATGACAAGGAGGCAGATCGGGAAGTGGGCTGCGGACAGCCTTTGAATGTGTTTACCGCCTTTGAAGACAAGCCTCAGCGGTTCGATGCCTGGGATATTGACATTTATTATGAGGATAAGCCTTATCCCGCTCCCAGGCTGACAAAACGGCAGGTCATATCTCAGGGGCCGGTGGAAGCCGTTCTGCGCCAGACCTTTGCTTTCGGCTCTTCTGTGATCCGCCAGGACGTGGCGATATACAGTGACCGGAAACGGATCGATTTCCGCACCCAGGTGGACTGGAAGGAAAAACAGGTGCTTCTGCGGGTGTACTTCCCTGTGGATATTCATGCCTCCAGCGCAACCTATGAAATACAGTGCGGTAATATTGAGCGGCCCACCCACGTGAACACGGAATGGGATTTTGCCAAATTCGAGGTGTGCGCACAGAAATGGGTGGATCTGTCCGAAGAGGGCTACGGCGTTTCCCTGCTCAACGACTGTAAATACGGACACGATATTCACGGCAATACCATAGCCATGACGCTGATCAAATCCTCTGTCCGCCCCGACGAAACCGCGGACCGCTGCCTGCATGAGTTTACCTATTCTTTATATCCTCATACAGGCTCCGTAAAACAGTGCCAGGTACAGCAGGAGGCCATGGATCTGAATCTGCCGTTGTTTTCCATGGCCCCCAAAAGCCCTGCCTTAGATGATGCGGCGGCCAAGGCTCCGGGAAGGAATGGGGAGATGGCCGGCAGTCTGCTTGCCACAGACAGCGATCACATCGTTATCGACACCGTGAAGCGGGCGGAGGACGAGAGAGCCTATATTGTCCGTCTGTACGAGTATAAAAACAAAAAAGGAAAGGTCTCTTTAAAGTTCAGTGTTCCGGTGGTCAGGGTTCAGGAGACCAATCTGATAGAGAGACCCCTGAAGGAATGTCCTGTGGAGGAAAATGGGATCACCTTCTCTGTCACCGGGTATGAGATTAAAACCTTCAAGGTAAAGGTGACGGCGGAGGCTCTGGATCCTCAGCCAAAGCTGCCGCTGCAAAATTCGTCTGTGTAATACCGGAACCCAGGCGGCAGTCCACACAGGCTTAGAGCCGAATGTTTTCTGGTTGCATGGCTATAATATTGAGAAAGAAAAGATTAGGAGTTCATAATGATAATTGGAGAAAATGCTGTTTCCATGAAGCTGCGTCTGGAGCAGGGTACGGTTACTCTTTCGCCCGTATCCCTGGAGGAAAAAGAGAACGGGAAGCTGTATCTGTTTGAAAGCCGGGAGCCCGCCGCCAAGGGACGGGTGTGCTTTCGGAAAAAGGAAAATCTGTGGCTGGTCACGGCAGGGGTGGAATTGGAACAGGCTCCTTTTCGGGAGAACAATAACCTGGAGGCCGCAGATCCGGTTATCGTGACCCTGTCCTTAAAACAGCCTCTGGGGATCTGTGCCCAGTACCAGCACCGGGACTGGTGGAGCAGGCCGGCCTTCGGAAATTCCTGGAGGCATGTTCCTGCCAGAACTCAGTCCCTGTTTGTGAAATATGAGAAGGATTTCGGCTGCTTCATTCCCATGGCCGGGGAGAAAATGAAGACTTATCTCCAGGGAAACGAAAACAGTCAGCTGGAACTGCATATCACCGGATATACTGGCGGGATCCACCGTTTTGAAGAGACCGTTCTGGTCTGCAGCCAGGGGACAGAGCTTTATCCGGTGGTGGAGAAGGGCTGGCAGGAGGCCTGCCGTATCCGGCATATCCCTGCGAAAACAGGCAGAAAATATCCGGAAATGTTTGAATATCTGGGCTGGTGCAGCTGGGATGCCTTTTACACGGATATCACAGAGGAGAAGGTTCGCCAAAAGGCTAAGGAATTTACAGACAAGGATCTGCCGGTACGATGGATCCTTATGGATGACGGGTGGCTTTCGGTAAAGGATCAGGCCCTGTATTCTCTGGAGCCGGAGAAGGAGAAATTTCCGGAGGGCTTTGAAAAAATGACCCGGGAGATCCGGGAGAGCACAACAATCCGTCATATCGGCGTGTGGCATGCCTTTGGCGGCTACTGGGGAGGGATTCTGCCCGGCAGCCAGGCGGCGGAGGAATGCAGAGAATATTTATATGAGACCAAAAACGAAAAGCTCCTTCCTCATTTTGAACCGGAAAAGGGATTTGGATTCTGGAGAAAATGGTATGCGCTGCTTCGGAATCAGGGCATCGATTTTGTAAAGGTGGACGGACAGAGCGCGCTGAAGAATTATTATCGGAATAACGAGGTCATCGGAAAAGCGGCGGCAGGAGCCCACCAGGCGCTGGAGGCGGTGGCAGGTCTTTTCATGGACGGCAATCTGATCAACTGTATGGGAATGGCCGCGGAAAACGTTATGAATCGTCCCGTGTCCGGACTTTCCAGGAACAGCGATGACTTTGTTCCGGAGGATGAGAAAGGGTTTCGGGAGCATATGCTTCAGAATTCCTTTAACGCCGTCTGGCATTCTCAGATTTACTTCTGCGACTGGGATATGTTCTGGACAAAGCATGAGGATGCGGTGAGACATGCCCTGGTGCGGGCCGTCAGCGGCGGTCCCATATATTTCAGTGACCGGATCGGAGAAACCAGGGGAGAAGTATTGGAGCCTCTGATTTATGGGGACGGAAAAATTCTGCGGATGGAACGAAGCGCCCTGCCTGCCCCGGACTGTATATTTGACTTTGACCCGGATCATAAAAATCTTACCCTTACCAACACCGTGAACCACACCGGTGCGGCGGCTCTGTTTCATCTGGGGGAGACTGACGGGGAATTTACCACAAACCTGTGTGCAGCGGATGTATACGGCCTGGAGGGAGAGCGCTTCCTGGTCTACGATTATTTTTCCGGAAGCTGCTATAAGTGCAAACGCCATGAGACAGAGCCGGTAACCCTTAAGCGGGGCGGCTATGCCCTTCGGCTGTTTCTCCCTATAAAGGATGAGATCACTCCCATCGGCCTCACAGATAAATACATGAGCAGCCACAGCCTGGAGTCCGTACTTTTCCGTACTCCGGGTGATCAGGAAAAGGAATGTGAGATTATCATCAAAGACGGCGGACGCTTTTCCTTTTATACACAGGCTTTCGTCAGCCGGATTTACGTACAGGATGAGGACCTGACAGACCGGCTGGAAAAGGAAGAATGCCTGTATCACATTTCACTGGAAAGAAAAGGAAGGCAGCGAATCCGCATTCTATATGAAGCAACATGATCCGTCTGCTGCAGCGCCCGGGCGCCGGAAACAGCCTTACCCCCAAGGCAGTTCACAGATAAGGAGGTACATGCACATGTATGAAAAGGAACGACAGGAGCTGGCACAGGTTTGCCGCCTTTTGTATGACAGACAGTTGGTAAGCGCCTGCGACGGCAACGTAAGCCGGAAAGTATCCGGGGAGCATATTCTGATCACGCCCTCGGGAAGGAATAAGGGCTTTCTGCAGGCGGAGGACATTCTGGTGACGGATTTTTCAGGAAATTCCGTAAACGGTGCCGGAAAGGCCTCCAAGGAATTCCCTCTGCACAGGGTAGTATACGAAAAGCGCCCGGAAATCACGGCGGTGGTGCACACTCATCCGGTCTACGCCACAGCCTTTGCCATGGCAGGGAAGAATATACCGGAGGATTATCTGATCGAATCCCGGGTCATGCTGGGTAAATGCGCCCTGGCTAAATACGCGCCTCCGGGCACCCGGCAGCTTGCGGAGGAAGCGGCGCTCTACGTGGAGGAGTGTAATGCCATCCTTTTGCAGAATCACGGTGCGCTTACCTACGGCAGGGACCTGATGGATGCCTATCATAAAATGGAAGTGCTGGAATGTATTGCAAAAACCATTATCATGTCCCGGCTGGTGGGTGATCCGGTGCGGATACCATAATTAAAGCGCCGGGATCAAAAGAAAGAGTGAGTATTATGGAGAAAAAATATAAATTTCAGGATGAAGCTTTCAGTTTCCAGGAGAGAGCTAAGGATCTGGTGGATCAGATGACCATAGAGGAAGCGGCTTCCCAGATGCTTTTTGAAGCTGCCAAAATTGAACGCTTGGGGGTTCAGGCCTTTAACTGGTGGAACGAGGCGCTTCACGGAGCGGCCCGGTCCGGCATGGCCACCGTTTTTCCCCAGGCCATCGGACTGGCAGCTTCCTTTGACCCGGAGCTTTTGGAACGGGTGGCGGAGGTGATCTCCACCGAGGGCCGCGCCAAGTATAATACCTTCCAGAAGTACCAGGATTACGGCATCTATAAGGGAATCACCTTCTGGTCCCCCAATGTAAATATATTCAGAGATCCCAGGTGGGGCAGGGGACAGGAGACCTATGGAGAGGACCCTTATCTCACCAGCCGCCTGGGCTGTGCCTTTGTGAGAGGCCTCCAGGGAAGGGACGAAAGATATCTGAAGACGGCTGCCTGCGCCAAGCATTTTGCGGTACATTCCGGGCCCGAGGGCAAACGCCATGAATTTAATGCGCTTGCCTCCCCCAAGGATATGGAGGAGACCTACCTGCCGGCCTTTGAAGCCCTGGCCAAAGAAGGAGTGGAGGGCTTTATGGGAGCCTACAACCGCACCAACGGAGAGCCCTGCTGCGGCTCGGAGACGCTGATGAAGAAAAAGCTTCGGGAGGAATGGGGCTTTCAGGGTTATTTTACATCGGACTGCTGGGCCATATCGGATTTTCACCTCCACCACATGATCACGGACACCCCGGTGGAATCAGTGGCTCTGGCATTGAAAAACGGCTGTGATTTAAACTGCGGCAACACATACGCCTATCTGCTGGCGGCGCTGAAGGAAGGCTTAATCACCGAGGAGGACATCCGAACCGGCGCAGAGCGCCTCATGACCACACGGATGAAGCTTGGGATGTTTGATGAAAAAACGCCCTTCGACCAGATTTCCTATGAGGTTATCGACTGCCAGGAGCATCGTGACCTGAATGAAGAGGCCGCCAGAAAATCTCTGGTGCTTCTAAAAAATAACGGCATTCTTCCCCTGGATAAAGGCCGGCTGAAAAACGTAGCGGTGATCGGTCCCAATGCCAATTCCATTACTCCGCTGAACGGCAATTATCATGGGACGGCAAATCAGTACCACACGGTTCTGGAGGCAGTGCGGGCGTCCCTGCCTGATGCCAGGGTGAATTATTCCAAGGGCTGCCATCTGTACGAGTATAAGCTGGAGGATCCCGGCTATGCGGGGGACTGTCTGTCGGAGGTCAAACAACAGGTGGATCTGGCGGATGTGTGCATCCTGGTGGTGGGCATGGACGAGACCATAGAAGGAGAAGAAATCCTGGGCAAGGAGGGTTTTACAGGAGACAAAAAGAACCTGCGGCTCCCCGAGTCCCAGAGAAGCCTGATCCGCACAGTGATCGAGAGGAACAAGCCTGTGATTTTGGTGAATATGACGGGTTCCTGTGTGGACTTTGAGCACGGTAATTATGCCGACGCCATTATCCAGGCCTGGTATCCCGGGGCCATGGGAGGAAAGGCGGTGGCGGATCTGATCTTCGGGGAATACAGCCCCTCAGGAAGACTGCCCGTGACCTTCTACCGGGATACCAATACGCTTCCGGATTTTGAAGATTACAGCATGGAAAACCGCACCTATAAGTTTTTTAAGGAAACGCCCCTGTATCCCTTTGGCTTCGGTTTAAGCTATACCACCTTCGCCTATGAAAATCTCCAATTTGAGACAGAGCGGCTCACGGCAGGGGAAGAACTGCGGGGAAGAGTCACAATACGCAACACCGGCGCCGTATCCGGCGATGAGCTGGTGGAAATTTATCTTACGGACAGGGAAGCCAGCGTCAGAGTGCCCATTCAGAAGCTGGTGGGGATACAGCGTGTCTCCCTGGCTTCGGGAGAGGAAAAGACCATATCCTTTGAAATTGAGGCAGCTCAGTTCCAGATTATCCGGGAAGATGGAAGCAGGGAATATGAGGCCGGGGAATTTCAGGTGTCAGTGGGCGGATCCTGCCCGGATGCCTACAGCGAAATGCTGAAGGGTCAGGCTGTTTTGAAGAAAACAATTATGCTTTCCTGCAGGGAGGTATCGGCATGAAAAAGCTTTTTATGGTGGGAAATACCCACATTGATCCCGTGTGGCTGTGGAAACGGGCGGAGGGCATGCAGGAGGTAAAGTCCTCCTTTGCCTCTGCGCTGGACCGCATGGAGGAATTTCCGGATTTTAAGTTCACCCACAGCAGCATCGGTTATCTGGAGTGGCTGCAGATAAACTGCCCCCATATTTTTGAACGGATCAGGCAGAGGGAGCAGGAGGGACGCTGGGAGGTGGCCGGCGGAATGTGGGTGGAGCCGGACAGCGACATTCCCTGCGGTGAAAGCGTCATCCGCCATTTTCTCTACGGCAGGCTCTTTACAGACAAATATTTCACCAGGACGCCGGACACGGTGTACAACGTGGACAGCTTTGGCCATGGGGCAAATCTGCCCTGCATTTACCAGGGCTGCGGCATGAAGCACTATGTGATCAACAGGCCTTGCAGAAAGGATCTGAACGTGCCTCCGGTGTTTGCCTGGAAGGCCAAGGACCAGAGCCGGATCATTGTAGAGCGGGCCGGCGGGGAATACATGGCCTGGACCAAGCCGGCCATTCAGGTTAACATGGACGAGAGCCTGGAGGAGATGGATCGGTACGGACAGGATTCCATGGCGGTTTTTTATGGAGTGGGAAACCATGGAGGCGGCCCCACAGTGGACAATATCCGCAGTATTTATGAGCTGAAGCAGGAGCATCCGGAGCTTTCCATGGAGCTTTCCTCCATCCGGGACTTTTTCTCTCAGGTGGATGAGGAAAAGCTTCCTGAGGTGGAGGGAGAGCTGGGAAGAGTATTTTTCGGATGCTACAGCTCGGACAATGAGATCAAGCGTCTGAACCGTCAGGCAGAATGGACGCTTCTTAAGGCGGAAGCCGTCTGCTCCATGGCCAGAGACTTTGCAGGCGACAGTTATGTTTACCCTTATGAAAAGCTGGAGGCGGCCTGGAAGGAGGTGCTGTTCAATCAATTTCATGATGTGCTGGCAGGCACCAGCATAGAGCCCTCCCGAAACGAGGCGGCAGATGAATTCCGTTTCAGTCTGGCGCAGGCCAGACACCTGATCAACGACGGGATCCAGGCTATTGCCAACTCGCTGCACACCCGGGGCGAAGGCTTTCCCCTGCTGCTTATCAATTCTACAGGACATCCCTATCAAGGCATGGTGTTTGCGGATATTTATGTGCCCAGGGCTCAGAAAAAGCCTCTGCGGATTCGGGACACAGAGGGCCGGGAGGCATATTTTGCGGAAAGCGGATATCGCTTTTTTACGCCGGAGAGCCGCAAGGGCATCCTGCTGCAGTGTGAGATTCCCGCATACGGTTATGCCATGTACCGGGTGATGTGCGAGGGTAGTGAAAATCCCACGCCGGAAAGTACCCTGAAGGCGGAAGAAAATCGAATCACCAATGGCATTTTGGAGGTTCAAATCAGCAGTGAGACCGGTGCGCCCCAGTCCATTCGCAGGAACGGCAGGGAGTTTTTGCAGGAGCCGGCATCCATAAAGGTCTTTTATGATGACCGGGGAGCCTGGGGATATCCCCGTCTGGAGGGGGAAGCGGAAGGAGCCTTCATCTGTGAGTCCATGGAGGTGCTGGAGCAGAATTTTCTGAGAGTGATTCTGCGCTGTTATCTGCGCTATGAGGCCTCGGAGCTTGTATTGGATTATATTCTGGAGAAGGACTGCGACCAGCTGAAGGTCAACGGATGGATTCACAATCACCAGCGTCATGCCCAGATTGCCTTGTCTGTAAAAAGCGTCTGTCCCGCGCCGGTATGCCGCAATGAGACCTGCTTTTTGGTAGAAGAAAAGGCGGTAAATGACGGCTCAGAGTATTATCAGCACCGTTTCGCGGATATTGCCGGGCCTGCGGGAGATGGGATCACGGTATTTAACAACAGCTCTTATGGTATGCGCCTTATGGGAAATGAATATCTTTGCATTTTATCCCGAAGCGCCATGTTTGCCAGAGGCGGGAACGGCCCTGAGGAGCGCAGCATGAAAAACCGTTTTATGGATCAGGGCGTATGGGAATTTCAGCTGGGAATGCTGATCCATGACAAGCCCGTGAAAAACAGCCGTTTATTCCAGATCGCAGACCAGATGCACATGCCTGTGGAATATCTGGGGGATTCCAACCACAAGGGAAAGCATTTCCTGCGGAAGGATTCTTCTCTGACTCTGGAGGGGGAAGGCGTCTGCAGCTCTGCCATGAAGCAGAAGGAAGGATGTGCGGATTCCCATATTCTGCGTTTCTTTGAGACGGAAGGGGCGGAAACCCGGGCACTGATCCATTTTCGGAACAGCGCCGGCGCACCGGCGGCTGTTACCCTAAAGCCCTATGAGGTCAAAACCATAGAATGGACGGACGGAAAAGCGACGCTGGTGGATATGGTGGAAAAGCCCCTGGAGCTTACGGAAAGCGCCGGACAAATTTTGAAATCAGCGCCCGGAGAAGAAGCGCAGGAGGTGAAAGCTTGATATTTCATGGTGGAAATGTATTTTATAATGGAAGCTTTCAAGATCTGGATGTCCGGGTACAGGACGGTCTGATCCAGGAGATCGGAAATCATATTCCGCCCGGGACCGGGGAAACCGTAAAGGACATCAGCGGCAGGCGGCTTCTGCCGGGACTGATCGATGTACACACCCACGGCCGGGCGGGAGAGGATTTTACCTATGCCTCTCCGGAGGGGATCTGCCGGGCGGCGGCAGATTACTGCGCCCATGGAGTGACATCTCTGCTGGCGACTACCATGACAATGGACGAGGAATTCAGCCGTCAGATGGTATCCCGCATCGGACGGGCCATGGAATCCGACTATCAGGGAAGCAGGATTCTGGGAATTAATCTGGAAGGGCCGTTTCTGGGAAGGGACAAAAAGGGATGTCACGACGAGCAGTACCTTCGGCCTGTGGATATAGACTGGTTTGCACAGCTGGATGAATGTGCCCGGGGCAGCATCCGGATGGTGGATCTGGATCCACGCTACCCGGAGGCGCTTTCCTTTATCCGCAGGTACGGAAAGGAAAAAATCATTTCCATTGCCCATTCCTCCGCAGGATATGATCTGGCCTGCCAGGCGGCGGATGCCGGCGCCTGGCATGTTACCCATCTTTTCAATGCCATGAATTCTCTCCATCACAGAGAGCCGGGAATCCTGGGGATGGTATATGACAAAAAGGTTTACGCAGAGCTGATCACCGACGGACTGCACGTGCATCCCAGTGTGATCCGAATGATGTTTGCCATGATCCCGGAAAAAATATGTCTGGTTTCAGATTCTCTCAGCGCCGCAGGAAGAGCGGATGGAATCTATGAGCTGGGAGGGCTGGAGGTGTTCGTAAAGGAGGGCAGGGCCTGTCTGGCCGACGGGACTCTGGCCTGCTCAACCATCAGTGTCTATGAAGGAATGCTGCGTTGTATGGAATTTGGAGTGCCCCAGGAGCAGGCCATTCTGGCGGCGACCTGGCAGCCGGCCTGTTCTATCCGCATGGAGGATAAGATCGGCGCCATCCGGCAGGGATTATATGCAGATCTGCTGGTGACAGACCAGGAATATCATCTGGAAGAGGTATACGTGGGAGGGAAATTGTTACATCATGGAAGGACAGGCAGAGTCTCACAGTAAGGTGTTTTTTTCAAGAAAACAGTTAACGGCCCTGATTATTCCCCTGGTGCTGGAGCAGATCCTGGGGGTCACCGTAGGCATGGCGGATACGGTGATGGTTTCCCGGGCGGGAGAAGCTGCCGTATCCGGCGTCTCCCTGGTGGATAATATCAATCTATTGCTGGTAAATCTGTTCCTTTCCCTATCCACCGGCGGAGCAGTGGCAGCGGCTCATGCTCTTGGACAGAAAAATGAAAGGAAGGCCTGCCAGGCGGCGGATCAGCTGCTTTTAGCCGTGGTGTCCCTGTCGCTTGTGATCATGGCGTTATCCCTGGCGGGCAACCGGCTGATTTTAAAGACAATCTTCGGCGGAGTGGAGCCGGCGGTGATGGAAAATGCGGTGATCTATTTCTACATAACGGCGCTTTCCTTTCCCTTTCTGGCGGCGCAAAACGGCTGCTCCGCACTGTGCAGGGCCATGGGCAACACAAGAATCACCATGCTTGTGTCCCTGATGCTGAATCTGATCAATATTTCGGGAAACGCATTTTTCCTGCTGGTGCTGAACTGGGATGCGGCGGGTGTGGCCGCGGCAACTTTGATCGCCCGCATCATCGGAGCCCTGGTGATGCTTTTGGTGGTGAGGGATCAGAAAAAGCCCCTTCACCTGACCAGACCCTTTCCACGGAAGTATGACTGGTGTATAATTAAAGACATTATGAGCGTGGGAATTCCTACAGGGCTGGACAATGCGATTTTCCAGGTGGGAAAGATCCTGGTGCAGAGTCTGGTGGTCAGCTTCGGAACAGCGGCCATCGCCGCCAATGCGGTGGTGGGAATGACAGCGGGCTTCGCCTATATTCCGGGAAACGCAGTGGGGATCGCTTTCCTGACGGTTTTGGGACAGACGGTAGGCGCGGAGGAGTACGAGCTGTCCAAATCCTACATCAGGAAGCTGATGAAGGCGGCTGTCTTTTCCATGGCCCTGCTGAACCTGGGGATCATCTGCATCGCAGGATGGCTGGTAGGAATCTATCACCTTTCCCCGGAGGGATCGGAAATGGCTTATCAGGTGATTGTTTATCACAGTATTGCCGCAATTCTTTTCTGGCCTCCTGCCTTTACCCTTCCCAATGCCCTGCGGGCGGCGGATGACGCCAGATTTACCATGATTGTCTCCATTGCCTCCATGTGGATCTGGCGGGTGGGCTTCAGCTACCTGCTGGGACGTTACCTTCACATGGGACTTTTGGGAGTCTGGGCTGCCATGTCCGTGGACTGGCTGTTTCGGGCCGCGTGCTTTATCTGGCGGGTGGCCTCCGGCAGATGGCTAATCAATCATAAACGCCTGACCGGAGCGGGCGGAGAAAACGGAACTTAAAAACCGGATGCTTTGAAGCGGCGCCATTGCTTCAGGGCATTCGCATTTTTTTACTTTTTAAAATATTACCTGTTTTCAAAGAGCTTTATCTTTATGGATTTGAAAGAAAAGCTTAACATAATGATACGCTGGAAGAGGAGGTCAAAATGAGTATATCTATAATTTATCAGGCAGATCATGTGATTGTGGGAGGCAGCGGCGAAGCTCTGGCAGAGGCGTTTCGGCTGGCAGACCGTGGAGAACGGGTTGCCATGATCATTCGGGATACCTTTTTATGTACCGATGTGTGTGCCGGAAACCGATACCGGCTGGAAGGGGCGCGGAAGCAGTGGAGGGACAGGCTTCCGGGGGAGCTTTTCCTGAGCAACGGTCTGCTGCATCCGGACCGGTTTAAGAGATATCTGGAGGAACAGTGCATCCGAAAGGGAATCCGCCTGTTCTATTTTATGTGGTACCTGGACTGTGTGAAGGAGGGAGAGGAACTGCTGGCCCGGGCGGCATCCAAGGGCGGATTATTTGGAATTCGGTGCAAACAGATAACAGACCTGCGGGAAAAAGCTATGGACATTTCCTATCAGGCCTATGTGCGCAAAAATAAGGAGGAAGACTGGTCACTTTTGGGCGTGGAAAATGCAGGCAGGAAGGAACTGGGAGCAGAGGAAAATCTGTTCTTATGCAAAAGGGCTCTTCTGCAGGAGTTTATGGCGCAAAAACAAAAAAATCCGGAAATGCTTCTGGGAAGATTTGCCCTGAGAGGCTATGAAGCGGACACAGATATGGAAGCCGTGCATACCTCCGTTATACAGGCAGCGGCAGAGTCTATGCCGGAAAATATTAAAACGGAAAGCTATGATGTTGTGGTGGCAGGAGGGGGAACTGCCGGCGTCATGGCCGCAATACATGCGGCCCGCCGGGGCGCAAGGACGGTGCTGGTGGAGCCCAATTATGAGCTGGGAGGAACCGGCACCATAGGAGGGGTCAACACCTATTGGTTCGGAAGGCGCTTTCGGGAGGTGCAGGAGGTGGATCAGGAGATCGAAAGGCTGTACCGGGAATGCGGCCTGGAGAGAAAACCCGGCATATGGAGTGAGCAGGATGACTTTCATGCCGGTCTGCGGGGATATGTATATCTGAAGCTGTGCAGAGAGGCCGGGGTGCAGGTGCGCCTGGGGCAGCTTGTTTATGGGGCTGTAAAGGAAAACGGAAGGATTCGGCAGGTGATTGCCGCAGGGGAATCCGGCTCGATCACATATCGGGGAAGGATCATTCTGGACGCCACCGGAGATGGAGATGCGGCAGCTCTGGCCGGAGCTGACAGCGTATACGGAAACGAAAGAGATATGATCACCTATTGGGCCTCTCTGGCTCAGTATGTGTCGCCGGAGCGGTACAAAAATAATTTTTCCTGTATGGTTGCAGCCGTTGATCCTATGGACTATACCGATTTTATCATACAGGGAAGAAAGCTGGGGCAGTCCATGTTCGACCATGGAGCCTATGTGAGTATGCGAGAGAGCCGGCATATAAAAGGAAAAGCCTGTGTGTCTCTGCGGGATCTGATGTGTTACCGCACCTATGAGGACGGATTGTACACCTGTTATTCCAATTATGATCCCAAGGGAAAGGTTACGGCGGATATCGTTTATGGGGGAGTGCTGCCTCAGCAGACCCATATCCAGATTCCGCTTTCCGCCCTTATGCCTGTATGTCCCTCCGGCGAAGAAATCCGGGGACTGTATGTGCTGGGGAAAGCTATATCAGTTACCCACAATGCCTTTCCCAGCATTCGGATGCAGCCGGATCTGATGCATCAGGGGGCGGTGATGGGTATTCTGGCGGCGGAGAGCCTGAAGAAAAGAATTTTTCCGGAGGATCTGGACGCAGAGGAAAGAAGGGCCGTGATCGGAGAGGTCACAGGAGATTTTCTGTTTATGCCTCCCAGGGAAGAAAGTCCCCGGGATATGGTATACCGTATCGGAGAAACCACCCGGACCCATTGGGTGGATGTGCCCTTTACCTATGAAGAGGAAGAGCGGAATGAACTGATCCAGGTCATGTGCGCGGAGACGGAAAGCTGTATGCCCGCGATTCGCGAAAGGCTTTCTTTTGAAGAAAACGAACAGACCAGAAAGCTGCTGATCCTGTGCGGGCTGTGGCATGGATCGGATCAGTGGACCCAGGAGCTGTGCCGGAGAATTGGCAGTGAACTGAAGGAGGCTTCTGATCCGCATCTGCCGGAAAGAAGAGGTTCTGTCAGCTGTGTACAGCTGCTCCCGGACCACGGTGTGATGCCGGAGACAGTATATTTACTGAATATCCTGGCCTGGAGCCAGGAAAAATGCATTCTGGAGCCCTTCCGTCAGGTTCTGGACCGGCTGAAGCGGCAGACAAGGGATTATCTGGATATCCGAAAGGGAACCTGGCACTATATAGAAGCCTTTGCCTATGTGGCGGAGCGCACCGGTTTTCTGGAATTTGCGCCTATGCTGAGGGAGCTGCTGCGGTTTGAAGAGCTTTTAAAACCGGCGGGGCGGGAGGATCTGATGACTGACCGCCTGGGAATTCTGGTATTGATCCTGAACCGGGCGCTGGCCCGGCTGGGAGATTTGCAGGGATATCTGGGATTGACGGACTTAATGAAAAATGGAAGGACTGCGCTGCGTCTCTCCGCCCAAAGGGAGCTGGAAGCGCTGACGGGAGAACAGCACGAAAATGATATAAGCGCCTGGGAAAAGGCTGTGAGAATGAGTAAAAAAGCCAGTGAAATTCAGAGAATACAGGAAAGAGTTTGGTGAAAATTAATGGTTTTTAGACAGAAGTATCTGGTGAACAGGATTTGAATTTGACAGCCATATCGGTGAGCGGGCAGAATCCGGTGATAAGCGGACAGGTGCGTTTTCTGCCAAAGGGTTTTCAGACGGAAAGCTATCAATATGTTATCCGTTCCAGACAGTTTTTACTTCCCTGAGAGTATCCGTCTTTGTAACCTTTGATGGAAAAAAATGAAGTTCCTTTTCATGAATAAAAAACAGGTGCAAAATCTGTACATTTGTGGTACTCTATGCATAGGGGTAAATGCCGTGTACTCCTTTATAAAAACATTGCTTGTGAAAAAAATCTTACTATGTTAATATAAAGCTTGATCAGGGTACATATTTTAATTGTGAAAGGGGAGAGTAAGAATGGAAGGAAACTATCAGAATCAAAATCAGTATGACCAGGGAACACAGACATCTCAGTACAGCAGCAATTATCAGGACAACACGGCAAATATTCCCTATCAGCCGTCAGCGCCGGATCGCGGAGCGGAGGGAACCAACGGCCTCCAGATCGCCGGGCTTGTATGCGGAATTTTATCCATCTGTGCCTGTTGCTGCTATGGTATCCCCAGCATTATCCTGGGAGTTGCCGGGCTGATCTGTTCCATAATAGGCAACAATCAGAGTAAAAGCGGTGTGGGTGTGGCAGGATTGGTTTGTTCCATCGTAGGGTTGATCCTGGGCGCCATCTCAAGTGTCTTCTATATATGGGCATTCTATTATGTGGGCACCTCCGGAGACTATCAGGATCTTTACAGAGAGATTTACCGGGAACTTTATAATATGTAAAAAGGGCTATATGCCGGTCAGGAACTGATGAAGAAAAAAGCTGATCTTGAAACAGAACTTTTTCATATAGGGTTGATTTTTCTGGCTGCGGGGGCTGTACTCTGGACAGGTTATTGTCTGATCCGGGAGCAGCTGCCGCAGCTTCCCTGTGTCGTGTCCTCGCTGCTTGGAATATATTGTCCGGGCTGCGGGGGAACCAGGGCGCTTATATGCCTGCTTCACGGAAAGCTTCTGTTATCCTTTTGGTATCATCCGCTGGTGCCCTATACCGCCATTCTCTTCGGCGGCTTTATGATTACCCAGGCTCTGAACCGCCTGGGACTGCGGCGGATCAGAGCCTGGAAATTTCACAGCTGGTATTTATATGCAGGAATTGCGATTACGGCAGGTAATTTTGTTATAAAGAACCTGTTAAGAATTGTCTGGGGCATCGTTATGGTCTGAATGTTCAACGGTCAGATCAGCGTCATCCGGTACGTCCCCATGAAGAAAAGCTATGATGATTTGGACCCTTTTATAGGCTCTGGAATAATTTTCTTTTGCATATTCAGCCGTATATTCATTATAGGAATTATTGCTGTATGCCATGTGATAGCTGGAAACGGCTTCTGTCATATATTCGCTGGATTCATCGGCCAGCGCTTCCAGATAATCAAATTCCTCCGGAAAATCAAGTCCGGCGAAGGATTTAAATACCATATCCAATTCATCCAGACAGGAGAGGAGCTGGGCTGTAGCATCTGAAGCCTGGGCATCTATGCTGTTTATGGCAGTGTCGATCTCGGAAACCTTTGTACAAAATTCATCGATGCTTTTGCGGAATTGGATCAATTCGGGCTCCTGTCCACATGCCGTCATCATTACAATAGTCAGAACCGGCGCTAAAAGCATACGGATTCTACTTTTCAAATTGATACCCCCATGTCCGCTGAAACGGACTCATAATCATTTGTCGAAAGTGATTTTCTTTCAACTCTTTATCCTTAAATTTGCGAATGTACTCTAAAATTTAACATATTTTATCATTTTTCGCAATAGTAATGACCATAAAAAGTCTAAAAGGGTTAAATCCTCCCCTTTACGATAAAAATATCTGTGTGATATACTAGTTCTGCCGACGCTGAATACAAGTCATCGGGCACTGCGGAAGAAGAGGCCGTTTATCCTCTTCAAGCTGGGAGACAAAAATATGACATATGATGAATTCACCCGACTGGCCGGATCACAAATATACTTAGACGGCGCAACCGGGTCAAATCTGGTGAGGGCAGGCATGCCCTCCGGCGTGTGCCCGGAGCAGTGGATTCTGGCGCACCGGGATATTATGCTGAATCTGCAGAAAGAATATGTGGCGGCAGGGAGCGACATTCTCTATGCTCCTACCTTTACCGCCAACCGGATCAAGCTGGCGGAATACGGACTGGAAAGTAAACTGCATTCTCTGGTCCGGGACCTGGTGAGCATTTCCCGGGAAGCGGCGGATCAGACGGCGGACCGGAAGGTGTATGTGGCCGGCGATCTGACCATGACGGGGGAAACCCTGAGGCCGGTGGGAAAGCTGGATCCGGAGGAGCTGATTGATATCTATAAGGAACAGATTGCGGCCCTCTGTCAGGCAGGGGTGGATCTGCTGGTTGTGGAGACCATGATGAGTCTGGCTGAAGCCCGGGCGGCTCTGATTGCCGCAAAGGAGGTCTGCAGTCTTCCGGTGATGGTGACCATGACCTTTGAGACAGGGGGGCGTACCCTTTACGGAACGGATGCCGCCACGGCGGCAGTGGTGCTGGAGAGCCTGGGCGCCTGTGCTGTAGGCGTGAACTGTTCCGCGGGGCCTGCCCAAATGAGGCCTGTAATTGAAGCCATGGCACAGTGCACACGGATTCCCATTATCGCGAAGCCCAACGCAGGTCTTCCCTTTCTGGATGAAAACGGCATCACCTGCTATAATATGGATTCAGATACCTTTGTAGAGGAAATGCAGCTGCTGACCCGGGCAGGCGCTTCCATCCTGGGAGGCTGCTGCGGAACTACCCCGGAATTTATTGAAAAGCTCTGTCATGTCTTCGGCAGGAGCATAGCCGGTGAAACGGCCAGAAAAAATCCGGGTGTCCGATATCTGGCCTCGGAACGCCGGACGGTGGCTTTCGGTCTGGAGGATCCTTTTATAATTGTAGGAGAACGGATCAATCCCACCGGGAAAAAGAAGCTTCAGGCCCAGCTGCGGGAGGGCTGTATGGACGGTGTGCTGCAGTTTGCCCAGGAGCAGGAGGAGAACGGCGCACGGATACTTGATATCAATATGGGAATGGGCGGTATTGATGAAAAGGCCATGATGCTTCAGGCCATAGAAGAGGTGACCGGCGTCACAAATCTTCCTCTGTCCCTGGACTCCAGCCATGTGGATGTGCTGGAGGCGGCGCTTCGTTATTATCCGGGCAGAGCGCTGGTCAATTCCGTTTCTCTGGAAACGGATAAAATAGAGAAGCTGCTTCCGCTGGTGAAAAAGTACGGCGCCATGTTTATCCTGCTGCCCCTTTCGGACCAGGGGCTGCCGGAGAATATTGAAGATAGAAAGAAGATTATAAATACAGTGCTGGAACGGGCGTATGGGCTGGGCATGGAAAAGGAGGATGTGGTGGTGGACGGTCTCGTGGCCACTGTGGGCGCCAATAAAAAAGCCGCCCTGGAGACTCTGGAGACCATCCGTTACTGCAGAGAGCAGGGGCTTGCCACCATATGCGGCCTGTCCAATATCTCCTTTGGCATGCCGGAGAGAGGCTTTGTCAATGCTGCTTTTTTGACCATGGCCATCCGGGAGGGACTTACCATGGCCATTGCCAATCCCTCTCAGGAGCTCTTGTGCGGCTGCTGTCTGGCCTCGGATCTGCTTCTTGCCAGAGAAGAAGCAGATCTCCGGTACATCGAATACACAGGTACTCTTGCACAAAAACGGGAGCGGGAGACGGCCCGGAAAATCCAGGCCATGAAAGCAGAAGGCAGGCCTTCCGAAGGGGATTCAAAGGTTTCCGAAGCAGCCGACAAGCCTTCAAAAGCTGCCGGATGTCAGGATTCCTTTTCCGGCGTAGGCAATGGAATAACTCAGGAATCGGAAGATACAGGATATACAGCCCGCCTGAGGCAGGCTGTATTGAAAGGAAATCGAAACGGAATCGCCGTGCTGACCAGGGAGGCCCTGGCCGGGGAGGCGGATCCCGGGGAGATTTTGAACCAGGCGCTTCTGCCTGCCATCAACCAGGTGGGTGAGCTTTTTGATAAGGGAAAATATTTCCTGCCCCAGCTGATTGCCAGCGCCGAAGCCATGAAGAATGCCATAGAGGTGCTGGAGCCGCTTCTGCTGCAGGAGACCGGGGATGGAGATAAGCCCGTGGTAGTCATTGCCACCGTGGAGGGAGATATCCATGACATCGGGAAAAACCTGGTGGCGCTGATGCTGAAAAATTATGGATTTCGTATCATTGATCTGGGTAAGGACGTACCGAAGGAGGAGATTATCCGTGCGGCCAAAGAAAATAATGCCCGCATCATCGCCCTGTCTGCACTGATGACTACCACCATGCAGCGGATGAAGGAGGTCATCGCCTGCGCCAGGGCGGAGGGCCTGGAGGTTAAAATCATGGTAGGCGGCGCGGTGGTCACTCAGGATTACGCCCGGGAAATCGGAGCCGACGGATATTCGGCAGATGCGGCGGGAGCAGTAAAGCTGGCCAAAAGCCTGATTCAGGACTAAAATTCGGATTTGGAAAAAATAGAGGTTGAATAAAAATGCGTATTCAGCTATTGAATGAAATGCGCGTCGCAGCGCGCGGATAAGGATAAAAATGATAGGTGCAGACGCTATGGTAAAATGCCTGGAGGCAGAGGGAGTCACTGCGGTGTTCGGATACCCCGGAGTGGCCATCTGTCCCTTTTACAACAGTATCTTGGAGTCGGAAATTCGTTCGATCCTGGTCCGCACGGAACAGAATGCCGCCCATGCGGCCAGCGGAGTTTCCAGAATCACAGGAAAGCCCGGCGTATGTGCGGTTACCTCCGGGCCCGGAGCAACCAATGTGATCACAGGAATCGCAACGGCTTTTGCGGACAGCATTCCTTTGATCTGTATCACCGGACAGGTGAACAGTGAACTGCTGGGAAGTGATGTGTTCCAGGAAGCCGATATCACCGGAGCTGTGGAATCCTTTGTGAAATACAGCTATCTGGTTCGGGATGTTAATGATATTCCCCGGATTTTTAAGGAGGCCTTCCACATTGCAAATACCGGAAGAAAAGGGCCCGTGCTCATTGACGTTCCCATCGATGTCCAAAATGCGCCCCTGTCAAAGTTCAGGTATCCGGAGGAGGTATCTCTGCGGACCTACAAGCCCACCGTAAAGGGCAACATGGTGCAGATCAAAAAGGTTATTCGTGAGCTTGAGCGGGCAAAGAAGCCTCTGATCTGCGCAGGCGGCGGCGTATTGCTCGGCGAAGCGGAAGCGGCGCTGCGAACTTTTGTGGAAAAGCATGGCATTCCCGTAGTTTCCACCATGATGGGAATCGGAGTCATGCCCACGGATCACCCTCTGTATTTCGGAATGGTGGGAAATAACGGAAAGGCCTATGCCAACCGGGCCATGAACGAGTCGGAGCTTCTGATTATGGTGGGAGCCAGAGTGGCGGACCGGGCTGTGAACCAGCCGGAGCTGATCACCCGCAACAAGGTGTTGGTGCATATTGACGTGGATCCCGCAGAGATCGGTAAAAATGCCGGTCCTACCATACCGCTGGTGGGAGATGCAGGACATATTTTTGAAGACCTGAATAAAGAAGAGCTGGAATGCAGCTGCCGGGAGTGGGTGGAAACCCTGGAAGGCTACAGGACTGCATTGGAAAAGGAGCGGAATCCGGATCCGGACTTCGTGGATCCGGCAGGATTTATTACCGCTTTGTGTGAAAACATGAAGGAGGATGCCGTCTATGTGGCGGATGTGGGACAGAATCAGATTTGGTCCTGCGGCTATGCCAAAATCAAAAAGGGGAAATTTTTGACCTCGGGGGGAATGGGAACCATGGGCTATTCCATTCCTGCGGCCATGGGGGCCAAGCTTGCCGCGCCGGACAGGCAGGTGGTGGCTGTCTGCGGGGACGGCTCCTTCCAGATGTCCATGATGGAACTTGCTACCATGCGTCAGCACAATATTCCCGTGAAAATTGTAGTACTGAAAAACAATTATCTGGGCATGGTGCGCCAGTATCAGCATTTTACCTACCGGGACAATTATTCCGTGGTAGATCTGTCGGGGAGCCCTGATCTGGAAAAGCTTTCCGCCGCCTATGACATGGCGTTTCTGCGTCTTACAAATATGGAAAAATGCCGGGAGGTAATTGATGCCTTTTTAAAAGACGATGCATCGGTGCTGCTGGAATGTGTGATCGATCCCATGGATCTGGTATAGAATATGCCGCCAAAGCGGATCAGGGGGTATGGAAATGAACAAAATGAAGACGAGAATCTATTCGGTATTGGTGGAAAACCGCTCCGGTGTGCTGTGCAAGGTGGCCGGCCTTTTCTCCAGAAGGTGCTTTAATATTGACAGTCTGGCGGTGGGCGAGACGGATGACAGCAAAGTATCCTGCATGACCATTGTCAGCAGCGGCGATGAACGAACCATCGAGCAGATTGAAAAACAGCTGAACAAAAAGCTGGATGTAATTAAAGTGAAGACCTTCTCGGAAAGACAGTGTATCACCCGGGAGCTGATGCTGATCAAGATCAGATACAATAAAAGCAACCGCCGGGAGATCATGGAGCTTTGCGAGATCATGAAGGCAGAGATTGTGGATATGTCAAAGCACTTTATGATGATCCAGATCTGCGACACGCCTGACAGAATCCGGCTGATGATCAGCATGCTTCAGTCCATCAGCATTGTGGAGGTGGCCAGGACAGGAACGCTGGCCTTATCAAAATGCTGTGAAAATGAAGAGAACCGATGAGAAAATGCAGGGCTTTAGCAATGTAAGGTTTTAAAATACTAAAGTGTTTTAGGTTGACATTCCTTTTGGAACTTGATATGATAACGAAAAGATTTTCAATAAAGCTATGTAGAGGTGTGTTTTATGCGGAAAAAGGTTTTTCAGTTGTTGGTGGACAATACATCGGGTGTGCTGAGCCGCATTTCAGGCCTGTTTTCCAGAAGAGGCTATAATATCGAAAGCATTACCGCAGGGGTCACGGCGGATCCCCGTTTTACCCGGATTACTATTGTGGCCTCCGGAGACGACGAAATTTTGGAGCAGATTGAAAAGCAGGTGGCCAAGCTGGTGGATGTCCGGGATATCAAGGAGCTTAAGCCCGAGGAAAGCGTTTACCGCGAGCTTATATTGATTAAGGTCCGGGCTGACGCCGGGCAGCGGCAGAGTATTATTGCAGTCACGGATATCTTTCGGGCAAAAATAATTGATGTGGCTACGGAAAGCCTTATTATTGAGCTTACAGGAAATCAGCAGAAGATTGATGCCTTTATCGACCTTCTGGACGGCTATGAGATTCTGGAGCTGGCCAGGACCGGTATCGCCGGTCTGGGAAGGGGAACTGAGCATATTACTTACATTGAGCAGTGAGATATACTGTCTTTTGCGGCAGTATAAAAAATGTGAAGAAGCGTTAGCTCCAGGTGAAACCTGTCAGTTATAAATTGTGCAAAGGAGAGAAAAGAGATGGCAAAAATATTTTATCAGGAAGATTGCAACCTGTCCATGCTGGAGGGAAAGACCATTGCGATTATCGGCTACGGCAGTCAGGGTCATGCTCATGCGCTGAATCTGAAGGATTCGGGCTGCCATGTGATCATCGGCCTGTATGAGGGCTCCAGATCCTGGGATAAGGCAGTGAAGCAGGGCTTTGAGGTTTATACCGCGGCGGAGGCGGCCAAGAAGGCTGATATCATCATGATCCTGATCAATGATGAGAAGCAGGCGGATCTGTACAAAAAGGATATTGAGCCCAACCTGGAGGCAGGCAATATGCTTATGTTTGCCCATGGCTTTAACATTCATTTCGGATGCATCGTTCCCCCTGCGGATGTGGATGTGACGATGATCGCCCCCAAGGGCCCTGGACATACCGTCAGAAGCGAATATCAGGAGGGCAAGGGTGTTCCCTGCCTGATCGCCGTACACCAGGATGCCACCGGAAAGGCGCAGGACATGGCGCTGGCGTATGCGCTGGGAATCGGCGGCGCCAGGGCGGGTGTGCTGGAGACCACCTTCCGCACGGAGACAGAAACGGATCTGTTCGGCGAGCAGGCTGTTTTGTGCGGCGGTGTATGCGCGCTGATGCAGGCAGGCTTCGAGACTCTGGTGGAAGCGGGCTATGACGAGAGAAACGCATACTTTGAGTGCATCCATGAGATGAAGCTGATCGTGGACCTGATCTATCAGAGCGGCTTCGCGGGAATGAGATATTCTATTTCCAACACCGCAGAGTATGGCGACTACATCACCGGCCCCAAGATTATCACCGAAGATACGAAAAAGGCCATGAAAAAAATTCTCAGCGATATCCAGGACGGCACCTTTGCAAAGGACTTCCTGCTGGATATGTCTCCTGCGGGCAGACAGGTTCACTTCAATGCCATGAGAAAGCTGGCCGGCGAGCATCCCGCGGAGAAGGTGGGCGCAGAGATCAGAAAGCTCTACAGCTGGAACAATGAGGAGGATAAGCTGATCAACAACTAAAGGATCAGAAAAATTTTGGGGCCCTGTGCTGGCAGGTGCGTCAATTAAGGGACATCCCTGCCGGGATGTCCCTTTTCCTTAAAATATCTTTAGAATTTCTTATGAATTCCCTGTAGCTTCAATTTATTTTTATTGCATATACTAGCCTCAGCACAGTACCAAAGGAGGAATTTTTATGGACCTATCTACACTTACCTTATATTTTACGAAATATGGGGCAATTGCCATTTTTATCATTGTTTTTTTAGAATATCTAAATTTACCCGGATTTCCCGCCGGAATTATCATGCCTTTGTCGGGAGTGATGGCTGCCAGGGGAAATATCCATTTTTTCTGGGTCATGGTGATCACGGTCAGTGCGGGGCTGCTTGGGAGTCTCCTTTTATATGCCCTGGGTTATAAGGGCGGAGAGATTTTTCTGAGGGCTTACACAAAACGCTTTCCAAAACAGAAAGAAGGCCTGGAAAAGAATATAGAATGGGTACGGCAGAAGGGGGCCGTAGGTGTTTTCATAGCAAAGCTGATGCCTATGATTCGAACCATTGTATCAATCCCCGCCGGCGTTCTGAAGATGCCCATGCGGCAGTATTTGATCAGCTCCACCCTGGGAATTTTTGTTTGGAATTTTGTGTTTGTAGGGGCCGGGTACATCATGGGAGACCAGGTGTTTAAGCTGTTGGGCGCGGCCTGAGCCCCGGAATTTTCAATTCCGGGAATGGATACGAGGATCATATTTTTATCGGGGGAAAGACATGAAAATCGCATTGATGACAAACAATTACAAACCGATAATGGGAGGTGTTCCCATTTCCATAGAGCGGCTTGCCAGAGGGCTGGAGGACATGGGGCATCAGGTAACGATCTTTGCTCCTACTTATCAGGAACAGCAGCAGGAAGAAAATGTATTTCGCTATGCCACCTGCATGAAGCATTTTATCGGAGGCATCGTCCTGCCGAATCCTTTTGACCGGCGCATTGAAAAAGAGTTTCGGAAGCAGGAATATGACGTAATCCATGTTCACCATCCCATGCTGATTGGACGCACGGCCGTGTATCTGTCCAGAAAATATCATATTCCGTTGGTATTCACCTACCATACCAGATATGAACAATACCTGAGCTATGTGGGCGCTGTTAAGCTTATGGAAAATCGGGCTTCCCGGGAAAAGGGAATCGGTGTGGGCGCCTGTGCGGGAATCCTGCATCTGATCAAGGATAAGCTGATGCCGGCGTATCTGCATACCTTTTTGAAATATTGTGATTTTGTGTTTGCTCCCACGGCGGGGATTCAGGAATATCTGAAACAGGTCTGCGGATTATCCCCGGAAAAGCTGGGAGTCCTTCCCACCGGCATCGAAAAAGCAAATTTTCAGGTGACGGACCAGGAAAAACGCCAGGTCAGAGAAAGCCTTGGGGCGGAGGAATGCCCGCTGTTTCTGACAGTGTCCCGCATGTCCCATGAAAAAAATGTGGAATTTCTCATAGAAAGTCTTCGGCTGCTGAAGTATTCCCATGGAAAGGATTTCCGTATGGCCTTTGTGGGAGACGGGCCCGACAGAAAAACATACGAAGCCGACTGCCGGAAAGCAGGACTGGAGGAAAATGTGATTTTCACAGGAATCGTTCCCAACGAAGAGATTCCTCCCTACTTTGCCGCTGCCGATGCATTCCTTTTTGCTTCAAAAACCGAGACCCAGGGAATCGTGATTCTGGAGGCTCTCGCGGGGGCTTCTCCGGTGATTGCCGTGAAGGCTTCCGGCGTTTCCGACCTGGTCACTCCAAAATGCGGAATACTGACCAGAGAAGATCCTGAGGCGTTTGCGGAAAGTACGGCTGATTTTATTGACCGGCGCATGGGCAGGTCAGGAATGGAGGAAAATGCCTTGAAAACGGCACAGCAATACAGGGAAGAAGCGGTTGCTTTCAGGGCAGTACATTATTATAATAAGGTTATTGCAGGCAAAGCGGCCCATCAGGAGACCGTGTCTACAAGGGCCCGGCTTGGGCAATAGGAATTACCGTCACTTTACGGATAGACATAAAAAAGAATGACAGCTTAGGGAAAGGGACAAAGGATCTATGGAAGGCAAGTATCGTATTTTAGTGGTGGAAGATGACAAGGATATCCGGGGTGGCATTGAAATATACCTGAAAAGTCAGGGCTATGAGGTATTTCAGGCTGCCAACGGAGCGGAGGGGCTAAAGATCGCGGAGCAGGAGGAGATCCACCTTGCCATCGTGGATATCATGATGCCGGTTATGGACGGAGTCACAATGCTGATGAAGCTTCGGTCTCAGAATCTGGATTTCCCGGTGATCATGCTTTCGGCAAAATCTGAGGAAGTGGATAAAATCATGGGGTTGAATATGGGGGCGGACGATTATGTGACAAAGCCCTTTACGCCGCTGGAGCTTCTGGCAAGGGTTAATTCCCATCTGCGCAGATATTCCAAATATCTGTCGGCCCTGAATGAGGAAAGCGGAAAGGATCACATTTACACCATAGGAGGTCTGGAGCTGAATGAGGATACCGTGGAGGTTTCCGTGGACGGGGAGCCTGTAAAGCTGACTCCCATGGAGTTCAAAATTGTTCAGCTTTTGATTAAGAATCCGGGAAGGGTTTTTTCGGCAGATGAGATATACGAGCGAATCTGGAACGAAAAAGCCGTGAATACGGATACGATTATGGTACATGTGAGAAATATCAGAGAAAAAATAGAGATCGACCCCAAAAATCCAAAATACCTGAAGGTGGTATGGGGCGTGGGGTATAAGATTGACCGGCAATAGGAAGGTGCAAGGCAGGTGGTATGGGAATATTCAGAGGAAGGAATAAGAAGGATTCCGGGACAGAATCAGTGTCTATGGCGGAACATAAGAAGAAAAGAAGGCTTTCTCCCCTGGGCAGGGCAGCGCAGGCCAGGCCATGGATATTATGGGGGGGTATCGTGTGCCTCGCAGCCTCAGCGGTGCTGTCCTCCTTCTACAGTGTCCTGCGGACAAATGCGAAAAAGAGCGCCCGGGATCCGATTGAAACCTATGAAAATATTGATTGGCTGTACCAGAATACTTTTCTTCTTTACCGGGACCTGCATAACCATGTAAATCAACAGCAGGCGGACTATGCCGGAATATTTCTTCAGGCAGATGAACCCTATAAGTGGATGACTTCCCGGGAGATTATGGGAAATGAGCTTTTGTGGAATATTCTGTGTTCAGAAGAATATTTCGAAGAAGGGGAGCAGACTCAAGACTATGCTTTTTCCCAGGAAGAAATAGATGCCCTGGAGGAACTCACTGAGGATGAATTTCACCAGATTCGGTCTGAGGTTCTGGAAATAGAAAACAATTTTCAGATTCTGGAATATACCTTCAGCGGGCTTAACAGCAATTTTGATTATATCATAAAGGATCATAAAACCGGAAAATATGTGACCAACATGGCAGAATCAGAACTGGATAGACTGGACCAGGACAAAGCTTTTCTTCTGAGCTTTTGCTTTGACGAAAACGGAAACGTTTCCATAGGAGACCAAATCTACGGAAGCGACGAAAACCAGATCAGGAAGTATGCCAATGAAATCATACGGAAAAACAGCTTTTACCATATGCTGGAAAACAATATAACATATTTTTCCAGGTATGGAAACCTCAAAAAGCCTGCGGACTTTACTGTAACCTATGCCATCTCCAGAGACGCTCTGGAGAATTCTCAGGCAGGCAACTTTGTTCTGAGGAGTATGCACATAGAGGATGAGTATTATGCGTATGCATATACAGAGCATTACATTCATCCTGCCAATCCCTATATCCACGCCGGCGCGGGCGGTATTCTTATGCTCTGTATGACTGCGGCATTTCTGCTGGGATGCTTTCTTCCGGTGTTAAAGAATACACAGCCGTACCAAAGCGAAAAGATATGTGCACTGCCCTTTGAAATACTGTTTTTTGCAGGCTGTATTTTATTTTCCATGGGCGGTATGATAATAGAATTTATTGCCCTGGTGGCCGAAGGAACTGCGACAAACGCCTTGATAGAGTATATGGGAACAGGTGTGGATGCGGCTCTGTTTCTTACGGGAGCCGGAAACCTGTTGCTTCTTTCCCTGTACTTTTTCGGCTGGTGGTGGCTGGGAATCTGTGCCAGAGCCATTCCCGGCCTGGGACTTAGAAAATATATCCGGGAGAAAAGTCTGATTTATCGGTTTTTCCCCTTCATAAAGAGTAGATTTATACGTGCCTGGCGTCGTATCGAGCATATGGATCTGACCCGGAATGCCCATTGGGCAATATTAAAGATTGTACTGATTAACGCAGTGGTTCTTTTCCTGATCAGCAGTCTGTGGATCGGGGGCGCTGCCTTAACAATCGTCTATTCCGTCCTGCTTTATCTGGTCCTGAGAAAGTATATCAGCGATCTTCAGAAAAAGTACAGGATTCTGTTAAAGGCTGTGGATGAAATGGCGGAAGGAAACCTGAATGTAACAATTAATGAAGATCTGGGCGTATTTGAACCTTTTAAGCCCCAGGTCATCAAGATTCAAAGCGGTTTCAGGAAGGCCGTGGACGAGGAGGTTAAGAGCCAGCGTATGAAAGCGGAGCTTATTACCAACGTATCTCATGATCTAAAGACGCCTTTGACGGCAATTATAACATATGTAAACCTTTTAAAGACAGAGAATATTACAGAAGAGCAGCGCAGAGAATATCTGGATACTCTGGAGCGGAAATCCATGAGGCTGAAGGCTCTGATCGAGGATCTTTTTGAGGTGAGCAAGGCCAACTCTCAGAATATAACGCTGAACATCATGGACATTGATATTATGAACCTGATTAAACAGGTGGCCTTTGAAATGTCCGATAAACTGAAAGAATCCCAGCTGGATATACGAATGAGCCTGACGGATGAAAGAGTGGTACTGCCTTTGGACAGCCAGAAGACATACAGAGTCTACGAAAATCTGTTTGGCAATATTGCCAAGTATGCCATGCCGGGAACCAGGGTCTATGTCAACGGTTTTCGGATCGATGATACGGTAGTGATAACATTGAAAAATATATCCGCCCAGGAAATCACAATAGAATCCTCCGAGCTGACGGAACGCTTTGTCCGGGGAGATTCCTCCAGAAACACAGAGGGAAGCGGTCTGGGTCTGGCCATTGCAAAGAGCTTTACGGAGCTTCAGGGCGGAAGTCTGGAGTTGGAGGTGGACGGGGATCTGTTCAAGGTCACCACCACCTGGCGTACCACGTAGAAAGGCGGGTGTCGGATGTATCCTGTAATGTCGCTTTTGATGATAGGAGTCGGTATTGTTTTGGTATTTTCTGCCAAAAAGGTCAGTCAGAAAAACGTGGCCGTGGCAGGAATGTCCGGCATTTTGGGAACATTTATGATCGTGGCCGGACTGGGAGCCCTGTGGTTTCTGATGACAGGACGGATCGCCCTGCCGCTGGGGTAGGAGGACTGTCTGCGTCGAAGCCGAGAATTAATGGCTGAACGGTTGGTTATAAAAAATCAATAACTAGTGTTTGAAACATATTCTGAATTGTGCTATCATGATTGAAACGAATATTCGGGAAGGCATGGTAAAAGAATATGGGAATGACAATGACTCAGAAGATTCTGGCCGCTGCGGCAGGACTCGATCAGGTTCAGGCGGGACAGTTGATTGAGGCAGATCTTGACCTGGTGCTGGGCAATGATATCACGAGCCCGGTGGCCATTAAGGAAATGGAAAAATTCAGGACCCAGGGCGTTTTTGACAAAGACAAGATTGCTCTGGTTCCTGATCATTTTGTGCCAAACAAGGATATTAAATCGGCGGAGCACTGTAAGTGTGTAAGGGAATTTGCCCGCAAAAACCAGATCACCAACTATTTCGAGGTGGGAGAAATGGGTATCGAGCATGCCCTTCTGCCGGAAAAGGGTCTTACCGTAGCCGGTGACGTGATTATCGGAGCAGACTCTCATACCTGTACCTACGGAGCACTGGGAGCTTTTTCCACTGGAGTGGGAAGCACGGACATGGCAGCGGGAATGGCCACGGGAAAGGCCTGGTTCAAGGTGCCTGGGGCGCTGAAATTTGTACTTACCGGTAAGCTGGGGAAATGGGTCAGCGGTAAGGATGTGATTTTACATATCATCGGAATGATTGGCGTGGACGGCGCTCTGTATAAATCCATGGAATTTACGGGAGACGGCATTGCAAATCTGTCCATGGATGACCGCTTTACCATTGCCAATATGGCCATCGAGGCCGGCGGGAAAAACGGAATATTCCCGGTGGATGATCTGGCGGTGGAGTATATGAAGGAGCATTCCGGACGGAGCTTCCGTATTTTTGAAGCGGATCCCGATGCCGTATATGACGCGGTCTATACCATTGACCTGAGTTCTCTGCGTCCTACGGTGGCGTTCCCTCATCTGCCGGAAAATACCCATACCATGGATGAGATCAAGACCATGGAGCCTATTATGATCGATCAGACAGTCATCGGCTCCTGTACCAACGGCCGGCTGAACGATCTTCGATGTGCGGCGGAGGTTTTAAAGGGCCGGCATGTGGCAAAGGGAATGCGGTGCATCGTAATTCCGGCCACCCAGGCCATTTATATGCAGGCCATGGAGGAAGGGCTTCTGAAAACCTTTATAGAAGCGGGAGCAATTGTCAGCACGCCCACCTGCGGTCCCTGTCTGGGAGGCTATATGGGCATTCTGGCAGAAGGGGAGCGCTGTGTGTCCACCACCAATCGCAACTTTGTGGGGCGCATGGGACATACATCCTCCGAAATATATCTGGCAAGCCCGGCAGTGGCTGCTGCCAGCGCCGTGACCGGAAGGATTTCCGGCCCGGAGGAGCTGTAATTTGTGCCGCTAAAGGCGCCATGACCAAAAAGTATAAAGGCATAGGGGTATGAGAATATGAATGCTAAAGGAATCGTTTTCAAATACGGCGACAATGTGGATACGGATGTAATTATTCCCGCCAGGTACTTAAATTCCTCGGATCCCGCAGAGCTTGCGGCCCACTGTATGGAGGACATCGACAAAGAGTTTATAAAAAAGGTAAAAAAGGGCGATATTATTGTGGCTGATAAAAATTTCGGCTGCGGCTCATCCCGGGAGCATGCACCCATAGCCATCAAAGCCGCCGGCGTCAGCTGCGTCATCGCCGAGACCTTTGCCCGGATCTTTTATCGAAACGCCATCAATATAGGACTTCCCATCATCGAATGTCCCGAGGCCAGCAAAGGAATCGAAGCAGGGGATCAAGTGGAGGTTGATTTTGATTCCGGTGTCATCACAAACATAACAAAGGGAACCTCCTTCCAGGGACAGGCTTTTCCGGAGTTCATGCAACGGATCATCGCATCCGAGGGTCTGATCAATTATATTAACAACAATCAGTAAGCAGCAGCGGGCATCCCCGGCCGGGGGTGCCTGCATTTTGCTGTGTTCGAGGTGATCTTATGAAGAATCAGTCTTCAGCAAAATATGAAATTGACATGTGTAACGGCCCTCTTTTGGGAAAGATATTATTATTTTACATTCCGCTGATGCTGTCGGGAATTCTGCAGCTGCTTTTTAATGCAGCGGATATTGTGGTGGTGGGGCGTTTTGCAGGAAATGAGGCCCTGGCGGCGGTAGGCTCTACCAGCTCTCTGACCAATCTGATCGTAAATCTGTTTATCGGACTTTCCGTGGGAGCCAACGTGCTGGTGGCGAGGTTTTACGGAGCCGGTCAGGAAAATGAGCTAAAGGATATGGTTCAGACTGCTGTGGCATCCTCCGTGATCGGCGGTGTCATTTTGATTTTTGCAGGCTTTTTCGTCTCCGGTCCGGCCCTGACCCTGATGGGCACTCCCGAGGATGTGATCGGTCATTCCGTGTTGTATATGCGGATCTATTTTGCGGGAATGCCTTTTATGATGGTCTATAACTTCGGAAGCTCCGTGCTCCGCGCCGTGGGAGACACCAGGCGGCCCCTGTATTATCTGTTGGCAGCCGGCGTGGTGAACGTGCTGCTGAACCTGCTTTTTGTAATTGTTTTTTCCATGGGTGTTGCCGGTGTTGCCCTGGCCACGGTGATTTCCCAGGCTATTTCCGCGGCTTTGGTGGTCAGATGCCTGGTTCTTACGGACAGCGTTTACAGGCTGGAGCTGAAGGGGCTTCGGATTGCTCCCGACAAGCTGGCGAAGATGTTCCGGATCGGTATGCCGGCTGGAGTCCAGGGCGCCCTGTTTTCTATCTCCAACGTATTGATCCAGTCCTCCGTGAACAGCTTCGGCTCTGTGGCCATGGCGGGAAATACTGCCGGAAGCAATATAGAAGGCTTTGTGTATACTGCCATGAATTCCTTTTCTCAGGCGGCAGTCAGCTTCTGCGGGCAAAATTACGGGGCCAGAGAGTTTAAAAGAGTGGGAAAGGTGCTTGTAATCTGTGAAGGGCTGGTAATCGCCGTAGGGCTTGTCATGGGAATCGGCGCATATTTGGGTGCAGGCTGGCTGCTCCAGCTGTATTCTCCGGATCCGAAGGTTATCGGCTATGGTATTCTGCGCATGTCCTACATCTGTGTTCCCTATTTCCTGTGCGGTATGATGGACGTAATTGTGGGCGCTCTGCGGGGCATCGGCTATGCGATCATGCCCATGCTGGTATCCCTTACCGGCGCCTGTCTGTTTCGGGTGGTGTGGATTTATACAATTTTTCAGCAAAACCGCACTTTGGAATGTCTTTATCTTTCATACCCCATAAGCTGGGGATTGACCTTCCTGGTACACCTGGTCTGCTTTGCGGTGGTGTACAGGCGGCTCTTCAAAAAAGAACCTGTGACAAAACCTGTCACAAGGGATTGAAACATATGTTCCTGCATGATATAATGTCCACGCAGGCAATGAGCCGCACAAAAATGTGTTATAATTCCGGGGGCGCAGAGGGAGTTTCATATGATAGCATTTGTTTATGGAAATATTGACAGTCTGGCAGAGGATAATGTTGTGCTCGATGTAGGAGGTATGGGCATCAATGTGAACATATCCGCAGACACGGCTTCCAGGCTTCCCCGGGTAGGAGAAGCAGTGAAGCTGTATACCTATACCAGCGTAAAGGAGGATTCCTTTCAGCTGTTCGGTTTTTTGTCCGCCGGCGACCTTGAAATGTTCCGGAAGTGTATTGGGGTAAACGGAATAGGGCCCAAGGGCGCGCTGGCCATCCTCTCCGCACTGGATGCGGATTCTCTGCGGTATGCCATTATGTCCGGAGATGCGAAGGCCATCTCAAAAGCGCCGGGCATCGGAACCAGGACGGCAGAGCGCCTGATTTTGGAGCTGAAGGACAAGATCCGTATCGACGATGCTCTGATCGACAGGGATATCCGGGAATACGGCGCAGGCTTCGAGCCGGATGACGCAAGCCCTCAGAAAAAAGAGGCAGTGGAAGCTCTGGTGTCTCTGGGCTACGGGCGTTCTGAGGCGGTAAAGGCTGTAAACGCCATAGAAGGGCTGGAAAACATGGATTCCGGAGCCGTTCTGAAAGCGGCTCTGAAAAAGATGTTTTAGGGCAATTACATTTTAGGAGGCTCATATGCCCAAAAGAATGATAGAAACCGACATAACGGAAGAAGATGTTACAATAGAGGGCTCTCTGCGCCCTCAGACCTTAAATGATTATATTGGTCAATCAAAGGTCAAGGAAAACTTAAAGATATACATTGAAGCGGCAAAGCAGCGAGGGGATGCGCTGGATCATGTGTTGTTCTACGGCCCTCCCGGGCTTGGAAAGACCACCCTGGCCGGCATCATTGCCAATGAAATGGGAGTGCACCTGAAGGTCACCAGCGGCCCGGCCATCGAAAAGCCCGGGGAAATGGCCGCTATCCTCAATAACCTGGAAGAGGGGGATCTTCTTTTTGTGGACGAGATCCATCGGCTGAACCGTCAGGTGGAAGAGGTACTGTACCCGGCCATGGAGGATTATTGTATCGATATCATGATCGGTAAGGGTTCCACGGCCCGCTCTGTCCGGCTGGAGCTTCCCAGATTCACCTTAGTGGGTGCAACCACCAGGGCAGGACTTCTCACTGCGCCTCTGCGGGATCGCTTTGGAATGATTTATCATCTGGAGTTTTACTCCGTGGAAGAGCTTCAGCTGATCATTCTGCATTCTGCCAGGGTTCTGGAGGTGGAAATTGAGCCTGCAGGAGCTTTGGAAATGGCCCGCCGCAGCCGGGGAACCCCGCGGCTTGCAAACCGCATTCTGAAGAGGGTCAGGGATTTTGCACAGGTGAAATATGATGGGATCATCACAGAGGAAGTGGCCCGCACGGCTCTGGATCTGATGGATGTGGACAGACAGGGCCTGGATCATATTGACCGAAATATTCTTCTCACCATGATCCAAAAATTTGAGGGAGGCCCCGTGGGCCTGGATACTTTGGCCGCCGCTATCGGAGAGGATGCAGGCACCATCGAGGATGTATATGAGCCGTACCTGATCAAAAACGGCTTTTTGAACCGGACACCCAGGGGAAGAGTGGTTACGGAGGCGGCTTACAGACACCTGGGACTGCACCTCTAAACTATTGCCATTTATGCTTGCCTGTAAACGGAATATGATATATAATGAAAGTGTCATAAAGAAGACCAAATCATTGACCTTTACAAAGGAGTATCAGTATGCCTTCTAAAACAGACACAGAGGTGATCATAGGCGGCAAGGTCTTTACTCTGAGCGGCTATGAAAGCGAAGAATACCTGCAGAGAGTTGCTTCTTATATCAATAACAAGATCAACGAATATAATAAAGTGGACAGCTTTCGCAGGCAGCCCATGGATACGCAGGGGGTGCTGCTTCAGCTGAATATAGCCGATGATTATTTTAAAGCCAAGAAGCAGATCTCTATTCTGGAGGAGGAGCTCCGTGCGAAGGATAAGGAGCTGTATGAACTGAAGCACGAGCTGATTTCCGCTCAGATCAAGCTGGAAAGCTCCGAGGAGCAGGTCAAGAGTCTTCAGCAGGATCTGAATGAAAATTCTAAAAAAATCGTGCGTCTTGAGACGGAGCTGAAGAAAAAATAGTGTTCTGATGTAAGTGCAGAATTTCGGCAATAAGATAAGTAAGGCTGTCCCTCCGCGGACAGCTTTTCTGCATTATGCCGGCTCGACGGGAGAATAGGCAGATACCTGTGACAGGGCGGTCAGGTGTTCTTACCGGGAAAGCCAAAACGGGAAAGCTTGTCGGAGATTGTCGAAAAAAGGTTATGGGAAGGAAGGATAAAAACCATGCAGGCTTTGAATAAAGGACAGGTTGAGCTTTTGGCTCCGGCAGGCAGTCCCGAAGGCTTTTACGGTGCAGTCCACGCAGGCGCAGATGCCGTATATCTGGGAGGCAGCCGGTTTGGAGCCAGGGCTTACGCGGAAAATTTCACGGAGCAGGAGCTGATCCGCTGTATCCGCTACGGCCATATCCGGGGTGTCAAAATCTATATGACCGTCAATACGCTGCTGAAGGAGAAAGAAATGGACGAGCTGTGCAACTATCTGGCGCCTTACTGTGAGGCCGGGCTGGATGCGGTAATTGTACAGGATTTCGGAGCGCTTCGGCTGATCAAAAGGCAGTTTCCCAATCTTTCTCTGCACGCCAGCACCCAGATGACACTCTGCAGCCGCCACGGCGCAGAGCTGCTGCGCAATATGGGGGTCTCCCGCATTGTCCCTGCCAGAGAGCTTAGCCTGAAGGAATTGATTTCCATCCGCCGGCAGGTGGATATGGAACTGGAGACCTTCGTCCACGGGGCAATGTGCTGCTGTTATTCAGGACAATGCCTGTTCAGCAGTATTCTGGGAGGGAGAAGCGGCAACCGGGGCCGCTGTGCCCAGCCCTGCCGTCTGCCATATTCTGTTGTGACGGACGGCGTTCCCGGTCCGGAAGGATATCCCTTAAGCCTGAAGGACATGTGCACCATAGACCACATTCCGGAGCTGGTGGAAGCCGGGATCGATTCCTTTAAAATAGAAGGACGTATGAAAAAACCCGAGTATGCGGCAGGTGTGACTGCAGTTTACAGAAAGTACATTGACTGGTACCAGGAAAAAAGAGAAAAGTACGGACCAAAAGAGGCGGCCTCCAGATACCGGGTGGAGGCAGGAGACGAAAAGTTGCTGAAATCTCTGTACATCAGGAGCCAGACCCAGAACGGTTATTACTTCCGGCATAATGGGAAAGAGATGATCACCCTGTCCAGCCCCGGATACAGCGGCACGGACGAGAAGCTGCTGAAGGCCACCCGGGAGAGGTATCCCTTAGAACCTCAAAAAATCCCCGTGCAGATCAAAGCCTCCTTCGTGGAGGGCCATCCTGCATCCGTTTCCATGGAATGTGGGAAGCACTGGGTATCCGTAGAAGGAGAGACGGTGACAGCTGCCAAAAGTACACCTGTCACCATAGAAAATATCCAAAAACAGCTGGGAAAGTTGGGCGACAGCTTTTTTTACCCGGAGGAAATACAGGTGCAGGCCGGTGATCATATTTTTTATCCGCTGAAACAGATCAACGAACTGCGAAGGCGGGCGGTGGAAAAGCTGGAAGCCGCAGGCGGAACAGCGTATCTGAAAGATCTGAAAAAAGCTGACAAGACGGATAATGCTGAAAAAAATCTGCAGTCCGTGCATTATAGAGCCGCTTCACAGGGGACTGCCGTATCCGTGAGAACGTTGGAGCAATTAGAACAGCTTGCGTCCTGGACGCTGGAGCATGAGGAATTTGCTCCCAGCCGCATCTACGTGGAGGGCGATCTGATTATCCAAAGACAGGATGATACAATCCCGCTGTGCAAAAAGCTTGCTTCTCACAGTACTCTTTATGCCGCTCTTCCCCATATCCTCCGGGCGGCGGATGACGAATATCTGAATAAGCTGTATGAGCTGGCTGATGAAGAAGCGCTGATTCAGGGCGTCCTGATCCGCTCTGCAGACGGGCTGGGCTTTTTCAAAGGCCGCAAAAAGAAATGCCGGTGGAGAACTGATGCGGGATTTTACATCTGGAACCAGGAATCTGCCGCCATGTTCGCCCGGGATATGGAAGGATTTTGTCTTCCCTGGGAATTAAATGCATCCGAGCAGCGGCATCTGCTTGAAGGACATTCCGGCAAAGAAGCCATAGACTTTGAAAAGATTGTGTATGGCCGGATTCCCATGATGATCACCGCCAATTGCGTGCTTCGCACTCAGGGACGATGCCAAAAGGACAGTAAGGCGGAAACACGCCTTTTGGACAGATATCAAAAGGAATTTCCCGTGGTCAGAAACTGTGCTCATTGTATGAATATCATTTATAACAGTGTGCCGCTTTCTCTGAACCGGGATTTGGAAAAATGGAAAAATCGCGTCTGCCTCAGAATTGATTTTACAGTGGAAAAGGAAGTGGAAATGATTCTCGTGCTGGACGCTTTTCTCCGTGGCATTCCCCGGAAGGAGGGTACCGTCCATACAACGGGCCATGAAAGGCGGGGAGTGGAATAGTATAATAGATAAAATGGAATTGTGGTACAATTCCTGTGGAGGATGATTTTAATGGGAACCTATTTGAATCTTTTACGGGAATGGTTTAAGAATAATAATTTTACACCGCAGGTCGTTGCTGCTGCTTATATGACAGGAATTATTTATAACTTTATACAAGATGACAATCGACCTCAAATTGATAGTATTGACATACTAAAATTTTCCTGATATACTTTTTATTACAAGAAGCTTCTTGAACAGATGAAATATAAACATACACCGGGAGGTAATATTTATGCACAAAACCATTACAAAATCCTTGTCTTTTTTCCTTGCATTGGCTTTGATGCTGTCCGTTTTTCCCATGGCTGTATTGGCAGCGGGGCATGTCCACAATTATGAGGTGACTACTGTAAAACCAGATACTTATGAAGGATATGATAACAATCAACATTACATAGTTGAGAGGCATAAGCATCTTTGTGCTTGTGGTGATGTATTTTATGAATATCATAGAGAAAAGCTTGAGTCTCATACAGCGCTTGCTGGAAGCCGTACAAATTTGGGAACCATATTGGGAGAAGACGGAAAGGCAGTGACCATATACAGGTTTACCTGCGAAAAGTGTAAAAGTACATATACACGCAGAGAGACCCGTCCATGAGCTTATGAATCATGAAGCAGTGACATCCTGAAAGGAGCATTTTATGAAATCCATCCTGCAGATACTGCGCCAGCCGGGAAAAAGTCTTGCCGGCATTATTTTGAGTGCCTTGGCGGCGGCAATCCTTGTAATCTGTATAGGACAGTACAGCGCAACAATTTTGACCCGTGCCAATCTGGATGACAGATACGACACCATTGCTCTGGTTTCGGATGAGTATTTGTGGGAGATAGTTGGTACGCAAAGCAGGCATTATATGGAGTTACCGGAAAAGTTCCGAAGCTGGGTGGACGAAATCATCCAGACCCGTTCTGATCTGGTAAAGACAGAAGCCTTCTCCGGATTGCTTTCTGCCTGTATCCCCCAAATGCAGGCAGACAACTTTTCTCAGCATAAGGACGCAGACCGTATGGGAGACAATAGCGGATGTCCCTACAGATGTGCGATGTTTGAAGTAACTCTCACAAAGGTGGGAACAGTGCCGGATGAGGATGTCAGCTATTTTGGGATCAGCGAAACGGACGTATCCATAATAATGAGAAACAGTATTTCCATTCTCTGTACAGGAACCATTGACAGAGTTTTGGGCCTGGAACAGGGCTTTGCAGATCCGGTGGGAAAGACGATCACGCTTATTATCATGACCTATGACGAGGAGGATTTGGAAGCCCTGCAGCTAAGGACAGGAGAGAAATATCTGGTCTATGGAATGGATTATTGCGACGTCTCAGGCATAGAGATGAGCAGCATGGTTAGCATACATCAGAAGTCCTTTGAAGAATTATTTGAATCAGAACCGTTACCGGATCAGATTAATAAACAAATCGAATGCATTATGACTGTCTGCGATTACAGCTCCCTTCCCATAAACGGGCCCGACGGGCAGGGGCAGATTGCCACATTTAGGGATCTGCGGTTGTATTATGATTATAAATCCTTTACAGATGACGGATACCGCGCTGTTAAGGTTCCGGCAGAGGAATATATTCCCGACTATTGTGTTCCCACAATAGCCAGGCTGGAAGAAAGTGCACAGGACTATCTGGCATCGGAGGAAGGCCTGCTCTGGCGGCAGGCTTTGGATGAAATGGAGATCAGCCATCATGGATTTCCGGTGATGGCTGTGGAAAAGCTGGGGTATCAGGCAGCATTTGCCAGAGGACAGGCCCGGATTGTGGAGGGCAGGGATTTTACAGAAAAAGAACGGACCGATGGGAGCAGGGTCTGCATCATGGCCCAGTCCCTGGCAGCTTTCAACAATTTGCAGGTGGGGGACACTATCGATTTGAGATACTATGCCTATGACCCCAATATTAAAGTACAGCAGAATGAAATAATGAGCAGTACTGCGTTTCCCAGCGCCGCCGTTTATTCCCGGTCCAAGGGGTTTCTGACGGAGACGGAAAAGTATACCATTGTTGGCCTGTACCGGCAGAGTGACGCATGGCAGAATGGACAGGATCCTTATGGCTTCACTCCCAATACTCTCTTTGTTCCCAAAATGTCCGTTACCTGTGAGATGCTGACCGGAAGAAAGGGAGGGATATTTTACTCCCTGATACTTCAAAACGGAAAGAAGGAAGAATTTGAAAACCTCCAGGCGGAGGCCGGATATCCTGGTCTGTTTATCTGTCTGGATCAGGGATACAGTGAAATCGTTAAATCCTTGGATGCCTATGAGTCCGTATCGGCCAATGCACTTTATGTGGGACTGGCTGCCGGCGGAGTGATCATGCTTCTGTTTTTGGTATTATTTCCACTGCAGCAGGGGCGGACAGTTTCTACCATGAATTCTCTCGGCGCCTCCAGAAAGGACAAGCTCCGATATATGCTTGCAGGCTCTGCCTGTATCCTGATTCCCGGAGGGATTCTGGGAGGCATTATAGGTGCGCTTCTTTGGGAGAGGGTGACTGCCGGATTGATGGAATCCGTGAACGTACAGATTCCGCTGGAGGCCAATACGCCTGTTACGTCCCTGGTCCTTACGTCAGCTTATGTACTTGTGATGCTGGCCGCAGTTCTGGCGGCTGCCATTCCGCTCACCCGGGAAAAAGGGTTAAAGAGACGAAAATAATGGGGGATTGGTTTATGCATTATATGTGGACACATCTGCGGAGGAAGCCCTTTGCCGCCGCCGCGGTTTTCCTGTTTTCCGGAATGATTGCCGTGGCGCTTTGCAGCTTACACAGTGGGATCATATCCGCCCAAAAGTATTATAACGAAATTTACCGGCAGATCAGAGTACGCTGTACCATTACAAATCTTACGGGAGATCAGTCGGATTATCTGAATATCTCTCCCGAGATCCGTACTCTGTTTACGGGGGATTTTGCGTATGGCTCTGCTGAGCTTATGGATCTGGTGGAGGATGTTCGGACCAAGGCTTCCATCATTTTCGGCTGGGATGGGGATGAATATATTCTGACGGCTATTAATTCCCTTCAGGCAGATCCAAAGCTTTGGCCGGAAAACGGCTGTACCGTATTTTGGAATGAGGGCTTTGGGGAAAGCATCTTTTCCGAAAGGGGCTTAAAATGTATTATTCCCGGGGAGCTGCAAAAGAAGCTTCGTAAACAAAAGCTTTCTGAAGATTATTTTTCCGTTTATCTGGAGGCCGAATACGATTGGGAAACAGATTATGAGGGTGAATTTGAAGTGGCAGGCGTCTACCAGGGGGGAGATGAAAAAACAATCTACTGCGCCTGGGAAACCTTTCTGGAGATTATGGGGAACACAGGGCGCCCTGTGCTGGCAGATTCCTTGTCCGCAACGCTTAAGAACAATGAAGATCTGCAGCTGTTCCGCCAGAGGGCGGCAGAATGGTTTGCCGAACCGGATGTCAACGCCGCCGGAATGAGTGAAAACAACGGATACTTTTTCGCCTTGGATATCAATGATTCCCAGCTGAAGCAGGCAAAACAGAATCTGGAGAACGGTATTGCGGTAAACCGGATTGCGGCGGCAGCAATATTTATATTGTCCGCCGGAGCGGGCGCCCTTGCAGGATTTTTAATCATACGCACCCGCAGGCATGAAATAGCCTTGATGCGGACGCTGGGAACAACAAATATGGGTATTTACACATCCTTTGTCATGGAACAGGCGCTGTGTGTCATTCCCGGAACGGCTGCAGGAGGCGCCTGGTTCCTGTGGCGGCCTCTGTATCAGCTTTGTCTGTTTGCAGGAGTATATTTTGCAGGACTTTCTGTTACACTCTGGGTATTTTTTCGGAAAAATCTGCTGACCATCATCAAGGAGGACGAATGATATGAGCATTACATTAAAAAAGGTTTCCTACAGCTATCAGGGCAAATATCAGACTGTCCGGGCAGTAGATGATGTTTCCTATGATTTTGAACCGGGAAAGGTTTATGCCATTGTGGGCAAATCCGGGTCGGGAAAAACCACTCTGCTTTCTCTCATGGCCGGACTTGACCTGCCTGTAGAGGGAGATATTATCGTGGACGGCAGGTCTACCAGAGAGTGGGACAGAAGCCGGATGCGCAGAGATGCGGTTTCTGTGATTTATCAAAACTACAATCTGTTTCCGCTGCTTACCGTGCAGGAAAATATTCAGTATCCATTGAGCCTGAAAAAGCTTCCGAAAAAAGAGGCTCTGGCCCTTGCAAGGGAAGTCAGGGCCAGGGTAGAGCTGCCTGATCATTATGATAAGCGTCTTCCCAAGCATCTTTCAGGGGGCGAACAGCAGCGTGTGGCTATTGCCCGTTCGCTGGCCCAGGGCTGCAAAATTATTCTTGCAGATGAGCCCACGGGCAATCTGGATTCCGCCAATACCGAAAATATAGTGAAAATCCTTAAAAACCTTGCACACGATGACGGCTGTACCATGATTATCGTTACCCACGACAACGATGTGGCACAGCAGGCAGATGTTGTCATTCAAATGAAGGATGGAGGCATGTGCCTTCAATGATTCGACCAGACAGGCATTATCCCCGTAAGCTGCAAACTTATGGGGATTTTACTTTGCCCCGGCATTTTGTTTCGCAGGAAGCCGAAAAATAGTTGTTGCGCTTCCGGGGAGATTAGACTATACTGATTTTAGTCAATATGGACACACCAATCAGGAGGAATTGCAATGATAGAAGCAACAAGCTGTGGTGGTGTGGTAATTTTTCGTGGAAAAATTCTTCTTCTGTACAAGAATTACAAAAATAAGTACGAGGGATGGGTTTTGCCCAAAGGTACCGTGGAGGCCGGTGAAGAGTTTCGGGATACTGCGCTTCGCGAGGTGCTGGAGGAATCGGGAGCGAAAGCGGCCATTATGAAGTATATCGGAAAGAGCGAGTATTCCTTTACCATCCCCGAGGATACGGTGGAAAAGGAAGTGCACTGGTATCTCATGATGGCGGACAGCTATTACAGCAAGCCACAAAGAGAAGAGTATTTTGTTGATTCAGGTTATTACAAATACCATGAAGCTTATCACTTGTTAAAATTTTCCAATGAAAAGCAGATATTGGAAAAAGCCTACAATGAATACCTTGAAATGAAAAAAAATAATCAGTGGGGAAGCCGGAAGTATATCTGAGTATTGCGAAAAAAACGCTCCTCTTTCCCATTGATCAAAAGGAATCCGCAAATATGTCGATCAGACTGAAGTTTCACTACAAATTGTACATGGGACGAAGCATGAAATGGGAAAAACAGGATATTCTAAAGAAAAAGCTGAGGCACGATCCTGCTTCCTGCGGCCTGTTTCTGATCACAGTTTCCAGGAATCCTTCCGACCAGCTGGAGATTATTCAGACACGCCAGCTGGCTCAGCGGTACTATAAAAAATTTCCTCCCTATGTGGCAGGTATTGCCGCAGGGTATGACGAAGCCCTGGAGGTGGTGGAAGAGCTGGTAAAGGAGTGTCTGAAGGCCCGGGGGGACTGCGCACTGAAGGAGTATTTGTTATGCTAGACGCTATATTTCAGATATTGTCCGTGTTGGGCATCATACTCCTTTCCCTTATGGGAATATTTCTTGCCCTGTTGCTGCTGATCCTATTTTTCCCTGTGTCCTACCGTCTTACCGGGACAAAAAGTCCGTCGGAAACCTGGCTTCGGATCCGGATTACCTGGCTGTTCGGGATATTTAGGCTTCGGTATCAAATGCCGGATCCGGGTAATGTGACCGCAAAGCTTTTGTGGTTTACAGTGTTTGACTCCAGCAGGAAAAAGCAGGCCAAAGAACATCAGTCAAATGAAATTTCGTCCGGGGAGCCGCAGACGAAAGAGGCTGAGAAGCGAAAAGCAGCAAAGAAACAGCCTCAGGAACAGCTGGCAAAGGAGAAGTATCCGGAGCAGACGCAGTCTGCGGAGGAATTGGCCGGACAACAGGAACATCATGCGGAGGAACAGGCGCAGGAACCGGAACAACAGCCGGAAGAAACTGCTTCTCAAGGTATTTGTGATCGAATCTGGGAAAAAATACAAAAGTTAAAGTACACAATCTGCAATATTTATGATAAAATAAAACGGATTAGGGAAAATATATCTTATTATATGGAGCTTCTCAGAGAGGAGAGCACCAGAGATCTGTTTCGCTGTGGAAAACGGCATCTGGGGCGGATTCTGAAGAGCCTCCGTCCCAGGAGAATCCGTGCCCACATTCTTTTTGGTACCGGCGCTCCCGATACTACAGGATATGCTATGGGGGTATATGGAATTCTTTCACCGTATCTGGGAAAAAGAGTGTATGTGACACCTGATTTTACACAGGCTGTTTTGCAGGGATCTGTGGATGTAGCAGGGTATGCGGCTGTTTTTACTGTTCTATGGAATGGAGCCAGACTGTTTTTAGACAGACGGTTGCGGGAGTTTATTAAAAAATGGAAAGCCGGAGGAAAAAAAGATGGCAGATAAGGAAAATCAATTTCAGAGTGTGGTGGAATCCCTTCTCAAAGGAATGGACACTGTCCTTTCCACAAAGACGGTGGTAGGAGAAGCCACCCAGGTAGGAGATACTATAATCCTTCCCTTGGTGGATGTGAGCTTCGGCGTGGGAGCAGGAGCGGGAAGCAGAACCGACAATGGACAGAGAGCCTCCGGGGCCGGCGGACTGGGCGGAAAAATGACTCCCAGTGCAGTCCTGGTGATCAAGGACGGGCAGACTAAGCTGGTAAACATTAAAAATCAGGATGCCGTTACCAAGATTCTGGATATGGTTCCCGATATTGTGGAAAAATTTACCCGCCCCAAGGAAAAGGGCGGAGAGGAGAATGAAATGTCTGACGCGGAAGTGGTTGATATCGCTTTTCCGGAGGAAGAAGTAAATCCGGAGGATTGAGACGGCACACAACTGCATATGATAATAGAGAGATAGCCTGAGCATAAGGGATAACTGTTTTACGTGAAAAAAATCATTGGATTCGCCGCCATATTTATCGCCATTGGTATGCTGCTCATGCTGATCACCCACAATCGTCTGATTGGACTGGTCATTATCGCTCTGTTATTATTCTTAGGCTACAATTGCTTTTGCGGCGATTGAAAGGTTATTGGGAATGATCGATTGGGAAGAAATATGCAGAACAGAAAAGGACAGTGATCTTCGGGAAGCGAAACTGTGGCTCTTTCAGGAAAATATCCGTCTGGAAAACGCCCGGAAGGAGCTGGAGCTTTCGCAAAGGGAACTGGAGCTTTCCAGAAAAGACTTTGAGAATGAGTGTACCCGCCGCCGGAAGGAATTGGACGAGCAGAATCGGCATAATCTGCGGGAACAGAAACGTCTCAGGGAAGAAAATCTTTTCTTTGAAAAAAAGCTTGCAATTCTAAAGGACGGATTCCGCCAGCTGGAGGCGGACAGAAAGGAATTGGAGCAGAAGCGGCACAGGCTGTCCAGGGAGTGGACAAGCTCAGACAGCAGACTTCCGGGACCGGCGGCAGAAGAGGCCGTAAAACGTCTGTTTCACAGTGCGGGCAATCAGCTGGCGCTTCGAAAGAGATATCGGGATCTGGTAAAAATATTCCACCCCGACAATTTGTTTGGAGATGAAGAGCTGGTTCAGATGATCAACAGAGAGTATCTTAGAAGAAAATGTGACGAGTAAAAAAAGAGCAGGCGTTCTGCCTGCTCTTTTAACCTTACCTTGATCACTATGCTCTTTCCACTCTGCCGGATTTCAGGCAGTTGGTGCACACATGCATCCTTTTGGAATTACCATTCACCTTGCACTTTACTCTCTTGACATTAGAATTCCAGATTGCATTGCTTCTTCTATGGGAATGGCTCACATTGTTTCCGAAATGAACACCTTTGCCGCAAATATCACATTTAGCCATCTTGACACCTCCTCGACACCTGCGTACTCTTACGCTTTCTTATTTTATGTTAGAGCGGTGCGATATCCTCGCAACAGTGATATATTACCAGAAATGCAACGGAAAAGCAAGCAAAAAAAATACTTTTTTATTTTTTTACAATTATTGTTCCCTTTTTTGGGGAAAGCTGTTAGAATACAGTATATATGTCTGCATAAAGACATGCATTTCTAAATGTTTTGGAAAGGAAAGGTTAACCAATATGAAAGGTTCTTCTATGAATACCCATATGGGAAATATATTCATTAATAATGAAGTGATCGCCCAATACGCAGGCAGCGTTGCTGTGGAGTGCTTCGGCATTGTCGGTATGGCGGGCATCAGCATGAAGGACGGACTGGTCAGACTGCTCAAAATGGACAGCATTACCAGAGGGATCAGCGTATCTCTCGACAAAAATAAGCTGATCCTTGATTTTCATGTGATCGTTGCTTATGGCGTCAGTATTCTGGCCGTGGCTGACAATCTGATCGATAGTGTAAAATATAAGGTGGAAGAGTTTACCGGTATCGAAATCAAAAAGATCAACATCTACGTAGATGGTGTCAGAGTGATTGATTAAGGAGGAAGTTATCGTGAGCTTACAACAAATCGACGTGAAGATGCTTTCCAAAATGTTTTTGGCCGGTGCAAAAAATCTGGAAAATAAAAAGGAATGGATCAATGAGCTGAACGTGTTTCCGGTTCCGGACGGTGATACGGGCACTAATATGACAATGACGATTATGTCTGCAGCCAGAGAGGTCTCCGCCTTGGGAGAAACAACGGATATGGAAGCGGTCTGCAAGGCAATCTCCAGCGGATCTCTTCGGGGTGCCAGAGGTAATTCCGGCGTAATTCTTTCCCAGTTGTTCCGGGGATTTACAAAAAGGGTAAAAACGGAACAGACTCTGACAATTTCCGTGCTGGCAGAAGCCTTTGACAAGGCCGTGGAGACAGCCTATAAAGCAGTAATGAAGCCCAAGGAGGGAACCATCCTCACCGTTGCCAGAGGTGCCGCCGACAAGGCCAAGGAACTGGTGGAAGACGGAGAGGAAAATATGGAGGTCTTTCTGGGCAAGGTTATCGAGCATGCCAGGTATGTACTGAGCCAGACCCCGGAAATGCTTCCGGTATTAAAGCAGGCCGGGGTGGTGGATTCCGGCGGACAGGGCTTGGTGGAGGTGCTTTCCGGAGCCTTTGATATATACTGCGGCAAGGAGCTGGATCTTACCTTTACGCCTCCTGAAGCAGGATCGGAAAGCCGCGGCACAGCCTCCAGAGAAGCCCAGGAGGAGGCGGACATCAAATTCGGATACTGTACGGAATTTATTATCATGCTGGGCAAGACCTTCAATATAAAGGCTGAGATGGATTTCAAGGCCTATCTGGAGTCTATTGGAGATTCTATTGTATGTGTTGCGGACGATGATGTGGTCAAGGTGCACGTACATACCAATGACCCTGGGCTGGCGATCCAGAAGGCGTTGAAGTATGGTGCGTTATCCAACCTTAAAATTGACAACATGCGTCTGGAGCATCAGGAAAAGCTTTTCAAAATGTCAGAAAAGGAAGGCACAGATGTGTCTGCCGCTCAGACTTCCTCCGCTGCAAAGGCTTCCCTGGAGCCTCCCAAGGAATTTGGATTTATAGCTGTTTCCACCGGCGACGGGATCCGGGAAATTTTTACCAGTCTGGGCGCGGATGTGATCATAGAAGGCGGACAGACCATGAATCCCAGCACGGCTGATATTCTGGAGGCTGTGGATCAGGTAAATGCCAAAACCGTTTTTGTGTTACCCAACAATAAAAATATTATTCTGGCGGCAAACCAGGCTGTGGAGCTGACCACAGAAAAGGATCTTCTGGTAATCCCCACGAAAACCATTCCTCAGGGGATTACGGCATTGATCAATTTTGTGCCGGAAATGTCGGCGGATGAAAACGAATCAAACATGATTCATGAAATTGCCAGTGTGCGCACAGGCGAGGTGACTTATGCCGTCAGAGATACTGTCATAGACAACAAGGAGATCCGTAAGAATGATTATATGGGAATCGGTGACAGCGGTCTTCTTTCTGTAAATGCTTCTCTTGACCAGGTGGCTAAGGACACCATTGCCGGAATGGTGTCAGAGGATTCCGAGCTTATCAGCATTTACTACGGCAGCGATGTGAGTGAAGAGGCGGCAGAAAGCTTCCGGGCAGAGATCGAGAAGACTTATCCTGCCTGTGACATTGAGCTTCAGTATGGCGGCCAGCCTATTTATTATTATATTATGTCGGTAGAGTGACGGTCTGCGACGCGAAAACACTTTGGGTCAGTGCGGATATAAAAGCAATGGATGGCTATTATTTGCGGCAAAGTCATGAATAGTACTGGAGAAAATAGTACTGCAGAAGAGGAGGGAGACAAAAGAATTTGTCTCCCTTTAAAGCACTTCGGCGGCTGCTGCGGGCAGCCGCTGATTTCAGGGAGGTGCGGCAATTGGACAAAGATACTCCGATCATACAGCTGAAGGGTGTAGGAGAAAAGACACAAAAAATGTTTGAAAAGCTGGAGATCCGGACAGTGGGAGAGCTTCTGGCCCATTATCCAAGGGATTATGAGACCTTTGAAGAGCCGGTAAAGATCAGCCGCGCTGTACCGGGGGAGCTGTGCGCCGTCTGTGCCGCGGTAACGGGAATTCCCAGTGAAAAAAAGATTCGTAATTTAAGTATTCTGAATGTAGACCTGTCCGATGATACGGGCTCTATACAACTGACCTTTTATAATATGTCCTTTCTGAAAAAGGTGCTGAAAAAGGGTGGGTTTTATGTTTTTCGGGGAGTGGTTCAAACCAGGGGCACGCGGCGGCTGATGGAACAGCCCCGCTATTTTACGCCGGAGGACTATTATAAAAAAACCGGATATCTGCTTCCGCGTTATTCTCTCACCAAGGGCCTGACCAATCAGGCCGTTCAAAAGGCAATGCGGCAGGCACTGGATTCCTGCGGCTTTGAAGACGAGTGCTACGAGGAAGCTTTTCTCGCCCGCTATGAGCTTCTGCCGGAAAAGACGGCGCTTGAAAACGTCCATTTCCCGGGGGACGATGCCGCCTTCCAGGCGGCCAGGCGGCGTCTGGCCTTCGACGAGTTCTTTTCCTTTTTGTTTTTTATGAAAAAGAATAAGGCCTTCAGCGAGAAGCTTTCCAATCATTATCCGATGATGGAAACTGCCGATACCGTCAGATTTCTGGAGCAGCTGCCGTTTCCGCTGACCGGCGCACAGAAAAAAGTGTGGGATGAGCTTCGGAGAGATCTGGGCAGCCCCTATTGTATGAACCGGCTGATTCAAGGAGATGTGGGCTCCGGAAAAACAATTCTGGCCCTGCTGGCATTGCTGATGACCGCCGCCAACGGATATCAGGGCGCTCTGATGGCGCCCACGGAGGTACTGGCGGCCCAGCATTACGAGACTGTTCAGGGATATGTAAAAAAATACGATCTGGTATTCCGGCCTGTACTTTTGGTGGGTTCCATGAAAGCCTCGGAAAAGCGTGAGGCCTACGACCAGATTGCCTCGGGGGCGGCCAATCTGGTTATCGGTACCCATGCACTGATTCAAGATAAGGTGAAATACCGATCTCTTGCTCTGGTGGTAACGGACGAGCAACACCGCTTCGGCGTGCGTCAGAGAGAGCGTCTGGCAGACAAAGGCGTACAACCCCATATCTGTGTTATGAGTGCCACCCCCATACCCCGGACACTGGCTATTATACTCTATGGTGATCTGCACATTTCCGTGGTAGATGAGCTTCCGGCAGACAGGCTTCCCGTAAAAAACTGTGTGGTAAACACCTCCTACCGGCCCAGCGCCTATCGTTTTATTGCGGCGGAAGCCTCAAAAGGCCGGCAAATTTACGTGATCTGTCCCCAGGTGGAGGAGGGCGAACTGGAGGAATTGGAAAACGTGGTGGATTATACGGAAAAGCTGAGAAGCGTCCTTCCTCCCCAGCTGCGAATCGCCTATCTGCACGGAAAGATGCGTGCCGCGGACAAAAACCGTATCATGGAGGAGTTTGCTGCCCATGCCATCGACGTGCTGGTGTCCACCACAGTAATCGAGGTGGGAATTAATGTGCCCAACGCCACGGTAATGATGGTGGAGAATGCCGAACGTTTTGGGCTGGCTCAGCTGCATCAGCTGAGAGGACGTGTGGGACGGGGAACCCATCAAAGCTATTGTATCTTTGTCAGTACCCAGGAAAAGAAAGAAACCATGGAACGCCTGCAGATTCTGAACCAATCCAACAATGGCTTCTTTATTGCCTCGCAGGATCTGAAGCTGAGAGGCCCCGGAGAGCTTATGGGAGTCCGACAGAGCGGTGCCTTTTCCTTCCGGACAGGCGATATCTACACAGACGCCGGACTGCTTGGGCAGGCACTGGAAGCGGTGGAAGAGCTGCTGGAGGAGGATCCCGTTCTGGAAAAGCCGAAGCATGCGCTTTTGCGGAAACGACTGTCCGATTCCGCATCAAATAGTGTTGACTTTCGTACCATCTGACAGTAAAATAGAATATAAATATTGTTCCAGGAAATGAGGTAACCATGGCAAATATAGCGATTGTGACAGACAGTAACAGCGGTATCACGCAGGCGGCAGGCCGGGAAATGGGGATTCATGTGCTGCCCATGCCTTTTATGATCAACGACAAAACATATTTTGAAGACATTGACCTGACGCAGGAGGAATTCTATGAAAGGCTTGCTGCGGGAGCTAATATCGGTACCAGTCAGCCTTCTCCGGAGTCGGTTATGAATCTGTGGGACAAGCTCTTGAAGGATTATGACGAAATAGTCCATATTCCCATGAGCAGCGGACTTTCCGGTTCCTGCCAGAGCGCCATAATGCTGGCGGAGGATTATGACGGAAGAGTCCAGGTGGTCAATAATCAACGGATCTCCGTGACCCAGCGTCAGTCCTGCCTGGATGCCAAGCTTCTGGCGGCCAGCGGAAAAAATGCACGGGAAATCCGGGAGTTTCTGGAGGCGGACAAATTCAACAGCAGCATCTATATTATGCTGGACACCCTGTATTATCTGAAAAAAGGCGGCAGAATCACACCTGCCGCTGCGGCCATCGGCACTATGCTGAAGCTCAAACCGGTGCTTCAGATACAGGGCGAGAAGCTGGATGCCTTTGCAAAAGCCAGAACCACCAACCAGGGCAAAAATATTATGATCAACGCCATTCGAAATGATATTGAGACCAGATTCGGAGGACTTACGGAGGATAAGCATATCTGGCTGCTCATCGCCCATACTCATAATGAAGAGGCGGCAAAAGCATACCGGGATGAGATTTTGGAACAGTTCCCCGGTTATGATATTCACATTGATCCTCTGTCCCTCAGCGTGGCCTGCCATATCGGACCGGGTGCGCTGGCCTTTGCCTGCTCTAAAAAAATTTCGCTGTAAAAAAACGTAAAACAGCTACGGCATAAAACACCAATACCAAAAGACGAAGCGGCAGGGTTTCGTCTTTTTTAAAGGAGTGCTTTTTAATGGCAAATACAAACAACTATGACGCCTCCAGCATCACAGTGCTGGAAGGTCTGGAGGCGGTGCGGAAACGTCCCGGCATGTACATCGGCAGTGTATCTACCAAAGGACTGAACCACCTGATTTATGAGATTGTAGATAACTCCGTGGACGAACATCTGGCCGGCTTCTGTGATACCATTACGGTGACTCTGGAGGCGGATGGTTCCGCCACTGTGTCGGACAATGGCCGTGGCATTCCCGTGGGAATGCATGAAAAGGGAATCAGCGCAGAACGTCTGGTTTTTACCACTCTTCATGCGGGCGGAAAATTTGACAACGGCGCCTACAAAACCAGCGGAGGTCTTCACGGGGTGGGTTCCTCCGTGGTAAACGCGCTGTCTGCCAGGCTCAGTGTCACGGTAAGGACCGGCGGTTTTATCTATGAGGACCGATATGAGCGGGGAAATCCCGTTATTCCTCTGGAAAATGGACTGCTTCCGGTGAAGGGGAAGACCAGAGAGTCCGGAACCACCATTAATTTTCTCCCGGATGACACGATTTTTGACAAAACCCGGTTCAAGGAGGACGATGTAAAAAGCCGTCTCCATGAGACGGCGTACCTGAACCCGCAGCTGACCATTGTCTTTCAGGATAAGCGCCGGGAAATTCCGGAGATAATCAGGTTTCACGAACCCGAAGGAATTACCGGCTTTATCAAGGACATGAATAAATCTCAGGAGCCGGTTCACGACGTGATCTACTTTTCAGGAGAGAGTGAAGGAATCTCTGTGGAGATAGCCTTTCAGTATATCAATGAGTTTCATGAGAATGTGCTTGGCTTTTGCAACAATATATACAACTCCGAAGGCGGTACCCACCTTACCGGCTTCAAAACCATGTTCACCAATGTGATCAATACCTATGCCAGGTCCCTGGGGATTCTCAAGGAAAAGGATGTGAATTTTACCGGGGCCGATGTGCGCAACGGAATGACCGCCGTAGTGTCCATCAAGCACCCAGATCCCAGATTCGAAGGCCAGACAAAGACAAAGCTGGACAATCAGGACGCGGCAAAGGTGGTCAGCAAGGTCACCGGGGACGAGGTGGTCCGGTATTTTGACAGAAATCTGGAAACCTTAAAAAATGTTATTGCCTGTGCCGAAAAGGCCGCGAAGATCCGCAAGACCGAGGAGCGGGCCCGGACCAATATGCTGACCAAGCAGAAGTTTTCCTTTGACTCCAACGGAAAGCTGGCCAACTGCGAATCCAGGGATCCTGCAAAATGCGAGATCTTCATCGTGGAGGGGGATTCCGCCGGCGGCAGCGCCAAAACCGCCAGAAACAGGCAGTTTCAGGCGATCCTTCCCATTCGGGGAAAGATCCTGAACGTGGAAAAGGCCAGTATTGACAAGGTTCTTGCCAACGCGGAGATCAAGACCATGATTAATGCCTTTGGCTGCGGGTTTTCCGAGGGCTATGGCAATGACTTTGACATTTCCAAGCTTCGCTATGACAAGATTATTATTATGGCAGATGCAGACGTGGATGGTTCCCATATTTCCACATTGCTCCTGACCCTGTTTTACCGCTTTATGCCTGAGCTGATCTTTGAGGGGCATGTCTATATCGCCATGCCCCCTCTGTACAAGGCCATGCCTTCAAAGGGAGCGGAGCAGTACCTTTACGACGATAAGGCCCTGGAAAAATACCGGAAAACCCACAAAGGCCCCTTTACGCTTCAGCGCTATAAGGGCCTGGGTGAGATGGATGCGGACCAGCTGTGGGAGACAACCCTGAATCCTGACACAAGGCGGATGAAGCTGGTAGAGATCGAGGACGCCCGGATGGCTTCGGAGGTGACAGAGCTGCTCATGGGAACAGAGGTGCCGCCCCGGAAGGCATATATTTACGAGCATGCCACCGACGCAGAGCTGGACATTTAAGAATACTGCCGTCACGAAAAATGAACCGACAGATCGTTTAAGGATCCGGTTCAGCAGACGCCGGAATTAAGGTAAAAGGAAAGCAGGACAAATGGAAGACAGCAGGATTATCAAAACAGAATATTCGGAAGAAATGCAGAAATCCTTTATTGATTATGCCATGAGCGTAATTATTGCCAGGGCCCTTCCGGATGTGCGGGACGGATTGAAACCGGTACAGCGCAGAGTTCTCTACGACATGCACGAGCTGGGAATCCGCTATGACAGGCCCTACCGAAAAAGCGCCCGCATCGTGGGCGATACCATGGGTAAATATCATCCTCATGGTGACAGCTCCATATATGATTCCCTGGTGGTTATGAGTCAGGACTTTAAAAAGGGCATGCCTCTTATAGACGGCCACGGGAATTTCGGAAATATTGAGGGAGACGGTGCCGCCGCCATGCGTTATACGGAGGCCAGGCTTCAAAAGGTGACCCAGGAAGCTTTTCTGGGAGACCTGGATAAGGATGTGGTGGACTTTGTTCCCAATTTTGACGAAACGGAAAAAGAGCCTTCAGTGCTTCCCGTAAAAATCCCCAATTTTCTGGTAAACGGCTCTGAGGGCATCGCCGTGGGAATGACCACCAGCACGCCGCCCCACAATCTGGGGGAGGTAATCGATGCCATGAAGGCCTATATGCAGAATGAGGATATCACAACCAGAGAGCTGATGCGCTGGATCAAGGGGCCTGATTTTCCTACAGGGGGAATCGTCACCAACAAGGACGAGCTTCTCAATATCTACGAGACAGGCACCGGGAAGATCAAACTCCGGGGAAAGGTAGAATATGAAAAGGGGAAGGGCGGTAAGACCAACGTAGTCATTACGGAAATTCCCTATACCATGATTGGAGCCAATATTGCAAAGTTTTTATCGGATGTGGCGGCCCTGGCAGAGACGAAAAAAACCCAGGACATCGTGGATATCTCCAATCAATCCTCCAAGGAAGGAATCCGTATTGTCATTGAGCTTCGCAAAGATGCGGACCCGGAAAACTTTACCAATCTGCTCTATAAAAAGACCAGGCTGGAGGATACCTTCGGGGTTAATATGCTGGCAATCTGCAATGGAAGACCGGAGACCATGGGCCTTAAAGCTGTTCTGAAGGCCAACATAGATTTCCAGTTCCAGATCGCCACCAGAAAATACACCAACCTTTTAGCCAGAGAGCTGGAAAAAAAGGAAATTCAGGAGGGACTGATTAAGGCCTGCAATGTGATCGATTTGGTGATTGAGATTCTCCGGGGTTCCAGAGACCGGGCCATGGCCAAGGCCTGCTTGGTGGAGGGAAAAACGGAGGGCATCCGTTTCCGCTCCAAAGAGTCCAAAATTATGGCATCCCAGCTTCAGTTTACGGAAAAGCAGGCCAACGCTATTCTGGAGATGCGTCTGTATAAGCTGATTGGGCTGGAATTGGAAGCCCTGATCAATGACCATGAAGAAACCATGGCAAATATCTATCGCTACGAGGATATTCTGGAGCGGCGGGATTCCATGGCACAGGTGATCATCAATGAGCTGGACGGCTATAAAAAGGAATTTGGACGTAAAAGAAGAACCGTCATAGAAAACGCTGTGGAGGCCGTGTACCGGGAAAAGGAAATTCCGGAAACGGATGTGATCTTTTTGATGGATCGGTTCGGCTATGCCAAAACCGTGGATCCGGCAGTTTATGAGCGCAACAAGGAGGCTGCCGAAACGGAATGCCGTTTTGTATTCTCCTGCAAAAACACGGGAAAGATCTGTCTGTTTACCGATACAGGTCAGCTTCATACCATCAAGGTGCAGGATATTCCCTACGGAAAGTTCCGGGACAAGGGAACCCCGGTGGACAATATCAGCAATTTCTCCTCCGAAAAGGAGCGCATCATATATGCCACCAGCCAGACCGAGCTGAATCTGCGGCAGGTGATTTTTGTGACGGCTCAGTCCATGATGAAGCTGGTAGACGGCGGCGAATTTGATGTGTCAAAAAGGACCGTGGCCGCCACCCGGTTAAATGAAGGTGATACGGTGGTCAGCGTTGTGTCTCTTCTGGAACAGAGAAATATTGTTCTCCAGACCAAGGAAGGTTATTTTCTGCGATTTCCCATCGAAGAAATACCCGAAAAAAAGAAGAGCGCCGTAGGTGTGCGGGGAATGAAGCTGGGTCCCAAGGATCTGGTAGAACAGGTCTATTATATTCAGAATACGGTGGAGGCTACTATTCAGTACAGGGAAAAAACAGTGGTGCTAAACCATCTGAAGGCCGGAAAAAGAGACAGCAAGGGCACGAAAATTCGTGTTTGAGGTTCATAGCAGCATATAAACAGACATGTGCCGGCAGGTTGGAGGTAGAAATGAGAGTGATCGCAGGAACAGCCCGGAGCCTTCCTCTGAAGACTCCCGAAGGGCTTGATGTGAGACCCACAACAGACAGAATCAAGGAAACGCTTTTCAATATGCTTCAGAGTGAGATACCCGGAGCCGTTTTTGTAGACCTGTTCAGCGGAAGCGGTGGTATCGGTATCGAAGCCTTGAGCAGAGGTGCCCGAAAGGCTTATTTTGTGGACAATGGCTCCAAGGCACTTTCCTGTATTCAAAAAAATCTATTATTTACGAAAATGGAAAACCGTGCTATAGTGATAAAGCAGGATGCTGTAAGCGCCCTGAGCAATATCTACGAAAAAGAAGTGGACCTGATCTTCATGGATCCCCCTTACGACAGCGGACTGGAGAGGAATGTGCTTGAGGTGCTGCAAAGGATGAAGTATGTGACAGAGGATACCCTGATTGTGGTGGAAGCAGATAAAGGGACGGAGTTTTCTTACCTGCAGGAGCTGGGTTTTCTTCTGATTAAAGAAAAATGCTATAAAACCAACAAGCATGTTTTTATCCGTCGGGAACAAGTTTCATAAGCCCGGGCGGGGCATAGGAGTATGGATATGAAAAGAGCGGTATATCCCGGAAGCTTTGACCCGGTTACCTTTGGCCATCTGGATGTGATCAAGCGTGCTTCTCAGATTTTTGATGTGCTGATCGTAAGTGTTTTGAACAACAAAGAGAAGAGCCCGTTGTTTTCTGTGGAGGAACGTGTTAAGATATTACAGGAGGCTACCAAAGAGATTCCCAATGTACAGGTGGACAGCTTCAGCGGTCTGCTGATCGACTATGCGGCGGAAAATGATCTGCATATTGCAGTGAGAGGGCTGCGTGCCATTACCGACTTTGAGTATGAGCTGCAGATTGCCCAGACCAACCGCAAGCTTTCCAGAGAAAAGCTGGATACCATGTTCCTGACCACCAGTCTGGAATATGCGTACCTGAGTTCTTCCAGCGTAAAGGAAATAGCCAGTTTCGGGGGCGACATCAGCCAATGTGTCCCTGATTTTGTGGCGGAACTGATATTTGAAAAGTATCGGATCAGGCAGAACAAAAATAAGGAGTGAAGCCCATGAGCAGCAGAATTGAACAACTCATAGATGACCTGGAAGAATACATCGAAAGCTGCAAGCCGAAGTTCATGTCCAACTCGGAGATTATCGTCAATAAAGAAGAGATCGATGAGCTGATTCGGGATCTGCGCATGAAAACGCCAGACGAGATCAAGCGTTACCAGAAAATCATCAGCAACAAGGAAGCCATTCTTAATGATGCCCGGGAGAAGGCAGAAAAGCTGATCAACGAAGCTACCGTACATACCAATGAGCTGATCAGCGAGCATGAAATCATGCAGCAGGCCTACGCCCAGGCTAACGAGGTGGTGGCCCAGGCGGCACAGCAGGCCCAGGAGATCCTGGACAAGGCAACCATTGAGGCCAATAATCTGCGTATGCAGGCGGCTCAATACACGGAGGATCAGCTCATAGGGCTGGAAAACATTGTTCTCTCCGCTATTCAGGCTGCCGGCGGCAATTACGAAAATCTTCTCGGCTCACTGAACCAGTACAAGGATTTGATACAGTCCAACCGCCGTTCCCTCCATCCCATAGACGAAATGGAAGAATATACCATGGATGATTTGGGAGATGAAAGCGGCCTGGAGGTCATCCAATGACAGGAAGTAAAGGACCGGTTTTCGCAAGGGAGCCGGTCTTTTTCGTATGGTTTCTGACAGCCCTTATCATGCTTACATCCTTACCTCTGACGGTACAGGCTGCTCCCAGACTGCAGAGCACCAGGGGAGAGAAGCCGGTTATTGTCATAGATCCCGGACACGGCGGTGAAAATCTGGGTACCACGGAAAATGGCCACGAGGAAAAATCCATGACCATGATCACTGCCAGGGCTATGTATGAGGAGCTGCTCTTATATGATAATGTTGAAGTGTATTTGACCCGCACGGATGACATTGACCTGGACCTGGGTGAGCGGGCAGAATTTGCCGCCAGTGTCAATGCAGACTTTTTATTCAGTATACATTATAATGCCTCAGAGAATCATGAGCTTTTCGGAGCGGAAATCTGGATATCCGCATTTCCTCCCTATAACAGCTACGGCTATCAATTCGGCTGTGAGTTTCTGGCTCCTTTGAGAGACCGGGGATTGTTTCTCCGCGGAATTAAAACAAGACTGAAAAGCAATGGAGAGGACTACTACGGCATTATCCGTGAGGCCGCCGCCCGGAATATTCCGGCCGCCATTCTGGAACACTGCCATGTGGATCATGCCCGGGACGCGGAATACTGCAATACGGAAGACGATCTGATACAGTTCGGCAGGGAAGATGCCACGGCGGTGGCAAAATATTTCGGATTGAAGAGCAGTGCGCTGGACGTGGATTATTCCGGCTATGAGCTGGCTGCGGCCAGTGAACATACTGCCGTTTCCGGCACATTGCGGGATGACACCCCGCCGGATATCTGCCAGCTGGAATTTGTTTCCACCGACTATGATACCGGTCTGCTGACACTTTCCGTCACCGCCGCCGATTATGATTCGCCCCTTCTTTATTATGATTACAGCATGGATGGAGGGCTGACCTACAGTCCAAGACAGGCCTGGCCGGAAAGCAATGCACTGACCGGAGCCTACGCAGATATTTTTACGCTGAATCTGGAAATTCCCTCCGGCACCTGTCCGGAAGTGATTCTGAGAGCCTATAATCTGTTTGACGCATCCACGGAAAGCAACGCCTATCAGAGCCCGCAGTTTTATCTGTATGGCCAGGATGAGGAAGATACAGAAGCCTCAGACCCGGAAGTGCAGGAACCGGCGGAGAGTGCCCCGCCTTCCCCGAAGAACGATACTCTCACGGCAGGCTCTGACCAGGCCCAGGAGCAGGAGGAGACCAGCTTTCTGATCTTTCTGCTGATCTGCCTGATTATTGTGCTTATTGTTTTTCTGCTGGTGCTGGTTTCCCAGAGCATTACCCGCCGCAGAAGAAGACTGCGCAGACGCCGTTGAGCAGCGCTGCATAGCGTTGAGCCGCATAATGATCAGCATAAAAATGAAATGGGCCTGATCAGATACCAAAGCAGATAAAAGCCGCCGTTTAAAAGAGTCAGCAACACCTTATGAAAAACATACGCGCCTGTGGAAAGGCCCGTGTCCCGAATACTGCTGTAGGTCTGGGCGATACAGCACAGGCCTCCAAAGGAAAGCATCAGCAGACTGTAAAGGGGCAGTGCCGTTCCCAGCATGCTTAACCCGCCTGTAATCTCCAGGGCCGGAGCCAGAAGGGGCATCGAATGTCCCAGAAGAATATGGGGAAGGAGATTCATCAGGTTAAACAGGATCATGTAGCCTCCCAGGGTCAGAATGCCCTGGATGGAAGCACGAATGGATTCATCCAGCGCCAAAAGCAGTCTGCTTCCTCTGGTTTCTTTTGAACAGGCATGCAGTTCTTTTCTTCTTGGGAAAATTCGTTTCAGGAGTAAGCCGCCTTCCTGTACCGGCGCCTGAAAGACGGGGAAAGCCTGGACCGTGCTTTTGCAGAGTGTCAGGTCCAGACAGCGAAAGACTGTATAGCGCAGAATCAGCCCGTAAAGCAGCGGAATTCCATACATTCCAAACAGATAGGGAAGTACCAGCCGCCGGCCCAAAAGAGGCAGGGCAAAGCTGCAAAAATATACCGGGCCGATATTGTTGCAAAAGGCCAGCAGATAGGAGGCTTCCCGCTGGTTCAGTCCCCCCTGCCCGTACAGCTCTGCAACCGTTCTGGCGCCCATGGGAAACCCGCAGAGGAATCCAATGAGCATACAGTAGCACACATTTTTCCGGACCCGGAATAAGGGCTTTATCAACGGATAAATGAGCATGGATATTTTTTCCGTCAGCTGCAGACGTACCATGATCCCGGACAGAATCATAAAGGGCAGAAGAGAAGGAATCATTTTCTTAAACCACAGCTCCAGCCCCGCAGAAGCATAGAAAAGGCTCAGCTGAGAGTGTGTGAGAATGCATCCGGTCAATATCAGGAAGAGGATTGTGATCAGTATCATGAGAATGGCGCTCCTTTCCTATTCATAGTATGAGACGAGGAACTGACAAATGATGCGTCTGGACAAATTTTTATGTGAAACCGACAAATGCACCCGCAGCCAGGCCAGGGACTGGATCCGTCAGGGGCGGGTTACGGTGGAAGGAGAGACCGTCCGGTCACCCGAAGCCAGAATCTGTGAGGATAGGGATCTGGTCTGCCTGCAGGGAAGCCCGCTGATTTATCGAAAATATGTATATTACATGTTGAACAAGCCCCAGGGAGTCGTTTCCGCCACTGCAGACAACAGGGACAAAACCGTGGTAGAGCTTTTGGGAAAAGATAAGCGGCCTGACATTTTTCCCGCAGGCCGTCTGGATAAGGATACGGAAGGATTTCTGCTGCTCACCAATGACGGTCCTCTGGCCCACAGACTTCTGGCACCCGGAAGACATGTGAATAAAACATATATGGTGACCATAGAACATGGGCTGACCCGGGAAGAATCCGATCTGCTGGAGGCAGGCGTGGAAATCGGGGAAAAGAAGCCTGCCCGGGCCGTGGGAATTCAAGCTATCGATGAAACCCATATTCTGCTCACACTTCAGGAGGGAAAGTTCCATCAGGTCAAACGAATGCTCCAGGCGGTGGATAACCATGTCCTGGCCCTGAAGCGGATCTCCTTCGGCGGGCTTCTCCTGGATGAGCGCTTAAGGCCCGGGGAATATCGGGAATTAACAGAAGCGGAGGTAAAAATACTCTATGATGCATGAAATGCTGAAAGATAAAGACGCAGTAATATTCGACATGGACGGATCTTTGGTAGATTCCATGTGGATGTGGCGGGCCATCGATATAGAATACCTGGGGCGGTTTGGAATTTCTCTCCCGGAGGATCTGCAGGCCAAGATTCAGGGAATGAGCTTCAGCGAGACAGCCGTCTACTTCAAGGAAAGGTTTCAGGTCCCCGATTCTTTGGAAGAGATTAAGGACCAATGGAACTGTATGGCATGGGATAAATACACCCATGAGGTGCCTCTGAAAAAGGGGATTCCGGAATTCCTGGAGGGCTGCCGCCAAAACGGGATAAAGCTTGGAATCGCAACCAGCAATTCCAGAGAATTGGTGGAAAACGTAGCACAGGTGCATCATCTGCGGAACTATTTTTCCAGCATTATCACCGGTTGTGAAGTAAAACGCGGCAAACCGGCGCCGGATGTGTACCTGGCCGTGGCCGAACAGCTGCAGGTGGAACCCTCTCGCTGTCTTGTATTCGAGGACATCCTTCCCGGCATTCAGGCCGGACTCAATGCGGGAATGAGTGTCTGCGCAGTGGAGGATGATTATTCCGCCTCGGATCAGGAGGCAAAAAAGGCGCTTGCACATTACTATATCCAGGACTATCAGGGGTTGTTTTGAGAAAGGCTCCATATCATTAAAGCTTGACAGGGAATGTAAGAAAGGTTTGTATCAGAAAGGAAAACAGGATTGAATCAGGATTTTTTACCAATTTCTCCGCAGGATCTGCAGGAGAGAGGCATCAGCCAGCTGGATTTTGTATATGTGATCGGAGACGCCTATGTGGATCATCCCTCCTTTGGGCATGCCATTATCAGCAGAGTGCTGGAGGCTCACGGATACCAGGTGGGAATTATTTCCCAACCCGACTGGAAGGACCCTGCAAGCGTCACCGTGCTTGGACGGCCCAGATTGGGGTTTCTGGTATCTGCCGGAAATATGGACAGCTGTGTGAATCACTATTCCGTTTCCCGCAAAAGAAGATCCTCTGATGCCTATACTCCCGGAGGTGTAATGGGTAAACGTCCTGATCATGCCTCCGCTGTTTACGGAAATCTGATCCGGCGGGCTTACCGGGACATTCCCATCATCCTGGGGGGCATAGAAGCCAGCCTTCGCCGTATGGCCCACTACGATTACTGGACTGATCGTTTTAAGCGTTCCGTTCTGCTGGACAGTCAGGCGGATCTGATCTCCTACGGAATGGGAGAGAGGTCTATCGTCGAGATCGCCGACGCTTTGGCCAGTGGAATTTCCATCCGGGATGTGACCTTTATACCGGGGACTATGTATCGGACAAAAGACATTTCCGGACTCTATGAACCGGTGATTCTTCCCTCCTATGAGGCCATGAAAGCGGACAAGGCGCTGTATGCAAAAAGCTTTGCCATTCAAAATGAAAATACCGATTCCTGCACGGGAAAGCCTTTGGCGGAGGAATATCCGGGAGGTGTATATGTAGTGCAGAATCCTCCCCAACCGCCTTTGTCCACGGAGGAAATGGACGCTGTCTACGCCCTTCCCTATGCCAGGACCTATCATCCCTCCTACGAAAAACTGGGAGGTGTGCCGGCTATTTCCGAGATCAAATTTTCCCTGATCAGCAACAGAGGATGCTTTGGAGGCTGCAGCTTCTGTGCCCTGACCTTCCACCAGGGACGTACCGTTCAGACCAGAAGCCATGAGTCCATTCTTGAAGAGGCCGGACTGCTGATAAAAGATCCCGAATTCAAAGGGTATATCCATGATGTGGGAGGTCCCACGGCCAATTTCCGCCACCCTTCCTGCCAAAAACAGCTGACCTTGGGTGTCTGTAAAAACAGACAGTGCCTTTTTCCGTCTCCCTGTAAAAATCTGTATGTGGATCACAGCGATTATCTGGAACTGCTGCGGAAGCTGCGGGCTTTGCCGGGAGTAAAAAAAGTCTTTGTGCGCTCAGGAATTCGTTTTGATTACCTGCTGGCCGATAGGGATGATGAATTTTTCAGGGAACTGGTAGAACATCACATCAGCGGTCAGTTGAAGGTGGCTCCAGAGCACATTTCCGATCCGGTACTGCGATGTATGGGAAAACCGGAAAATGCGGTTTACAATCGTTTTGTGGAAAAATATAAAAAGCTGAACCGGGACATGGGAAAAAACCAGTTCCTGGTTCCCTACTTGATGTCCTCCCATCCCGGGTCCACTTTGAAGGAGGCTGTGGAGCTGGCGGAATATCTGCGGGATCTGGGATATATGCCGGAGCAGGTTCAGGATTTCTATCCCACGCCTTCCACATTATCCACGGTAATGTACTATACGGGACTGGATCCCAGAAATATGAAGCCCGTGTATGTATGCAGAAATCCTCATGAAAAGGCTATGCAGAGAGCTTTGATTCAATATCGGAATCCTAAAAACTACGATCTGGTGCGGGAGGCTCTGATCCTGGCCGGACGGGGAGATCTCATCGGCTTCGGGAAAAAGTGCCTGATCCGCCCCAAAAAGGGGGAACAGGTCAAAGACAAAGAAAAGACTTCCGCCCAAAGGCCCGTGAAGCATAAAACAATTCGCAATGTTCACAAAAAGAAAGGAAATAAGGTATAGACATGCAGCTGATCAGAATATTTTCCACAGCCAAGGCAAAGGGCACGGAAGGCTATATCCGTTCCCAGAAAAAATACGAAGTGATCCGGACTCTGCTGTACTTTGCCGTTTCCCTTTCTCTCTATGTGGCAGGGTATATTCAGACCGGCCAGAGAGCGAACCTTTTGACCATCGTGGCCGTGCTGGGCTGCCTTCCCGCCAGCAAAAGTGCTGTCAGCGCCATAATGTTTCTGCGGGCAAGGGGCTGTAGCGCCGAGGCGGCAAAAGAAATTCAGGCACACAGCCGGGAGCTGGATGGGATCTATGACTGTGTTTTCACCTCTTATAAAAAGAATTTTTCTGTATCTCATATGGCTGTGAGAGGGAATACCGTATGCGGCTACACAGAGGACCCGAAATTCCAGGAAAATGAATTTTACAAACACCTGGGGGATATCTTAAAGCTGGACGGCCAAAAGGATGTGACAGTGAAGATTTTTTCCAATCTGGCCCGTTACACGGAGCGCCTGGAGCAAATGGCCTCTCTGGATCGGGAGGAAGCCAAAACCCAGTCCATTATTGCTACTCTGAAAAGTGTTTCTTTATAAAAAACCTGAGATAGGTTTTGTCAAGGAGGCATTTATGCGGTCAGTGACCATCGGCAGAAACCAGGCCGGACAGCGCCTGGACAAATTCCTGCGAAAATATCTTCCAAATGCCGGCTCCGGTTTTTTATATAAAATGCTGCGGAAAAAAAATATTACCTTAAACGGAAAAAAAGCCGAAGGATCCGAACTTTTGTCTGTAGAAGATCAGATTTGCTTCTTTCTTTCCGATGAGACTCTGGAGAAATTTTCCGGACTGCCTTCCAGAGATGGAAGCGGCAGAATACAGCATTCCAAACCGGAGTATGCAGAATATGTGAAGGCATATCAGACCCTGAAGGGTATTTCAGTGATCCATGAGAATGACGATATATTAGTTGTAAATAAACCCTGCGGCGTTTTGACCCAAAAGGCGCTTCCCGGGGGTCAAAGCCTGAACGAGTGGCTCATCGGGTATCTGCTGGAAAAGGATCCTTTACTAAAACAGGAGTTTACATCCTTCCGTCCTTCCGTATGCAACCGCCTGGACAGAAATACCAGCGGTCTGGTGCTCTGTGGAAAATCCCTGGCAGGACTCCAGACTCTGAGCCGCTGTATCCGGGACCACAGTGTCCGAAAATACTATAGAACCATCTGTGTGGGAGAGCTGACAGAGCCTTCCGTAATTCGGGGATATCTGACCAGGGACCGGATCCATAATCGGGTAAGCGTAATACAGTGTCCGGATTCTCAGAAGGAAACGGAGCTCCCCCCGGGAGATTATATCGAAACGGCTTATCAACCCATAGCCTCTCAAAATGGGTTTACCCTGCTGGAGGTGGAACTGATCACCGGAAAAACCCATCAAATCCGCGCCCATCTGGCAGGAACAGGGCATCCTCTGATCGGAGACTATAAATATGGAGACGCCGGCATCAATCAGAGACTGAAGAAAAAGTACGGCCTGCAGCATCATCTGCTTCATGCCTGCCGGGTGGTATTTCCCGGACAGAATCCGGAGCAGACGCCGGAGCCGGTTCTGGGCGATCTGCGAGGAAATATGTGCCATGCTCCCTGTCCGGATCTGTTTGTACGCATTCAGAAAGGATTGGAGCTTTCGAACTCATAAAATGAGCTTTCAAAAAGGATAACAATGTCCTGCATGAAAATCAAAGCAGCGGCATGGCATGAAAAGAAGGAAGGAAATACAGCTTATGGCCACATGGAATTCCAGAGGACTCAGAGGCTCCACCCTGGAGGATATGATCAATAAGACAAATGAAAAATATGCCGCCGCAGGACTTGCACTGATTCAAAAGATTCCCACACCCATTACGCCTATCCGGATCGACAAGGAAAACAAACAGATTACTCTGGCCTATTTTGAGCAGAAGAGTACTGTTGATTATATCGGCGCCGTTCAGGGCATTCCGGTATGCTTTGACGCCAAGGAATGCTCTTCGGATACCTTTGCCCTTCAGAATATCCATGCCCATCAGGTAGAGTTTATGAAAAATTTTGAAAAACAGGGCGGCATTGCTTTTTTTCTGATTTATTATACCCATAAGGATGTTTTGTATTATCTCCCTCTGGAAATGCTTCTGTTTTTCTGGAATCGGTCCCAGGAGGGCGGCAGAAAAAGCTTCCGTTATGAAGAATTGAATCCCGCTTATGTGCTGCCTGTAAAGCATGGAATTCTAGTGCCGTATCTGGAAGCCATGAAAAAAGATCTGGAGGACAGATAGCTTGACAAACCATATCCCTTTAGGTATACTACAATTTAATTACGCTCTATTGTGATAATACGTTACTATATGAAAGTGAGGGAGTCCTCAAAGGAGTCTATTCATGAATAAACGATTGCTTCATACTCCCGAGGGAGTCAGAGATCTGTACGGAAATGAGCATGCCAGAAAACTGCAGGTGGAAAAAAATCTCCATGAGAGCATTGGGCTCTATGGCTATGAGGACATTCAGACGCCTACCTTTGAATTTTTTGACGTTTTTTCCAGTGAAACGGGAACCACTCCCAGCAGAGAGCTGTATAAATTTTTTGACAAGGAGGGAAATACCCTGGCTCTTCGGCCTGATTTTACCCCCTCCATTGCCCGCTGCGCCGCCAAATATTTCGCCGGAGAAAATTCTCCTCTGCGGTTGTGCTATATCGGAAATACCTTTACAAACACCTCCAGTCTTCAGGGGAAGCTAAAGGAAATGACCCAGATGGGAGCGGAGCTGATGGGAGATTTTTCCGTGGAGGCAGATGGGGAAATTATCAGTCTGGTGATAAACGCGCTTCTGAATACAGGCCTGAAACGATTTCAGGTCAGTATCGGCCAGGTAGAGTATTTTAAGGGGCTGTGCGAGGAGGCGGGACTGGACGAAGAGACGGAGCTGGAGCTTCGAACCTGCATTTCGGGTAAAAATTTTTTTGCCGCCCAGGAACTTTTGCTGGAAAGGGGAGTGCAGGAGCCCTATCAAAGCAGATTGCTGAAGGTGGCTGATCTGTTTGGAGATATGTGTTCTCTGACAGAGGCCCGGGCCATGGTAAACAATCCTCGTTCTCTGGCGGCCATAGAACGTCTGGAACAGCTTAAGAAGGTTCTTGAATTATACGGTGTGGCAGATTACATCTCCTTTGATCTGGGAATGCTGAGTAAATACAGGTATTATACCGGTATGGTGTTTCGGGCCTACACCTATGGTGTGGGCGACGCCGTGGTAAAGGGCGGAAGATATGACCGGCTGTTGTGCCGGTTCGGCAAGGAGGCGCCGGCGGTGGGCTTTGCCCTGGTGATCGATAATATTTTGGAAGCCTTGTCCAGACAACGGGTGGAGATTCCCATTCCACCCAGGGCCCAAAAGCTGACTTATACGCCAAACACTTACGCCGACGTACTGGCCCGGACCCGGGAGCTTCGTTCTCAAGGCATCCCGGTGACATTGACAGCAGCAAAAAAGGAGGAGCCCATTCATGAATGAAGAGCGTTATCTGACCTTTGCGCTGGCAAAAGGACGCCTGGCCGATAAAACGCTGGAGCTTTTTGAGCAGATAGGCATTGGATGTCAGGAGATGAAGGATAAAAAGTCCCGTCGTTTGATTTTTGTAAATGAACCCCTGAAAATGCGTTTTTTTCTGGCCAAGGGACCCGATGTCCCCACCTATGTGGAGTATGGGGCGGCAGACATTGGGGTTGTGGGAAGGGATACCATTCTGGAGGAAAACCGGAACGTCCACGAGGTTCTGGATCTGGGCTTCGGAAAGTGCAGAATGTGTGTCTGCGGCCCGGAGTCTGCAATGGAGCTTTTACGCCATCGCGAAAGGATCCGGGTGGCAAGCAAATACCCCAATATTGCAAGAGATTACTTTCATGACAAAAAATGCCAGACAGTGGATATCATAAAGCTGAACGGCTCCGTGGAACTGGGGCCCTTGGTGGAGCTGTCGGACGTGATCGTGGATATCGTTGAGACCGGCTCCACACTGCAGGAAAACGGACTGCAGGTATTGGAGGAAATATGTCCTCTGTCTGCCAGAATGATCGTCAATCCCGTGAGCATGCAGATGGAGGTCTTACGCATTAAAGCTTTGGCGGCACAGATCCGCAGCCGGCTGGAAGGAGGAGAACAGTAATGAGAATTGTAAAGCTTACCGGGGAGACCAGACGTCTCCTGTTAAATGACCTTCTGCAAAGAAGCCCCGGCCATTATTCCCAATATGAAGTCACAGTCAGGGAAATCATTGAAAAGGTAAAGTCCAATGGAGATTGCGCACTTTTTGAATACACAAAAAAATTCGATCAGTTTGAGCTGAATGCCCAAAATATCCGGGTTTCGGACCAGGATATCCGGGATGCTTATGACAGCATGGACCCGGAGCTTGTCCGGGTGATCCGGGAATCGGAGGAAAATATCAGACATTTTCATCAAAAGCAGCTTCGGAACAGCTGGTTCGATACCAAAGAGGATGGTTCGATCCTGGGGATGAAGATTACCCCCATCGCCCGGGCAGGCATCTATGTGCCGGGGGGAAAAGCCGCATACCCCTCCAGTGTGCTCATGAACGCCATTCCCGCAAAGGTGGCAGGTGTCCGGGAACTGATCATGGTCACGCCTCCCGGAGCCGACGGAAAAATCAATCCCGGAACCCTTGTGGCGGCAGACCTGGCAGGAGTGGACAGGATCTATCGGGCCGGCGGGGCCCAGGCCATTGCGGCTCTGGCTTTTGGCACGGAGTCGATTCCTCGGGTGGACAAGATCACAGGCCCGGGAAATATTTTCGTGGCACTGGCCAAAAAAGCCGTCTATGGATATGTGAGCATTGATTCCGTTGCCGGTCCCAGCGAAATTCTGGTGTTGGCTGACGATACGGCGGATCCCGGATATGTGGCGGCAGACCTGTTGTCCCAGGCGGAGCATGACGAGCTGGCCAGCGCTATCCTGATTACCACCTCAGAGCGGCTTGCCCAAAAGGTTTCCCTGGGGGTGGATCAAATGACCGCACAGCTGCCCAGAAAGGCCATCATTGAGGAATCATTGAAACGATATGGTTATATTTTGGTGGCGGAAAGCATGGAGGATGCCATCGATACAGTAAACGAGATCGCCTCCGAGCACCTGGAGATTCTCACGGCTAATCCCTTTGAGGTCATGACCCGGATCCAAAATGCCGGCGCCATCTTTATGGGACCTTACGCTTCGGAGCCCCTGGGAGATTATTTTGCGGGCCCTAATCACATTCTGCCCACCAACGGCACGGCCAGGTTCTTTTCTCCGCTGAGCGTAGACGATTTTATAAAGAAGACAAGTATTATTTCCTACTCCAGAGAGGCGCTGGAAAAGGTTCACCGGGATATTGAGCTCTTTGCTGAAAGCGAAGGGCTGAGTGCCCACGCAGGCAGCATTCGGATTCGCTTTGAGGAAGAGGGGTAGCATCCATGGAAGAAAAGAGAATTTCATCGGTGGAGCGAAGCACCCGGGAAACCCACATAGCCGTCACACTGAATCTGGACGGTTCCGGAGTCTCGGATATTTCTACCGGCATGGGATTTTTCGATCACATGCTGGAGGGCTTTGCCAGACACGGTCTTTTTGATTTAAGCTGCCGGGCTGAGGGGGATCTGCATGTGGACGGACACCACACGGTGGAAGATACGGGGATCGTAATCGGACAGGCACTGGCTCAGGCCCTGGGAGACAAAAAGGGAATACGCAGATATGGTTCCGCGATTCTCCCTATGGATGATGCGCTGGTACTGTGTGCCGTGGATCTGGGCGGAAGACCCTGGTTGAATTATGATTGTTCCTTTCCCTCCGGAAGAGTGGGCGATCTGGATACAGAGCTGGTAAGAGAATTCTTTTATGGAATAACCTGCAATGCAGCCATCAATCTGCACATCCGCCTGCTGGACGGTATCAATACCCATCATATGATAGAAGCCATGTTCAAGGCCTTTGCCAAAGCTCTGGATACGGCTTCCAGCTTCGATCCACGGATCACGGATGTGTTGAGCACCAAAGGAAGCCTTTAAAGGTAAAAACGCAAGGAGTTTACATATGATAGTAAAAAAATTTGTATCATGTATTTATTTGTACCGAGGCCATGCGGTAAAGAGTCTGTCGGATACCAGTGTGGTAGAAACTGATCCGCTGCGCCTGGTACAGCTCTACAATGAAAATAATGTGGATGAATTGATCGTATTTGATATGTCCCAGGGAGACGAAGAGCACGAAGCCGCACTGGAGCTTCTGAAAGAAATCTGTGCCATGGCGCAGATGGATGTAACGGGCGCCGGAAACATACAACGTATGGAGGATGTAAAAAAACTGCTGTACGCAGGCTGCAGGCGGGCCGTACTGGACTATGAAAAGGAGAGCAATATTGCCCTGACCGAAACCGTAGCCCAGAAGTTTGGCAGGAACCGGATTCTGGCCTCCTACAACGATCCCGGGGTGCTGGACGAAAACCGGGAGCTTCTGGATCAATACATTTCCTGCCTGCTTCTGATGAATCCTCATCAGATCAGAGAAACGGAAAGAGCAACCGGTCTCCCCTTTTATGTGCAGATCAATCAGATTGCCCTGAACAAGCTTATGGAAATATTTTCCCACGAGCATGTGTGCGGAGTCACGGGAAATACTATCAACGACAACTGCCGGGATATTCTGGCACTGAAAAATCTGTGCAGGGAAAACGGGATTATGGTGGAAACCCTTGATGCCGCATATGGGTGGCAGGATTTTAAGAAAAACAACGACGGGCTGGTGCCTGTGGTGGTGCAGGATTATCGAACCCGGGAGGTTTTGATGATGGCCTACATGAATGAAGAAGCCTATGAGCAGACGCTTCTCACTGGCAGAATGACCTATTACAGCCGGAGCCGGGATGAGCTTTGGCTGAAAGGCGCCACCAGCGGTCATTTTCAATATGTGAAAGGTCTTACGGCCGACTGCGATATGGATACGATCCTGGCCAGAGTATCCCAGATCGGCGCGGCCTGTCACACAGGCGAAAGGAGCTGTTTCTTCAATGAAATCACGAAAAAGGATTTTGAGGAAGCCGATAACCCTCTGCAGGTGTTTTCCCAGGTTCTGGATGTGATCAAAAACCGGAAGCAGCACCCCAAGGAGGGGTCCTACACCAATTACCTTTTTGACAAGGGCCTGGACAAGATATTAAAAAAGCTGGGGGAGGAGGCCACGGAAATTGTGATTGCCGCCAAAAATCCCGGAACCAATGAAGTAAAATATGAGATCAGCGATTTTCTGTATCATATGATGGTTCTTATGGTGGAAAAGGACATCAGCTGGGAGGAAGTTACCAGAGAACTGGCAGATCGATAAAAAAAATGTGACCCCACAGGTCACACTTTTTTTATGCACACTTCATTATTCATCATATCAGAAACCAAAAGAAAAGTCTAGTATTTTTTTCATTTTTACGTTACTATCATTAACAGTTCAAAAAAACAAGGAAAGGAGCATCAAATGAAACCGGAGAAGGAAAAGCACATTCAGGGAACCTCCCGCCAGGATGAGGAGAAGCACCTGAAAGAGACACTTGCTGTAATCCATGCAAACATGGAAAGCTTTGGCCGACAGGTTCGGGAAATGAAGGCGGATATCGATGAAATGCTGGAGCATTATCACGATAACGATGCCGAGGTGTACACAATTCTGACCAACACTGTCACCTTGCACGACCATATGAAAAGAGCGTTGGAGCGAAACGAGAAAGCCCAGAATAAGCCTTATTTCGGAAGGATCTGTTTTCACGATGAGTCACTGGATAAGGACGAGTCACTCTATATCGGCAAAGGAGGAATCTCCAGCGATACTACCCATCAGACAGTCATAGACTGGCGCGCGCCGGTGGCCAATGTCTATTATGAAAATGGTCTGGGCCAGTGCAGCTATCAGGCCCCGGACGGAAAGTCTCTGAATATCGATCTGCAGTTGAAACGTACCTATGAGATTGAGCAGGGAAAGCTTCTGGACTATTTTGACAGTGAAGTGATTTCCAACGACGATCTGCTGACCAAATATCTGGCGCGCAACAAACAGGCTGTGCTGGGAGAGATTGTAGCCACGATTCAGAAAGAACAGAATGAGATTATCCGCAAATCTCCCTATCATAATGTGATTGTCCAGGGAGTGGCCGGTTCCGGAAAAACCACGGTAGCCATGCACCGGATCTCTTATATTCTGTACAATTATCAGGATCGTTTCCGCCCGGAGGATTTTTATATCGTGGGAAGCAACCGGATCCTGCTGAACTATATTACCGGCGTGCTTCCGGATCTGGATGTGTACGGCGTCCGGCAAATGACCATGGAACAGCTTTTTATCCGTTTGCTTTATGAGGACTGGGATCCAAAAAAATACCGGATTCGAAAGGCAGATCCGGTATCAGCCGGACGAATTAAGGGAAGCGGCGCATGGTTCCAGGCTTTGAAGGATTTTTGCGACGACCTGGAACAGCGCATTATTTCCATGGAATCCATCTATCTGAATCCCCGCCAGTTTGTGGAAGGCATTCAGAACGGAGAGTCAGGCGTATTTGACCAGACAAACGGACAGGAAGCGGACCCGGAGAAGCTGATACTGCTGGCAGACGGACAGGCTGTCCGGCGGTATGTGATGCAAAATCCTAAAATTTCTATCCAGAGTAAAATCAATATGTTGAACGAGCGTCTGCTCATAAAGGTTCGGGACGAATTTTCCGGGAAAGGGATAAAGTATACGGAGGCTGAAAAGAAAGCTATTTTGAAGGCTCACCGAAACCGATACGGAAGCGGTGTCTGGAAGCAGTCTACCTATGCCCTGTATGATGATTTTTTGAGGCGGCAGGCAGACGAAGGATATCCGGTTGATTCTCCGAAAGGCGAATATGACGTATACGACCTGGCGGCGCTGGCTTATATTTATAAAAGAACAAAGGAGACCGAAGTGATCAGCGAAGCCCATCACATGGTCATTGATGAAGCCCAGGACTTTGGTATGATGATCTATGATTGTCTGCATTTCTGTGTCACCGGATGTACCTATACCATCATGGGCGATGTGTCCCAGAATATTCGTTTCGGCGTTGGACTGAACGATTGGGAAGCTCTGAGAGCCCTGATCCTTTCAGATGAAATGGACAGCTTTGGCATTTTGAAAAAGAGCTACCGCAATACGGTGGAAATCTCTGAATTTGCCACAAATATTCTGCATCATGGAGGTTTTGTCACTTATCCGGTGGAGCCGATTATACGTCATGGAAATCCTGTGAAAATGACCTTTTCCAAAGCCGAAGAGCTTTGGAGAAGGGCCGCCGAAATCTGCCGGGACTGGCAGGAAAGGAGCCTTCCCACCATTGCGGTCGTCTGTCGGAACCGAAATAGTGCGCTTCGGGCGGCAGAAGCTCTGGGGAAGCATATTCCGCTGAAAAACAGCCTTGAAAATCTGGAGGAGGATCTGGAAAAGACAGAATTTGGAAGCGGTATCATGGTGCTTCCCGTAGAATACACAAAGGGCCTGGAATTTGACGCAGTACTGATTCTGGATCCCTCTCGGGAGGAATATCCCGTGGATGACGGACATGCGCGCCTGCTCTATGTGGCGGCAACCCGGGCGTTGCATGAATTATGTGTGCTCCATACCGGGAACCTTACCGGACTGATTGCAGATCCCATACTGGAAAACAGGAAGCCGGCGCCGGCTCCCCGGGAGAGTGCCAGGCCAGCAGCTCCAGCACCGGGATCTCGGGAGCATACCAGGCCAGCAGCTCCAGCGCCGGGATCTCGGGAGCATACCAGGCCAACGGTTGTTGTTCCGGCCTCCCGGAAAAATGTGAGGCCAGCCGCGGTTCCTTCCGAATTCCCGCAGATTTCCCGCAAATCTGCGGGCCAGGCAGCTGCCGATCTTCCCCGTTTTGGCGACCTTCCTTCCACGGAAAAACTGCGTCCATCAGGGCATGCAAAAGTCGATCTTTCCGTGCGCTGGGTCTTAAAGCAGGCAGATGGTCTGTACCTGCAGAGCCGATACGGCATCCTGCGCCTGAGCCCCATCGGAAGCGGAATCATCCGGGTAACCTTTGCCAAGGGCAGCAAGATTCTGGATATTACCCATCCGCGAATCAGGACCCGCCGGATTGAGCGGTTCTGGACCTACCAGGATACCGGCGGCATGGTCACGCTTTCCACAGAAGAGCTGATCCTTCAGGCGGAAAAAAATACCGGCGCCATACGATACCTGACCAGAGGCAAAAAGCTATTGCTGGCGGAACGGAATCGAGAATGCAGGCAGGCGGAAGCTTTCCCGAGAGGAGGCGCACAATACTGGCTCTTTTTGGAATTTGTAAAAAAAGAACAGATTTTTGCCCTGGGACCCAAGGATCAGCAGATGCTTCCTCTGCGCCAGACGGCACGATATATTTCCCATGAAGAAGGGCTTCCCTTTTTGTTCTCCGACCAGGGCTTCGGCATTTTAACAGCCTCAGAAAACCCGGTCATCAGCTGCGATCTTCCTTCCTATGGCACCTACCTTCATACGGAGGGAGAGGAACAGCTGGATTTCTATTTTATTGCAGGGAAGACTCCAGACACCCTGATGAACGCCTGCCGTTTTCTAATGGGAGAGCTATAAGCTGCCTGCCGCTTCGATCCACTGATCAATGGTATCCTCGTAATCTGCAGCAATAGCCTCAAAAATCTTTTCTGCCGTAATTCCTGCCACATTGATTCCACTGGTATCCATGGCGATCACGGCTCCAAAGATTATAAGGGCCAGCAAAAGCCTGATTTTAAACAGGGAAGGCCTGGGCATATTCTCAGGATACGGATATTGTTCCGTCCAGGATCCCTCCTCCGTGCTCCTAGGACTGCTCCTGCCATAGAGGATCCGTTCCCTGTTTGTCAGATCATATTGATCCTCGCTGTATCTGCTTCGAACCTGTTGTACCAGCCGCAGCTTCTGTTCCGTAGAAACATTGCTCATTATTAACCTCCGGCTGCGAAAAGCTTATTACAGATTATTCAATAAAACAAGATTTAGTACTTGCTTATAGAAAAACCTTTGCAAAAATTGCACAGGCTGGTTTATTGTGGTAAAATATACTGGAAAGTTAACAACCCGCTGTAAGCAGCGAGGCATGTAATTTTCTGCGCTCATGGTTCAGGCTGCAGAACAGGAGATCAAATATGAATATGGACGGAAAAATACTGGGAGAACGGATTCTGAATAATATCGGGCAGGTCATGGTGGGCAAAGAGCAGACCGCAAGGCTGCTTTTTGCCGCGTTACTGGCAGGAGGTCATGTACTTCTGGAGGACCTGCCCGGCACAGGAAAAACAAAGCTGGCAAAAACGCTGGCCCGGACCGTTGCAGGGGATTTCGCCCGGATTCAGTTTACGCCGGATCTGCTTCCCAGCGATATTACCGGACTGAATATTCTTGACCGGCAGAAAAATGAATTTGTACTGCGCAAAGGGCCGGTTTTTACCAATATTCTGTTGGCCGATGAGATCAATCGAGCCACCCCCAGAACCCAGGCAGGACTTTTGGAATGTATGGAGGAGCGGCAGGTTACCATAGACGGGGAAACATACTGTCTCGGCTCTCCGTTTTTTGTAATCGCCACTCAGAATCCGGTGGAAACCGCCGGAACATTTCCCCTTCCCGAGGCTCAGCTGGATCGCTTTATGATGAAGCTTTCTATGGGACTGCCTTCCAGGGAAGATGAAACATTTATTCTGGAGCGGTATATGGACAAGGACCCCCTCTCCGGGCTGAGCAGCGTCTTGACTCTGGATGAGTTGGCTCAGGCTGAAAAGGAAGCCGAAAAGGTATTTGTTCATCCATGTATTCGATCCTATATCGTGGATATTTCTGCCGCCACCAGGACAGGAGAGCAGGTGATCATGGGGGCAAGCCCCAGAGGAAGTCTGGCTTTGATGCGATGTGCCAAGGCCTATGCCTGGCTGGAGGGCCGAAGCTATGTAATTCCGGATGACATTAAAATATTGGCGGTTCCCGTGCTGGCCCACAGGCTTGTGCTGGGCTACGGCGCCGGCGGTTCAGGCAGTGCAAAAATGCTGATCCAGAAACTTCTGGACACTCTGCCCGTTCCAACTGAGGATTTTGCGTCATGATCCGGCTTTTGGGAATCGGAGTTGTTTTTTCCGTTTTTTTTCTGGTTCAGCGCATCCTTTACCAAAGGTTCTGGCTGCAGCATTTAACTGCCCAGGTCCGCTTTGTTCAGGATCACATCATAGAAGGAGAGCAGGGCGAACTGAATGAAATATTGGTCAATAAAAAAATTCTTCCGCTTCCCATGCTGAAGGTAAAATTCCGAACAGACCGTCATTTGATTTTTCAGGATGTCAGGGGTTCCCGAACCACGGATCAGTTTTACCGCAATGATATTTTCCGGGTGGGCGGAGGAGAGAAAGTAACACGGACTCTGTCATTTACCGGCGGACGAAGAGGCTATTATACCATTGATGGTGTAAGTCTGGTGTCCTCAGACCTATTTCTCACGGCTCAGCTGACTGCCGAACAGCCCCTGCAGACCAGTATCTATGTCTACCCGCGGCCCTACGACAGCAGCGAACTTCAAAAAACCTTTACCTGGCTCAACGGAGAGATTCTGGCCAGACGGCATTTGCTGGAGGATCCCTTTGAATACAGGGGAATCCGGGAATATCAGCCCTATGATCAAATGCGCAGCATCAACTGGAAAGCCAGCGCAAAAACAGGCGGATTGATGGTAAACCAAAAAAATTTCACGGCTTTGAAAAGTGTCAGGATTTTTTTGAATATACAGGATGATAATGTGCTGAAAAAGGAAGAAAGCGTGGAAATGTCCCTGCGCATTGCCGCCGGTCTGTGCGCCGCCTTTCTGAGTCAGGGCATACAGGTGTCGTGCCGGGGAAACGGAATGGATTTGTTTACAAATAAACCGCTATCCGTGGCTGCCAGAGCCGGAGAAGGCCAGTTGGACGCCGTATGCAGAGCGCTGGCCAGAATCGACCTGAAAAAGCCTGTGGCTGATTTTGTAAAGACTTTTGAAGAAGACCTTTTCTCGGGAGCCCAGGATACGCTGACCTGTTTTGTATCCCCAAATCAATACGATGATTTTACAGGGCTTTTGGAAAAATATCAGGAGGCAGGAAATACCTTTGTCTGGATCTATCCGGTTCAGGGAAGCAAGGATCCCGTACTCCCGCCGTCCCTGGCAGACCGTATCCGCCTGATTCATTTTCAGGTCTAAATTGAGGAAGTAATTCAGAAAGCAGAAAAAGATGGAAGAAAAAATCGAGCTTTTAAGTGAATTTCTCACACAACAGCTGAACCATTGGATTCTTTTTCCTTTGGCGCTGACCATAATGGGATTGACCTCCCGCTATACTGCGGTACCCCGGCCTGATCTATTGATGTGGGCGGTATGCGGCCTTTTTCCTGTAGTCTTTTATTTTTTGCGGACAAAAATCAGCCGTTTTCCCTTTTTTGTCTTGTCTCACACAGCGGCTGTCTGCCTTTCTTTGGCGGTGCCTGCCCAGGGGACTGCAAACCGTGTGATCTGTATCGTCTGCGGAATATATTATATGGTTCATTCTTTCGCTTTGAGAATAAAAGATGTTTCTGATACCCCAATGATGCATCCCTTCATATCCATGGGCATTTCCCTGTTTTCCCTGCTGTTGCTGCATCAGCAGAGTATTTCCGGCTGGGAAGGGTTCTATCTTTTTCCCCTGACAGGATGCTTTGGATTGTATTATATTATATATTATCTTCAGAAATATCTGTCCTTTTTGACTCTCAACGCAGGAAGTGCCGGCTTTGTGCCTGCAAAGAAAATGTTTTTCTCGGGGATCGGGCTTGTGCTGGGATATACACTGCTTTGTACCATACTCCTGGTACTTTTTATAAACCTGACCAGACTGGAGGCCATAGCCGGCCTGATAAAGAAGTTTATAATAAAGGTACTTCGCTTTCTCTTGTCTTTTATCCGAAATGTTCCGCCGGAGTCGAACGTGCAGCCCATGGAGCCGGAAGCTCCCCCGTCCTTTTCGGATATGCTTCCTCTTGACGCGGCGCAGAATGAACCCTTTTGGCTTTGGGAGGTCTTGGAAAAGGCAGCTGTGGCAGTGTTGATCTGTTTATTTGCATACGTTATGCTTCGGCTGGTCATACAGTTAATCCGCTTCATTCGGAAACACTTTTTCTGGCATATCCGCAGGCAGACTGTGAACATAGATACAGGGGTTTCCGAGGTCAGAGAAAAGTGCGGCAGAGACAAAAAGCAATTATCAAAAAAGCCGGAGGCTTCAGGCTTTCTGACTCCTTCCGCCCAGATCCGAAGGCTCTATCGAAAAAAGCTTTTGCAGTCCGGACCGTTTTTTACAAAAGGCCATCCTGGTGGTTATCGCTTTTTTACCGCCAGAGAGTGGGAACGAATATTAGAGACGAAGGGCATGGCCTGTCTCTATGAGCAGGCCCGTTATTCGCAGACAGAAATGACCCGGTCCCATGTGAGAAAAATGCGTGAGGCTGTAAAAACTGCCGGCTATTTCCGAAGTACCGCCACAGAAAAATCTATGGAAACCGGTGCCTCCAAGAAAGGTATATAACACATATGAATCAAAAATTAGCACTGTCAGATGATATTTTACTGCAAATAGAAAAACCGGAACGTTATATCGGGCACGAAGTCAATTCGGTAACAAAGGATAAGTCCAGGGTAAAGATCCGTTTTGCCATGTGCTTTCCGGATATCTATGAAATCGGAATGTCCCACCTGGGGATCCAGATCCTTTATGATATGTTTAACTCCATGGAGGATGTATGGTGCGAGCGGGTTTATTCTCCCTGGTTGGATCTGGATGCCATTATGCGAAAAGAACACATTCCTTTGTTTGCGTTGGAGTCTCAGGATCCTGTAAAGGATTTTGACTTCCTGGGAATTACCCTCCAATATGAAATGTGCTATACCAATGTCCTGCAGATCCTGGATCTATCCCAGATTCCTCTCAATGCTTTGGAACGGGGAGAAGATTGCCCTATCGTTATCGGAGGCGGCCCCTGTGTATATAATCCGGAGCCTCTGGCGGATTTCTTTGATCTGTTTTATATCGGGGAAGGCGAAACCCAGTATGAAAGACTTTTGACTCTTTACAAGGAATGCAGGGCATCAGGGCTTTCGCGCGTGGAATTTCTGCGCCGTGCAGGTAAGCTTCCCGGCATATATGCCCCCCGATTTTATGAAACTGCCTATCATGAGGACGGCACCATCAAAAGCTTTCTGCCTGTGGAAGAAGGAGTTCCCGCCATCATCAGAAAAGAAGTTCAGATGGATGTCACCGATACCTATTACCCATTAAAGCCTGTTGTCCCTTTTATTAAAGCGACTCAGGACAGAGTGGTTCTGGAGATCCAGCGGGGATGTATCCGCGGCTGCCGTTTCTGCCAGGCCGGGCAGATTTACCGGCCCGTGAGAGAGAGAGATGTGGAAACTCTGAAAAAATATGCGCTGGAAATGCTGAAGAATACAGGCCATGAGGAGATCTCCCTCAGCTCTCTCAGCTCCAGTGATTATTCCCGGCTGCCGGAGCTCATCGACTTTCTGATTGAGAAATGCGGCACACAGCATGTGAATATTTCCCTGCCCTCCCTGCGGATTGATGCCTTTTCTCTGGATGTCATGAGCAAGGTACAGGATATCAAAAAATCCAGTCTGACCTTTGCGCCGGAGGCCGGCAGCCAGAGGCTGCGCAATGTAATCAATAAGGGGCTGACCGAGGAGGATATCATACGAGGGTCAACAATGGCCTTTGAGGGAGGATGGACCAGGGTTAAGCTTTACTTTATGCTGGGTCTGCCCACCGAGACGGAAGAGGATATCAGAGGAATTGCAGATCTGGCCAACAAAATTGCCGCCGCCTTTTTTGAGACCGTTCCCAAGGAAAAACGGGTTAATGGAAGAGTGCAGATCGTGGCAAGCACCTCCTTTTTCGTTCCCAAGCCCTTTACGCCGTTCCAATGGGCCGGGCAGTGTACCAGAGAGCAGTTTATAGATAAGGCCTATCTCACCAGAAAAGCCATCTGTGAGCAGCTGAATCAGAAAAGCATCAAATACAACTGGCATGAGGCGGATGCCAGTGTGATGGAAGGGGTCCTGGCCAGAGGAGACCGCCGATTGGGCCGGGTCATCCGCAGGGTTTATGAGAAGGGCGGCTTTTATGAGGCCTGGGGTGAATATTATGACCATGACAGATGGCTGGAGGCTTTGGAGGAATGCGGATTATCCGTGGACTTTTACACTCACAGGGAGAGATCTACGGAAGAAATTCTCCCCTGGGATTTTATCGATTGCGGTGTTACAAAGGAATTTCTAAAGCGTGAGTGGGTGAAGGCACAGCGGGAGGAAATATCTGAAAATTGTAAAGTAAAATGCCAGGGCTGCGGCGCCGCCCGATTTGGAGGAGGAATTTGTGTTGAGACTGCGCGTAAAATTTAAAAAATATGGTCCCGTGCGCTTTATCGGCCATCTGGATGTCATGCGTTTTTTTCAGAAAGTAATCCGCCGGGCCGGAATCGATGTGGCATATACAGGGGGCTTCAGCCCCCACCAGATCATGACCTTTGCCGCTCCCCTGGGAGTGGGGATCACCAGCAACGGCGAGTATATGGATATCGAAATACATTCCATTACCTCCTGTGAAGATGTCCGGAAGCGTCTGAATGCTGCAAGTGTGCCTGGTATAGAGATTATTTTTACAGGGCTGCTGCCTGATCATGCGGAAAATGCCATGGCCAGCGTAGCTGCGGCCTCCTATACGGTTCGTTTTCGGGAAGGAAGGGCACCGTCTGCGGATTTATCCGCTTTCATTCCAGATTTTCTCTCCAGAGATCATATTCTTTATACGAAGAAGACCAAAAAGGGAGAGCGGGAGCTGGATCTGAAGCCGGGCATATATGAATTTACCTGTTCTGACAACGGGGGATGTGAAACGCCTTCGTTCCATATACTGGCAGACGCATCCAGCGCGGGAAATATTAAACCGATTCAGATCATGGAGGCCTTTTTGGCCCATTGCGGGGAAGTACTGCAGGAGAACGCCCTGCTGATTACAAGAGAGGAAATTTATACCCGGGCGGAATCCTCCCGGCTGATATCGCTGGAAGACATGTGCTGCCAGAGCTGACTATATCGATATGGATTTAAAGAACTTACAGGAGAGCGGATCATGAGTCGAAATATTGCTCCCAGACATAGTGTCACTCTGAACGAAAATGACAGGAGCCTTCGGAATACCGTTTCCGGGAAATTATTGTTTACAAAATACAAAGAAAGTCCCTGCGCCCTGCTAATACGGGATAACCGTTTGAGGGCCGTCAGCTTTTTTTCCCACAGGCCCAGCCGTATTGGCGCCATATATATCGGCAAGGTCAAAAAAATTGTCAAAAATCTGGATGCCTGCTTTGTGGAAATTGCAGATAAGGAACTCTGTTTTCTGCCTCTGAAAAAGGCTTCTGCTCCTTATTTGCTGAACAGAACCCCCAATGGCAGGCTTTTGGAGGGCGATGAGCTGCTGGTACAGGTGGAGAGAGACGCACAGAAAACAAAGCAGGCATGCATCACCGCCGAAATTTCGCTGTCCAATGATTATGTGGTTCTTTCCCTGGGAACACCCAGGTTATGCTTCTCATCCAAGCTTGACAAAAAGCAAAAGGATACCATTGTCCACTATCTTACAAAGCATAAAATATTGTCGGAGGATTCCCTTCAGCTGATTCAGGATGTCCATCCCATCGGCGCCATTATCCGGACACGTGCCTCCGAGCTGGACGAAGGTGCACTTTTGGAGTCCTTTAGGACTCTCTTTGCAGATTTTTGTCAATTATTGCATAACGCAGACCATCGCTGCTGCTTCAGCTGCATCGTGGCGGCGCCGGAGACCTGGACGACAGTGTTTGACTCATTGGCGGCGCCGGAGGAATATCAGGAAATCATCACTGACCAGGCACAGCTCTATCCCAGAATCCTGGACTATTGCTCCATGCATTTTCCCGAAAAAATATGCCGTCTGTATCAGGAAGCTTTAAGTCTGTCCACCCTCTATTCCCTTGACAGCAGGCTTCAGGAAGCGTTTTCCTCTCGTGTATGGCTCAAATCAGGCGCCTATATCATCATCCAGCCCACGGAAGCTCTGACGGTGATCGATGTGAACTCCGGAAAGAACAGCATACAAAAGGATGCGGAGGAGACCTGGAGCCGCATTAACCTGGAAGCCGCCGGTGAGATAGCCCTGCAGCTTCGACTGCGGAACCTGTCCGGTATCATTATTATAGACTTTATCAATATGTCAGACAGCCGGCATCGTCAAAGGCTGTTAGAATATATGCGGGAGCTTGTCAAGGCAGATCGGGTAAAAACAACCGTAGTGGATATAACCCCTCTTGGCCTGATGGAAATCACCCGAAAAAAAGGGACAAAACCACTGCATGAACAATTAGGGAGGATTTATCATGAAGCTGATTAAATTTGAAAAGGTAAAGGACGGAAAATATCTTAAAAACTATGAAATTACCTATCTAAATAAAATCGGGCGGGAAAAAAAGTATGAAATTGTAAGCAGAAGAGAACTGAAAAGTGCCGACGACCTGGGCGCTAAGCCCAGCGGCGTATCCATTGTAGCCACCCATGGCGATAAACTGCTTCTCCTGCACGAATTCCGCATGGGCGTCAACCAATCTGTCTATAATTTGTGCGCCGGAATGATCGAACCGGAGGAAACGGTGGAGGAATGTATCGCCAGAGAGCTTTACGAAGAAACCGGGCTTCATATTTCCCGTATCAAAAAGATCCTTCCCCCTTCCTTTGCGGCAGTGGCATTTTCGGATACCACCACCTATATTGCCTTTGTGGAAGTGGAGGGAAGCTTTGAGGATCATTCCTCCGCCAACGAATCCATCGAGGCAAAGTTTTATTCCAGGGAAGAAGTCCGTCAGCTTCTGGAAACAAAACCCTTCAGCTCCAGGGCCCAGATGGCGGCATATTTCTTTTCAGAAAGTACCAACAGCCCTGCATAAGCGGGAAGGGACAACAAGTTCCCTGTGCTGTGGCAGGTATTTGGATATAGAAACATGATGGCAGGGCAGGCTGTTCACTGCAGCTGCAAAAACGGAGGGAAATTATGGCTGTCATAGGAATTGATCTGGGGACAACAAATAGTCTTGGCGCATATTGGAAGGATGGAACGGTACATTTGATTCCCATGGAGGGTGAGCGCTTTCTGCTGCCCAGTGTGGTGGGATATGTAGAGGGAGAAGGCTTTCTGGCAGGGGCGGCGGCAAAAGAGCGGCTGATTCTCTATCCTGAAGACACGGTGGCCTCATTCAAGCGTTTCATGGGTACGGAAAAGGAATATCATCTGGGAGGAAAAGCCTATTCACCTATGGAGCTTTCGGCTATGGTGCTGGAGCAGATCAAGAGAAACGCGGAATTCTTTCTGAAGGAAGAGATTGAAGAGGCGGTCATAACGGTTCCTGCTTATTTCAATGATAAACAGCGCAGCGATACCAAGAAAGCGGCCCAGATTGCAGGACTTAAGGTGGACCGCCTCATCAATGAGCCCTCTGCGGCGGCTTTGGCCTATCGGATGGAATACGGAGAAGAGGACAGAACCCTGCTGGTTTTTGACTTTGGAGGGGGCACCCTGGATTTGTCCTATGTGGAATGCTTTGACAATGTGATAGAAATTATCGCCGTGGCGGGGGACAACCATCTGGGCGGAGATGATATCGACCAGGCAGTTTCGGAATATTTCTGCCGGGAAAACGGACTAAAGTCAGAAGAACTGACAAAGGAGGATCAGGCAAAATTAAGAAAGCTCTCAGAGGTCTCCAAATGCGCCCTGGCAGAAAGGGAAGAGGTGACAATGGAGCTTGAGACAGGCGGAAGGGTCTGCCGGGTCCTGTTGAATGAGGAGCGGCTTTTTGAAATCTGCATGCCCCTGTTCGGAAAGATAAAGCAGCTTTTTGTGCATATCCTGGAGGACGCCGGCTCCAAAGTGTCCGGAATAGACGAACTGATCATGGTGGGCGGCTCTTCGAAGCTGGGCGTAGTAAAACGCTTTCTCAGGGAGCTTTTGGGAAAGGAGCCCATTGTCCTGGGAGAGACGGACCGCGTGGTTGCCTGCGGTGCCGGAGTTTATGCCGGCATCAGACAGCGCAGGGAAGAAATAAGGGATATGCTGCTGACAGATGTATGTCCCTTCACACTGGGCATCGGTGTTAACAACAGAGCCAACCGGGACAAAAACATCTTAAGTCCCATGATCGAACGCAATACCACCCTGCCCGCCTCCCACAGGGAACGGTTTGTGACGGTGGGTGATTATCAGAAGGAAATCAGGATCCAGATTTATCAGGGTGAAGAATATTATGTGGACGATGACGTGCTTCTGGGAGAGCTTACCATAGAAGTGGCTTTGAAACCTGCGGGGCAGGCTTGGGTGGACGTGCAGTTCACCTATGACATCAACGGAATCCTCCATGTGATGGCAGAGAACGAAATGGGAGAACGCAGACAGATTCTATTGGCAAACCAGACTCTCAGCGAGGCAGAACTGGAATGGTATACCCGGGAAATGGAGAAAATCATGCTGCCGCCTATCCAGCAGCCTGAGAACCAGAAAATGCTTGCCTTTTTTCTGGATTATTATGAAAAAAGCACCGGACATAAGCGAGAGCGGATTGCTTCCATGACCGGCAGGATCCTGACGGGATTAAGCAGCGGCAGAAAGAAAGAGGTCAAAAATGCGGAAAAGCTGGGAAAAATGTGGATGACTCAGCTGCAGCAGGCCATGGATATGCAGGAGGAGCTTCTGTTTGACGGAGAATTAAAGGTTGGATTCGGTGAGGAACTTGATGATTTTGAAGAAGAGTCTGATGAATTCGGTGAGGAGTCAGAAGAATTCATTTGAAGAATTTGACGCGATATGAAGGAAAGGATAGAACAATGAACGATATATGGAGTTTGTTGGGAATAGATCCAACCGACGATAAAAAAGCTATAAGAAAAGCCTTTGCAGCACAATCAAGACTCCATCATCCGGAGGAGGAGCCGGAGTATTTTGCGTCGCTGAATCAGGCGTATAAGACAGCCCTGGACTATGGGATGAGAACAGAGCAAGAGACGAAATATGAAACGGTGTTTCCAGAAAATGCAATAAAGGAATTTAAGGACAGCGATGACATCAGCAGAAAAATACAAAGAGAAACCTCCCTGCTGAAGCTCCTTGACCAGGCGGCGGAGCAAGCCATAAAGAAAAGCATGGAAGCGGGCGCTCTCCACGATTTCATCGCCCTTTTTGAAAATCCCAAACAGGCAAAGCAGGCTGATACATGGAAACGTTTTTTCCTTTCTGATGTCTTTCTGAAAGAGCAGTTTTCGGAAGAATTCGGAAAAGGCTTGTTTACCTACCTTTCAAAGCAGAACCTCTGTCCCAGCGACAATCTTCCTATGGGACTTCTGCAGGAGCTGGCTGTCGCATACGCATTTATCCCTCATTTTGCCGGAGAGGAATATTTTGACGGCCTGAAATATCCGAAGGAATGGTATAAGGTTTCCGTGGAAAACACCTTTCCCGGCAGAAGATATGCCGCCGAAATCTTCAATATGCAGGGCCGGGAATGCGATCTGAAATCCATGACCAACCGCATTCTGCGGCAGCCTGCCATTAAGGTGCGCCACAATGCCTTTTCCGACTACCTGACCATGAAGGAGATGAGCAGGGACGGACGCCTGACAGATGGGGAGAAAGAGATCTGGCAGCATATCCTTGGAGTCTGCCAGCCCTTCTACCTCTATGAGCGCAACGGCAAGCAGATCGGAAGCGGAAGCTATGAAGCCCGCAGCGAATGTGTGGTAAAGCTTTATGTCCAATGGCTCATGGACGAGCAGCTGCCTGAAGAGGTGCTGCTGTTCTTTTATAAAAAACTGAGCTTCAAAGAGCTGGAACGCAGCAGTACCAGAGGACTTTACAGCGCTTTGAAGGAGGAAGTTTTACGCCGCCTTCCCCAGGCGGAGGAGATTTTGTTCGGAGAGGATGGAAAGGAACAGCAAATCACAAAACTCTACAGAATCTATTCTGCCATCATCAACGACAACCAGAACAATTACGACAAATTTATTTACGGAGAAACACCGGAAATCAGGGAACGGGCAAAAGCCTTTTTTGCACTGCCGGAATGGGAACAGCTAAAGGGGGAAAAGGGCCTGTTTGAACGGATTTACAGCACCTCCAAAAGAATTGTGATGCCCCGGACTCTGGCGGAGACACTGATTGGGCACCTGGCAGAGGGAGACTTTCCCGAGCCTGAGAGGACAGAGCTGACAGAGAGCCTGCTGAGATCCCTGTCCACGGAAAAAATGTGCCGGGAACTGGATTATCGCTGTGAAATCCCCATGGCTTCCACTGATCCGGAGAATATCGGGGACAGCCCTGATTTCTGGCAGTATTTTCTCATGCGCGGATTCGGTTTCCGCCATGCAAAAATCAGAGGAAGCTGGGAGAGAGATTACATTTATGTGATGGACGGCCAATGCTATCTTCCTGCCTACATAAATTATATTTATGCGCCGTCCCGGGCGTGGCAGAGGCGTTTCCTGGGCTTTGACGAAGATACCGAAGAGATACCGTTTCCTGTGGCTATTGTATGTCCCATGCCCGGAAACAGGACGCTCAGGGTAGAATTCCATTATCATTATTGCCTGTATTTTGTGGATGGGGTGCAGGCAGCTGCGCCCGTTCTGGCATTTTCACAGTTACAGGAATATGCGGACCACCTGAAAAAAGTCGAGGAGTTTTTCTTCCTTCTGGCTGTCACTGCCATTGAAGATTCTGACAGAAGCGCTGCTCAGGCACTGATAGAAGTCTGGCTGAAACGAATTTCTGTGCATCCTTTTATCATTCCCACGCTTGCCAGACTGCTGGCCGCCGACAATGACCGCATTCCTGATGCCTGTACTGAAGCTGAAAAAATGACCTGTACAGATCCAAAACGGCACAATCCTGTGGTGCTTTACAGCGAACAGGAACGGTTCTGTTTCCGTGCAGTAGTATCGGAAACAGGGTTGAGTATCTGGCGGCAGATGGATTACGGCTGGCAGGACATCATATTCCGCAGTGCGGAACTTGGCTGGAGAAAATATGAAGAATATACCTGGAAGGAATACAACCTGTCCTGTGAGGACAGCAGGCTTCCGACAGCCGATACGAATACGCCTGAGGGCAGAAGAGCGGCTGCCCTGAACGCTTTGCATAATCTGCGGCAGCCAAAGCCTCTGGTACGCGCCGTATATTCCCTGGAGGGCATGGATACAGCACAAAAGGCAGCAAAAATCCTTGAGGCAATAGGCTATTCTGAAAACATGGAGGGATACTGCGTGCTTCGTTACGGAGCAAAAAAGGAAAAGCGCCACGACAGGGTATTTTACGGTGTGCATGCGCCCTTTGGCTTTGATTTGAAGGCTCATTCCACGGCATATGTAAGAAGCAGAGATTTCCTGATGGCTTCTTCCAATACAAAGATAAAGGAGCCCAAGGTCCTGGTTGGCCGCTTTGGATGGGGCTTCAAATACTCGCCTCGTTCTGATTACGGTCCCATGTTCGTCTATCAGGGCGAGAGCGGAAAATTTTATGCATATGGGACTGTCAGGATGCACCGGGCAAACAGCCTGGTTCAACTGCTGGAAGAGTTTTTACGACAGGAATGGGAAGGCGAGGGTGTGACGGAAGCTGTGACCTATGAAGGGTGCCTTACCGTATCCAGGTTTGACCACAGACTGGAATACTGCTATACAGAAGAGGATATACAACAGTCCATGCATAGCTTAAAGGATACTGCCGCCGACAGATTCACCCTGTTTGGCGGATACGGGATGTGGGCAGAATTCGCCCGGTGGATGGACGAGATGCTGAATATGGAGCTGCCTCCATGGGTGAATGCAATTGTGGTGGGTCTTGACTGGGAAAAGGGCGGAGTACTGACATTTACCGGTATTCATCAAGATTATATTTGCGGCGCAATACAGGAAATCGAGGAAACGGCGGATGAAGATGCCGGAACGGTTGAAACGGCGGAAAGCGGCGAAAGCCCACAGGACGAAGCATACCTTCCTCAGGCGCCCTTGCTGGTATGGGCAAAGGGAATGGGCATAAGGGACAGGACAGAGCTTTTGGCCAATGCCCTGAAGTGGTACGTGGACTGCGGGAGATTTGCTGAAAAAACAGGAAACAGAAATATAAGGATATTGGTGTGAGACTGTCTTTTATAATCCAAACCACAACTGTGAGTTGAGTTTTGTCTTAAAGAACAACCTTTCATATATGGACATTACATTATACAACCGCCATAATAATATCGAAGCATATAACTTATTATAAAACCAAAGGAGAAGAGTAATATGTTTGATGTCAAAAAAATGGGGGAGCAAATTGCACATCTGCGCGTGGGGCGCAACTACACTCAAGAACAGCTCGCAGAACAATTAAAGGTTTCACCTCAGGCGGTCAGCAAATGGGAGAACGGAAAAGCAGTACCCGAGGTACCATTGCTTTGTGAAATATCCAGACTTTTTAATTGTTCTGTAGATAGGATTCTTGATCCGTCGGCATGTGTTTTGCGCAATATGGACTTTGATTATGAATTCCTTGTTAAACCACGAATTCCTGTAGCTGATTATTCAGGTCCCGAATGGCCTAAAAGCATCTCATCCGCTTCTCTTTTAACTGCGGTAAAATTGTTTTTTGGATTGGAGCAGCGCAAGGACATAAAAGGCCGTCAGATAAATGATGATGAAGAATATATTTTGCAGTCGGCGCTTGCGAATATATGTTTTGGATATTCCTATTCGCCCGATAAATGTATTCATGACAGCTTTTTAATATATGGTTTAGATTACGAGATACATTCAAAAGCAGATTATTCAGAAAATGAATTTATTGCTCTCGCCCGCAGACAAATTGAACATGGTTATCCTGTCATCATTATCCCTAAAGAGTATATAGATACTATTCTTGCTGTCGGTTTTTCCGACCATGGACAGACTTTAAAAGGATTAGGTTTTTTAGAAGGAGATGACCAAAAAAACGCAAAGATAAATTTTGATCAGCTTAATCAATATACCGGTTGGTACAAGGTTGACTGCGATATGATGATTTTAAAACCTTCAAATGAAAAAATGCCGTTGGAGAAGGCGTGTGTTAATGCGCTCCTCAGAGGGATGACACTGTTATCAAATAACGAACATTGCGGAGAAGATAAAATGCAGGGCTTCGGTGTGGTTATTTACCGAAACTGGTGTAATCTTTTAAGAGAAGAAAACCAAAGAAATGCGGATCAAATCGAATGTGTTTTTCCGCATGCGTTTATTCATTATGAGAATAAATTAAGAACGAAACAGTTTTTTGAACTATGCCTAAACATAATTCCTGGTATAGATAAGGAATTAATGACTTTAGCAATAAATCAATATAATGACATTATAGCCTCTGCAACGGAAATAGCAACGATTGCTCACCAGCGTGATTCATTTCCCAAAGACTCTCTGAAAGAGAAAAGAAGTCATATAATTGAAATGCTGCGCAGAAGTAGTGAACAGGAAGAGCTTGCTTTAAATTATATACAAAAGGCAGCGGCATATATTTTGAAGTCAATCACCCCGCCGCAAGCAGCGGGGCATGGAAATTGAAACGCCCCAAGGGGCAGGGTATTATTGACCCTCGCGGCATTCGTCAAATAGCCATGCAAGCATGGCTATTTTCCTCATTGCTCGCGGGAATAAAGCAAGGGGACTTTGTTATGGCATTTACTTTACAGATCAGACAAAAGAAATTATTCGGGAAGACGGTCCTTGATATCCCGTCACTGGCCCGCACTTGCGGCCTCAGCTACGGTTCCGATAATGATTTTTATATCCTGCAGGAGAACGAGCAGGTTCGGGGCACCGCTGTTTTTTATAATCCTGAACGAATAGGACGGGGGATATTTTTCGATGGCAGCAAAGCAGGGGAAGGATACTATGAGTTGAGCTATAATATCCCGACAACCGAAGCGGAGATCACAGATTTTGCAAGGCTTGCCGGAGAGATGGAGAGGCGCCTGGGCAGGGCAGAGATGTACTGCGTTGAAGAGGAAAGGAGTTTCACCGGCAGGGAGCTGGAACAGCGGATCGGAAATTTTGCTGAGTTCAGCAGGGAGTCGCTGAACCGGTTTTGCGGGAATAAGGAGTTTAAGAGCCATATCCTTACCCTGGCACGGTGGCCATATACGCTGACGGAGGATAAGGTGTCTGCCTGGGAGATATGTACGGACCTTTCAGATTTCGAGCAGACCCTGCACAAGCTCCAGGCACTTGATGTCTATTATGCAAAGCCGAGACTTCTGCAGAAGAGTGATACAAAAGAAATCGGAGCTTTTTATGCTTTGACAGAAGAATGCGAAAGCATTTTCCCTGTCCGTGCCGACGGGTTCCTGAATCTGAGTGAGCTTAAGGTAACGGAAGGTTTTGTCCAGTTTGTGCTTTATAGGGAGCAGCGTGTGATGGAGGGAATGTTCCCATATGAGCGCTTTATTGAGGAACTGAGAGGATATGGCGTCAGGCAGTTTGATGCGGACCATATCCTGATTCCGCCCATGACAAAAGATGAGCTGGAGAAATTAGCCGGGAAATTGTGCTGAAGGAAGAAAGATATTTTACTGCACTCGCGGGAGAAAGCGCAGATTTTTTAAGGAGTAAAGCATATGGGATTATTCGGTAAAAAGAAAGAAGACAAATCAACTCAAAGTAAATCTGAACAAAAAACAGAAAAACTTCTGAAGGAAAAACAGGCGGCAGAAAAGCAGCCAGAGGCGATACAGCCAGAAAAGAAACCGTCTGAGGAAAAGCAACCGGAGACGATACAGTCAGAAGGGAAACAGGAACAAAAGGAAATGAAGGTATACATCCGGGGAGCCGGAGGAACCATCGTCACAAAGTCCATTCTGAACGGCACCTCAAAGCTGAAATGGCTGTTCCGCCAGGAGAGCGAACATGGCAACGGGTGGGTGGCATTCGGGGACAGGGACAGCCAGAAATACGTGGATGACGCGAAAAACATGGCGATTGTGGATTTCAATACCCTGGCCAACATAGAGCCCTCTGTGGTGAATGTATTCTATATGCCTGTGGGCAGCGATCTGGAATTTTGCTGTGACAAAACGGGGAAATACTTCGTGGACACAAAGACAAGAAAGGAAATCCGGGAGCCGGTGAAGCATCCGGCCCAGATTGCCTTTGAGAAGAACCTGAAATTCCTCAACCAGAAAATATACCCGGCAGAGCTTTTCCGGAATCTTTTTACGGAAAGTCCTAAAATCAAGGTAGTCCGGGCAGGAGAAGCGGATTTCCCCACAGGAGAGGTGGTGCTGGCGGATCCAATCGCTTATCTGGGCAGTCAATATGAAACCGTCCTGGACAGGAGGATTCCGGCCGGAAGCTATCCGGTGGAACTGTCGGTCTGTCTCTCACGGATTGCAGGCCTCAGGATTGCCGCAGCAAGGATTCCCCTCAGTCGTAAGGAGGCTGTCCGCTATGAGATTGCCATGCCAAAGGGAAAGAAAACAGAAGATTTGGGAAAGTCGGGTGTCTTTACCTTTTTCGGCGTGGATACGGGGCTTGCCTGTTTTGCGGACGGGAAGGCCTCGGAGGAGAACCGGCTGTTTTTTGAGAAATGGACAAGTGAGAATCCGGGTAAAAACAAGTATACGGATTATTTCGCCGCCCTTTTCCGGAAAAGTTATGAAGCGAATCCGGAATTCCAGAACCAGGGCGGGAGCTTTCTGGAGTGGGAGCTGCCGGGGAGCGGCTTAAGGACGGTCCTGTTTTCCAGCGGCATGGGAGACGGCATCTACAGCGGCTACTGGGGGCTGGATTCAGAAGGGGAGATTGCCTGTCTGGTGGCGCTTTTTATGAATCCGGAATATTTCTGATTAGGAGACCCTGAAACCTGAGGAAGAACCAAAATGGAACTGGCCAAAATCACAATATTTCGGCACCTATGTATGCCCGGAATGCGGGAAAAAGGTGCCTGTGCTGACGGGAATGGAAGATATTATTTTGGAAAGTAATCTGTAGAAATAGGGCCGGAGGAAGTGGATCGGGTGAAAAAGGAAAAGGCGCTTTCCAGGAAATGGAAGCAGAAGCCCGGAGGATGCAAAACTGCGGCTGCGGCTGTGGCGGTATTGCTGGTTCTGTCCTTGCTGACTGGCTGCAGCAGGGAGCGGATGGAGACCCGCAGGGAGATTGAGCGCATCCGGGAAGCAGCAGAGAGCGTGGCAGAGGACAGGGCGGCTGCGCATATCCTGGAAAAATACGGGATAGAAGCAAAAGCGGAAGGGTACTGGGTCCAGGCATACAATGACTTCTTTGCTCCCAGTGTAAATTCCAACGTGGTGGTTTTCATGGAACACGGAGACAGGAAATTCTGCGTGGGCATTGATGTGGATGACGAGACAGTCCTTTGGGATAATTACCAGAGGGAGGAAATAGACTCAGTGCTTCAAGGGTATCTGACGGAAACTTATAGACTGCCCCCGGCTTACAGGGCGGAGACGGTGTTCCGCTTAAAAGATGCCCCGAACTACAGTGTGGCTGCGCCTTCGGAATGGCGGGAAAAGGGATATGACCATGCAAATATGGTGGACTTCTATTTTGATGGGCAACCGGCGGAAGAGCTGCTTGCCCGGATGGAATATCTGGAATTCCATGATTCCTGGCTGTCCATGGAACAGTCCCTTGCGACGGTTGTCTTCGATGCGGAAGACTGGCCCATATGTGAGGGCGGCTATATGGAGTGGAACCTGCGTCTGTATGCATCGCCGGAAGCGGAGTTCGTGGATTTGAGTACAGGATACCCGGATATCGGCGGATTCCCATATTTCCGGGAGTGGAAAAGGACCTGTCTAAGGGATAAGGGGACAGAGGGACAGGAAATGTCCGATGAATTCTTCGCTTTTCAGTCCCTGGAGACAGAGGGAATCACCATCACTTCACGGCTTCCTTACAAGATAGAGGATATCATAGGAATCAGTGAGGGAGAGGAACAGTGGGAGGTAAGCCGGGGAGAAGGCCGTATTGAGGCATATCGGCTGGTTTCCGACATATTTGAAGTAACGGAAAACGCTGTTGACAGCAATTATGCCACGGCAATCCATGTGTCTGCAGATTTCGCAGCCCAATATGAGGGACCGCTGTACATACTCCGCCGCAAAATGGAAGAAGGGCATTCCGCAGAAACGGGGAAAGTGGAGATTGTAAAACAGATTTTTTCTCAGGAAGAGCTGGATGCCCTTCCCGGGGAATCCCGCAGGGATTATAAGATTTATTCCAACGGGACATACGGCATGAGCGCGGGCTATCAGTACGTTATAGCAGAAAAAATCCGGGAGGAAGGAAAAGGAAGATGGGCCTTCAGGATGAGATGAAACAGATGTTTCTGCGTGTTGCGGCGGGAGAAATAGAGCCGAAGGAATGGGAAAAATGGTGGAACAGCAATAAGGCCAGGCTGGAAGAAAACCTGACCTGTGGAGACCGGGGGCGGATGATGCCCGCTTTATGGAGTGCAAACTATTACTGGATGGCAAAGACCGATTTTTTCTGTCGGTGCAATTTTTCTTCCCATAGGAACAGCATCCATTATCTGACAGGGGCGCCTTTCGCATTCGTGAAACCGGAATTCGGATATCTTTCAACCATGTTCGATACGGAGCTTTGGGAGGAAGCGTCCTGTCCCAAAGGACATATGGAAACTTATATAATCCGCAGGAAAGGAATCACGGACAGCGGCAACAGGAGCGTTTGGGTACAGGAGGCGTCATGGGATGAGGTGCAGAGACTGACTGACAAAATGCCTGCCCGCCAACCGAATCCCTGGACAGGGCTGCTGCCTGTAATCGGAGGTTTTGAAGACTGTCAGGAGAAGCACATGGCAAAAGCTGTCTGCAGAAAGGGAATCAGCCGGGAGACACCGTTTCCGGTGGCAGTATTTTTGTACCTGTATCTGCTGCAGAACATGGGCATGGCAGGAGAAGATGCAGGGTTTTCACAGCTCTGCCGTCGGATGTTTGACAGAATCTTCTGCCCGGCATGCGGCGCACATTTTGCATTTATTGATGGGTGGCAGCATCCCTTTGGGGCAGAGGTATGACGGAGGACACGGGAGGCAATAATAAATGGGAAAGACAGGACAGCCCGCATGGGCGAAACGTATCTTGAAACTGCTGGAGCAGGCGAAGGCGAAAGACCCGGATTTTGAAAGGTTTGGGGCGGACAGCCACCAGTATCAGTTGGCGGCGCCTGCCAGCGAGGAGCAGATACTGAAATTTGAGGAGCAGCAGGGAATCCGGCTGCCGGAAGAATACCGGGATTTCCTGCTTCATGTAGGAAACGGCGGCGCAGGCCCCTATTACGGGCTTGATGGGATAAGGGATTTGGGAGACGACCTCCATGACTCCCATGGCGCCCGCATCTACCGTGTCCAGGAGGAGCCGGTTATTTATCCGAAGATGAGCGACGAGGAATGGAACAGGATGACGGCCCCGGAAAGCAGGCAGGGCGACAGCATGGGAAAAGGCGGGGAAGTACATCCCTATGTGGGCGTCCTGCCCATCGGGAGCCAGGGCTGCACCCTTATGACAGGCCTGATGCTTGCAGGGCCCTATCAGGGACAGCTCTTTCAAAAGGCTGCAGAGATTTTGAAAAGACACTGGAGCTGACAGGGGTGCTGCACCGGATCGGCGTAAAGACACAGGAAGGCAAGACCTGCGGCGGCTCTGGTATGTGCCGGTACATGTGAGTGATTTTATTGAGATTCCTGCTGACAATATTATAAAAAATCCAGGACGGAAAATCCTGATTAATAAACTGCCCATAGAGTATATCGAGAGCCAGGTATATGGTTCCTGGATGGATGGCGCAAAAAGCGTTTGGAAATATTTTGATGGATCTCCATTCCCCGATGGTGGTTCAGATGGCCGGTATCGTGGTGCTGGCGCTGGTGATCGTTATGCAAGAAGGATGCAGGGACAGATTTTATGGGAAACATGAAGAAGGATGGAAAAGGGTCTTACAGAAGATGGATATTCCCTATAGCGGTACTCCTGCTGGCTGTTATATTTATAGTCTGGCAACACAAAAGGCAGGAAACCGAGTACTCCATTATACAGGCTATTATTGAGGAGCTTCCGGATTATCAGGACGATATTGAAAGCTGGGGCTACCGGGTGTCTGTGCTGCAGAAAATGACCAGGGAGCCGGATAATGCAGGACTCATGCGTTATTACCTGGAATCTGCCGGCCCGGTCCTGATACTGGAAGATCAGGATGGCGGAATGTACTGCTATTATTATGGATTTGACCAATATATCAGCGAGAGGACCTGCAAAGAAAATATGATGCTGTTTCCAGCCGGTCAATACGCTGAGAAAGAGTACGAAGATCTCCTGAAGACAGTCCGCCTGCAGCTCTGCAAGAGGAATATGAGACAGGCGCCCCTTCATGAAAATACGGCAGATGCTGATTCCGAAGACTATTATGATGTGTCTGTCCTGATTGAAATAACGGCAGAATCTTTGGAAGATGGGGAGGAGGTTTCCGTCTTAGGAGGCGGTTATTCTGGGACAAATTACTGCAGCAATAATTTTGTGGAATGCCGCTTGTGGAATGGGATAGATCCGGAAAGCGCGAACAGCTATTCCGATCATAATATCAAACAGGAATACAGTGCTGCGCAGCTGCTGGAGTATTACAGGAAAGGACTGGAGATACAGGGCAGATTGATGGAACTGTACCGTAGAAGGCAGGATGATGATGACAGGTAAAAATGCGGATTTTGAGCAAAGAAAAGCTGGATGTGGACTGTAAACCCGACAATGCAGCATTGGAAGATGCCTATATTTATCTGACAAATCAGTAATTGGTAACTGAATCCGAGAAACTACGGCATGCTGATAATCTATGCTGTATTTGATACGGCTATAGTTTATCAGCATGTGTAATTGAATGAAAACTTTGAAAGGTATGGAGACAGCAGCATTACGATAAGGTTTTCTTAGGGGTATAGTAGCCTGCAGACGCTATGTTAAAAAAGCCTCTCAAATATCTCAGCCGTCTCTGCAGTCATGCGGCGTGTGGAAGTGAGGCTGCTGGGAAGTACTGTGCCGTCCCTGCGAAACGTAAGGGGACGCTCCTTGCCCTTAGGCCCGAACCTCAGCTCCGGCACAAGTTCCGCCGGAAGCGGCCTGGGGCAGATGGAGGATCCCCCGGTTCCCCATGCGGCATGTTTCGAGCAGCAGTTAAAGGGTTCCTGGTGCGCCTGGTGAGGCTTTTCCACCTGTTCGCTGAGGGAAATGATCTGCATTCCTTTTGGAACGGATTCTCTGTCACGGTAGCTTTCACAGTCACCGGTCCAGTAGTAGATCCTGCCGCCGGCATCTCTGCACTCCATGACAATGCCGTCCGGGATCAGTGCGCTGTACTGTGTGCCCAGCTCCCGCATGCAATAGTCGAAAGCCTGCTCTTTATGCTCCACAGGCAGCCTCGCCATCACGTAGAACTGATTTTTAATCAGGCTGACAGGGTAGATGATGTCCCCTTTCCTGACGGATGCGATGGAGGGCATGCGGCTGTGGATGCTTCCGTAAACGACTTTGATTGGCCCCTCGTCCTTTGCTTTCTTCAGGGCGTTCACCACATCCTGGGGCCAGTATACGATATAATGTTCCATGACTTTGTTATCCTTTCTTTCTGATTCCTGGAATCCCAACATGGTACCATTATACGCTTTTCCGGGCATCCAATCAATAGGTCTGCGCGGCGATGAAGCAGGCCGGGTTCTCCGGCCGGAGCCGCTGCAGCATTTATCCGACTTCTAAATGAGGCGAATCTCATATGCCGGTTATTCATTGATCATCTGGAGAAGAAGATAAATGGCAGGCTGGTTCTCCCTGATCCATTCCATGTCATGCTGTTCGCTTACCCGGATGGCACCGGCTTTCCACTGGTCAAAATATTCCTGCCCGGTTGCTGCATCAAGCCGAAGCTGAGCCTCCGGCACAAGCTCGTCTAAGACAGCCCTCATCAGATGGCCGCGAAGTCCGGTCTGTCCGCCCTCCAAAAACCTGGAGAATATGTACCGCAGTGTGTAACCTCCGTAGAAGGTCAATTCCCGGTACTCAATGGGATGCGCATTGATATAGTCGGCAGGTACGGATGATGCCGCAGGAGAGGATTCGATCACCTCTAACAGATGCTCTACGGCAGAGTCCGTATCAATGCCACCATATCGTATTGCCTGGTCGTAGCAGTCCTGAATCTGGGCAAGGATATATTTCTGTGTATCAAGCGCTTCGTCTTCAATATCGTCGGGAAACTTATCACGAATATCCGGTGCATAATAAGAGCCGTCACGTGGAATCCAATACTCCTTCATCTCATATCCGCCATCTGCCACTTCAAAGGTGATGGCAGTTGGAATATGACTGCCGCCGGCATCGTAGAAGGTGTCCCCTGAATAGCCATAAGTCTGATACAGTGCAATGCCGTAAACAGTCACCTGCATGGGGGTGGGAGGTTCACTGTCGATGCACAGTTCCTCCGTCTTCAGCAAAACAAAGCTGGCACAGCGGAACAACCCATCCGGCTCAGAGGGCTTATCGCTGCTAAGAATTGCAGTGTTAATTGCCTTCTCCAACAGGACTTGGGAATGATCCTTTGAAATAAATTCCTCAACGCCTCCGTCACGAATATCGATCCTTGTGTCGGTGTCATCAGCCAAAGCCAGATAAATATACATCGGGGTGCTGCCGGGGCTGCCGCCTCCAATCCAAAGTTCAAATAATTCATTTATTTCATACACCCGGATATATAAGCCGGAGCCTGTCTCATAACAGGAATATTCCGCAAAATCATCCCAGGAGAGATCATATCCCTTTTTTGACAGGGCAATCACATCGCCAAGGGTCAGTTTTCTGCCTGTCTGGATTTCCTCCGGAACGTCTGCGCCGCTGTCAGGCCGGGGCGCCTCGCCGATACAGATAAAACGTTCGCCATTCTGAACCTTGATATAAATGAAATTTGAGGAATCCTCTGTAAGAAACACAAGATCCTCACCATCTATCCTGAAGTGGTTTATGCGTGTATAACCGGCCGTTTCGATGTCGGTAAGGGTAATGGTATCACCATCTTGTGTCCACGCGCCTCTTCCAATATAGCTGCTTGCAATTCCCTCAGAATAAGTGAAGGATCCGTCTTCATAGAGGGTGATCGCAAAACTGCCCAGGATGCCTTCGTTTTCATAGACATATGTTTTTTCGGCTACTGCGCCGCCAGAAGCAGGAATATCTTTGCCTTCGCAGACCCGGCTCAAATAGTTCCGGAAATCGCTGTCATTTACCTCATACCGTTCACCGTTCCACTCAATATCAACCATATCCTTATCAGCTAATGAGTACCCGCTGATTCGGATGTATGTGCCATCCTGCAGAAGAGCGCTGATTTGGTATCCCGGCGTTAATCCGGCATATTTATCGCTGCCCCTGGTATTTTTTACCTCCGCCAGCCGGGAGCTCAGTTCACTGAGCTGTGCAGAATTCATTTCAGCAGCAGGTGGATCCTCATCAGCTCTGAAATCGAAATAGCTGGCAGAAACGATGGTGTGGCTTGTTTCGTCGAACCGAAAGCGGACCGGATTGGTCAGAAAACAGACTGCAACGACCACACACGCAATGACAGCCGCAACGATGATCCAAAAAGCGGGTTTCTTATAGCTCATCACGGACTTCACGCGTTCCTTTACACCAACCTCGCCAAAGGCCAGAGGACAGGCGGCTATCATGGGGCGGCTGACACTGCAGGCAACAAGTGTCTGGGTATAATCAGCCCTTTGCCCGTTGTCAAGCTCCTTTATGACTTTTTCATCACATGCAAGTTCAATGTCACGGCACAACAGTACATAGGCCAGCCACATCAGAGGATTGAACCAATGAATTGTCAGCAGGAGGAAGCCAAGGGGTTTCCACCAGTGATCTCTGCGGCGAATGTGGACCTGTTCATGGGCAACCACATGATCCAGCTCCTGCCCGTCCAGTCTATAAGGAAGATATATTTTCGGCCTGATGACACCCAGCACAAAGGGAGAGCCAACATTTTCGCTCTGAAAGATGTTATCCCGCAGTAGGACAGCTTCGCGGACGCTGCGGCGCAGGCGCCAATAGCTGACTGCAGTGAACAGGAGAAGTGCAGCTGCGCCGATCACCCAGACCATTCCCAGAACAGCTATCCAAATCTGAAGCGGATTGGCACTGGCACCCGGAGCGGGGGCAAGAGAACCGCCGATCACAGGATTGATAACACGATTGAGAGCAGGAATACCTGTCTGAACGGACGGTTCTTTATCCGTTATGAAACTTGGGCTTATTGTTTCTGCACTGGGAATCAGGCTCAGCGCGCTCTCGATGGAGAACGGGAAAAGCAGCCGCACCGCTACGATACCCCAGAGCAGAACATTGATCCACCTGGGCGCTTTCTTAAATACGAACCGGAGCAGCAGAACAGCCAGGACAAGCCAGCTTGCTGATATGCTCATGTTGACGATTTTCAAAAAGATTTCGTTCATTGCGGACCTCCTTTCCTGATGCGGTCAATCATATGCTGCACTTCGTCAAGCTCGGCCTCGGACATATCCTGACGTTTTGTGAAGGCAGCGATAAAGGCAGGAAGCGAGCCCTGAAACTTTTTCTCAACCAGTTCGTCAATCTCGTATGCCTGTGCCTTGTCCCTGGAAACAAGGGAAGTTACTGTGCCGTTCTCATTTTTCAGCACCCCGCGTTCCCCAAGGCGCTTGATGACAGTATATGTAGTTGTCCTTTTCCAACCCAGCTGCTCCTGACACAGCTTTACAAGCATGGCGGCAGTTACAGGCTCATGCTCCCACATAATCAGGCAGAAACGATATTCGCTTTCGTGGATTTTCGGAATCTCCATCCTCAGTCCCTCCTTGTCTACACTGTTAGACTTCATATATAGTCTACCACGTTAGACAATGATAGTCAATGGAGTTCGCTGCCAAGTTACAAAAAATGCGCCCGCAGGATTTACTTTTCAGCTTGATAAAACCCACTTTGCATAGTAGGATATAAACATGAAAGTTAGTTGTTTTCGCTGCTGCATCAATGCTTAAGTCAGGAGAGCAATTGTCCTTTTGCAGGAAAGGGCTTACCCTGAAAGGAGAGTGCTTACATTGGAAAAAAATATAAAACTGCCTATTGGCATTGAAGATTTTGAGGAAATCCGCACAGAAGGATTCTATTATGTTGATAAAACAGGACTCATCCGTGAACTTCTGAATAACAGGGCAAAGGTAAATCTCTTTACCCGCCCAAGACGTTTTGGAAAATCTCTCAACATGAGCATGCTGAAACATTTTTTCGAATACGGATGTGATGCCGGCCTTTTTGACGGCCTCGCCATACAAAAAGAGCAAAGCCTCTGCGATGAATACATGGGGAAATATCCCGTCATCTCAATCAGCCTGAAGGATGTCGGCGACAGAACCTATGAACATGCATATTCCATGCTGCGGTCAATCATAGGAAATGAGGCAATGCGTTTTCAGTTCCTGAAAGAAAGCAGCCGGCTTACGGAAGAGGAAAAGAGACTGTACGATCAACTGATAGCTGTCGGTGCGGCCTGGCAAGCACAGTTTTTAATGTCAAATGACGTCTTGGTTGACAGCCTGTCTACATTATGTAAATTGCTGCATAAGCATTACAATCAAAAGGTCATTCTGCTGATAGACGAGTATGACGTCCCTTTAGACAAGGCACAGCACTTCGGTTATTACAAGGAAATGGTCAGTTCAATCCGCAGTCTTTTCAGCCGTGCTCTGAAGAGCAACAGCAGCCTCCACCTTGCAGTGCTGACCGGGTGCCTGCGGATTGCAAAAGAGAGTATTTTCACCGGGATTAACAACCTCCGCGTGCTGTCTATTGCAGATGTGGAATATGATGAACACTTCGGCTTTTCTGATACTGAGGTCAGGGACATGCTGCATTATTATTCCCTTGATGACAAGTATGAGCTGGTCAAAACATGGTACGATGGGTATCGCTTCGGAAACACGGATGCCTACTGTCCCTGGGATGTGATTAATTACTGCGCAAAGCTCCGCGCGGATCCGGATGCGGCGCCCAGGGCTTTCTGGATCAATACCAGCGGAAATGACATCATCCGCACATTTCTGTCCAAGGCAGGACCTGCGGCCAGACGGGAACTGGAATGCCTTATAAACGGCGGAACTATAAATAAGAGAATCCACCAGGAACTCACCTACCGGGACATTTATAAAGATATGGACAATCTTTGGAGCGTCCTCTTTACCACCGGCTACCTGACCCAGTGCGGCAGTTCTGACGGCAGAACCTTCCAGCTGAAGATACCGAACCTTGAGATCAGAGAAATCTTCGCAGAGCAGATCTATGAATGGTTCCGGGAGGAAGCCCGCAGGGATACTCCGAAGCTCGATGCTTTCTGCGCCGCATTTGAGCAGGCAGATGCAGGGACTGTTGAAATCCTCTTTACCAATTACCTGAAGAAGACGATCAGCATCCGTGATACCGGCGTCAGAAAAGACAGAAAAGAGAATTTCTACCACGGCATACTGCTGGGTCTTCTGAGCCACCGCGAGGACTGGATCATCAGTTCCAATGCGGAGTCCGGAGAAGGCTTCAGCGACATCCTGATAGAAATCGAGGAAAGCGATACAGGAATTGTAATCGAGATAAAATATCCGGATGACGGAAATCTGGAGGCCGGATGCCGGGACGCCCTGGCACAGATTGAAGAAAAAGGATATGCCGTACGCCTTCTGCAGAACGGGATGAAAAATATTGTCAAATATGGAATTGCCTGTTATAAAAAGACCTGCAGGGTGATATCTTTACATTCTTAATTATGCAAAGAACTATGCACAGGAGAATATGGCTTATTCTGCCAAAGTATGTTATCCTATATCTGAAAAACTTTTTTTTAATATTCTATAGAAGAGAGGATATTGCCATGGCAAAAACATTACCCGCAAGAGACCAGGTGGCCCCGGAGGACACTTGGGATTTAAGCAAGATGTATGCTGACCGTGAAAGCTGGGAAGAGGACTTGAAACAGGCCCAGGAGATGGGCAAAAAACTGGCGGATCAGGAAGGACATGTATGCGAAAGCGCCCGGAGCCTCCTTGACACGCTGCGCCAGCAGACGGCCCTGTACCGCAAACTGCACCATCTGGGCGTATATGTATCCTGCCTCAGCGATCAGGATACAGGCAACGACACCCATCAGGAGATGAACCAGCGCTTCAGCAGCATTACAGCCGGCATTGGGAGCGATATTTCCTTTATCACCCCTGAGATTCTGGAGCTGGAGGCCGCCCGGCTGGAGGACTACTATCGCCAATGTCCCGAGCTGGAGGAGTATCGAATCGATTTAGAGGATACCCTGCGCCTCAAGCCCCATACCTTGTCCAAGGAAATGGAAAAACTGCTGGCTGATGCCTCCGAAATCTGCAGCAATCCCAACCGGACCTACGCCATCTTCAACAATGCGGATCTGACGTTTCCCCAGGTGGAGGATGAAAACGGCGGGATGGTGCAGATCACCCAGGGGCGTTTTGTGCCTCTGGAGGAATCGGCAGACCGCCGGGTCCGCAGGGAGACCTTTGAAAAGTTTTACAGCGTTTACAAGCAGTATTCCCACACCCTGGCCAGCATTTACAGCGGCCATATAAAGCAGCTGATCTTCAAGGCCCGGGCACGCCATTATGAAAATACCCTGGAGGCGGCCGTAAACAGAGTGAATGTCTCTTCTCAGGTGTATCGTAACCTGATCGATACAGTCAATCAGAACCTGGACAAGATGCACCGCTATGTGCGCCTGCGCAAACGCCTGCTGGGTGTGGACGAACTGCATATGTACGACATCTACACCCCCATTATCGCCGGCGTTTCCAAGGAGATTCCTTTTGCCGAAGCCAAAGAGACGGTCCTGAAGGCCCTGGCTCCTCTGGGGGAGGATTATATACAAGTAGTTCAAGAAGGCTTTGCCAACCGCTGGATTGACGTGTACGAGAATAAGGGCAAGCGCAGCGGCGCCTACTCCACCGGATCCTATGACAGCTATCCCTATATCCTGCTGAACTATACAGGCAATATGGACAATCTGTTCACCCTGATCCATGAGCTGGGCCATTCCATGCACACCTGGCATTCCAACCATGGCCAGCCGCCCATGTACGCCGGTTACCGGATTTTCGTGGCAGAAGTGGCTTCCACTTGCAACGAGATTCTGCTGATGGAATATCTGCTGGCCCACACCACGGATAAGAAGGAACGGGCTTTCCTGCTGAATCATTATCTGGACAGCTTCAAGGGAACCGTGTACCGCCAGACCATGTTTGCGGAATATGAAATGGTCACCAACAGGATGGCTGAGGAGGGGCAGAGCCTGACGGCAGAAGCGCTGACAAAGGTCTATTATGACCTGAACTGCAAGTATTATGGGCCGGACATGGTGTCCGATCCGGAGATTGGCGTGGAATGGGCGAGAATCCCTCATTTCTACTACAATTTCTATGTGTACCAGTATGCCACCTCCTTCTCGGCTGCCGTAGCCGTGGCCCACAACATTCTGAAAGAGGGCGCGCCTGCCGTAGAGCGCTACAGGAAGTTCCTTTCCGGCGGCTGCTCCATGCCTCCGGTAGAACTGCTGAAAATCGCCGGTGTGGACCTGACCAGCGCTCAGCCTATCCAGGACGCGCTGGATGTATTCGGACAAGTAATAGAGGAATTGGAAGAACTTACGAAATAACAACAGATAATATCATTTTGACCCGACAACCTTTGCGGTTTTCGGGTCAAATTTTAAAGTTGAGCTTTGCTGTTCATATCCTTCTCCGGTCTCAAACCGCACCAATTCGTTGTTTATTTCAATGAAACAGGCATTTGGAAGCAACGACTCTATATTTTCCCCGACGTTCGTTCCGAACAAAGAGATCTGGTAGAGCTCAGGCAGATCCTCCAAAAAATCATAGCCTTCCAAATTGCCTGCAGCCAATGTAAGAAGATCAGTCAGTTTTCCCAAAAAATTGAGGTTTTCTGCCTGTGTGTCCGCAGAAAAAAGATTCCTATTTGAAACCGGCTGTGCTATAATCAGTGCAATAAGGCGGATGTTACAGTGCAATCCGATATTGTGAAGATTGCAGCAAACAAAGACTCTATATGCCTATATCTATATGCTATAAAGGAAAAGGAGCTGATAAGGATGGCAAAATCAACATATATCCCGCCCAGGGACTGGACCCCGGAGCAGGTTCAGGCAAAATTGGAGGATCTTATCGATCATGTGGAGCGTTTGAAGGATGACTGGTGGGACGACGATTTGAAAGGGCTCATCAATGTCCACGGCGTATTCTCCCCGGAGCTGGCCCGGGCTGCCCTGGAGAAGGAAGTGTACCGCCCCAGCGAGATTTATTACCACGCCCCGGAGGACGTGCGGGACGGCCTGATTGCCAGGCTGCTGGAGACAGAGGATTCCATGACAGCGGGAAATCTGATGTGCTGCCTGGCCATGCAGGGAGACGATAAGGCGCTGGAGACCCTCCATGAGCTGGAGCAGCATCCACGCCCCTGGCGGGAAAAGCTGTATGTTGACCCTTCAGTGTACGCCCAGTGCGGCGGCTGGACCTTTGACAAAGCCGGGAAGCGGCGGCAGTTGAATTTCGATACCTGTTATCCTCTCATCAAGGGGGACCGGGCCCGGGACGGCGCTGCCCATATTTTCCGCCCCCGAAAGGACCGGTGCCCGGAGTGCGGCGGCAGGCTGTCGGATTTCCTGGTGCTGGATGGCCGGGACGAGCGCATGCGCTTCCTGGGTATAGACGGCATCTTCACCGCCACCGCCTGCCTTGGCTGCATTCCCTGGGCCAATCCCTCCTACTCCCGCTTTACCCTGGACGGAGGCAGCGCTCCCATCTTCCCTTATGAGGGCGGCTGTGAGGAGGCCATGGAGGACAAGGATGTGGAGCAGATGGGGGACAACCCCTATGTGCTGGCCAAGGAGCCGGCCCCACTTTTCTATGGGGCGGACTGGGACGAAATCAGCACCATCGGCGGTTTCCCTTTCTGGATCCAGGACTGGGAGTACACTCCATGTCCCGATTGCGGCAGGCCCATGAAGTTTGTGGCCAAGCTTTCATGGGAGATGCTGGACTTTATGGAGGGCAACTGCTATGTGGAGGTATGCCCGGAGTGCCGGGTGGCCTCCATGCACCACCAGCAGACCTGACAACAGCCGGGGCCGGCGTTCAAATCCCCGGTCACATCCCGGTGGAGCAGGGCTGTAATGTATTGTTTTGCAAAGGAGACATATGGTACATAAAATAGGATACGGAAACAGGGGAGACTCGATATCCTGTTATCTGCCGGAAGGCTCTGTGCCGGATAAAAGCGCAGTCGAAGAACTGCATCGGATGACAGAGCTGGAAGAAACGCTGGAGAAGCTTGGGGTCTATCCCGGTTTCTTTCAGGGAGATAAGAACCAGATCGAGAAGATCATCCTGACGCCGGATTTTCACAAAGGGGCAGGAATTCCCATCGGAACGGTGATGATGACAAAAGGCTTTGCGGTTCCTCAGGCCATGGGAAATGACATAAACTGCGGAATGCGGTTTTACACAACAGACCTGTCGGAGGAGCAGATCCGCGAAAGGCTTCCCGAACTGAAAAAGAAGATCCGCCATATTTTTTTTGAGGGAGGCAGGCAGATTCCCATGACCGGGAGACAGCGTCAGGCACTGTTTCGCTACGGCCTTGAAGGGATACTGGAGACCCACCGCGACGGCAGAAAGGACGGCTTATGGCGGTACTATCAGCCCGAAGTACAGGAGAAGTGGTTGGACCGGACGGTGTTCCGGGGGAGCCTGAAGGCCGACGACACGGAAGGACTGGAAGTTTTGTGGAGGTACAGCGGGTTGCGGAGGTTTACGACGGACAGACTGCCAATGCCTGGAATAATAACTCATACTTCGCATACTAAAATTAGGCATACTACCAGAAATTACGCCACTTTGGGCATTTGGAAACGATTTTTCCAGTTTTCAGGCAGTTTGCTGATACTTTGTGAGTTTAAAATAGGTCTCGATTTGCCAGCGGAGCATATATGCTTCCAGGATTTCTTTCTCAGACAGGGATGTATCCGTGCACACGAAGCAGACCCAGTCCTTGCGGTTGCTATGGTTCCGCGCATACTCTTCCGGGAATTCCTTGGCTATATCACCTGCGATGCCTATATTTCTTACCGGGTATTGGGAAAAAAAGCGGTGGGAACATCCTTACAACGGGATGCTTCATGCATTGCCGGCGGTATTTTGCGGAAGCGTTTTTTTTACAGGACGTTGCTGCCATGGGCGACGAAGAACCTAGGGCGCTTTCAGAGACCAAAGCGCTCTTGATGATCTGTGAGGTCTACCAGGAAGAGAATAAACTGAAAGAAATAGCTGCGGATGAACGGCTTTTTTGTGAGAGGGGGGCATCGTTACAAGGTTAGGGGGGGCATCGTTGAATTGTATCAATTTCGTTGTTCCGATGAACCCCTGCCCATGTGGAGAATTCCACTGACCTTTCAGAAAATGATTCTGTCAAGGTTTTCTCTCCATGGTTCTGAATTACTTAACCAGACATCTATCAGAAAATTCATAATCTACAAAATATCTTATCAAAAAAATATTGCATTTTTCCCGATAGAGTAGTATAGTAGGTTTAGCATCAATTTATTCCATAAATCCGCATTTATGGAATAAATAATATAGAATTTGCAAGGAGAGCGAACCTATGCCTATGGAATTAAGAAAATATCAAAGTGAGGATTCCTCCATTATATGTAGTTGGATTAAAGATGAAAAAAGTTTATATCAATGGTCTGCCAATTGTATTGGAAAATTTCCACTTACAGGCAATGAAATGAATGATCTTTATGCATCTGAAATGAAATGCAATAAGTTTATTCCGCTTAGCGCATTTGATGAAGAAGGCAATCTCGTGGGACATTTGCGCATCAGATATCCAGATGAAGCAAATAGCTATGTTGTACGTATCGGTTTTGTCATTATTGATCCCATTCTACGAGGAAATGGAAATGGCAAGAAAATGATGCAACTGGCGATAGATTATGCTAAAAATATATTAAATGCCTCAAAAATCACCTTAGGTGTATTTTCAAACAATGATTGCGCAAGGCACTGTTATGAATCTGTTGGTTTTCGATCTACTGGAGAAACTGAAATTTATAAAATGCCTATCGGTGAATGGGAATGTATTGAAATGGAATTGGCAATATCATGAAAATTCTAAAAAGGTGAAAAAGAAAGGAGGGTTACGAATATGGGAAGAAATTCTGATTATTATAAGGAACAAAAGCAATTGAAACTGAAAAAGCTTAAGCAATTGGAAGCATCGCTTCCCACCTATGTCATTTCATACCTGGACGAAAAAGAATTAAATTCACAAATCAGTACCGTATTATCATATGCATATGACTTACATACCTTTTTTCGATACATTATAGAGAGCAATCCCTCCTGTAAAAATATGCTTGTTAAAGATATATCGCTGGAATTTTTGGAACACCTGACCTTTGAGGATATTAATGAATACCAAAAATACCTTTCTTATACTGATTCCGGTGAAAAGCACATGAACGGCGAGCGGGGAATCGCACGCCGCATGGCACCCTTGCGCGGTTTTTTCAAATTTGCCTGTCTACATGGCTATATGAAGTCAAATCCAACGCTTGGAGCCGCCAAAAGAAAAAAGGCGCCTAAAGATGATATCATCCGCATGAACGCTGCCGAAGTCGGGACCATGCTGAATACAGTGCAAAAAACAAATATTGCATCTGCCAGACAGAGAAAGTTCTGCGAAAAGGCACAGCTTAGAGATACTGCCCTTATTACCTTATTTCTGAATACAGGCATCAGAGTTTCCGAATGTGTCGGCCTGGATATAGATGATATTAATTTTATTGATAAAACTCTATATATTGTGAGAAAGGGAGGCAAGTCGTCCGTCTTATATTTTAATGATACGGTGGCACAGGCATTGAATGATTATATGGAACTGGAGCGTGCTCCGCTTTTGGGTGACCATTCTGAGGAAAAGGCTTTATTCATATCCAACAGGAAGCAAAGAATGTGTGTCAAGGCAGTTGAAAATGTAGTTAAAAAATTTGCCAAGGAATCCGTTTCGGGAAAACATATTACGCCCCATAAGCTGCGCAGTACCTACGGAACGGCTTTGTATCAGGAAACCGGCGACATTCGGCTCGTGGCTGATGTTCTGGGCCATGAAGACATTAACACCACCGCCAAAAATTATGCGGCAATTGAGGAAAAACACAGACAAATAGCCGCCAAGGTCAATATATATGGGAATGAATAAATCAGGATTGAAAAATAATTGGGCAGAACATCATATTTCTGAAACATATTGAATCATATTTCTTTAGAAAATGGCCTGAACCGCCGAGGGACCGTCTTGTCAACCAAAACAGGACGGCCCCAAGCAGAAATCCGGCCATTATTCCGTTTCATACATTAAGAAAAATTCTAAAAGACAGTCATGTTCATTTCGACAAACTCTTATTCTTTCTTATTCTTTCTTATTCTTCATCAACCGGTATGACCGGTGTGTTATTTTTTCCACCGGAGGAAGTCGCCACCTTCCCGGCAAGGAATCCTGACAATACAGCCTGCAGATCAACTCCGGTTGACTCCTTCAGCCCATCCGTAATCTGCACAACAGTTCCCATAACATCCTTCATTAGCTTCGAAGAATTTCCATCGCCGTACATTGTGATCTTATCAACGTTTGCAAGAGGCTCTGCAGCATTCTTAACAACTTCAGGTAAAGCCTTAAAGTACATTTCAAGAACGGCGGCCTCACCCATCTTAGCCATAGCCTCAGCCTTTTTTTCAATACCTTCAGCTTCTGCAATCGCCTTTGCCCGAATAGCTTCCGCCTCTGCCAGTCCTCTGGTTCGAATACCTTCCGCTTCCTGCTCCATGGTAAACTTTTTGGCTTCAGCCTGAGCACGCATGGCATCAGCTTCTTTTTCCGTTTCAAATTTTTTGGCTTCAGCCTCACGCTGTCTCTCATAAAGAGCGGCATCTGCCTGCTGTTGCTTGGCAAACCTGTCAGCTTCAGCCTTTTTCTTAACCTGAGCATCCAGCGCCTGTTCCATAACCTCAGCTTCACGCTGCTTTAAGAGAATTTCCTTCTCCTGCTTGGCAATATTGGCATTGGCAGTTGTAATTTCTACTGTCTTTCTTTGTTCCTCTTCCTGAATACGGTATGCGGCGTCAGCTTCAGCCTGTTTCACGTCGGCTTCCCGCTTCAGCTCTGCCCTACGGATCGCCAATTCATTTTGCTTCTTGGCGATTTCCGATTCTGCATTGACCTCAGCTTCATTTGCTTCCCGCTTTGCATTAGCCTGGGCTTTTGCAATTTCTTTCTCGCTTTCTGCACGGGAAATAGCGGCGTTTTTCTGAATCTTTACAATATTATCCACACCCAGATTTTCTATTACGCCATTTCCATCAACAAAGTTTTGTACATTGAAGCTGATAATATCAAGCCCCATAGCAGCTAAATCGGGTTCGGCATTTTCCTTTACGAGAGAAGCAAACTTCTGCCGGTCAGATACCATTTCTTCCAATGCCATCTTACCTACGATTTCACGCACATTACCTTCCAGAACTTCTCTGGCAACACGCCCGATATATTCGGCATTTTTATTCAAGAAATTTTGAGCAGCAAGTTTCAGACGCTCTTCATTGTCGCTGATTTTTACATTTACAGTGGCATCCACATTGATATTTATGTAGTCTGCTGTAGGAACTGCATTGGACGTTTTTACATCAATAGGAATCAATTGCAGGTTTAATTCATCTTTTCTTTCCAAAAAAGGAATCTTGACCCCTGCTTTACCGATCAATACCTTCGGATTTTTTCTCAATCCTGATATAATGATCGCTGTGTCCGGAGATGCCTTCACATATCCTGCCATAAAGATCACAAGCAAAAGGATCAATACGGCGGCTGCTACAATTACTGCAATTGGTAAGTTTAACATAATCTTCCCTCCATTTTCCCCCTCTGTCTGCAAGCATGAACGCTTGTAAACCTTTTGGGCATCTTATTGTACAGATTAAGAATATCATATATTGATGTCAGAAAAAAGTAGTTATAAAAAACTTTAGGCTGTCAAATCATGTTAAAAAATGCATAATACGAACTTACGGTCTATGACACATATTTTCTCATCCTTCTTGCGATATAAGGTCATCCGAATCCAGTATTATAGTAAACGGGCCGTCATTTATAAGTTCAACCTTCATATCCGCCCCAAAAAGCCCCTCTTCTACTTTTGTTATCTCCTGTCTGCATTTTTGAAGTATGTAGTGATATAGTTCTTCTGCCATTGCAGGCGCAGCAGCAGAAGTAAAAGAAGGACGATTTCCCCTCCTGCAATCTGCATACAATGTGAACTGAGAAATCATCAGCATTTGTGCGCCCACCGCCTTCATGTCCAGATTTGTTTTTCCGTTCTCATCCTCAAATATCCGCAGTCCAATCAGTTTCTTTACCATTTTGTCAGCAATTTTAATAGTATCTGTGGGACTGACGCCTACAAATACAAGGTATCCTTTTTCTATTTTCCCTATAACTGCATTATCTACAGTTACACATGCTTTTTTAACTCTCTGTACTAAAAATCTCATTTTTTCTGCTCTTTCCCTGGCTCTTTCCCCAATACTTGATCTTCTGACACCATTGCTTCATGGTTTAATGTATCCTTCACTTCAGAATCTTTCTCGGGAAATTTTATGCTTTTATGAATCAAAAAATGCAGCTGTTTTGGACTTTCGCTTGACTGCTCATGAAAACCTGTTTCATCAATATAATCCAGATTTTCATAACTTTTTGTTTCCGTAGGCATACTCTTCTTCTGAAGCTGAGTATTGATAATCGATTTGGCTGCCGCATAAATTACAGCAAAGATCGGAACCCCGATGATCATTCCTATAACTCCAAATAACCCTCCAAAAAATGTAATGGCAAAAATAACCCAAAAACCTGTTAACCCGGTTGAGCTTCCTAAAATCTTGGGACCCAGAATATTTCCGTCAAACTGCTGTAACGCCAAAATGAAAATTGCAAAATAAACACAGTTGAGCGGATGCGCAGGATCGACAATAAAAATCAGTATGACACTGGGAATCGCTCCTAAATAGGGTCCGAAAAAAGGAATGACATTTGTCACACCAATCACTACGCTTACCAATACCGCATAAGGTGTCCGCATGATAGAGGTTCCTGCAAAACACAAAATTCCAATAATAATAGAATCGATAATTTTTCCGCCGAGGAAACCAATAAAAGTATTATGTGTAAATCGGAAATTACGGATCACCAAATTAGCCGTATCCCGTTCAAATATGGCATATGCCATTTTCTTGGCCTGACCGGCAAATTTTTCCTTACTTGCGAGCACATAAATCGAAATGACAAAACCGATAATGAAATCCCAAAGTCCTCTGATGACACTGATAACACTGAGCGAAACCGTTTTTATTAAAAGCGCGGTATTGGGCAAAAGCTCCGTAATCCACTTTTCCAATTCGCCGGAATACTTATCAATAGTTTTCACTATATAATCATTGATATCCGGATTATCCTCCAGCGTTTGGTTCAACCATTTAGTAAAGTTTAAAATATATGAATCATAATTTGATATAATATTTTGAACGCTGGGAACAATCTGAGACACCAGCATTGCGATCAGCAGATAAATCAGTTCAACGAACAAGAATGCTGTAATCAATATGCCGATCCCTCTTACAATGGAGTCTCGCTTCTTGGTTTCTTTTATATTGCACAAGCCGCACAAAGGTATCAATAATTTCTTTTCTACAAAATTCAGTACAGGTGTCAGCAAGTATGCTGTTGCCAGCCCACATACCACCGGCATCAGAATATCAACAATTCTGCCTACATTGGATTTGATATTCGAGCTGTGAAACATGAGATAGTAAAAAACAATGCCAGCTGCTATCACAAGAAACGCTGTCAGTCCACGTCGAAAGTATTTGTTGTTTAGTTTGAATTTCATTATAGTTTCCTTTCCCAAATATTTTTCTTTTGTGCCCTGCCCTATATATTTTTCTGAAATGGACCTTTCGGTGTCTTTTTAATGTGTATTCATTTGTATTCCTCTTTTATGTATCTTTTTACAGCATCCATTGCTGAAAATAATCACTATATATATTTTACTCTTTATGATTGAATATAACAAGCATTCTTGAAAAATAACTTTGTGAAACCGATCACGGCCCAAAATACTGTTCTGCCGCAAACCATCCTGCAAAATAGCAGCACAGAAATGGACCGTGAACATTTCCACAAAGTATTTTGACCTTATACCCGCAGGCTTTCGAAAGGAGCTAATTCAAAACGGATAAAATATCCTCTGTCATGCTGACATACAGGACAAATTGCAGGAGCACTCTTCCCTTTGAACACATATCCGCAATTCAGACACATCCACTCCTCCTCCACATCAGATACAAATAATTTTCCATCCCGGAGCAGCTGAGCATATCTGCCGAAGCGGTCTCCATGAATTTTTTCGATAGCTGCAATTTGGAAAAATGACGCAGCTACACGATCAAATCCTTCCTTTTTTGCGGTTTCCCCAAAGCTTTTATATACTGTATTGTGCTCTTCATATTCATTATGCTGAGCCATATTCAAAAGCTCTGTCATATCATTGGAAATGTCAATAGGATAACCGCCATCAATCCATATTGTATCGCCTGCCATTTCCTGCAGATGATTATAAAAAATTTCCGCATGTTCCTTTTCCTGGGATGCAGTAAACGCGAAAATTGCGCTGATTACATGCAGATTATTTTTTTTTGCATTTGAGGCGGCAAATGTATAACGATTTCTTGCCTGACTTTCACCTGCAAAAGCCCGCATCAAATTGTCCTTTGTAACACTTTTGGTAAATTCTACTGCCATAGCTGTATATCTCCTTAACGTATTTTTCTTTAAACTGCTATTAACAGTATGTCCCCCCACTCTAAAAATATTATTTTGTATTGTGTTTATTTTGCAAAAATTATAGAATGTGTTTATAATAATGATAGTTTGGTATTTTGAGAAGATAAAAAATTACGTTCCTGAAAAAGGAGAACATTTATATGAAGCTTCAGCAGGTATTAAGTTATGTACGTAAAGCGGCGGATGACTATCGGATGATTGAAAACGGCGACAAGATTGCAATTGGAATATCCGGAGGAAAGGATAGTCTTACTTTGCTCTGGGCACTGAAGCATTTGAAGCGCTTTTATCCCGCTTCCTTTGATATCCATGCCGTAACAGTGGATTTAGGTTTCAAAAATCTAAATTTAGAGCGGATTAAAGATCTCTGTAAAGAACTGGAAGTGGAATATACTATTGTAGAAACAGACATCGCAAAAGTTATTTTTGAAGACCGACAGGAAGATAATCCCTGCTCTCTGTGCTCTAAAATGAGAAAAGGCGCTCTGAATCAAGCGGTCAAAGGTCTGGACTGTAATAAGATTGCCTATGCACATCATAAAGATGATGTGGTGGAAACCATGCTGATGTCTCTTATCTTTGAAGGCAGATTCCACACATTTGCACCAGTCACATATCTGGACAGAACAGAGCTTACCGTTATCCGGCCACTAATTTACATGAATGAAGCTGACGTAATCGGTTTCGTACACAAATATAACGTCCCGGTTGTAAAGAGTCCCTGCCCTGCAGACGGTTATACAAAGAGAGAATATGTCAAAAATCTTTTAAAGCAGCTTAATCTGGAAAATCCGGGAGTCAAAGAACGCATGTTTACTGCTGTGAAAAACGGCAGTCTGAGAGGCTGGTCCGAATAATACATAAAAGTCGGCCTTCAGGACAACAGATAGTCATATTGTCAATATATATATTCTGAAGAATAATATGGCACCACCAGCATCTGACCCGCGCAGATCGCATCCTCTTCCAGATGATTGATACTCATCACTTCAGAAATGTAACTTTGTTTGTCTTTATAATTTTCATAATCTATATACTGATCAGCCAGTTCCCAAAGGGTTTCACCAGGTTGAACAATGATGCTTGTATAATACTTAAACCCATTGTTGGCATTTGAGCGAAGACTGCCCCAAAGAGTTGTGCAGATAATAATCATACATATGGCAGAAAAGACAGCTGCTGATATAATTACAGGCCTGCGGCTGTTTTTCTTCTTTCTGCTCATAGTCCGACCCTCTCCGTCACCGCCTCTGTCCTGAAGAGGTCTGTCCTTACGGCCTCTTTTCGGGAATGCCCTGAAGCAGCCGAACGCTCTGAAATAGTCCAGGCTTGATGCTGCTATGCTTTTTTTTCCGTTCTGAATACTTCCCTGCCCCATCCTCATAATGTGTATATCCTTTCGCCTGTGGAGTTCATACGTTCGCGAACGTTCGTTCTTTATGTAGAATATCATGGGAACACGCGTTTGTCAACAAGATTTTCGAACGTATTTTTGGAATATATGTTTGCTTTTTCTCCCGGAGTGTGTTACAATGAGTTCATAAAAACTAGGAGGTAATGATATGGGATCTGGAAAAATTTCATCGAAACAACAGGAAATTCTTGATTATATTAAAAGTGAGATATTAAAGAAAGGCTATCCGCCCACCGTCCGGGAAATCTGTGAAACTGTCAATTTGAAATCAACCTCTTCTGTTCATGCGCATTTGGAGACCCTCGAAAAAAATGGATATATCCGCCGTGATCCCACAAAACCCAGAGCCATTGAAATATGTGATGATAGTTTTCAGATGGTGCGCACGGAAATGGTCAGCCTTCCCATTGTCGGAAATGTAGCTGCGGGCCAGCCAATCCTGGCCGAGGAGAACATACAAGACTACTTTCCCATTCCTGCCGACATGGTTCCTAAAGGTGATTCCTTTATTCTAAATGTACGCGGTGATTCTATGATAAATGTAGGGATCCTTAATGGTGACAGGGTTCTTGTAAATTCCTGCAATACTGCTGTCAACGGCGATATTGTTGTAGCACTGATCGACGACTCGGCAACTGTAAAAACCTTCTATAAAGAGAATGGTTATATTCGTCTGCAGCCCGAAAATGACACTATGGATCCAATTATTGTAGAAAATTGTCAAATTTTAGGGAAAGTTTTTGGCGTATTTCGAATATTTCGATAGAATATTTCACTTTCCGCATCTGCGGTCTGCCGCAGACAATACAAAAAGTTTTATAAAAATCTTGCATAATATAATGTGTATGAAATAAATAATGTATAAAAATCTCCATTCTGCAAATATTATAACTGCCGGTTTGCAAACCGAGCAGAATGTGAGGTAACTATGGGAAATAAATTTTTGGACGGCACTGCACTGACTATTGTAATTATTGGTGCACTCAACTGGGCGTTGATCGGCCTGTTCCGCTTTGACCTGGTAGCCTTTATCTTCGGAAATATGTCATGGTTGTCCAGGATTGTCTATGCAATCGTAGGTATCTGCGGACTTTATCTGATCAGCTTTTATCTGCATCTCGGTAACCGAAAAAGCGAAGCTGTCTGACGCAGAATGTACGGCAGCACTCAGAAGAGTACAACACTTAGTTGGTGAAAAAAGAAGGAAGATCCAGCATAAATGCTGTTGATCTTCCTTCCTTTTCCCATATGCATATTAAAGTTTTCAAATATAAAGTCTTCTACCCTGTATTTTCAAGAAAAAACACTTTCCTGTACTATTTTTATTCAGCAGAAAGTTCTTTTTCTACATCAACCGGCTGTCCGTCTCTCCAAATACGTTCCAGGTCATATAGAAGCCGATTTTCCTTATCAAAAATGTGAACTATCACATCCCCAAAATCTATAAGAATCCAATTTGCACTATCATAGCCTTCAATTTGTCTTACAGGGCATCCTGCCTTCCCAAGCTGCTCCTCTACATTATCGCAAAGAGCCTGGATCTGACTATGATTGCTCCCTCCGGCTATAATAAAGTAATCAGCGATTACTGATACCTGACTGATGTCAATCACTCTGATATCTTCACCCTTCTTATCTGCCAATGCATCCACAGCTGTTTTAGCTAATAGAAGTGATTTCCTTTTTTCCATCTATGCTCTCCTTGCCTTCTCTCTGTAGTAATTACAGGTTACTTCTGTCATAGGGTCAATTTCTCCTCCGGAATTTCTCAGATAATCCAGTGTATTCTCCAAAATCTGCAATACAGCCTCATCCAGGTCTATAAATGCCAGCTTTCTGATTTCAGACAGGCCGGGCACTTGTTTCCGGCCTGGTTCTATATAATCTGCCACAAAAATTATTTTTTCCAATGTGCTCATAGCCTCTCGGCCCGTTGTATGAAACTGGATGGCATTAAAAATATTCTGATCCTTGACGCCATACTTCTTTTCGGCAAGATATGCGCCTGCTTTTCCATGCAGCAAGAAGGGATTTCTTCTCTCAATATCCGTAACAACAATACCATTCTTATCACAAATAGCAAGCCTTTTCTCGTCAGAAATGCATTTCGCACAGTCGTGCAGAATTCCTGCGGCACGTGCATCATAGATCGACTCATCATACCGCATGGCCAGAGCCGCAGCAGTAAATTCAACGCCCATAGTATGTTCAAAACGCCTTGCGTCCTGCCTTTTTTTTACAGCCTTTCTAAGGCGTTTTAAATCATTTTTCTTTTTCACGGTAAAATCCCTTTTCTTCCATATATTCCAGTACCTTGTCCGGTACCATATACCTGACACTGAATCCCTTGCGGATCCGTTCCCGTATTATGGTAGAGGAGATGGAAAGATTCAAAAACGGAAGAAGTTCTATTTTTCCTCCGTATCGGTGCTCCAAATCCACACGTTTTTCCTGAAGCCTGTCCATGGGAATATCCCCCCTGGAAGCGGCAATTACCGTACAGCTTGCAAACAGCCTTTCGGGATGTCTCCAGTTTTCCATGGCAAAAAGGCAGTCGGCCCCTAGAATAAAGAAAAATTCACACTCCGGATAATCCCGATTCAACTGTTCCAGTGTTTCATAGCTGTAAGTATCTCCTGCTCTGGAGATCTCTATATCCAAACAACGCAGACCAGTGTTTTCAGCAATAGCGAGCTCCGTCATATGAAGTCTCTCCCGGCCAGGCAGAAGCTGTCCGGACGCTTTCATATAGGGCATGCCTGCCGGGATCAGCCATACCTCGTCTAATCCTGCTTCAGATCTGGCCCATTCCGACAGCATCAAATGTCCTATATGAACAGGATTAAAGCTCCCGCCCATGATCCCGATCCTTCTCATGACTGCTTTGAGGCCGGCAGAATAATTCTGGGTTTCTTTTCATCTGGCTTGTAAAGAACGAATTTCTTTCCGATTATCTGTACCACCTGAGAATGGGTTCTCTCTGCTACCATTTGTGCAATCTCTCCGGGATCGTCCATACAGTTTTTGAGAATAGCCACCTTGATCAACTCATTATTATTAAAAGCCTCGCTGATAGCTTCCGTCAGCTCCGGTGTCAGGCTGGATTTCCCCACCTGGAACACGGGGTTAAGATTGCTGGCAAGACTTTTTAAGTAAGCCCTTTGCTTGCTTGTCATTATGACCGCTACCTCCATGATTTTAATGCCATCCTTCAACGGCATTCTTTAATGGCATTCTTTTACGCCATCCTTCAATTCCATCTTATAATGTATCCATTTAATGACATCATTTATAATATTCAAAAGAAAGTCCATACATACGGACAGTATCTCCATCCTGTATCCCTAATGCCTCAAGCTGTTCCAGTACCCCGATGTCCTTCAGGAAGCCCTGGAAAAATTGAAAACCTTTTTCGCTTTCCAGGTTCGTATAACCAAGCATTTTTTCAATTCTGGGGCCTTCTGCCACATATTCTCCGCTTTCCTGATCGAATGTTACGGTAAAAGGATCGTTTGAATTGCCGGGAACAGCCTGTTCCGGAAAATATTCCTGTTCAAATACTACTGTTTCATGACCCAGCTCATCCAGCATTCCTCTCACCTTGTATAACAATTCTCTGACACCTTCTCCGCTGACAGCCGAAATAGGGTAAACAGAGATTCCACTGGGTTCAAATTCATCCCGGATCAATTGTATCACATGGTCTCTGTCAGGACCGGGCGGCAGCACATCCATCTTGTTTGCAGCAATCACCTGAGGGCGTTTTGCAATATCCGGATTATAAGCCTCCAATTCCCGATTGATCGCATAAATATCTTCTATAGGGTCCCTTCCTTCCACCCCGGCGGCATCCACCAGGTGAATAATCAACTTTGTCCGCTCGATATGCCGTAAGAATTCATGCCCCAGTCCAATTCCCTCAGAGGCGCCTTCAATCAATCCCGGTATATCCGCAATGACAAATCCACTGTTTCCATCCAGATCAACCACGCCCAGATTAGGATTCAGCGTTGTAAAATGGTAATTGGCAATCTTTGGACGTGCATTTGTAACTCTGGACAGAAACGTGGATTTACCTACATTGGGAAAGCCTACCAGCCCCACGTCCGCGATTACCTTCAATTCCAGAAGCAGCTCCAGTTCTCTGGCAGGTTGTCCGGGCTGGGCATATTTGGGAGCCTGCATGGTACTAGTGGCATAATGTTGATTGCCGTTGCCGCCCTTGCCACCCTTTAGCAAGACAATTCTTTGGTTCTCACCGGACATATCGGATATAATCTGACCGCTTTCCGCTTCCTTGATAACAGTGCCGGGAGGAACTTTGATAATAATGTCTTTTCCGTCTTTTCCCCGGCAGTTCTTTTTTCCGCCGGCCTCTCCGTCCTCCGCCTTGTACCTGTGGATATGCCGAAAGTCAATCAGTGTATTCAGGCCCTCGTCAACCTGAAAAATCACATCGCCGCCCCGGCCTCCGTCGCCGCCGTCGGGACCGCCTGCAGGAACATATTTTTCGCGGCGAAAGGAAACGTGACCATCTCCTCCTTTACCGCTTTTCACATATATTTTTGCCCTGTCTGCGAACATGCTGCCGCTCCTTTCCGCCTGACCGCCTCTGCCTGACTGCCCGTTTCCGCTCTGTAGTCATCAGAATGCTCTCCTTGCTGTTTACGTAGTATTCCGGATATCATAATTGCATTTTTTATAAGCAGAATATATTTTGAGTAAAAAAGCCTTCAAACATTCCTGTTTGAAGGCCGCTCGACTCAAATTATTGCTCTACAGGATAAACGGAAGCCTGCTTCTTGTCTCTTCCTTTTCTCTCAAAACGAAGAACGCCGTCCACCAGGGCAAATAAAGTATCGTCTCCGCCGATCCCCACATTCACTCCCGGATGAATCTTTGTTCCGCGCTGTCTGTAAAGAATATTACCTGCTTTCACAAATTGTCCGTCAGCTCTCTTCGCACCCAATCTTTTGGATTCGGAATCTCTGCCGTTTCTGGTAGAACCGACTCCCTTTTTATGAGCGAAAAATTGAAGGTTCATATGCAACATGGTCACACCTCCTCGAATTTTACTTTTAGAAACTTTTCACCGTATTCTCTGCTGAGATTCTCCAGGGAATAAACCATGGAGTCCAGTAAAAAACTTGACTTTTCCTGCAATCTGCCCTCAAAGTCACATTTTAGAAAACCCGTGCTTTCGTCAGCGGCAACACAGAGCTGCTCTCCTGCCAGATCCTTCAGGGAATTGACAGTTCCAATGGTCAGCACGGATATAGCTGCACACAATATGTCGGGCTTCCTGCCTTTGGCATATCCGGCATGTCCCATACAATAGAAGCCTCTGTATGCGCCTGTCTGGTCTTTGCGGATCACTATGGTTGTCATGACAGCTATGCGTTAATCTTGTCAATCTTTACCTGAGTGTATGCTTGCCTGTGACCATTCTTTTTGTGGTATCCGGTCTTTCTCTTGTACTTGTATACAATGACCTTCTTACCTTTTCCCTGTTCCATAACAGTGGCCGCTACCGTTGCGCCGGCAACATCTGCTCCCACCTTCAGGGCTCCGTCACTTACTGCGATCACCTGGTCAAAGGTTACAACGCTTCCGGCCTCTGCATCCAGCTTTTCAACCTTGATGACATCGCCTTCAGAAACCTTGTACTGCTTTCCACCTGTTGCAATAATTGCGTACATTTAAGGCACCTCCTATTCATGAACTTCGGTAAGTTCATTTACTCGCTGACTTTGGCGGTGTCCGGAAAAATCCTGCAGACACACTTGAAACCTAGTCATGCGGCATACCGTAGTATCATAGCATGAGGTGCCTTTTTTGTCAATACTTTCAGACGTTTTTATTGCTTTTTCCTGTTTCAGGCGTTTCTTTTCTCAAAGTCCTCCACATACTGAGCGATCAACTTTACAGTGCCGTCCACACCCAGGATACTGCTGTTGATACACAGATCATAGCTGTCGGCTCTGCCCCATTTCTTGGAAGAATAATAGTTATAATAGCTCTGGCGCTGCTTATCCTTTTTGATGATCATATCCCGTGCCTTGGCCTCGGACAACTCATACTTTTCCATAACATGCTTTATTTTCGCGTCCTCGTTGCCGTATATAAACAAATGAATCACATTTTTATAATCTGCCAGGGCATAATCTGCACAGCGGCCCACGATCACGCAGGGACCTTCATCGGCGATCTTTTTGATGGTATCAAACTGAGCCAGAAAAACCTTGTGGCTTATAGGCATATCCACAAAGGAGGAAGCATTATATCCAAAGGAATAGGTATCCATCACCAGATTGTAAAGAAACGAATTAGTGGGACGCTCGTCATGGTTCTGAATCATCTCCTCACAAAAACCGCTCTCCTTTGCAGCTCTGGTCAGAAGATCCTTGTCATAACATTTGATTCCGAAATATTCCGCAACCTTTAATCCTATTTCACGGCCTGCCGATCCAAACTGTCTTCCAATCGTAATTACAGTATTCATAAATCCACCTCTCCTCCATTTTTGTTCATTTCTCTAGTAGATCATCCTCAAAACAGACAGACTGTACAAAATCTTTTGTCTGATAATATTATACCTCATATGAAAAATTTAGACAACAGGAAATTCAAACTAATATTTTTAATAAGTTATTAAAATATTCTGGCAGGGGTGCATCTGTTTCAATATATTCTCCCGAGGCCGGATGACAAAATCCCAGAATCTTTGCATGCAAAGTCTGCCCCTGAAGCCGAAAGGGACATTTTCTGGCAGAATACACCTCGTCCCCCAGGAGCGGATGTCCGATACTGGCCATATGGACTCTGATCTGGTGTGTTCTTCCTGTTTCCAACTCACATTCAATATATGTGTATCCGGAAAAATATTTCAGCACCCGGTAATGAGTAACCGCAGCTTTCCCGTTTTTCTCATTGACTGCCATTCTTTTCCGATCCGAAGGATGTCTGCCGATGGGTTTATCAATAACGCCCTCTTGATCCTTCAGCCTTCCGTAACAGACAGCGTGGTATCTTCTGGTCACGGAATGCTCCTTCAGCTGCTGCGCTATGGAATGGTGCGCCATATCGTTTTTACAGACAATGACGGAGCCTGTGGTATCCCGGTCAATACGGTGAACGATGCCGGGGCGCAGGACACCGTTGATTCCTGATAACTCTTTCCCGCAGTGATAGAGCAATGCATTGACCAGCGTGCCGCTATAATGACCTGCGGCGGGATGCACTACCATGCCTTTCGGTTTATTCACTACAATAATATCCTTATCCTCATATAAAATATCCAGAGGAATATTTTCTGGAACCACAGAGGGCTCTACCGCCTTGGGAAGGCGAAAACAAATCCTGTCCTCCGCTTTTACCCGATAGCTTCCCCTGACCGGGGACTCGTTTACAGTCACTGCCTCGTCCCGAATCAGCTTTTGAATGAAAGAGCGCGACAAAGAATCGATAAGCGTCGAAAGGCACTTATCGATTCTCTCATCCTCCTGATCTTCTGCTATTTCAAAACAATAAACCTTTTCTGAAGTATCTTCCATTTATACTTCCAAATTCCCTTCGCTTTGACGTTGTTATGTCTCTTTCTGACGTTTCCGTCTAAAATTCAGAAATTCCAGATCCTCATCCCGGAACACAAAAAGAAACAGCAAAAACAGACCGATTGTAGAAGCCACTATATAACAATCCGCAACATTAAAAATCGGAAAGTGAATCAACACAAAAGAAATAAAATCAACTACGTAATCAAACTGAAGCCTGTCCCAGATATTTCCCAGTCCGCCTGCTATGACCGCCGCCAGGCAAAGGTGCACCAGCGCATATTTTTTTTCTGCCGGAACCCGAAACAGAACTCCCAAAAGCACAGCCATAAATATGATTCCTGTCAACAGCAGAAAAATTTTCTGCCCCTGAAGAATTCCAAAGGCCGATCCTCTGTTTTCAAGATACTGAAGCTCCAACACCCCCTTGATCAATACAAAGGGCGGATTATTCTTTAAATGCTCTATAGCCAGGTGCTTTGTGAACTGATCCAATGCCAAAAGCATCAAAGCTGTCACTGCATCTACCACCAAATAAATCTTTTTGTTACGCACGGGCGTCTTCCTCACTGAAATAAATCTCCTCAATGGCAGCCAGCAGCTCCTCATCTGTAACCGAAGTATCGATTACCGCCCTGCCTATTTTTTTCAACAGTATAAACCGGATGTTCCCCGCATCCATTTTTTTGTCGGATTTAGTCAGTTTGAGAATCTCCTCAGGGTCGATCCCGTCCACTGTAATCGGAAGGTAAAAGGGAACAAACATATCCCTGATCTCATAGTATTCATCCATGGAAAGCAACTCCTTTTTCCATGAGATATAAGCCGCTGCCACAGCTCCCAGAGCCACACATTCTCCATGATATAACGCGAATCCTTTGGCCTTTTCAATGGCATGCCCCACTGTATGGCCGAAATTCAAAAGCGCTCTGTCTCCCTGTTCCGTGGGATCCTTCTCCACCACCAGCTTCTTTATGGAACAGCTTCTGATCAGCATTTCCTGCAGCACATTAAGGTCTCTTTCACAGATTTCATACATATTCTCAATAAGCCATTCATAAAACAGAGTATCCCGAATCAGTCCATGCTTCATAACCTCAGCAAATCCCGAGAAATACTGTCTGTCATCTAAGGTAGTAAGCGTCGCCAGATTCATGTATACAAGCCGGGGCATTTTAAAAGCGCCTACCATATTTTTATAACCGTCAAAATCCACGCCTGTTTTTCCACCAATACTGCTGTCCGCCTGAGCCAGCAGAGTAGTCGGAATCTGTATAAAATCAATTCCTCTCAAGTAAGTAGCCGCCACATACCCGGCGGTATCCCCCACAACCCCTCCGCCAAGGGCCAGCAAAAAATCCCTGCGGTCGAAGCTTTCTTCTATTAAGAATCGATAGATACTTCCCACGGTGTCCAGGTTCTTATGCTCTTCCCCCTGAGGAAAAGCATATTTCACCGCTTTTTTGCACTTTCCCTCCAAAAGCTCCAAAAGCCGGTTTCCGTATAATTCATCCACTTTGGTATCTGTAAGGATACAGATCCTGCGTTTTCCTGCGTCCAGAGCTTCCAACTCCTCCCACAGTCCGTCAAAGCTCTGTGTAAACACAATATCGTAGCAGGGTTTCTTATTGTACTGTACAGTTAGTCTTTCTGACATACTATTTTTCTCCGGTTATCCGTTATTGATGGGCATTTCAAAAGAATTGCCGAAAATATCCTGAAAATCGCCTGATATGTCCACGCTGGCTGGTGTAATGATAAAAATATAATGAGATATCTTCTGCAGATTTCCTGCGATAGCAAAGCAGGAACCGCTGGTAAAATCAATAATGCGCTGAGCTATGTCCACATCCAGTCCTTCCAGATTCAGCACTACAGTTCGGTTTGCCAGAAGTGTTTCCGTAATTTCCCGGGCGTCCTCCACAGAAGTGGGTTTAATCACACAAACCTCCATCCCTGCACTGTTCATCATCCGCCTGGAGGATGAGGGCTTGTTGATGGGCGTGATCTTATTGGCAACAGGCTGTCTTCTGACAGACCGCTCCTCCGGCTCATCCTCATCCCTCTGTCTCTGAGTCTGCATCCTTCTGGGCGCGGGAGCTGGTTCCAGCTCCTCGTCGTCATCCAGATAGTCGTCGTCATAATAGTCTTCATCGTCTTCGCCGTTCAGCTTCATATAATTTAAAAACTTATCCATAACTCCCATATCAAATACCATGCCTTTCCGCAGCCTGAAACTGCTCAGACTGACGCTTGGTGTAATCCCGTTGGCCAAAAATGCCTGTCCCCACTCTCACACAGGTGGCGCCTTCCTGAACCGCCACCGCATAATCGCCGGTCATGCCCATCGATAATACATTCATGTTAACATTATCAATGTTTTTCTTCGCTATGTCAACAGACAATTCCTTCAATTTGCGAAAAATAATACGGTTTTCTTCTGCATTTTCCACATTTGGCGCCACTGTCATCAAACCTTGAATATGTACTCCGGGCAATACCGCGATCTGCTCCACCAACGCCTGCGCATCCGATATGGAAACTCCAAATTTGCTCTCTTCCTCCGCCACATTCACTTCTATCAGAATATCCGTCTCCACCTGCTGTTTTACGGATTCCCTGCTGATCTCCTCCGCAAGCCGCAGGGAATCCACACTATGAATAAGCGCCGTCTTTCCAACAATGGATTTAACCTTATTCCTCTGAAGATGGCCGATCAAATGCCAGCGGATATCCTTCGGAAGCTGTGGTATCTTGTCCAAAAGCTCCTGCACCTTATTTTCTCCGAAATCTCTGGCTCCGGCGTCATACGCCTCCTGCAACAGCGAAACCGGCTTGGTTTTGCTGACCGCTATCAACGACACCTCCTGACATTTTCGCCCTGCCTCCCGGCAGGCATCCGCTATCTTTTGCTCCACAAGCGTGATATTTTCCTGTATCATTCTTCTGCCTTTCTGCCCGCTGTGACGCGCATACCGAAGCACACACGCTATTTGATAAACTGATCGTCCCTGACCGTTTCAGCATTCAGCACAATATAATCGTATACACTCAGTCCATACTTGGTATTGGATTTGACAATGGCATATTCTTCATTCCGATACAGAATATTGATCTGTTTGAAATCGGCATAGCCTTTGTTCATATTGTAGACGCCCACCAGTGTAGCCCGTTTGCTCACAGTGTAGGTTTCCTGCCCGTCTAACTTATATAATATGTCTCCTACATCCAGAATAGAACTGTCCAGATAATATTCTTTTGTTTCATTATCAAAATTATATACTTCCACCTCCAGCACTTCACTGGAAATCTCGCCGTTTTCCAAAAAGCACTGCTTCATGATGCTGTCTCCGCCGTTATTTCCGCCGGGAATAACAAAAGCTTCCGGAATCAGGAAAAATTCCTTCTGTACAATTGAGGAAACCGGAATCTTCAGGCCGGTCTCATCCTCTACGATCAACTCCACATCCAAAAACCGGTCTGTTACAAAAGTTACCATGGAATTATTAAAGAAAAGCTGAAGGTATGTATTACCGTCCCCGTTGGCCAAAAGCTTTGTCTCTGCCCAGGATTCATACTGATTTTTGAGAAAACGTACCTTTATCACTCCCTCTTCCTGAAGCTTTGCTCCTCTTTCCGGCTCTATGGGAATGACCAGAGACCAGTTTTCACTGGTAGAAATCTTATAGACCGGATCCCCTGCCGCCATCAGGGAATTCCCCACTATCTGTTCCTTTTCATAATCACTCTTAGTGTCAAATAACTCCATTGTCACATCCTGCGGTCTCAATTCCTCGCAGCCGTCCGTCCAGTAAGATACAATTCCTGTGGTAGGGGCGTAGGAGTAATTGATAATATTGACACCGGAGCTTCCGTTCATACTGCTTATACTTTCCAACATATTGGTATTGGCCAGCTTCATCAGCGTGTTGCTGAGAGATGCCTTGAAATCGTAGGCGCTGTCATAATCTCCGCTGTCGAAGCCGTGAACAAAGTTCACGATCTCACTGCGAAACTCCGACAATTCCCGGCTGCTGAGAGAGTTTTCCCCCAGACTTAAGCCTGCAAGGCTTTCACTGAGTCTGCCGGTCTCGTCCACAATATAAACCAGGTCGTTTTTTGCCACCCGCTCCCCTTCCCGGGCATAAAAATTAATGTATCCGGAGGCCTGAGCATAAACAATGGTTTCCTCCCGTATAATTATCCCCCTGTATATATTGTCCGTGGCCAGAGACCCCTCTTTTACTTCATAACGGACGATATGGCTTGTCTGAAAATATATAATGACACACACGACCACATAAAAAAAGATAGCGCCGAAAATGATCATTCCAATATTCAGATTAACAGGCTTCTTATATTTCTTTATCTTACTTCTCTTTGCCAATACCACCACCTCCGGAGGATGCCCATACAAGGCAAAAGCCCCAGAATATTTCCGAGGCTTTTTATCACTTGTGAATGATATGTAAAAACAAGAACGGGAAGATTACAGCGAAACAATAACCTTATCCTTCAGATCTGCCGGGAGCTCTTCTTCATCCAGGGAAATGCTCAAAATGAAGTCCACCTCAAAATTCTTGCTGAGTTTTTCCAATTTTTCAATGGTTGCTACAAGATCCTCATCCTTCAGACATGCAATCTTCAGAAAGCTGTCAAAATACATTTGCTGCAGGTCGTGATCCTGCGAAATAATGCCGCTGACGAAGCCAAGAAATTCACCGCTGTTCTCCACCATGCACTGAGATACATCCACAAGACGCACCTTGTTGTTCAGCTCATACATGTGCTTCGTGCTTTTGTCCAGGTAAACGATATTTCCTGAAATTTCCTTGATCTGGCTGTTAACTCTGTCCAGCAGCTGTTTTGTCTTTCCCTTGCCTTTTTTTCCTACAATTAATTGAACCATTGGAAACCCTCCTATAGTAATAATTATTGCATCACCTGATAAATAGATTATAAGTGAAATCGAATCAAAAAACAACCTCTATTTATGAATCTCATCCAGTAAATCCGTCATCGCCGTATACAAATCCGCCCCGGATGCCGCACGAAGGATAACAGATATATATGGATTACCGCTCACATCCCGGGATAACAGCACCAGACAGCAGCCGGCGGCATTGGTAGTCCCTGTCTTTCCGCCAATGATATTCACATTTGAGGGCGGCTGATAATTCCCCTTCAAAAACTGATTTGTAGTGGATTTGTTAAACTCCTTCGCTTTACCGTCTGCATCATAGTATGTAGTCTGGTACCCTGTCATCTGTATAATCTCGTTAAAAGTTTCGAATTTAATGGCTTCATTAAAAATCAAATATAAATCATATGCCGTGGTATAGTGATTGGGATCTGTAAGCCCGTGAGGATTTGCAAAATTAGTGTTGGTCGCCCCCAGTCTCCGTGCCTCTTCATTCATCATCTCCACAAAGCGGTCAACGGAGCCTGCCACACCCTCTGCTATCAAATTTGCAACGTCATTTGCAGAATATACCAGCAGGATCCTGAGCGCCTGATCCATTGTCATGGTATCTCCTGCCTTAAGTCCACACAATGTGGCGCCAGCCTCTGTAATGTTCACGGCACTGGTAGCCGTCAGCATCTGATCCAGCCGGCCGTAGCGAAGAGCCACCAGCGCGGTCATAACCTTGGTCAGACTGGCAGGATAAAGAACCTCATGGGCATTTTTAGAATAAATAACCTGTCTGTCATTCAGACTGAGTAAAAGCGCCGCCTCCGCCTGTGACATATCCACATTTTCATCATCCACCACATTGTCGTTTACCACGCACAGTCCACTGGCAAAGGAAGCCGCAGTTCTGGTATCCTGCCGGGATATCACGTTAAAACTGCTGATATCCGAATCGGAATCATATGCCATTCCATAATCCAGCCCGCCGCATCCGGACAGCAAACAGGCTGCCACGGAAACCATGCACAGTAAAACTGCAATATGCTTTTTGACGCTGTATTGCTCATTCCTTTTTGGTATGTCTTCGGAATATTCTCTATCTGTACATTTCACGCCACTCTAAATCTCCTCTGTCCAGGGACTTTATAAGCAACTCGGCGCTGGCTATATTGGTTGCCAGCGGAATATTATACATGTCACACAGCTTAAAAACATTATTTACATCCGGTTCATGCATTTTCGGTGTCAACGGATCCCTCAAAAATACCACCAGATCAATTTGATTATGCTCGATCTGCGCCCCAATCTGCTGTTCTCCCCCTAAATGACCCGCCAGAAATTTATGAATATTTAAATTTGTGACCTCCTCAATCAGCCTGCCTGTAGTGCCGGTGGCATACAGTTCGTTCTTACTTAAAATTCCCCTGTAAGCAATGCAGAAATTCTGCATCAGCTTCTTTTTTGAATCATGTGCGATCAATGCGATGTTCATGTCGATACCCTCTCTCTGTTTTGTTTTTTTGCCTGGAGCCTGACGTTCAATACTACTCCCATCCCCATAAACAGGCTCATCAGCGAAGTCAGCCCATAGCTGACAAAGGGAAGCGGCAGTCCCGTATTCGGCAAAATAAACGTTGTCACGCCTATATTGAGGAACCCTTGGAACGCCACCAGCCCGCCCATACCGGAAGCAATGATCATACCCGCCGCATCCTTCGCCTTCCTGGCCACAGAAATACATTCCAGAGCGATCCCCATTAGAAGGGCGATAACTACAACGCTTCCTTTAAAGCCAAATTCCTCTCCAATCACGGCAAAAATGAAATCTGTCTCAGCCTCCGAGATAAAATTGCCGTTCTTTACGGATGTGATCTCATTGTTTTTGTATCCCTTTCCGTCCAGCTGGCCGGAGCCTATGGCCATGACGGAATTCAGCTGCTGGTAGGCCTCCCTGTCAGAATATTCCTCCGGATTGATAAATGCAAGGAGACGATTTTTCTGGAATCCCTCCAATATGGTATTATCCGGCTGTAAGGCCAAAGAAACCAGAAGCGCCAGCGCAGGGACAGTGATTGCGATCACACCCAGCACCAGTTTCAGACTGATCCCTCCTGCAAACATCACCACGCAGAAAACAATGATCACCACAATACTGGTAGAAAGGTCCGGCTGCTTATATATGAGCCACCATGGGAGCATGATCAAAAGAATACAGGCTCCTATGATCCATATGGTGTTCAGCTTCTCCTTATATCTCATAATAAACGCTGCGAAGAATAAAATCAACAAAATTTTAGCAGTTTCGGAAGGTTGAAACCTCAATCCTCCGATCTCCAGCCAGCGCTGGGCACCTCCGCCCTCGTCCCCCATATACCAGACCAGGGCCAGCAGCCCTATGTTTATGGCATACATCAACCAATAAAACTTCAATATAAAGGAATAGTTAAAAAATGAGATCACGATCATAAGCACCGCGCCCACAGCCGCACCGGCCAGCTGCCTCGTCTGCAGCGAAGGCTCGGCACTTCCAATGGCCATGACGCCGATGCCCGCCAGGGCCAGGGTCATGACCACTAATTTAAAATCGTAATCACGAATTCTGAATGTACTAAACATAATTTCCTCTATTTGCCAGATTCCGTATGCAATTCCGGCACGGAGACATCCACGATGGGAATATTGGCATACAGGCTGGGCTTAACGGTCCTGCCTGATTTATTTCCACGTGTATTGATCAGAATTTCTATATTGTCGGAATCTATCTTCATGTATTTGGATATCACCTTGGCGATATCATTTTTGATCAGCTCCATCATTTCAGGAGAGCAATTGACTCTGTCGGAGATCAATAGAATCTTCAGCCTGTCCTTGGCCACCTGGCGGGAGCTTCTTCTTCGAAAGAAATGTCTCATTTCGATCCTCCCTACGCTTTATGAAAAATACCGGTGACACGGGTCCAGAAGGAAATCCCTCTGTCCAGATTCAAATAGGGAACTTCCCTGCCCTCCACTCTGTGTACAATATTAGAATACGCCTGTCCCGCCGGAGAGTCGCTGCCCACCAGCGGCTCTCCCTGGTTCGTGGCAATAACAACATTTTCATCATCAGGCACGACTCCGATCAACGGAATCGCCAGAATATCCACCACATCCTGGGCAGACATCATATCTCCCCGTCTTACCATGTCCATCCGCAGACGGTTGATAACCAAATCGATCTGCTTAAATCCGTTGGCCTCCAAAAGGCCGATGATCCGGTCCGCGTCCCGGATGGCGGACACTTCCGGAGTGGTCACTACCAGCGCTCTGTTGGCCCCGGCAATGGCATTCTGAAAGCCCTGCTCTATTCCCGCCGGGCAGTCCAGAATGATATAATCAAACTGCTCTTTCAGATGCTCGATCACCTTCACCATCTGTCCCGGTGTGACCGCGCTCTTGTCCCTGGTCTGGGCAGAGGGCATCAGATAAAGCCCCGGATGACGCTTGTCCCGTATCAGCGCCTGCTTAATCCGGCAGCTGCCCTCTACCACATCCACCAGATTATACACAATACGATTTTCCAATCCCATGACTACATCAAGATTGCGCAGACCAATATCAGTGTCAATCAGACACACCTTTCTGCCCAGCTTTGCAAGACCTGTACCTACGTTTGCTGATGTGGTGGTCTTTCCCACACCGCCCTTACCTGAAGTGACGACAATGACTTCGGAGCTCTTCCGCTCCTGGGAAAATTGATTTTCCATTTGATCCTCCTCCAAATTTTGACTTGTCGTCCTCCGAACCACTCCGGGAATCACCGCACCGCGCATTCCGCGGCACTGTTCCCCTAGAAGGTGCTCAGCAAATCTTTCGTAAGTCCGTCAAAGGTTATCTTATTGTTTTTCACATATGCAATTTTCGGTTGTACTTTCGGGCGAATGCCCCATCTCGACTGCCTGGCAGTCGGTTTATATTTGAAATCGCCGATTTTAATTCTTTCCGGCTCCATTTCAAGCGCTGCTACAAATGCTCCTTCCCTGCCGTTTCCCCCGGCGTAGGCCTCACCGTAAAGCCCGCCCAGGATAATGACGTTTCTGGCGCTGACCACCGCGCTGCCCGGATATACATCTCCCAGCACGATAATACTGTTTTCCGTCTCCAGCACCTCCTTGTTTTTCAGACTGCCTTTAAAAAACTGGCCGTCTTCGCCTCCGGAGAGCTTCTTTTCCATATGGGCCAGAGCCCGTATAAAGTTCTTGTTGGTCGCTTCGTCCCTTCCCACAATACAAATGATTTTCACATCACTGCTGCTCTGAATTGCGTTCAGGATCCTGATCTCCTCCGGTCCCGACACCTCTCTTCCTTCAATGGAAAGCGCCATGGATACCTTTCCAAAAAAAGCCCTGGCCTCGGAAAACTTATAGCTGATCTCTGTCAGCAGTTCTTCAAAGGGAAGCTCTCCGTCCAGACGAAGAGTAATCCCATTGGGAAAGCTTTTGATCAACACAGCCTCTCTCATCTCATTCCTCCTACAACTCATTGGAAACTCCTGCATCGGGAGTGTCCGCCACACCGGTGATCAGATCCTCCTTTTCTGCCAGGCCATAATAATACATGATAATATCTTTGGTGGCCTGGGCTGCATGATCCGAGGAGTATCCGAATGGAATTCTGGTGACTATGGCAATCTCCGGCTGTTCATATGGCGCATAACACACAAACAGCGCATGACTGGGTCTGGAAGTGGTCTGTTCGGCAGTTCCTGTTTTTCCCGCCACCGCAACCTCCAGATCCTCGAAATAGCTCTTCCGTTGAACCATCTGCCTCATTCCGGAGTGAACGGCACTCCAATATTCATCCGGGAGCTCGATTATATTGCGGATCGAGGGTTCAATTTCCCGGATCAGAGCGCCCTGAGAATCCTCTATCCTGTCTACCAGAGTAAGATTATAACAGGTTCCGCCGTTAGCCACTGCGGTTGTATACCTGGCGATTCCTACGGTAGTATAGCTGTTGGTTCCCTGGCCGATGGCAGAACGCACCGGGTCAATATCAGAAAATTCCGGAACCGCCTCTGATATCTCCACGCCGGACTTATCAGTCAGGCCGAACATATCCGCATATTCATATAAAATATTCAGCCCCTCCGAGTCGCTGTAGGTTCCGGACTCAGTGGCAAGCATATAACCCAAATTGTAAAAATAATAGTTGCAGGAATCCCGAATGGCTGTGGTCAAATTTTCATTGCCATGACCGCTTCGCATCCAGCATCTGGGTGAAGGCGTGATCTCCGTAAAGGTACCGGTACAGTTTACTCTGGCGTTCAGAGAAATAACATTCTCCATTAGCCCCGCCGCCGCAGAAACCATTTTAAAAGTGGATCCCGGAGCCGCTTTATACTGAGTGGCATAATTAATCTGAGGATTAGCCTTGTCCGAATTCAGCTTGGCAAAATACTCTGCATTGATGGAGTTTGCCATCTTGTTGTTGTCATAGCCCGGATAGGATACCATAGCCAGCACATCTCCGCTGTTCACATCCGTGATCACCACAGAGGCATTGCAGGGATCCAGAGCCAGCTGGGCCGGAGTAATGTCAATATTGTCAATCCGGTTTTTCATGAAATTATACGCGCTGAGTCTGCCGCTGTAAAGGGCTTCCTCATCCTTCGGCGGAATTTCCACAGCCCTTTGCTCGCAGAGCACCTGACATACCTGCCTTCCGGTTATGGTATTGGACAAAAGCATATATTTATAAAATTTTTTCTGAAATTCCGTATTGTTGTCAATAGACTCCAGAATATACTCCAGAAGCTTGCCGTAAATCTCCGAAGAGTCCGAATACTTATCGTTCAAAGACAGCTTACTCACGTCGATCCAGTTTTTTGAAATACAATATCTGAGATATTCACAGAGGCTGATCGTCTCCTCCGAAACCCAGGCCACCTGGACAGAGTCGTCTGCATCCACCGCCTCGGACATAATCACACCGTTACGGTTGAGCAGTCTCACAATATCGGTCTCGTAATTTTGATATTCCTTGGAAAGCTTATTATAGGGTGTCAGGTCTTCCGTCAGCTCCCGGGTCAGCTTTTCGTAGACAGACGCCTTATACGACAGATAGGCCTCGTATACCGCCTGTTCCACCTCTCCGGCGTCTTCTCCCGCCAGATGCTTCAAGTCGATAATGGAATTGTTGAACATGGCAAAATAGACATCATAAATAGGAATCTTGATATCAGAGCTGCTGGCATTCGGTCCGGGCACATATTCTCTGCCATCGAATATCTTACTGGAAACCAATCCCGCCAGACGCTGCTCCAATATGTGATACACCGCTTTTGTCAGCTCCATATCCACGGTCAGATAAATATCCTTCCCGGCCTGGGCTTCCTGGCGCTCTTCAATGCTGATTACCTTTCCCGTCACATCCACGATGACCTTTTCATAGCCCTTGACACCCTGCAGGGTAGTTTCAAAGGAGGCCTCGATCCCGTTTTTTCCCACCACGTCATTAATATTATAGGTATCCGTCCCCATACCCTGGGCTGCCAGCTCTTCATTCAGCGTTGTCAGCTCCTCCGAAGAAATTTTTCCGGTGTATCCCAGCAGATGGGCAAAATACTCACTGTCCACATATCGGCGAACTGTGTCCTCCACAATGGAAACACCGGGAAGATCTGCAGAATTTTCCATGATGACAGCCACTGTCTCGCGGCTGACATTTGTTGCCACTGTGGTGCCGATATATTTGCGGAAGGAGGTCAGATTCATGGCATAGCGGATGGTCACCAGCTTCAGCCAATCCTCCCTGGAATATCCGTCTCCGGCCAGGAACGTGCTTTTCGTGTTATCCGGCTCCTCATATTCTCCGATGGCAAAGCCGCTTGGACGGCTTAAAAACTCCATGATTTCCAAAGGCGTCGCCGTTTCTTCCTCCGGCTTCAGATCACCTATTGTTTTTCTGCCATAAACATCGGCCAAAAAACGCAAAAGACTGGTTCCTTCCACCGAGTATTCAAATTCGTTGTCCTCATTGAGAACAATTCTGAAATCCGTGATCACATGGTCGCCGTTTTTCTCAATCATCCGGATCAGACGCATCACCGTCTCGTTTACTCTGGAATTTTTCTGACGGTTGGTCTCAAACACATCCTCTATCTTGACAGAATATGCCAATTCATTATAAGCCATCACATTACCGTTTCTGTCATAGATATTTCCTCTGGTACTGGCAATATCACGGGTCTTTTCAATCTGCAGGGCAAAATCCTCCAGGTACTCTTCTCCACGAACGATCTGTAAATCAAAACACCGATAAATAAGAATGGCACCCAGCGCACAAAAAACCAGGGTAAAGACGGTCAGTCTGCTGGTCACAATTCCTATGAGCTTGTCCTTAAATTCATCAAACAAATTTCTGTGCTCTCCTTTTTTCCCTTGCTTCCAGCTTCTCGTTCACTTTCAGAATCAGAGGATACAGGAAGATAGTGACTACAATAGTATATAACATTTCCGGCAGTATAATATGAGAAAAATAGTATATAAACTCAAACCGCCGCCTCAGCAGAAACAATAAAACATAGCAGATCACTCCATAAGACAGATCGCTGACAACAATCAGCGCTATGGGAAGCTTCAGATCCTCCGGATAAAATATCCTGCTGAATTTACCGTTCAGATAACCTATGTACATCAGCACCAGGGCGTAGAAACCAAGAAAATTGCCAAAAAAGATATCTGTCAGAAGACCGCAGAAAAAGCCGATGACCAGCCCTTCCTTTTCTCCCCGCATAAAGCCGAAGGAGGATGTAAGAATCACCATCAGGTTCGGAATAATTCCTGCAAAGGCAAGGCTTCCAAACACACTGCACTGCAGAATAAAGCTGATCAATATAAATAAAAAAATAATCACTTTTCTGAGCATAATTCCTCCCGGCCATGTCCCCGCCTGCCTACTCTCCGACAGACTGCTTCATATCTGTGATCACCAGCACCTCGCTCAGATGCTCAAAATCCACAGCCGGTGTGATCAGACCTGATTTTGTCAGATTGTTGGAATCCCTGCTGATAGAATTGATATATCCGATCAGTATGTTGGGCAGAAACTTATCACTGATATCCGAAGTGACTACCTTATCTCCCTCCACCACCGCATTCTGACTGTCCATCAGCTGGCTGAAGGTAATACAGCCGTCTGCCATGAGCTTTAAATCTCCCGACACCATCAGATTATCACCTGTGGACAAAGTCATTCCGCTGACATTGCTGTTGTCAGAAATAATTGAAGTAACCTTTGCCCAATTGGGACCCACAGAAGTGATCCGCCCCACAAGCCCTCCTCCGGCTATCACATTCATATCCAGCGCCAGGCCGTCCTCCGTTCCCTTATCAATCAAAAAGGAGGAAAACCAGTTGCCCGAATCCCTGCCGATAATACGGGCGCCCACCTTATGGTACTCTCCATACTGTTCGCTGAGCGCCATCAGCTCCCGCAGTTCATTCAACTCATACTTGTCCTGTTGAAGCAGGGTATTTTCCTCCGTAAGGGCGGCTACTTCTTCCTTCAGTCTGGCGTTTTCCTCCAAAAGCGTGCGGATCTGCACCAGCTCCTCGGACCGGCTGGACAGCCAGCTGCCTACCTTTCCGATCCCCTGCTGAAACGGAACCACCGCATATCCCACAATGGTATTCAGCGGCCTGTTAAACACATCTGTGCCAAAGGTGACCAGCATCAGCAGCACACATAATATTGTCAAAATTAAAAGGAGATATTTACCCGGTATCGTAAATTTCTCCCCTCTTCTTTTTAAAACAGGGCTCATTTACTCATCCCTTCGATGGCGTAGGCAACCGATCTGTAGTTTTCGTCCTTAATAATCTTGGCCAGCCCCATGACAACACTGATAGACGGGTTTTCCGACACATTGACACGCAGTCCCGTTCCCATGGCCAGCCGTTCCGCCAGATGACTCACCTGAGAAGCTCCGCCGGTGAGGTATATTCCGTGCCGGTATATATCCGCTGCCAGCTCCGGAGGAGTCCGCTCCAGAATCACTTTCACATTATCGATAATGCTGTTGAAATGCTCCTCCAGGGTTTCGTCTACCAGCTTGGTGGGAATCTCTCTCTCCACAGGCAGGCCCGTGACAATATCACGGCCATAAACCACGGCCCCTCTTCCCTCGGCCTCCAGATCCTTCAACTGGATTTTTACCGTCTCGGAGGTCTTTCCGCCGATGACCAGGCTGAATTTCTTTCTGACAGCCGTTCGAATGGCCTCGTCAAACTTCAATCCGCCCGTCTTGATCAGGCGGCTTAAAACGATTCCCCCCAGGGACAGAATGGATATTTCGGTAGTCTCATAGCCTACGTTAACCACCATAACCCCCTGGGAATTTTTTACGTCAATATCCAGGCCAAGACCGTCCGCCACAGCCTTTTCCACCACCATTATCTTGCGTGCCTTTACGCCGGCATCCTTGATCAGATCGTAGAAAGCCCGCTTCTCTACCTCCGTCACATCTGTGGGAACCGCAATATAAAAATCCGCAGGCTTTGCAATACCCTTTTGCAGGTCTCCGATAAAATACTGAATCAGAGTCTCCATATTCTTGATGTCCGCGATTACTCCGTTGGAAAGCGGATAAGAAATATGAATATTTCCGGGAGCTTTCTCATACATTTCAAAAGCAGAATTCCCATACGCAAACAGGGTATTCTTATTTTCAATGGCGATCATATTCTTTTCGATCAGAACATTTTCGTCGCTCCTGCTGTAAATTTTAATGTTGTTGGTACCGAGATCGATACCGAATGCGTTGTTTGCCAAAATGACAGCCCCTTTCCGATGTAACCGCAGCGGCACGGCCTGCTGCATAGTTCATGTCATGTTTTGTGGAGGGAATCTCCGATATTCTCAAACCAGGCAGATTCCTTAAAACTCACATACCTGCGGTCTCCGATAATAATATGATCCAGCAGAGGAATGTTCAGCTTCGCTCCCATCTCCCGGATATTATCCGTTAACTCCCGATCCAATCTGCTGGGCGTGGGATCCCCGCTGGGGTGATTGTGGATCAACAGAATATTCACCGCCCGGTCCGCAAGAGCCTCCAGGAAAATCTCTCTGGGCGAAATCAGCGAAACATTCACACTGCCCTCAGAGATCTTTTTCTCCCGGATAATCTGTCCCTTTGCATCCAGGGACACCAGAATGACACATTCCGTGTCTCTGTGACGGAGTCTTTCCATAAAGTACTCCGCCGTCTGGGAGGATTTGGTGAGCTTAACCCCGCTTACGGCTCTGGCTTCGCTTATCCGCACGGACAGCTCGGTGAGGCATTTCAGTCTCACAGCCTTTACCTCCCCTATACCCTTGACGGATTTCAGATCCTCCAAAGATACATCATAGAGTCCCAGCAGTCCCCTCTTGGGATATCTGGCCAGCTGCAGCACCTGCTCCGCCACCTGAAGCGCGTTCCTTTCCCTGGTGCCGGTACGGATGATGATGGCCAGCAGCTCCGCCTCCGTCAGGTTTTCCGGCCCGAAACGCAGAAACCTCTCATAGGGAAGCTCCTGCAGGGTATTTCTTTTTTCTGTTTTCATGCGTCTCCTTTTCCAGCCTTCTCCGACGCATTTTATCTGATAAAGCGGTATACCACCAGGGCGATGATCACACCCACCACACTTGCGATGGTGATCTGTATCGTCAGCCCGAAGGTGAGGACAAAGAAACCCAGATCCAGAACCACCGGTGTGCTCAGCCCAAAGGACTGCCCATAGTTCAGAAAGGTGCCCTCAAAATATGTGCCGATAAATCTGCCGATCACAAACCCCACCAGCACCAGCAGCACCAGTACCCAGTTAACTTTCTTCAAAACGATTCCTCATCCTTTCTTTCGTATTTTAATCAGGTGTTTGCAAAACGCCTGATTCCACATGCTTCGCTGCCCGTGCGCCGCATGCTCCATACGTCTTTATATAGTAACATAAAATGCTTTTTCTGTACATAAAAATCAAATAATTTATTTTTACATTTTTCTACTATATATGCAACAGCACTCCCCTGTCCAAAAGCGTCTGCAGAGATTTCAGGATTCCGAATTTCGCATGCTGCCAGGTCAGACCGCCCTGAAAATATACGGCATAGGGCGGCTTGATGGGACCGTCTGCCGAAAGCTCGATGGAGGAGCCCGATACGAAAGCGCCGGCAGCCATAATCACCTGTGAATCATAGCCCGGCATATCCCAGGGCTGAGGCGTCACGTGACTGTCCACTGGTGCGGCAGCCTGGATCCCCTGGCAGAAAGCCACGACTCCCTCCGGGGTGCCGAAGGTCACTGCCTGTATAATATCATGACGGCTCTCCGTGCCGTCCGGAACCACGGAAAAACCCAGCGGCTCATACAGATTTGCGGCGAACACAGCCCCCTTCAGGGCAGATGCGGTGACGGAGGGGGCCAGAAACAGCCCCTGATAAAAATCTTTCAGCACCCCCAGCGAGGCACCTACCTCCTTGCCAAGTCCAGGAGACGTCAGGCGAAATGCCGCGTTCTCCACGCACTCTCTTTTCCCTGCGATGTATCCGCCGATGGGAGCCAGACCGCCGCCGGGATTTTTGATAAGAGACCCCACCACCATATCCGCGCCCACGTCGCCGGGCTCTATGGTCTCCACAAATTCACCATAGCAGTTGTCTACCATGCAGATAATATCCGGCCTGATTCCTTTGATAAAGGAGATCAGCTCCCCGATCCTTTCCACGGAAAGCGTAGGACGGGTCTGATAGCCCTTGGACCTTTGTATGGTAACCAGGCGTGTATGCTCATTGATATTATTCCGGATATTCTCATAGTCAAAGCTTCCGTCAGAAAGAAGGTCCACCTGTCTGTAGGAAACGCCGTATTCCGCCAGAGACCCCCGGGAAGGCCGGATACCGATGACCTCCTCCAGGGTATCGTAGGGCTTTCCCACAGGAGAAAGCAGCTGGTCCCCCGGCCTGAGATTGCTCATGAGCGCCAGCGCCAGCGCGTGGGTTCCGCAGGTAATCTGAGGACGTACCAGCGCGTCCTCTGTATGAAATACCTTTGCATACACTGCCTCCAGGGTATCCCTGCCCAGATCGTTGTAGCCATACCCCGTGGTGCCCAGCAGACAGGCTTCGCTCACCCGGCACTCCTGCATGGCCCGCACCACCTTCAGCTGGTTGTATTCCGAAACCTCATCGATCCTTCGAAAACGATCCTCCAGCGCCGCTAAAGTCCGCTCTCCGTATTCATATACCTCACGGCTGATGCCCATGCCGGCATACACTTCCTTCAGCAAATCTTCCTTCATGATACAATTCCCCTTTCCCACAATTTTTCCAGCATAAATTCCAGGATTTTCTCATCGTCATAGTCAAACATGTTTTTTTCCACCCAGATGACTTCCCTCTCCCGGCGAAACCAGGTCAGCTGGCGCTTGGCAAAATGTCTGGTGTCCCGCTTCAGTACCTCCACTGCCTGCTCATAGGTGCATTCCCCTTCCAGCCAGGCCAGAATTTCCTTATAGCCCAGGCCCTGCATGGAAACCATCCCCTTATGACAGCCCATGCGCTTAAGCGCCTTCACTTCCTCCACAAGCCCTTCCGCCAGCATTTCCTCCACCCGCTGTTCGATGCGGGAATAAAGCCTTTCCCGCTCATCATTCAACACAAAATAGCAGGAATTGTAGACGGAAGTCTTCTGCTTTTCCTGCCGATTATGCTCCGATATCCGCTGTCCCGTCAAATGATAGAACTCCAGCGCCCGGATCGTCCGCTTGATATTATTGGCATGAATGGCCTTTGCAGAAACCGGATCTGCCTGGCACAGCAGCGAATGCAGGTAATCCGGTCCCTTTTCCTCCGCCAGCGCTTCCAGATATTTCCGGTATGCTCCGGGCTCCTCCTTTTCCCTGTCAAGGCCTTCCTCTCCCGAAAAATCCACATTCTTTAACAATGCCTGAATATAAAACCCTGTGCCTCCGGTGACCACCGGAATGTGCCCCCGCCCGTAAATCTGTGCCAGGCATTCCCTGCTTTTTTCCTGAAACATTGCCACATTAAAGCTTTCCCGGGGATCCAGTATATCTATCATATGGTGGGGGATTCCCTGCATCTGTTCCCGGGTTATTTTGGCGGAACCGATATTCATATGCCGGTATACCTGCATGGAATCCGCAGACACGATTTCACCGCCCACCGCCCTGGCCAGGTCGATAGACAATCTGGTCTTTCCCACGGCCGTAGGGCCGGTCAATACAATCAAAGGAGATTTTTTTTCGTCCATGGAAACCGCTCCTTTTCAGACCTGTAATTCTTTTCTAATTTACAATTCTTTTAAACTTTCTATCCATCTCCGCTTTGGTCATGGTCACTATGGTAGGACGTCCGTGAGGGCAGTTATAGGGATTGTCCAGGGTTAACAGCTCGTCAATCAACGCCTCCGCCTCCGCCATCTTAAGACATCGGTTTCCCTTTACCGCCGCCTTGCAGGACATGGAGGCTATCTTTTCCTCCGCCGCCCGGATCCCTCCAAAGCCGCTTCCCTCTGCCAGCTGATCCAGTACCTCCAGAAACATCTCCCGCTCATTACAGCCGTACAGATCCACCGGAACGCTCCGCAGAGCGTATTCGCTTCCTCCGAAATCCTCCACTTCGAAGCCCAGCGCCCGAAAAACGGATTCATGCTCCCTCAGAACCGATTCCTCCCGGCCCGAAAGGCTTACGATCACAGGCGGTAAAAGGCTCTGGGATAGAACCTTCTTCTCCCGGTACTGTGTCATCAGCCGCTCATAATTCACCTTTTCATGGGCGGCATGCTGATCGATCATAAGCAGCTTGTCCTCAAACTGCACCAGCCAATAGGTTTCAAAGACCTGGCCCACAATGCGGAACCTGGCACGGTTATCCTCCGTAAGGATCTTTTCCTCAAACAAATTCAGCTGTACAGGCAGAGCTTCAGGCATCTCCGGTTCCGCGGCGCCTTCGGATATACTATCGTTTTCCCTGATTTCCTGAGAAAATTCAGAGGTTTCTGTGAAAACAAATTCCTCTGCAGCCGGGTCTTCCCCATCCGTTTCCGGCTCCGGCTGCGGTTCCGGCTGCGATTCCGAAATTCTGCCGCTTTCTCCCAAAGTGCAGTCTCCCGCAGCCTCGGCATCCTCTGTGCCCTTCACTCTGGCCCACACAGGATTGTGCAGGAAATCCTGCTTTCGGGGATGATCCGCCTGATACCGACTTTCCTCCATGACCCGGTACTCCTGGATCCGCTTCTGCTCGAAGGGCTCCGGGGTGTGCTCCTTCTCCCTGAGCCTGCGTTCTTCTCTCTCTTCAGTCTTTCTCTCTCTGTCCCCGGAAAGAAAAGCCTCCGGCATCATTTCCCTTTGCTGCAGCGTCTGCTTCACCGCCGATGTCAGAAACTCGCTGACTCCCGGGCCATCGCTGAATCGTACATCCATTTTTGTGGGATGTACATTTACATCTACCGTTTCCGCATCCATGGTGATGTGCAGCACACACATTGGGAACTTATGCTGCATCAGGTATTCCCGGTAGCCCTCTTCCAGAGCCCGGGCCACAATATTACTGCGGATAAATCTTCCGTTGATAAAATATATCTCAAAATTCCTGTTGGCGCGCACCTGGACCGGTTTCCCCAGATACCCCTCCACCCGGATGCCCGCCTTTTCCGCCTGGATGGGAACCAAGGCCTCCGCCGCCTCCTTCCCGTAGATGCGGTAAATTACCTCCCGCAGGTCACCGTTGCCGGAGGTGTGGAAGCGAAGCTGGTTTCCTATTACCAGCTTAAAAGAAATATCCGGCCTCGACAGAGCCAGATGTTCCATCAGGTCGGCGATATATCCGCCCTCCGTGGCAGGCTGCTTCAAAAATTTCCGCCGTACAGGGGTATTAAAGAAAAGATTTCTGACCAGAAAGGTAGTCCCCTCCGGCGCACCCACCTCTCCGAATTCCACCTCCCTGGCTCCCTCCAGAAAAATACGGCTGCCGGCCAGACTTGCGGCAGTCCTTGTGACCACCTCCACTCTGGCCACCGCCGCAATGCTGGACAGAGCCTCCCCCCGGAATCCCAGACTGGAAATTCTGGACAGATCCTCCACGGTTTCTATTTTGCTGGTAGCGTGACGGAGAAAAGCCGTGCGCAGCTGTCCCTGCTCCATGCCGCAGCCGTTGTCCGTGACCCGGATCAATTCAATGCCCCCGTCTTTAATCTCCACGGTAACGGCGTCGGCTCCCGCATCCACAGCATTTTCCACCAACTCCTTAACTACGCTGGAGGGACGCTCAACCACCTCTCCGGCGGCGATCTTGTCTATTGTCTCCGAATCCAGAATATGTATTCCCGCCATATCGTACCTTTTCCTTTCCGTATACCAGCCCCACCTTCCCACGCTGCACATACGCGCGAAGTTACGCTGGGAAGAATGCCCGTATTTGGCATTCTTCCGTATGAAGAAGCTCTGCATGGCAGAGCGTAAAATCACTTGGCGAGGTACTTTCGAGCTTAGTGATTTTCTTCATACTTACCAACGATTCTTCAGCTTGTTCTGCAGTCTGTATAATGTATTCAGCGCATCGATAGGCGCCAGCGTGTTTACCTCCACCTCCATCAGCTCCTTCAGCACATCTTCATCCGTCACCGTATCAAACAGGGAAATCTGGGCCAGATCCACCTCGTCCTGTTTAGGAACCTTCCGAGGCTTTCCCTCGTTTTTCACATCCACCTTAATACTCTGGATCTTTTCTATAATGTCATTGTCTGTGAGCTGTTCCACGATTTCTCTGGCTCTGTCAATAACCATGTCCGGCACTCCCGCCAGCTTTGCCACCTGAATTCCGTAGCTGCGGTCCGCTCCACCCTTAACGATCTTCCGCAGAAATACGATGTCGTCTCCCCGCTCCTTCACGGCAATGCAGTAATTATTCACATTGCTCATCTTGCCCTCCAGCTCGGTCAGCTCGTGATAATGTGTGGCAAAAAGCGTTTTGGCGCCCAAAAGCTTCCGGTTGCTGATATGCTCGATCACCGCCCAGGCGATGCTCAGTCCGTCAAAGGTGGAGGTTCCCCTTCCGATTTCATCTAAAATCAAAAGGCTGCGAGAGGTTGCGTTGCGCAGAATATTGGCCACCTCATTCATCTCTACCATAAAGGTGGATTGTCCGCTGGCCAGATCGTCGGAGGCTCCCACTCTTGTAAAAATCCTGTCCACGATCCCGATGTTTGCGCTCTTTGCCGGCACAAAGCTTCCCACCTGCGCCATGAGCACAATCAAGGCCGTCTGACGCATATAGGTGGATTTTCCCGCCATATTTGGCCCGGTGATGACGCTGATGCAATGGCTTCCATTGTCCAGATAGGTATCGTTTGCGATAAACAGATCGTTGGTGATCATCTGCTCCACCACAGGATGCCTTCCGTCCTTGATATCGATAAGCCCTTTCTCGTTCAGTTTGGGACGGACATAATGATTCCGCTCGGCTGTCAGCGCCAGAGACGCATACACATCCAGCCTGGCCACCGCCCGGGCCGTCCTCTGAATCCGCTCCAGCTCCATGGCAATGGAATCCCGGATTTTACAGAACAGATCGTATTCCAGGGCCGTCAGCTTATCCTCGGCATTTAAAATCGTATCCTCCAGCTCCTTCAGCCGTGGTGTTGTGTACCTTTCGGCATTGGCCAGTGTCTGCTTGCGCACATAATCCTCCGGAACCAGATTTTGATAGGAGTTAGTCACTTCAAAATAATATCCGAAAACCTTGTTATATTTAATCTTCAGATTTTTAATTCCGGTCCGCTCCCGGTCCTGTTCTTCCAGCTGCGCCAGCCACTGCTTGCCGTCCCGTCTGGCGCTGCGCAGCATGTCTATGGTCTCATCAAAACCATCCCGGATCATGCCTCCCTCCCGGATGGTCACCGGCGGTTCCTCCTCAATAGCCTCTTTAATCAGCTGAAAGATATCCTCCAGACTGTCAATCTCCTCCTCCACATTTACAAGCTCCTGACAGCGAAAGCCCTTCAGAACCTTTTTTATGGCCGGAAACATCTCCAGCGAATTCCGAAAGGCGATAAAGTCCCTGGGGTTGGCGGTTTTGTAGGTCACCTTGCTAAGAAGCCTCTCCAGATCATATACCGGGTTCAGATATTCCCGCAGTTCATCCCTGGAAACACTGTCCTTGTTCAGCTCCTCCACCGCATCCAGACGCTTTTCCATTTCCTCCTTATCTACCAGGGGCTGCTCCAGCATACTGCGCAGCAGCCTCCCTCCCATAGCGGTCCGGGTTTTATCCAAAACCCACAGCAATGACCCCCGCTTCTGCTTCTCACGCAATGTTTCCGTCAGCTCCAGGTTTCTTCTGGTAGAGCTGTCCAGCAGCATATATTTGTTGGTCAGATACGGATACAGATGGGTAAAATGTGCCAGCTCCGTCTTCTGTGTATCATAAAGGTACTGAAGCAAAGCCCCCGCGGAAAGCATTCCCACAGGAAAATCCTCTATTCCCAGCCCGGCAAGCGTATTCACCTTAAAATGCCGAAGCAGCGTTCTCCTGCAGCTCTCATCGTCAAACACATGGGCTTCCAGGGCGTTGACGGAAATATGATACCGTCCCCGCAGCTCCTCAATGTCAAAGCCGCTGACCAGGAAGGCTTCATTACAAATGATCTCCGCCGGCTCGTATTTCATCAGCTCATCATTCAGCTTCCGCAGATCCTCCACCTCTGTGAGAAAATAGTCCCCGGTGGTCACATCGGCGGCTGAAATACCAATCCGGGAAGGTGTGTAGGTAATACACATGAGAAAATTATTTTTCGTTTCTTCCATGGCCTGAACGTTCAGATTGGTTCCCGGAGTAACGATCCGGGTGACCTCCCGCTTCACCAGGCCCTTTGCCAGTCTGGGATCCTCCACCTGCTCGCAGATTGCCACCTTGTATCCCCTGCTGACCAGCTTGGTCAAATATCCTTCCACCGAATGGTAGGGTACGCCGCACATGGGAGCCCTCTCCTCCAGCCCGCAGGCCTTTCCGGTAAGCGTCAGCTCCAGCTCCTTAGTCACTGTCAGGGCATCCTCAAAAAACATCTCATAAAAATCGCCCAGGCGGTAAAAAAGAATACAATCCTTATACTGCTTCTTTGTCTCCATGTATTGCTGCATCATGGGTGTCAATTCATCAATAGGTATCTGTTCCGACATCGGTTTTCTTCGCTCCTGTTCTTTTGGCCGGCTCCAAGAGCACGCCTTTGTTTTCACTTATACTGGCCTGCTTCCCCAAGCGCCTGGGCCCTGTCCAGGGCCTCATAAATATGACTGCAGAAGTTTTCTTCTCCCACCTTTTTCGTAAAACCTGCTTTTTTCATCACCTGCATGGGCTGTTCATTCACATGGGACAGAATCAGACATATATTTTTCTGCCGGCATTTTTCCTGCAGCTCCTCCAGGGTATGCATGGCCGTAGCATCAATGGCGCTGACGCTGCGCATACGCAGGATTAGGTACCGCGTCTTTCCCTCCAGAGCAATCTGCAGGATCTTGTCAGCCGCTCCGAAAAACAGCGGTCCGCTGATCTCATACACCCTGGTGTTCTCGGGCACCGCATGCAGCTCCGTTCCATCGGGATCCTGCACCTCCTGTGCATATTTCCACCCCTTCACCTGAGTCACATCGCTCATCCGTTTCATAAACAGAAGCGCTGCCATCAAAATACCGACCTCGATAGCCACCACCAGATCAAATACCACCGTCAACACAAAGGTAACCACCAGGACCGCAATGTCGCTCTTGGGAGAGGTCCTGCACAAATGTACGAATTTTCTCCAGCCGCACATATTGTATGCCACCATAAATAAAATGGCGGCTATGGCAGGCATGGGGATCAGAGCGGCGTAAGGCATCAGCACCACCAGAATCAACAAAAGCACCACTGCATGAACCATGCCGGCTATAGGCGTGCGCCCGCCGTTTTTAATATTGGCCGCCGTCCTGGCAATGGCCCCTGTAGCCGGGATTCCTCCAAACAGAGCCGACACGATATTTCCGGCCCCCTGGGCCACCAGCTCCGTGTTGGACTGATGCCGGCTTCCGATCATACTATCCGCCACTACACATGACAACAGGGATTCGATAGCCGCCAGAACCGCTATAGTGAAAGCATCCGGCAGCACGCTGTGTATGGTCTCAAACCGAAACGCCGGAAGCGAAAGCGCCGGAAGCTTATTGGATATCTCATACAGATCACCGATAGTGTTTACCTGCAGCTTCAGACCGCTGACCATGGCGATGCCGGCCAGAACCGCGATCAGAGAAGGCGGTATCTTTTTACACACCCCCGGCAGATAAGGCCAGCCGATGAGGATTGCCAGACAGATTGCTCCCACTGCCGCCGCCTGCCAGTTAATCGTCCCAATAAAATGAAATACTGCCGCCAGCTTTTCCACCGTTTCGATCAGCGGCTCCTCGGTCACTACGGTAAGCCCCAGGAAATCCTTAATCTGACCGATTACGATGGTGACGGCGATTCCTGCCGTAAAGCCTGTGGTGATGGTGTAAGGAATAAAACGGATCAGACTGCCCAGACGAAGTAATCCCATCAGGATCAGAATGATTCCCGCCATCAGCGTGGCAATCACGAGACCTTCAAAGCCGTTTTTTGCCACAATGCCCGCAACAATGGTGGCAAAGGCTGCCGTAGGACCGGCGATCTGCACCCGGCTTCCGCCCAGGAGGGAGATCACAAATCCTGCCGTAATGGCGGTATAAATCCCCTTTTCCGGAGTGACACCACTGGCCAGCGCCAGCGCAATGGAAAGCGGAAGGGCGATAATGGCCACAATGATGCCTGACACCACATCCTTTATGAACTGCTCCTTTGTGTAAGTCTTCATAACCGAAAAAAGCTTTGGCTTTAACTTTTCCATTTTATCCTCCCCTAAAGCGCTGACGGAAGCTCCACGAAATACGGTTCATGATGCACCGCCGCTATTCTTTCTATGGTAGTCCGCACCCTGCCTGTCACTGTCCTGTCTCCCTCTTCTGCTCATTTAAGTCCGTCACGTGCCCTATGTAATAAAATCCATGGCATTCATCCAAAGAGACACTGACAATCCTTCCTATCAAAGACTCGTCTCCCGGCACATGAACAATCGTATTGTTAGAAAGCCGGCCCGTAACCATTGTATCGTCATTTTCGTTTATCCCTTCAATTAAAGCATCCAGCACCTTCCCCTGATGCTTTGACACCTGTTCTCTGGCCGTTTCCTGTACGACCTTCAGCAGACGGTCAAAGCCGGCTTTCACCTGTGCCTCCGGAACCTGGTTCTCCATGGCTGCCGCCGGAGTCCCGGTGCGTTTGGAATAGATAAAGGTAAATGCATTGTCGAATTTCACCCGGCGTACTACATCGATGGTTTCTTCCAGATCCTTCGGCGTCTCACCCGGAAACCCCACGATGATATCCGTGGTGATGGCAATATCGGGAATTTCCCGGCGTATCTTCTCCGCCAGCTCCAGATACTGCTCCCTGGTGTACCGTCGGTTCATTTGCTCCAAAATTTGGGTGGAGCCTGATTGCAGGGGCAGATGCAGATGCCTGCATATCTTGCGGGAATGCTTCATCACTTCAATCAATTCATCGGACAGATCCTTGGGATGTGAGGTCATAAACCGGATCCTTTTTATTCCTTCAATCTGCTCGACCCTGCGAAGCAATTCCGCAAACGAAATAGGATTTGTCAGATTTTTGCCGTAAGAATTTACATTCTGTCCCAGCAGCATGATCTCAACCACCCCGTCGGAAACCAGCCCCTGTATCTCCCGAATGATATCCTCCGGCTCCCTGCTCCGCTCCCGGCCTCTCACATAGGGCACGATGCAATAGCTGCAGAAATTATTGCAGCCAAACATAATATTAATCCCTGACTTAAAGGGATATTTCCGCTCTACAGGAAGGGCTTCCACGATCTTGTCCGTATCCTGCCATATATCGATTATCATACGCTCTGATGCAAGAAGTGTCCATAGCAGCTCTGCAAATTTAAAAATATTGTGGGTGCCGAATATCAGATCCACAAAGGAATAGCTTTTTTTTATCTTCTCAATAACCGCTGCTTCCTGCATCATACAGCCGCACAAAGCGATCTTCATCTCCGGATTTCTCCGCTTATGGCCGTTCAGCTCTCCCAGCCTCCCGTACACCTTCTGGTTTGCATTATCCCTAACCGTACAGGTATTCAAAATTACAAAGTCAGCCCGCTCATCCTCAGTGATCTGGTATCCGGCATTCCGCAGAATGCCGGTCAGCTTCTCGGAATCCCGGGCGTTCATCTGACAGCCCATATTGACTACGCAGGCTTGGAGAAGACGACCATTTTTTTGCTCAAAGTCTTTTACCCATTTGCGGCATTTTGCCATAAAATAATGCTGTCTGGCCGGCTCCTCTGTGGGAGGCTCTGTATTTATGTCTATTTTATCCAGATCAATTTCATTATACATTTCTCTTGACTTTTTTACCTTTCCATCATATTATTCTTAATAAAGAAACGAGTTTTTTACCGTACAGCTTTATGCTCAAGCGGGGTACTCGTTTCTTTTTATATTTCCTGGCTCCCCATACCTTACAGCCAGCTTAATCAGCAGCTCCGTAACCTTATTCATGGACTGGACGCAGGCATACTCATACCGGCTATGGAAATTGGCTCCCCCGGTACACAAATTAGGACAGGGTAATCCCATATAGGAAAGGCGTGCGCCGTCTGTTCCGCCGCGGATCGGCGTGATCACCGGTTCAATTCCAAGTTCCCGCATGGCCTCACAGGCATTTTCCACCAAATGGGCATGGGGCTTCAGAACCTCTTTCATGTTATAGTAAGAATCCTGAATCCTGACGCTTGCAGTCCCTTCTCCATACTTCTGGTTCAGGAAATCCGCGCATCGCCGGAACATCTCTTTTTTCTGAGCAAAAAAGTTCTTGTCATGGTCTCTGATAATATATTGGGCGACAGTATGTTCCACGTCTCCTTTAATACTATCCAAGTGGAAAAAGCCCTCGTATCCTTCTGTATACATAGGATTTTGGAACACCGGAAGCATATTGTGAAATTCCTGAGCAATAAGGATAGAATTGATCATCCGCCCTTTGGCGCTGCCGGTGTGGACATTCCTTCCGTTTACCTCAAGAATTCCCCCGGCGGCGTTAAAGGTCTCATTCTCCAGTTCCCCCAGCTCTCCGCCGTCCACCGTAAAGGCATAATCAGCCCCGAAAAGCTTTATATCAAAATGTTCGGTACCTCTTCCCACTTCCTCATCGGGAGTAAAGGCGATACGAATCCTTCCGTGCTTTGCCTCCGGATGCGTCAGCAAATATTCCGCCATGGCCATGATCTGCGCAACCCCCGCCTTGTCGTCAGCCCCAAGCAGGGTGGTTCCGTCTGTCACAATCAGATCCTGCCCCTTGTATTTTTCAATCTCCGGGAAGTCCTCCGTCCGGAGAACAATGCCTTTCTCCTCATTCAGCACAATATCGCCGCCGTCATAATTTTCAATGATTCTGGGCTTTACTCCGGCACCGGATACTCCGGGCGCTGTATCCATATGAGCGATAAATCCCAGCACAGGCGCATTCTCACAGCCCTCCGATGCCGGAACTGCGGCATAAACATAGCAATGATCCCTGTCGTATACCACATCCTCAGCACCCATCCCGGTCAGCTGGTCTGCCAGCAGCCCGGCTAACACATGCTGATTTTCCGTGCTGGGCGTATTTTCACAGAAATCGTCCGACTGTGTATCGATTCTGACATATTGCAAAAAGTTTTCTATTGTTTTTGTCATGCTTGTCCTCTTTTCTGATCTGCATATATTTGATAACCTGATAACCGCTGGAAAAACAGGCTTCTTCGGAGCCGCTTGTTTTTCCTTTGCGGTTATCATATCATAACAAGTGGTTTCTCACAATCGTTTTCTGCTTCGCTTTTTCTTATACTTTTTCTCATACGTTTTTTCATATTCTCGGATTTCCCGGCAAGCCTTTCCCGAAAGGGCCAGCACACAGATCAGGTTCGGAACCGCCATAAGGCCGTTGCAGATGTCGGAGAAGGTCCACACTGCCTCCAACGGGCAGACGCATCCCAGGAAAGCTGTCAGGCCATAGGCAAACCGGTACCACAGATTATATTTTGTCTTTCCACCCATGAGAAATTCAAACGCCCGCTCCCCCTGATAAGCCCAGCCGATCACGGTGGCAAAGGCAAATAATGCAATGCATACGCTTACAAAAGCGCCGCCCCATTTTCCCAGAGCGGTTTCGAAAGCCGCCAAAGTCAGTGCTGTCCCGGTAAGCGGCTCACCTGCCGCGTCCGTGGCTCCCACCACCCCGGATACTCCAAAGGCCAGCCCGGTCACCGTGCAAACGATCACCGTATCCAGAAACACTCCCGTCATGCTTATGTAGCCCTGCTTTACATAATCCTCCGTGTCAGCGGCGGCAGTCGTAATACCCGACGCCCCCAGCCCGGCCTCATTAGAAAAAATCCCCCTTGACACCCCCCAGCGCAGAGACTGAAAAGCCGACACTGTAATACTGCCGAAAATGCCGCCCGACACTGCCTGGGGACAAAACGCCGCCGTCAGAATACCGCCTGCTGCCTCCGGCAGACTCTTCCAGTTTACCACGATCACGGCCATCGTCCCCAGCATATAGAAAATGCCCATAAAAGGCACCAAAATCTGCGTCACCTTCCCGATAACGCCAATGCCGCCCAGCACCACCAGGATGGTTAATATAGTCACACAAAGTCCTGTCTTGGGCCTGGGAATCCGAAAAGCCACCCATAGAGCATCGGCAATGGAATTGGATTGCGTCATATTCCCCATACCAAAGGATGCCATTACAGCAAAAAGCGCAAATATTAATCCCAGGAGCATACCCGCCTTTTTGCAGGGAAAAGCATGCAGGCAGGTATACATGGGACCGCCTGCGATCTGTCCTGCGCTGTTTTTGCCTCTGTACTTTACTGCCAGCATGCTTTCCACCAGCTTGGTAGCCATGCCCACAATACTTGTCACTACCATCCAAAACAGGGCTCCCGGTCCCCCCAGAACCATAGCGGAAGCCACTCCAACAATGTTTCCGATGCCCAGGGTCGTGGCCAACTCCGTAGTCAGCGCCGCAAAAGAGGATATTCCTCCGCTTCGGTTTTCTCCCTTATCCCCTCCAAAAGCGCATTTCAAGGCATATTTCAGGTTTTTCAGGGGAAGAAACCTGAGCCTTACCATCAAAAAGCATCCTGTTCCCAGCAAAAGCGCCAGCAACCATGGACCCCATACCAGATCATCCGCCTGCTCCAGCCATTTTTCCATAAAAACTCCCTGTGCCATTTCCGACCCTTTTCACATGTCCTACATGGACCGGCCAGACTGTTACTCTAATATATTGGCACAGGGACTTCTTTATTCCTCTTGGGATTCTTCTGCAAACTCGGGAATCAACCGATAAATATCCGTGATTCCGCTGACAAACCTTGGAAATGTAGGAAGATAAGACCATATTGAATTGACCTGCGTATATTCAGTGCTTCCATCCGCAGCCACAACGACCCTCTCCCCCCAGTAATTTTCCAAAGGCCGGATATCAAATTCCAGAGAATATTCGCCATAGGGAATTTCCAACAGAAAAGTATTATTTTCACTTTTTAGGATAAGATCATTAAAAAACATCTGCTCCTTATCCGTTTCCTGCATATATTTCAAAAATTCTTCATCATCTATGATCCCATAATAATGGCAAAAAACATTTCCCATATAAACCTGTGTGGGCTTATGTTCCTTCAAACGATTATCAAATAAAAATTTGTAATTAGGGTTCAGCCTCACCTGCTGATCCAGTCCATGAAATTTCATGGCGTAAACCACACCGTCCTCCGCGTCTATCAGCAGTGTCATCTTTGATCCACCCACTGCTTCCATCTCCAGACACCAGGTGATAAAATTTACTCCCCTTGCATAATTATCACTGTAAATTACGTACTGTCTGCAGGAATTAATATAATAGCCTTCCCAAAAGTGCTCCAACGGCAAAAGCTCCAGCTCCTGAAGCCACAGAAAAATCTCATTATAAGGCACTTTCAGCTCTTCAAGCCTATCGACAATTCCGGCATCAGAGGACTCCTGCCGGCTTTCCGACAGCTCCTTAGAGGTAACATAATACTTTTCTCCCCGCTCCAGTCCTTCCGCAAAGTTTTTCAGCCGCTGTTTCTTGGACTGCTCATAGGTGTTGGTCAGCAAAGCGATATCCATGGTTTCACGTTCACTCAGCTCCGTATCCTGCCACAGATAATAATCCCCCGTCTGAAAAACCATCTGAGGCCCCATAAAAGCAATACCCACCAGCAGAAGCAATCCCAGCATGCTGAGCAGATAATAAAAAAATTTTCGTTTCACCCTGTTATCCTTCATCCAGTTTGACCCTCTGTCAGCTGATCCCCTTTTCCAGGGTAAACCGCTCCGCCATGGCCCTTAAATACCGTTCCTTCTGTCCGGCAGCGGCAAGCATGGGCGCACAGGCATCCCTGCCGCTGATCCGCAGCATATAAGGCACCGTTTCAAAATGTTCCCGATAATCAAAGACAAAATCCAAAATTCCCTTCTGGATTTCCCGGATCCCCTCCTGATTAGCGTCCTCCCTGCCAAAACGCAGCATAGCCTCCCTGCCGTCCTCCAGGTAAATTCCTGTACCTTTCTCCAAATGACAGCTTTTCCCGTGAGAGCCTGCTCCGCACTGAAATCCCAGGAACTGCCTTGAAGCGGAGGAAAGCAACAGCTCCCAATACACATTATAATCCTTATTAGGATCATGCTTTTTCATCACATCCCGATTATGCGCCTGGGAAAACAGGAAGGATACCAGCTTCCCCCTCTGCAAAAAAAATTCGCTGGCATCAGGCTCCCCGCTGTGTACAGTGTTGGTTCCCGCCACCACACCGGTTACTTTGCAGGGCATCCTCCACACCTGCTCCACCAGATAGGAAAGAGAGAGGGCCCCGCTGCCCGCCCAGCCGATATCAACGGCGGCAGCCCTTGCCGCTCCTGCCAGCTCCCTCTCAAAATATGCTTTTGCTGCACGCCGCTGTTCCCGGTAAACGGCACAGATTGTGTCAAAACGCTCCAGAAGAAGCTCTTTCAGCATTCCCACATTCCGATCCGTCAGTTCATCGGAAAGGCCAAAGGCCGGGCGCACAACCGTCTCCAGTTCCATGGACCTAAGCACCTCACCCACGGTGACCCCCTGATTAACCTTGTGGTACAGGTATCTGCGAAAATAATCATATCGATCAAATTCCGCCATCAGCTTTACAGCCGCCGCCCTGGACCAATAGACATAGGAAGTCTCATCTTCGGGGTACAGCTGATCGTACACCTGCTTTAAGATATCTCCGTCCCGGGAAAGAAAAAGAAGTCTGTCTATTTTTTCATTCACACAATACTCGTGAATAAACTGACAATATCCCAGTACAAACAAACCTCCGTACACAAAGCCGTATTCATATTCCCGGGAATAGCTCATGTTTCCCTGATACAAATGATTATTCACGATCCCCCGATATGCACCGCCTATTACAGGAGACATATCATAGGGGCGCAAAAGTACGGCCATCCGGTTTACATTCGGATAAAAAAGACTCTCAAACCCGTTCTTTTTCGCCATCTTTTTATCGCTGTGCTCATTATCCCCCACATGAATCACAGTCGTCCCCGGATACTCGCCCTTTATCAGCTCAAAAAGCGCTCCGTCTGCCTTGCTTTTTCCGTATTCGCAGGATACATACAGCTTTTCTATGCCGCCATACCCGTTTTTCTCCAACAATGCTTCCAGGAAATCCCGGGGTAAATACATATCGGAGACAACGATCATTTTCTTCCCCATCCTGCGCAGCGCCTCAAACACCTGAAGCATAAAGGGATTGGCATAGCAGAAATCCATTTCCAACGCCATTTCCAGCTCCATGCCAGAATCCGCAGGTATTCCTGTCTCCCGCTCCATCCGCTTCCAGATATGGGAAAGCGTAACCTCGCAATGCCCGCACTGCGCCAGAGCGTCCCTCCTGGCCAGCGACTCCTGCTCCATACGGATCCTCCGAATATCCGGCCTCTCCAGCTGCCCTCCCAGAAAAAAGAACAGATCTGCAGGTTCGGAAAACGGCCTGAAAATCAGGGTATCAAAAATATCAAAGGAAATCAGATCATACTTCGACAGCCTGTCCACAAAATATTCCACGTTCAGCTTTTCCCTGTCGCAAACCGCCGACTCCGGCTCCAGAGACAGCCTTTTTTCTTCGTAGACCTCCACCGCCTGAGGCTGGCTCAGAAAACGGCAGAATAAAAAATAATACCCGAAATTCATACACAGCAGATACACATAGGATATCAGCTTCCGAAGACCTCCGCCGTTGTCATGAACCCTGTGATATCTGCTCCGGATCCCGCTGTGTCGATTTACCAGAAAATTATAAATATGCATTCTCATATGGATTTTCAATTCTCTTTATCTTTCCGGCAGTATTTAAAAAGATCCGCCGCATGTCACGCATGTCACGAAAGCTCCCTCGCCGCCATATCCAGCGCGCTGGCAATAACCGCGTCCATATCATAATATTTGTATTCTCCCAGGCGGCCTCCGAAAACCACCTTTTTCTCCCGCTCCGCCAGCGCCTTGTATTCCTGATACCTCTTTCCGTTTTTCTCATCATTCACTGGATAATAAGGCTCGTCCCCCGGCTTCCACTCCGAGCTGTATTCCCGGCTGATCACCGTCCCGGGAATCTCATTCCCCTCCTGGTCCTTTCCGAATTCAAACCATTTATGCTCAATAATACGGGTCCAGGGCGTCTCGGCATCCGTGTAATTTACCGCCGCATTCCCCTGAAAATTCGGCTGGTCCAAAACCTCTGTCTCAAACCGGACAGAACGATACTCCAAAGCTCCCAGAGAATAGCCAAAATAAGCGTCCACAGGCCCTGTGTAAATCACCCGCTCCGCCAGCGCATCCAGCGCATCCTTCTGCTTCAGATAATCCGTTTCCAGACGTACCTCCACACCCTCCAGCATATTTTCCACCATCCGGGTATATCCCCCCACAGGGATTCCCTGATACAGAGCATTAAAATAATTATTGTCAAAGGTGAGTCTCACAGGCAGCCTTTTGATAATAAACGCGGGAAGCTGATCGCAGGGCCTTCCCCATTGTTTTTCCGTATATCCTTTTATTAATTTTTCATAAATATCGATTCCCACCAAAGATATGGCCTGCTCTTCCAGATTACGGGGATTCGTGATCCCCGCCGCCTTCCTCTGCTCCTCAATTCTGGCCTCCGCCTGGGCGGGCGTCACCACTCCCCACATTTTATTAAAGGTATACATGTTAAAAGGAAGAGAATATAATTCCCCCTTATAGTTGGCCACAGGAGAATTTGTAAAACGGTTGAAGCAGGCAAACTGGTTGACATACTCCCATACTCTGGTCAGATTCGTATGAAAAATATGTGCTCCATATTGGTGCACCTGAATTCCTTCCACATTTTTCGTATAAACATTCCCTGCGGCATGGGATCTCTTATCAATCACCAAAACTCTCTTCCCTGCCTGCTTTGCCTGCTGTGCAAACACAGCGCCGTATAAGCCTGCGCCTACGATCAAATAATCATACTTCATACTATCCGTCTCCTTTATATCTGTACGGGAATGACTCCGCCCCTCATTATATTAATTCTTTATCCAAGAGAAAAAACACCTTTTACCTGTTTAGATAATCTTTATATATTTTCTTCAGAATGTAGGATTCATTATATATCAAAGAAAATGGTTCCGCAAGTTTATATTAATATTTTAGCCCATAACGGCATGGCATTCACACCTCATATCTTCTCCTGAAACGCCGCTCTGCAATCCTCCATAATATTGCATTTTTATACCTGCCTGTCCTGGCTTTCTTCAGCCTATCATGATATTTCCCCGGGTGGATCCGATACAGCCATTTCATACCCTTCAAATAGTCCAGCATTCCCCGGATTACATAATATTCATAATCCCACTTCCCACCCGCATGGTAAGCGGATATTTCCTGCTTCCACTCATTCAATATCTGAGGCGCATCCTTATTCAGCTGATATTTTTCATTTACAAACAACGGATTTCTGGTGTCATAATAGCGCATAACCGGAGTCTGCCTGTATTCAAAGGTTTCATGCCAGACCTTGACATCCCGGATTATAACAGGCGGTCTGCCGTATCTCAATCCATATTCTACATCATCGCAATGAATAAAAAAGGGCATAATGTCATTTTCCATCACAAAATCATAGGGGAAGCAGCAAAACCACCATCCCCCATACTCCGCCCCTGAATCGCATATAATCTCCGGCTCCTGATCCACTTCTGCTGCAGTCCTGTTAAAGCCAACATGAGATATCCTGCCTGCATTCCATATTTCCCCTGCCGTATATTGAATGTCCCGCCGATCCATTCGAAACATCCTGCCGGCTACCGGCCTGGAGGCATCCGCTCCTTTAACCTGTTGCAGAAAATCAAAAAGCCTGTAGAAACAGGACAAATCAAATTCCACATCGTCGTCCATAAACACCACATGCGTAAACTCTGCCTGCGCCGAACGGATCAGCTCGATCCCATACTGATAGCCTCCCGCCCCGCCCGTATTTCCTCTGGGATTATGTCTCAGATTCATATATTCCGACCTGATTTCCGAAAGCTCACAGGCATTATCCACAACATATATGTACAGCGCCCCTGAATAATCCGTCTTCTTTGTCTGGTCAAAAAAGGCCGATCCCTGCAGCTTATCCAAAATCCGGTTCAGCTGTTCCTCCCGTCTGTAGGTGCATATATTCACCGCGATGCACACTCTGTTTTTCTGTCCGCCGCTGTTTTTCTGATAATCCTCAATGCATTTCTGCCTTCTTTTCCTGCTTTTGCTCATTCCCCTGCACATCCCGACAAATTAACACAAACGGCGTTATCCCTGCATAATTTTTCGGTATTCGTCTGCCGTTTCGCTTCCAAGCATCATATTGGCTATCTTACAGGTACGCTGAAAATCACATAAATAATTCAGATCCGCTCGTGCCCGCCGCAAATATTCCTCCCGGTATTCTGTCCTGATCTTTGAGAGAGCATATCTATGGGTCTGGATCTTGCACATCTGAAGATTGTCGATCAGCTTTTGATTTTGGGATTTCCCAGCAAAACGATCCAGATGCGCAAAAATGTCAAAATGAACATAAAGACGTTCATCGTCGGCAGACACGTCCTGCCCTTCTCTCTCCAGCCTGTAATAATACAGATACTCCGGAACCATAACCACTGATTTTGCACAGGCAAAGGTTTCCACCTTAAACGGCAAATCGTCAAACCGCTTTAAATCCGTATAAAATCCAATCTTGTTTTTCTCCAGCCACTCTTTACGATAAATGCCTCTCCAGATAGCCACCCGGCAATAAGTAATCAGCTCCCGGATCTTATCCACATCATAACAGCCGTCGATATAGGGATACCACAGCGAGTCCTCTGCCGCATGAATCCTTCCCGTATTTTCATAATACTCATTATATCCGCACAGGCACACGTCAAAACAGCCGCACATAGCCGCCCGCAGCAGCTTTCGGTACATATTCTCATCAATAAAATCATCCGGATCAACAAAGCCCACATATCGGCCTGAAGCATTCTCCAGCCCCATCTGGCGGGCCGAAGCACAACCGCCGTTTTCCTTCTCAATCAACCGGATCCGGGAGTCCTGCTCCATCCACTTTTTGATGATACTTACAGAATGATCCTTTGAACCGTCGCTGACAAAGATAAATTCCAGATACTCCGCCTTCCAAGCGGTAACACTCTTCAGACACCTTTCCAGATACGGAGCCACATTATAAACCGGGAAAATTACGCTCAGCTCCTTCTCACCTTCGCATCCATTTTTCCAATCCAGAACAACAGGACTCCTGCCCTCTCTCCAGGTCTTTAAATTGACCTCCCGGGAAAAGGTTCTGCACTGCTCCCATATATGAAAGGCACTTACCTCTCCCTCTAAAATTGAGCCCGCCAAATATTGGGGAGCATAATTCAAAATCGACAGAAGGTCCGCTCCTTTACATCGTATGGGACAGAAAGCCCATACCCCTTCCATGCCGCCAAATCGATAATATGGCAGAAAAACCAGCTCCTCCGGCAGTGAAAAGAGCCCTCTGGCTGCGTCATTGCGAATCCTTTCCTCCAGTATTTCCATATCTCTTGCCGGCCATGGACATACTACACAGCATTGCTTTAAATTGACATACCGAAATAATTCTTCAAGCCGCTCCGGTCCGCAATCCCCCACTAAAATGGCCGCTTTGTCTATCTGCAGAGACGCCAAAAACAATTCCAGTTCTTCCATTTGTATCCCCCTTTATCCAGGCAGACCTCCTCTCAGCGTCTCTTTGCCAGAAAATTTTCTGCGGCATAAAAAGCCTTTCGAAACAACAGCTTTACCGTATATTTCACCCCGCTGTCTCTAATACATTGGATCCCGCCGCTGATCAGATTTTTCCTTTTCCCACCGTTAACAGACCAATACCGATACAGATTTTTTCTATCCTCGTAGCACAGCAGCTGACTCCAATCCCTCCCCCTGAGACAGCGGATCAACCCGATCCGCTTATTTCTTTCTGCCAAAAGTTCGCGGTCTGTTTCTGCGGAATCATCCATCGCAGCTGCTTTCCCTGACAAGGGCTCAGAATCTTCGGAATATGCAGAGATCATTTTCTCCGAAATATGTACAAATACCTCGTGCAATCCCTCCAGCAAAGCCTGAATATATTCTATATTTGTCATTTCGATCATCCAGATCGTGTAATTACAGATCAAGTGCATTATTGCAGACAGCTCTTTTCCTTCGAATGCCGCCGAAGGCAGACCACCGGATGAAACCTGGTATCCGTTGTATATTCCGTCCAGTGCATCCTCAAAAACCTTCAGAATATCCAATCGTCCTTTACCTGTTCCTGCCGTGATCTGCCCTGCACGATTCATCCGATAGATAAAACCGGTTCCGGGTAAAGCAACACAGCTTTTAGCCAGATGCACCAGCTGAATATGAGGCCTTATATCCTCCCATTTCACACCCTCCGGAAAAGAAAATCCATTTTCCTTTAAAAAAGCCGTCCGATAAATCTTGCGGTTGGCATTTACCTCCAATAAATATAATTTTGGACAAATGGACGCATTCAAATTCTTGATTTCAATCCCGGCTCCGGTCATAAATATCTCATCATACAGCGGCTTGTCCATCCAGTCTTCCAGAAGATGCGACGCTTCATTATAGCACCTGGGCAGGGTAAATATCATATCAGGGACAAAATCCAGACGCTCCACAAAAGCCTCGAATTTCTCCACAAAGCGGATATCCTGCCAATCGTCACTGTCAAGAAACGCCGTATACGGCGTCTCCACCAGAGACAGCCCTTTGTTTCGGGCGGCTCCCAAGCCTTTGTTCTCCTGATATACATACCTAAACATATCCCCTGCTTCGGAAACATATTTTTTGCATATGCATGCAGTATCATCCGTGGAACCGTCATCTACAATGATTACCTGAATCCGTGAAACTCATTGTTTTTATATGCCAATCTACAATCAGATTGGCAAAAAGTAAAAAGTGTACCTTGATAATGTTGAATCAATCTGCATAAATGTGGAAATATACTGCTAAATCTTATCCATCTTCCTATAAATGGGCGCACTACTCCCCCTATATGCAGGAAGTTTTCTGTATGAAGGCTTATTTATGCATAGAAATCCGCAAATGCAGTATATATTCCCTGGAATGCATAGCGCCACACGTTGCTCCGGCCCAGCCCTATGATCAGCTGGCGGGCATGCTCTGTCACATGGCCCGCCATCATGATCATGTTCCCGATCACGGTGCGCAGCCGACGGCG
>CAJTVB010000004.1:199183-213802 GCA_910579755.1 uncultured Acetatifactor sp. | reverse complement strand
TATAAAGGATGAAAACACTTTGATTATTCCATGGGATGGTGTATTTTTTGAAATGCAAAGAATCAGCTCCGACAACTGATTCCGCTGTGCATGATTTCCTCAAAAAAGGCTGGCAATTGAAATTCCCAAATAGGGCGGCGGTGACAGATGTTGACTATCCCGCCGTCCTGTCTGTTATCGCTCCATATCCTGCGGGGTTGCTGTTCCCGCTGTTCCTGACGCAAGATACTGTACACGCTCTTACTGATTTTCTCCGCTTCTTTCACTTCCTCTTTCGAAGCAAGATATCCAGTTGTTCCCCTATCATGGACTTGAATTTTTCATCAAGCCCCGCCATATCCATGATGTTGTTGGCTTGCAGGAAGTTCAGCATTTTTGCCGTGTCTTTGAGGTTATACAGAGATTGGGAATATCCCGGTTTTCCCGGCTACGCCTTGCGTGACAAAATGCTTTGAATGTAGTCGGCAAGGATGGGCGGCTCGGTGTTCTCCTGTTCCTCTTTCAACCAGTTTTGCAGTTTGGAGATACGCGCCCTTAACTGCAGCAACTTCTGGTTTGTCACTTACAAAGTTGCGCCCATGCCGCCCGCCACTCCTCCGCTTTTTTCTGCTCGTTCCAGTCGGCAGCGGGAATGGATTTGCATTTGTACTGCCACTTCTTCGGGTCATAGAGTTTATTCCCGGCCTTGTCAAGAATGTACTCCTTTTTCTGCTTCGCTCCCCACTCGCCGCGCTCGTCAAAAGGGCGCATAGTCCAGATAACCCAGAAACCAGAGGTCACAAACGGCTTAGTCCGCTTTCAGATTAACATGGATCCACTGCAATTCCCATGACATCACGCTATGACCTCAGGACTTCTTACAATGTCCTGGCAAACTGTTCAAAGCGATCTTTAAGAGAAATACCATCAGAGCTGATGACAATCCCGGTAGCATCCCCCAGGCTTTCAGGATCCACGGTTCCGATATCAGCCGCTTTCATTTCTTCAATCCCCTTAAAAAAGACCTCCAGAATTTGTTCCTCTAAAGGTCTTGGTTCCCAAATATGCAATTTTCCGGTTTTTAAGTGATTTTATTACAGAAAATATTCTGAGACTAAAGTTATAACTTTGCTAAAAGGTCTGCTTTCTTTGCTGTAAACTCTTTTTCTGAAAGCACACCAGCATCCCTAAGCTTTGATAGTTTTTCAATTTGAGCCAATACGTCATCTCCTGAAGAAGACGGTGTATTTCCTTTTTGGAGTCTTTCTAAAATATTCTCTCTACGTAACAGTGCCATTAGTTCTTTACACTTAGCTGCCTGATTATATATTGTCGTTCCAGTCAACATTTCAACACGTAACGTCTGTTTTTTCTGCTCTTTGTCTGTGTATTCTATTACGACTACATTTTCCTGCTGCTGATTTGCATCGTTACCAGCTCCCAACCACATTTCTGCATTTGAAATAGTTCGTTTTTCAATTCTAATATCTGAAATATCATCATAAGGGATATCGAGATCATATAGCCAATCCTTTGTTGTTATGGTTACCCTAAAAGCAAACATATCCGGCATGATATTCATTCCCCAAGCACCAGACTTTGGTTTAGGAATATCTTCCAGTCCGCCCTGATATGTAAATTCATATCTTGCAATGGCTCCTTCCAGTGGCTTCTTTAACTCTGCGGATTCTTCCTTATGTGCTTTCATTGAAGCTGCTGTATCATCGTATGCTTTCTTCAGTGAACTTGCTGCACTGGCGACCTTCTCACTTATCCCTTTCTCGTCAGCAAATTTTGCAGCTGTATCCTTTGCCTGATTGGCCGTATCCTTAATCTTATCAAATAATCCCATAAAGGCTCCTTTCTACTCTTTGCTATCAATATCAAGAGCATCAGATTCTTCATAATCTAAAATGTCCACAATAAAGCAATACACATGACGTGGATATTTCTCATCCTCTGCGTCTTGACCAAGAGAAATACTTGTAGTGGTATTATCATGCTCAATTATTGTGTCTGTTTCATCGTAATCAGCCTTACCTCCGAAACTATTGTTTGTAAATAACCTGCCTTTAGAGCACAATCAGCGCCGCCACTCAAAATACCATTAATTAATGCCAGGCTACCTATAACATTTGAATTGCTCATTGCATTATCTCCTTTCATTTAGCTTAACTTGAGAATATCACTTCTAACGGACACATCATGTCAGAGTAAAAATTTATTTTCAAAAATTCTTTCTTCTATTATGATTTACTATGCCAGTAATTGTCTTATTAAACGTGTATTCTAATTATGTCGATATAAATAAGTGAAGGGATAAGGTGATTATTATGTACCAAGATAATGAAAAAAGTATAAAAACAGATCGTGTTATGGAACTTTTCTTTCGAGCAATGAAAGGCGAATCCCTATCTGCACAGCAACTATCATACGAATATAATGTATCCGCAAGAAGTATTACTAGAGACATTAACTCTCTAAAAAATTTTCTGGCTGAACACAGAGAGCTTTTTGAGAATGCAGAGCTCGAATATTCCAGTTCCAACCACTGCTATACATTAAAAATGGATAATTTCCTTTCAAACAAGGAACTTCTATCTATCACAAAAGTTCTTATAGGCAGCCGTGCATTTAACAACCAGGATTTACTTGAAATTATAAAAAAATTAAAAAACAACACTACCGTTGCAGATCGTGAAAAGTTAGAAAATCTTATTAGGAAGGAGCTTTACCACTATAATGAAATCGGATGTGATTGCCAAAGTGTCATTGATAATATTTGGAAACTTACTGATTGCATAGAAAATAAGAGTCTTATCACTATCACATACAACAGAATGGATCGTAAACAGGTAAAAAGAAAAATTAAACCTGTTTCCATTATGTTCAGCGAATATTACTTCTATTTGATAGCTTATGTATCTGATAGCAAAGATTCGACTGTGCCAATTTACTTCAGGGTAGATAGAATTGTTGATATGACCATTCATAGAGAGAATTTTTCAATTACTAGAGAGCAATCTATAGACGAAGGTATGCTTCGCCAAAAAAGCCAATTCATGTGGCCAGGACCAGAAAGAAGAATTCGTTTTGAGTTTACTGGTCCATCTGTACAAGCAATCTTAGATAAAATACCGACAGCCAAAATCGTTGATCGACAAGACGGAACATACATCATTGAAGCAGAAGTCTTTGGTGCTGGCATTAAGATGTTCTTGTTAAGCCAGGGAGCTTGGGTAAAGGTCATCGCTCCCTCTGAATTTGTGGAAGAAATGAAAAAAGAAATTCAAAAAATGCAGTCCCTCTATTAAAAAGGGGCTGCATTCTTCTATTCTTTATAGTCTATAAATTTTGATGTATTACTCCATCTCTGACCATGCAGTAGTTCTTTCATACCACCTTCGACCATTTTCCAATTCTTATTCTTACATATTCTCTTTACATCATTTTTAGCTTCATTATACTGCTTACCTGTTTTGTGTTTAATAGTATTGGTTCCCCATGCAAAAATAACATCTTCCACCAGAGGGACACTAAAAGGCATATGTTCCCGGTTCACTTTCATATGCTTATCATATGCACTTTTATTCTGAATAAACTTTGAAAATACCATTTACTTTTTCTACAATTTTTGTACTTACCCGAAGTCACTCTACCATCTTCTGGTGGTTCCGCATCGCTTGGAATTGCCCATGCTCTGCCAAATTTAACTATTCCTGGGAGTCGCCCTTCTGAGCACATTAACTGCACAGACCTAACATGCAGATTCCATTTTCTGCAGCCTCCTTTACAGTAATATAACCTTCTATCATACCTTTTCATTACCTTTATTATCTCCTTTAGGCACAATGCAACTCATTATATATATAACTACACTTTAGCGAAAATTCACTCACCCTTAGACTGGTAAGCATTAATTGGCATAATGTTAGATGTAGATTTGTACGGGCCCATGCTTTTCAACACCGGTATTATTAAAAAAGGACTAAGTCTTTTGGACTCTCTGCTTTCCGAAAGTTATTTGACTTAGTCCTATTATACGGTTACCTCCGGTGATAAAGATATTATGGCAATCGGCGATGTACCCGCACTCCTCCAGTCTGTGGGTCAGTGCCTTGTTGAGTTTTCGCCCGGAAGGCATCTGCCATGGCAGTAAGCCTCATTTCCAAAAGTTTATCGATTGTTGCCTGAGTTGTCATGAACCTGTCCTCCTATAGTAACCGGCACCTCCTGTAATGCCGTGGCTGTTGTTGCGGGTGGCATCATTGCTATCTGGTGCATCAGGATCATCCTTTTGGGAAGCCGCCAGTATGTCGCAGATGCTCTTGCAGCTTGGGCTCTGCGTGTATGAGAGGGCTGTCCTGCAGACTTCCTCCATATTTGTTCGGTTTTCTCTATGGAGCGCCGGGTTTTCATTTGCAGGTATTGGTATTTTGACCCGATTAGAAAGAGTGGAATGGGAGCCGAGCGGCGGCCCGGATATTCCTGGCGGCGGTGTTGCTATTCCGGGGGGACATCCAGAGGGTGCTGATCCGATAATTGAAAGTATGGCTGTATATCCGGCCACTGAGGATGTTCGGGATGTTGAAGATGCGACAATAGAAAACATTGACGAGAGTACCGCCTACGGGATACCGGGATTAGGAAATCATTTGCCCACTGATTTACCCGATGGCTATCATTTTGGCAAGGCCAGTCTATATGAAACAACTATAAAAAACGGAACAAAATATCACTTACTTCGAGTAACTTATACAACCAGCAACGATGAAATAGCAACGGCTCCCGATAACGATGATGGCGGTGTTGGCGTACCCGCCCCTAACTTATTCGGTTCAAGTTTTGCTGTTCTGATTATGGACTATGAACCAAGGACAAATAAACCTATTAACTCTTTTGAGGATTTGCAAGAATATTTAGAAGCAAAGGACGACAATGGAGCATTTCATTTTGCTTATAAGGATGTGTATATTGGATTTTCCCCGGATGACCTTCTGCGGAAAAAATTCTTGATGCAGTTAATTCCATTCCATAACATGAAAAGTTTGCGTCTGATAAATCCTGTCAACAATAAATTAACGATTATCATTAAATTATTATTGATATTTTTGAATTTCTGTGCTATCATAAACCCGAGGTGATAAATTATGAAATTCATTCAGCAGCTCGCAAATGAGCGATTTGCAAGACATGCCGCTCAACTAATGAAATTTGCTTGCTATTTTGCAATCTGTTTCTATGTCCTATGTACCGTCCTCAGCTTTATGGGGCGTCAATCTTTTTTCCTGCATACAAAAACGGGAACCTTTGAACGAGCGATTTACGCAGAGGAAAATCACAATGCACTCTCGCAGTATGACTGTATTTACGGGCGATGATATTCATGTATGGACAAACGATAATGACCAGATTGACCTAACAATTCATATTGGGCTTTCTCTCATATATGTTGTCCATATAGTTCCCATGATTTTTGCTTATTGGTTTCTGAGCCATGTATTTTCCAACATAAATAAAGGGGAAATTTTTACTAAGCAAAACTCCTCTTATCTGCTTTATTATGGGATACTCCAATTTTCAGCGGCCGTTATCGTTCCATTCATCAAACTATTGATTTGCTGGCTTATCAACCTTATATCTAATGGTCGAATGTCCATTTCTACAGGGCAGGCTATGTTTAATATGCTTATCTCCAGCATCGCTTTTATTGTAGCTGCATACATCATCCATTATGGAGTGCATTTGCAGGACGAGGTGGATCACACGCTATGATTATTATTCGGCTTGACCGGGTGCTGGCGGACAGAAAAATGCGGCTTAATGACTTGGCAGCCCAGGTCGGTATATCTAATGTCAATCTCTCTTACTTGAAAACAGGAAAAGTAAAAGCTGTCCGGTTCAGTACGTTAGACGCAATCTGCAAAGTCCTAAAGTGCCAACCGGGGGATATTCTTGAATATGTCGAAGATGAAGATTAAAAATGCGGTTTTGAGACAAAATATCCCAAAGTTGGATGGATTGTCGGGCAGGAATATGAGGTGCTTAACGCCCATTAACAATTTGGAAATTGGGGAGGTATTGAATGTGATAAAATCGAAAGTGTTGGTCTTTATGGCAATACTTATGCTGACATTAGTTGGATGTGAAAAGGCAGGACAGGAACAGCCGACAGTATATTCTTTTAGCGGGGAAAATGAACAGCTTTCAATTTCAAATGGCATCATTATTTTGAATGGCACAGAGGAAATCTTTGCTGGCGGTGATTTGAAAGTAACTGGTGATTTTTTCAATGACATTACATCATACTCCACCACATTTTACATTATGGCTGGTGACGAAAAGAATGTTATTCTTTCTAATGATGTGGTAGACATGACGGGAGATACGGTCAATATATCTGGTGATTTAGGACAAATATCTGGAAACAGCACAATTAGGAGAATAAAAATTGATGATACAAGTAATTTGGAAAACATTCTCCATTTTGAGCTTACTACGAAAGATAGAAATGGTAAAGAAAATGTGTACCAACTACAACTGTCTCTAACAGAAATAACCAAAAGTGATGGTGACTAAATCCAGACAATTTGATGTTGATAATGGCTATCCTCTTTGGAGACAGAGCAAGTTAAACTCCGTGTCCGGTTCTCTCTGGATAATTTGAGGCTCATGCTCCCGGAGTCTCTTAAATTTTCCAAAAAGCTCCTGGCTATAGAGACTCTGGGAGCAGGCTTGACGAATCTGTCTGCCGATTCTCATGCGGCTGTGAATAGAAACTACTATAAGCATATATCAATATGTTTCTGTGTCACAGCCCGCGGATCTGCCTCCGCTTTTTCCACTGCTGTATTTTTATCGGAAGCGCCTGTCTCCGGCTTCTGTTTGTCTGTCTCGACGCCTTTCTTTTCCGACTCAGGCTGAGATACTTCACCCGTTTGCCGCCTGTCATCAGCAGTATGTTCTGTTTTGCTATCCTTTTTGTTATCAGCCCGATCTGCTTCTTCGGCTTCCGTCATGGCTTGGTTTGCCTCAGCCAGTGTACCCAGCTGCGCATTGGCAGCACCCTCCGCCTTCTGCTCCACCTCGGCAAGCTCTGCCTCCTTTGACGCAGTATCACCGCCCCGGCTCCTGTCCAGTTTGATCTCGACCTTGAGGACACCTGCCCTGCCCTCCATCTGCGCCGCGACACTGCCCTGCACTTTCGCCTGCTTTATAGAAGAATCCGCGGAGATCATCGCCTGCATCTTTCCTGTCGAAAGCCCTGCTTTTGGGTCTGATACATTTCCTTTTTGCTGGTTACTGTTCGTCTCCTTTTCCGGCGCAGCCTTAGCCTGCTGCTCCTTCCGTTTCTCAATCTGGTGTTGTCTCAGCTGTTGGTTAAGATTGTTAATCTCCTGCTGGATTTCCTGCCTTTTCTTCATTTTTTCTTCCGGTGTCATGTCCTTATTCGCACCAAGCTCCTGCAGCTGTTTCTGCGCGTTTACAATCTGATCCTGGATGCTCTTACTGACAGAATCTGACTGCATGTTCATGTTGCCGCCCACTGACTGCACATTGTTTACCACTCTATTTCCGCTGTTTATAGTCATCACAATTTTCGTCTCCTTTCGATTTCAGCGTTCATTTTTGTGTTCTCAATTATTCTTTCGGAAATTTCCGCCTCATGCTGAACCGCCATGTTGTGGAACAGCTTTTTTCTGTTGTGAACATGCTTCTCACCGCTCTGCCACCCTCTCCATCATCAGCATCACACTAAGGCAAAATTTCCCGTCTTTGATATCAACTGCAATATCGCCAGCGTACTTGTGTGCCACCCTGCGAATGTTGGACAAGCCATAACCATGGCCGTCAGCCCTCCTCTTTGATGTGACAGGAAGTCCGCTCTCCGGATCCTGTTGCAGATTTCCTGTATAGCTGTTTGCAACTTCTATCATATAGGCATTGTTTCTACGATAAGAGCGAATGGAGACAGACGCATTTTTCGCCGTATGCTCCATTGCATTCTGAAGCGCATTATTCAGTATCACACTGACATCGAACACATTGATATCCGAACCGGCCGGGTAATAAAAATCACACTGAAACTGCATCTCCCTTTTCTCCGCCTCCCCCTTCCACTCCTGCAAAATTACATCCGTCACAGGATTTCCACTCTTAATCTCTCCAACTGCTTCCGCCAGCGCAGCCTTTAACTCTGCAGTGTACTCTCTGGCTTCCTCTGCCTGATCACTGGCGTAAAGCCTTTCCAATGTCATAATATGATTCGTCATATCATGCTTGATGCCGCGGATATTCTGGTACAAGCATTCTACCTGACCGATGTGATGACGGATACTGTCAATCTGTGCGGCAAGCAGCTCATTCTGCAGCTTTTCCTCCTGTTTCGCCTTGATGCTCTGGTACAGTCCAATCACCACCACAACTACGGCTATAGACACTGCATAATAAATGACTGCCCAGGTATCATATGCTTCCTTACTTTTTCCAGTCTCCCAAATATAAAAACTGCGGTAATATTGTATGATTTCAAATCCTACTGCCCCCGTAAACACCGGAGCCAGCAGGATACATAACTCTTTTTTCGTCATATTGGCGGACTTGTATACATAGACCTTCTTTACACACCGGATGCTGGCAAGCAAAATCAGAATTTCCGACATAAGATATACAATGCACATTGCCACATACAAAGCTTCCCACAAATAATCCGGGGCCTTCGCCATAAAATCTGTATGTGTGACATAGCTGTATAGGTTATCATACAAAATTTCCGCTATTGCACAGGCAAGCCAGCATAAAGAAAAAAAGTTGCCGCGAGGAATATTTTCTGCTTATAATTTCTCCGATCTGTTCGGCACATCACCAAAAATGCCACGAAAATTCCAGTAACCACCGCAGTAAACGTACTCAGCCAGCAGCTCACCACATTGAGCGCCAGCATTGTCAGAGAATATGCCGCCCACACCAGCTTCACTTTTTCTTTTCTTTCCATAAACGGCTTTATCAGGCTGCCAAGACAATATCCCCCCAAAATCTGTTCTGCAACCGGCAGAAGCCTTGCCGTCAAGTTAAAAAGCAGCCCGCTTTCTATCATTCTCTTCTGCCTCCCTCAGCCCGGCAGACCGGCTCCTTCTGATTAAATCTCAGATAGCTCTTAACAAAATCATGATAGTTCTGCTTTGCCATAAGCGCTTGTCCTCTTTTCAGGTAAATCGTAGCAGCATCATATTTCCTGATAAAGTTTAAGTTTACCAGATATGCCCTGTGGGGACGGTAAAAGCCATCGCCCACCTTTTGCTCCAATTCCTTCATTTTTCCATAATATTCGATATCAGAATCCATCGTATGTATAATCACTTTCCTGTCAAATACCTCCGCGTACACAATGTCCTCAATCCTGACGGTGACATGCTCCCCACCCCTGGTAATCACAAGGCTTGACGTCTCTCTTTCCTTTTTCTTATGCTCCTCCCGCTTTCTATTGTCCTCATATTGCCCCACTGCGCGTGCCAGCACTTCCGCAAGCTTCTCATCATCAAAGGGCTTCACCAGATAGTGAAACGCCCCCACGTCGAATGCCTGAAACACATACTCCTCCAGGGCGCTGACAAAAATGATTACCATCTCTTTGCAGCTCCCGCGCAGCTGTTTCGCAATTTCCATTCCGTTTCTGCCAGGCATCTGAATGTCAAGCAGTAAAATATCCGGTTTCCGGTATGCTATAAGAAGTTCCTCACCCGACCGGTATTGCACAAGATCTGCATCAGGATAAAAATGTTTGATTTTCTCCGCATACAGCTCCCTGATTTCCTTTTCATCATCACATATCGCCAGCTGCATTTTTTCACTCCCCTTTCCTTAATTATCGTTTTAATATCAGGGGTTCCACAATGAAATGTTGTGAATCGAATCTTTTTTGTTGTGAAATACATTCTATTGGAATTTTCCGCCATGTTTCTCTATCAAATCCTGTTCCACCTGAATCCAGCTATTATATAGGCCAGTATAACACAAAATACAAGGCAAAAAACAACAAGCCGACAAACTGTGATCTCTCACAAGTTTATCGGCTCGTTGCTTTACATCTGACTCGTTTAAGTTTATTTTTTTCCGCCCTGATCACCTTTATTATTTTCATTTCTAATCAATCCCTTATAGAGCAACAATGCGCAGATTGCTGACACGGTGCCTGTCACTGTCGAGTCCAGTTCAATGCCATGCATATTGCAAAACAAATGTATTGCCAAAGAAACAATCAGAATGATTGCTACTACGGCAGCTCCTTTTAATAAATGCTTCATAACCTCATATCTCCTTCCGAAACAAATATGTATTGATCGTAGAATAGTATACCAGAGGAAACAGCAATTCCCTCAGAGTAGTCATAAGATGCCTCAATTCGCGAATAAGTGCGTTTTTCCTCCTGAAAAGAACGCATTTATTCATCATTTTCGCGCAGTACCACTTGATACAAAGAATCACATACAGTATAATCAGAAATGAAAATTTGAGAGGAAGAGTTATATGGTACAATTCGTTGAAATGCTGCTGCCTTTTTTTCAGCTTTCCCTTGCCATTCGTAATGTATGGCCCAAACGTATGAGCTTGAAAACGTTTTTCATACTTTATATGCTGCTGTTGCTTGCCGGAATGCCTGTAACGCTGCTGTCCTGCATACCATACGGGCTGTTTGGTATTCTGGTGGCGGCCTGCATTTTCGGATTGACTGCCTGCCGGGATACTGCGTCCCAGAATGTCTGTATGGGCATGATTGGGTTTGTGCTTACTGTAGTAACAGATAATATACTGTCAAATTTTCGGAATATGCTGATTTCCCCGGCTTTATCAAATCAACCATACTTCTCTTTCGGTATCATGCTGATCCGCATTTTGCTGTTTTATTTTATCACGCTGCTTTGCGGCAGACTGCTTAAAAAGCTATTACTGTCAGGCAAAGGGATTTTACGCCTTCCGCAGACATGGTATTTGATTGATGCCGCATTGCTGCTCCTGATAACCATCTATCTGTTCGATGATCTGATTCCGGGACAAAATGGCTCTGTCGGCAAAATGATATATAATAACGTCTTACATATTTCAGGATATCTGCTTGTTATGCTTTTTTTGCTTCTGGCCATGCGCCGTTCCTGGCTGGAGCAAGTACAGACGCAGGCAAAGCAGAAATCCCTGCAGGATTTACAGGACTACACGCACAATTTGGAAGTCATGTATAACGGTCTGCGCTCCTTTAAGCATGATTACGTTAACATTTTGCTCTCTCTATCCGGCTATATTGAAAACGGCAATATAGACGAATTAAAGAATTATTTTGAAAACCAAATTTTCCCAACGAAAAATCTGATTGACAGGGGTGATTACAAGCTGAATCAGCTCAGTAACATCGGTGTGTTGGAAATCAAAAGCCTGCTTTCCGCAAAAATGATTTATGCCCATGAGTCAGGGATTGATGTAACGATTGATATTCCTGACAAGGTGGACAGTTTTCTGATGGACACCGTGGATCTTGCCAGAATACTGGGAATCTTTTTAGACAATGCCATTGAAGCCACGCTGGAGACCCAGCAGCCGCAAATTGGTTTAAATATTCTTCAGAATACGACCGGTGTGTCAATCATCATAAGCAATCGCTTTCAGGATAACGGACTGGCGCTGCATAAGTTGAAACAGAAAGGCTTTAGTACAAAAACCGGGCATCAGGGGATTGGGCTTTCCAACGTTCAGAAAATCATCAGTTCCTACGACAATGTTCTGCTGGAAACAACAATGCAATGCGGTTGTTTCACGCAACATATGGAACTTGATGCCGGAAAGGAGTGACTTACACAATATGCTGAATATCTTTGTGTGTGAGGATAATGCCGCACAGCGGCGGACTATCGTGCAGATCATTCAAAATACTGTGCTGATGGAAGAACTGGATATGCAGCTTGTTTTGAATGCCGGAGACCCTTATGTACTGCTGGAAAAGGTTAAAACCAGCCAGAACACAGGTATTTATTTCCTTGATATCGACTTACACAGCGACATGAACGGAATGAAGCTGGCACAGCAGATCAGATTATTTGACCCCCGTGGGTTCATCATATTCATTACCGCACATTCTGAACTAAGCTTCATGACCTTTCAGTATCGGGTGGAAGCAATGGACTTTGTATTGAAAGACAACCCTGCCGAAGCGAAGGTGAAAATCAGAGAATGTCTCTTAAATGCAATGGAACGCTACACGCTCCAGACCAACAAGACACATAAGGTCTATACTGCACAAGTCGGCGGACGAAAAATCAGCGTAGATTATGATGATATTTTCTTTTTTGAAACTTCCGGTAATATCCATAAAGTGATTCTCCATGCGAAAGACCGCCAAATCGAATTTTCCGGCACCATAAAAGAACTGGAAGGCATACTGGACGATAGCTTTATACGCTGCCATCGGTCATTTTTAGTAAACAGAAATAACATAAAAGAAGCAGATGCCAAAAACCGAATCATCTATTTTACCAACGGAGAAGCCTGCCTGATGTCCACACGTATGATGAAAGGACTATGAAATCAGTATTTCTCGAAACTCTTTTCATTCTTTTATCAACGCTGTATGCAGGAATAGAAAATCTGGAAAAAAGGTATCTTAAAAGCTGTTTAAGGCGCAGTAGAAAATCAAAAAATAAGGAGGTTCAGCCGATGAAAACAATTGTAATTTACAACTCACAAACGGGGTTTACAAAGCGTTATGCCGAATGGATAGCGGAAGCGGCAGGGGCTGATTGTCTTGAATTATCTGCAGCAAAAAAGAAAGATTTGACCGCATATGAAGCAATTATTTTTGGAAGCTGGGCATGTGCGGGCAGTATCAGTAAGGTTCGTTGGTTTAAGGGAAATATAGACAACTGGGCCGGCAAGAAGCTGATTGCATTTTGTGTCGGGGGAAGTCCCATAGAGAATCCGGAAATCGAAGCAGCTCTTAAACAGATTTTTAACGATTCAGAGCGGAAAAAAGTAGATATATTTTATTGTCCAGGCGGTTTCAATTATGAAAAAATGTCTGCCCCGTCCACGCTTATGATGAAAATGTTTATAAAAGCACTCAAGGCAAAAAAAGATAAAACCGAGGCCGAGCAGGTAATGATAAAAATGATTTCTTCGTCCTATGATATTTCGGATAAAAAGTACATTGAACCAATCCTGCAATGCCTGAAAAAAAATCCATGATTGCGTAGCAATTATGGTATAATAATTCTGCTAACGCAGAATTTAAGCCAGCTTACGCTGTCTTATCATCACTTCGTGATGCATTATACCGTGACCCATGGCTTGAAAATCAAATGTCTGCTTTGCAGCCGCTTGATTTTCTACGCACATGGTATAATATGACCATATTCAAGGCATGTACTGGCCATCGACAAATCAAAATGGAGGAAAAAGATATGATATTGAAGAATAAGTATCCTGTATGTGAATTTGATACCGGTAAAAATCCGATTATTCAGGCAACGGATTTTTTGGCTAAAAGCCTTCCTGAAAAATGTGTGATTACCTTTTTCAGGAAGGAATTGGAACAGTTTGTTTCGGAAAACAATCTTCCTGTCATTGGCTATCTTAATTCAGAAGTGCTTGATATACCGATTTATGAATATGTATATGGCGCAGATAAGCTTTGTATTACGATGGCATTTTGTGGTGCGCCGGGTGCGGCTGTATCGATTGAAGAACTACATGCTATGGGATGTGAGAAGTTCATAATCTGCGGGGGAGCAGGGGCATTGACAAAGGACAGTAAAGTGGGAGAAATCATTATCCCTGTCTCTGCGGTTAGAGATGAGGGGACATCCTATCATTATTTAGAGCCATCCCGTGAAGTGGAATGCCATAAAGAGGCAGCTCAGACTGTTGTTTCGTGTTTGGAACAAATGGAGATTCCATTTACAACCGGGAAAACATGGACAAGCGATGCCATATACAGAGAAACCCCTGATATGGTTGAATTAAGGCGAAACGAGGGATGTATAACTGTGGAAATGGAAGCGGCAGCTTTTTTTGCGGTATCTCAGTATTACAATATTCCGCTTGCCCAGTTATTATATGCCGGTGATGATGTAAGCGGTGAGGAGTGGGATTCCCGAAATTGGAATATGCAAAAGAATATCCGATATGATTTAATTATCTCTGCAATCGAAATTGTAAAGAAATTGTAATGGATTATGTGGTTATAAGTTTAAATATTGTGTACCCACTAAAAACGAGATTAAACCTGTATAAACACAAATGGGGATTGGGAGGGGTGACAATAAATGATTTTTAAACAGAGCGGGAAAGTGTGGGTGATCAGCAGCGTGGTGTCGATCTTGCCCTGCTCAATCAGCGCCAGTGTCTCGGCACACTTGCAGCCGCCCACACCACCGGTCTTGAAGGTCAGATTCTTACCGTACATCTCATGTCCCACTGTGACACCCAGGGCGGCACGGGGAACACTGCCGTGCTTGACCTGAAGATCGCTGGTGCAGATGCCTGCCAGCGTCACCCGTTGTGCTTCCCGTTGCAAATACACTTAAGGATAGGGAATCCATCAGCCTGTCAAAGCCCTGCTGCTATGAATGGCCTCATTCCACCCTGCGGCCTGTA
>CAJTVB010000004.1:0-199174 GCA_910579755.1 uncultured Acetatifactor sp. | reverse complement strand
TCAGCCTGTCAAAGCCCTGCTGCTATGAATGGCCTCATTCCACCCTGCGGCCTGTAACAGCTTCAAAATGATATTTTACAATGCCCAGATCCATTTTTGTATAAAACCCTTTTCCTGCTCTGGCGGACACCCTTCCATTTTCAAGCGTAATATAAAATTTCTGTTGATTTATTGCCGTAGGTGCAAGCAGCGCCGCCTCCATTCCCTCTGAAAACCAGTTCGGCATATTGGATGCACAGTTACAAAGCTGCTCCACAGGTTTATTTTTATGAGCTGTTCCCTGCGTGACACCATATCCTAACGCAATGATGCACACCAGTTTTTCACCCTTTTTAATATTTGCGGCACTCTTCCCGTGTGTCATAGCAACCCAGCAGGTGTTCAATCCAAGCTCCTGCGCCTTTAATACGAGCTTCTCCCCATAATATCCTGCTTTTTCATCCAGATCAGCCCCTTTTTTCCCAACAAGCGCAACATAATTATCCACGCCGCTGAATTTTCCATAATGTGCCATCATGCTGTCAAAGCATTTGGGCTCATCATAAAGAATCTGAATAGATAAACCACTCTCCCTGTTACACTCACCTGCCAGCGCCGCCAGTGCTTCTCTTACCCTGCTCTCAATCTTTTTTCCGCTATACTGCCGCACACTATGACGTTCTTTCATAATTTCTAAAATATCCATTATATACACTCCTTCGGTTTAAATGTTTGCACCGATTATATCATATGAGCTTCCTCCTTGAATATAATTACCAAGCCGCAAAACAATGATATAAATATTCTGCGACGGTGTGCCCTTCTCGCACAGCTCATAGATCTCATCGTATTTCGCTTCAATAAGACACTTCTGTTCTTTAGCGAAATTTAGTCCGTGATTTTTACATTATACACTTTCACCGTCCACGATTTTCATAAAAATGTGATTATCATCACTTAAAACAATATAATAATGTGATATATGTTGTAATTTTCATGGGTATTGTATATAATAAGAATGTGAAGGAGTGGTTATATGGAACGATTGATATTGCAGCAACTGCTGAATTGGAAAAATTCTCCCTACCGCAAACCATTGATCCTAAAGGGCGTGCGCCAAGTGGGTAAGACATGGATTCTCAAAGAATTTGGCCGCCGCTATTATGAAAATACTGCCTATTTTAACTTTGACGAAAACGAGGAATACAAACAGTTTTTTGAGACCACCAAGGATGTAGATCGCATCCTGCAGAATTTAATACTGGCCAGCGGCCAAAAGATTGTACCGGAAAAGACACTTATTATCTTTGACGAGGTACAGGACTGTCCTAAGGTTATCAACTCCATGAAGTATTTCTGCGAAAATGCTCCGCAGTATCACATTGCCTGCGCCGGTTCTTTGTTGGGGATTGCTCTGGCAAAGCCTTCTTCTTTCCCAGTGGGCAAAATCAACTTTATGCAGATTGATCCTATGACTTTCACGGAATTTCTGCTCGCCAACGGCGACGAAAATCTTGCCAAGTATATGGAAAGTGTGGATACTATTGAACCGATTCCAGATGCATTCTTTAATCCTCTTTATGAGAAACTTAAGATGTACTATATCACCGGCGGTATGCCCGAACCTGTGCTAATGTGGACAGAAGCACGGGATGTTTCTGCTATGCAGGAAGCTTTGTCCGGAATCATCGGTGCATATGAGCGAGACTTCGCCAAGCATCCCAATATCAGCGAGTTTCCGAAGATTTCTATGGTCTGGAAATCCATACCATCCCAACTGGCAAGAGAGAATAAAAAGTTTATCTACAAAGTTGTCAAGGAGGGGGCGAGAGCCCGTGAATATGAAGATGCTCTGCAGTGGCTTGTAGACGCGAGGCTTGTGCATAAGATCTACCGCAGCTCAGCTCCCGGTCTGCCGGCAGCCGCTTATGATGACCTTTCTGCATTCAAGATTTATCTGGTAGATGTAGGCCTGCTCCGCCGTCTGGCACAGCTGGCGCCTACGGCATTCGGAGAAGGCAGCCGCTTGTTCACCGAGTTCAAGGGCGCACTGACCGAAAACTTTGTGCTGCAGACCTTAATCACACAGTTTGAAGTAGTTCCCCGCTACTGGACACAAAGCAATCCCCCTTATGAGGTGGATTTCCTCATTCAGCGAGAAAATGATATTTTCCCTGTGGAAGTCAAATCCGAAGCCAATACCTCCAGCAAAAGCCTGAAGAAATTTAAAGAACTGTTCCCAGAGCAAGTTAAACTCCGTGTCCGGTTCTCTCTGGACAATTTGAAGCTGGATGATGATGTACTGAATATCCCTCTGTTCATGGCTGATCAGGCAGAGCGATTGATTGGGTTGGGCTTGCGTAATTACTGCATCTGATCTTACTCCTGACGGCCCAGATGAGGCTCATGCTCCCGGAATCTCATCCCTGCCGCGCCAGGATTGTGCCGCAACACCAGACTAAGAAACCTGACTATACTCCGCAAAAATACCGCTGCCTGGCATAATCCAACCTGGTTCCCCTTATGTTCAGCGCTGCGGCAGTCTGCGTCAGCTCTCCATCTGAATCGCAATCTTGACCACTCCATCCCTGCGGTTCTCAAAGAGGTCATACGCCTCCGCGATGTTCCGGAGCGGGAAAGTGTGGGTGATCAGCGGTGTGGTGTCGATCTTGCCCTGCTCGATCAGCGCCAGTGTCTCGGCACACTTGCAGCCGTCCACACCACCGGTCTTGAAGGTCAGATTCTTACCGTACATCTCCGGCAGCGGCAGCATCTGGGGTTCATCATACAGCGCTGCGATGGTTACAACAGCGTTTGGCCGGGCACACTGCCACGCCATACGAAAGGTTTCCGGACCTCCTGCAGCCTCCAGCACTACATCTGCGCCGCCGTGATCACTGTTTGCCAAAACAAATCTCTGAACCTCCTCCGGGCCCACTGTCAGCACCTGGGGATAGTTTTCCTTAACAAATCTCAACCGCCGGGACTCTTTTTCACAGACAATGACCCGCTTTGGCTGCTTCAGCAGGACACATTGCAGTGTGCAGATGCCCACAGGCCCAGCGCCGATGATCAGCACCGTGTCTCCGGCTTTGATCTCAGAAATATCCGCCGCCCAATAGCCTGTTGCGAGGATGTCCCCCACGAACAAAGCCTGCCGGTCTGTAACTCTATCGGGAATCCTGTTCAATCCCTGATCGGCGTAGGGGACACGGACATACTCTGCCTGCCCGCCGTCAATTCGGCAGCCCAGCGCCCAGCCGCCATTAGAATCCGTGCAGTTGTTGACCCATCCATGCCTGCAGAAAAAGCACTCACCGCAGAAGGTCTCTACATTAACCGTCACCCGGTCACCTGGCCGAACGCTGGTCACGGCGCTGCCTGTTTCCTCCACAACGCCTGCCATCTCATGGCCCACTGTGACACCCAAGGCGGCACGGGGAACACTGCCGTGCTTGATATGAAGATCGCTGGTGCAGATGCTTGCCAGCGTCACCCGGACAATGGCATCCCTGTCATCCAGTAAAACAGGCTTCGGCTTATCTAAAAGCTCAAATTTTCCCTTTTCAACGTAAGTATAGGCCAGCATATTTACACTCCTCACTAAATTTTTTTCCATATACATCGTCAAATGCCTCCGTATATGGCCTTCCTTCTGTCGCCGCAAAATCCGGTCAGCCTGTCAAAGCCCTGCTGCTATGAATGGCCTCATTCCACCCTGCGGCCTGTAACAGCTTCAAAATGATATTTTACAATGCCCAGATCCATTTTTGTATAAAACCCTTTTCCTGCTCTGGCGGACACCCTTCCATTTTCAAGCGTAATATAAAATTTCTGTTGATTTATTGCCGTAGGTGCAAGCAGCGCCGCCTCCATTCCCTCTGAAAACCAGTTCGGCATATTGGATGCACAGTTACAAAGCTGCTCCACAGGTTTATTTTTATGAGCTGTTCCCTGCGTGACACCATATCCTAACGCAATGATGCACACCAGTTTTTCACCCTTTTTAATATTTGCGGCACTCTTCCCGTGTGTCATAGCAACCCAGCAGGTGTTCAATCCAAGCTCCTGCGCCTTTAATACAAGCTTCTCCCCATAATATCCTGCTTTTTCATCCAGATCAGCCCCTTTTTTCCCAACAAGCGCAACATAATTATCCACGCCGCTGAATTTTCCATAATGTGCCATCATGCTGTCAAAGCATTTTGGCTCATCATAAAGAATCTGAATAGATAAACCACTCTCCCTGTTACACTCGCCTGCCAGCGCGGCCAGCGCTTCTCTTACCCTGCTCTCAATCTTTTTTCCGCTATACTGCCGCACACTATGACGTTCTTTCATAATTTCTAAAATATCCATTATATACACTCCTTCGGTTTAATTGTTTGCACCAATTATATCATATGAGCTTCTTCCTTGGCTATAATTACCAAGCCGCAAAACACAGGGGATCCAAACTAAAATGTCCCAAAGGGAAAGGAGATGTAAATATGTGTTTGGCGATTCAACAGATGCGCGAAGAAAGCGAGATTAAAGGTGCGGTAGAGGCATACAAGGAATTAGAAATATCTCTGGCAGACACAATTAAACGGATCGCAGAAAAATTTCATTTATAAGAAATGTATCATTTAAGACTAAAAGGCGAGTATTATGAAATGGGTGTGAGTCGCGGAAAATATTTAACAAATACAGAATTTCTTTTTCGCTTGATTAGATAATTTTCAGCTGGAACATGGAAAACAAAGCGAAGAAATACTAAGATTGAAAGCATTGGTACAATCGCAGCTTTCACATCAAACGGCATTCGTCAAGATCCCATGGATGCAGTCATCCGGAAGTTTGACTCATTGCCCGCGGGAATAAAGACTACTTCATACATTCATTTACCCACGTAATGAAATTAGCAGTGCTGTCTCACTCTGCGCAATGCCGCTGCGAATTCTCCAATACTTTGCAGGCGTGCTGGTTCCATTTGTTCGCACCGCGCCATTCGCAAAACACACCTACGGCGCTTTTTCGCCGCTTTACAGCCACAGTCAGTCGGGGCGAAGCCAAGCATAAAAAAAACAGTTGACAGCCGTACACACATCGTATATACTGTGCTCATCGAACAAGTACAATTATAACGAAATGTACGCGCAAAAGGAGGTGGATCGATGGAAATAATCATAAGCAACAGCAGTGATAAGCCTATTTATGAACAAATTTGTATGCAGATCAAAAATTTGATTATGAACGGAACCTTGTCTTCCGGCGAAGCGCTTCCATCCATGAGAGCCTTGGCAAAAGACCTGCATATCAGTGTTATCACTGTCCAGAGAGCTTATGAAGATTTGACCCGCGACGGTTTTATCGAAACAGTATCCGGAAAGGGAAGCTTTGTTGCCGCCCAGAACAAAGAATTCATTCAGGAAGAACAGCTTCGAATAGCGGAAGAATTATTGCAGAAAGTTGCGGAAATTGGCAGGGCGCATGGAATTTGCTATGAACAGATGGCAAATATTTTAAGGCTGTTTTACGAGGAATAGCAGAAAGGTATTGATATGAGTCAAAATAATATTTCAGTGCAGGATTTATGCAAACAATTTGACGGCTTTTTACTGGACCACGTTTCCTTCCAGGTTCCCAAAGGCAGGATTGTGGGCTTCATCGGGGAAAATGGAGCCGGAAAGAGTACCACCATCAACCTGATACTCGACGAGCTCAAAAAGGATAACGGACAAATCAGGCTTTTCGGTGCGGAAAACACGGTTGTCTCCACAAAGGAAAAGATCGGAGTAGTCTTTGACGAGTGCAATTTCCATGACGTATTCAACGCCCGGGATATTGAAAAAATATTGTCCGGCGTATATCAGTCCTGGGACACCGGCCTTTACAGGCAATACCTGAATAAATTTAATATACCGGAAAAGAAACAGATCGGCTCCTTTTCCAAGGGAATGAAAATGAAATTGTCCATCATCTGTGCCATGGCCCATAAGCCAAAGCTTTTGATTTTAGATGAGGCAACCTCAGGACTCGATCCGGTTGTGCGGGACGAAATTTTGGATTTATTTTTGGATTTTATGCAGGACGAGGAGTGTTCTATCCTGTTTTCCTCTCATATTACATCAGACATACAAAAAATTGCGGATTATGTGATTTTGATTCATCAGGGCAAAATTATTTTTGAGGAGCCAAAAGATGATCTGATATACAATTTCGGGATTCTGAAATGCGGAAAAGAGCAATTTACTTCCATTTCTCCAGACGATTATATTATTCACAGAAAAACAAATATGAGCGTGGAGTGCCTCGTCCGCAATAAGGAGGCTGCAAAACACAAATACAAAAATATGGTGATGGATAACGCAACACTGGAGGATATAATGCTTTTCTACATCAAAGGAGGCGCGGCATGAAAGGACTGATTTATAAAGACATTTCCCTTTTCTTTAAAAGTATCGATAAAAAAGTAATCTTGATCGCTGCCGGCACGATCATACTGCTGATGTTTAATACCGGCGTTTATGCAGGGCTGCTTACTTCCATGATGCTTGCAATGACAATCGGTATGCAAAATGTCATGAGCTTTGCAAGCGACGAAAAGGCCGGCTGGAAAAAATATCAGCTGGCCATGCCGGTAAACGCCGCCTCCGTAGTAATCAGCAAATACCTGGCCGTTGTCTGTACTCTGGCAGTCAGCCTTATGGGAAGCCTGTTATTCAATCTCTTATCCAGCGTTGCTTTTCGCAGATTTGACGCCCTTGTCTGGGGCATATCTGCCGCCGCCTCCATACTCATCCCTTTATTATGGACCGGCATCTGTCTGCCCCTGACCTATTGGTTTGGTTTCCATATCGCTCAGACAATGGGGCTGTTCGTCGTAATCCCCATGTTCTACTTTATCAAATATTTTGAAGACGGCGCAGGATTTTCTGCCATGACAAATATTATTCCCTCTTATATTGCCGTAACGGGGATCGCGGCAGTCATTCTCTTTATCCTTTCAATGATCATAAGCATGATGGGCTATAACCGCAGAAAGTAACGTCAAAAAGAAAAGTTAAAAAAGTCAAAAACAGAGCCGCCGGACCAGGGCTGATGCCCCACTGCCCGTCGGTTCTGTTTTCGTTTTTATGTTCAGCGGCGGAGCGCCTGTTCCAGCAAAGGCATAAAAATACCTCCCTGTACGCTTCGCGCTATAAAATGACAATACTTTCCTGTTTCGGAATCGTACCAGTCGGAGAATGGCACCCGGGTGGGGCTGTTTTCCAGATAATCGGCCACCGGCTGAATCAGACGCCGCTGCCTCTCTCTATCCTGTGTCATGGCCGCACACCAGAGGATCCAGTCGCTCTTGGTATAGGAGGCGCGGCTGTCAAGCGGAACTCCGTAAACACCGGTTTTCTTTTCATACCAGGCCAGCTCCTTCTCGTACACCTCTTCCCCGAAAAGGCCGCTGCCGAAGATTTTATCCCATACCATATTGTATTTCAGGCTCCAGGTCTCCGGAGAACCAAAGGCCAGCATATAATGGTCTCCCGCGTCCGCCCGCTTGCACCAGTCAGCCGACATGTCCCTTGCCCTTTCATGGTATTCTTCCGCCTCTGCTTCCCGTCCCAGACGGCCCAGCAGGCGGGCGTAGGCCTCGATCCCCATGATAGCTTTCAGAGACAGGTTTGTATTGTGGGCCAGATGACCGGCAAAATCATCGGTGCAAAGCTGTTCTCCGGGATCAGAGCCAAATTGAATCAGATACTTGACCCACTTTTCCAGTATCCCCATCCAGGGACCGGCAAAGTCGCCGCTTCCCTCGGCCATACACACTGCTTCCGTCATGATCAGCATGTTGCCGCATTCCTCCACGGGCATCTGATAGACCGGATCATAAATACCGCAGCCTGCCGGATAACTGTATAAGGGCGGACATACGTCATCCTTCCAGGGCTCGTAGCCCATGCCCTTCTTTCCTTCGATCAGGGCATAGACCTGACCCCAGGCATAAGGGTAACGCCCCACGTCGTGGGGGGCAAAATCATATTCCCACACATCACAGGAAGCAAACCGGAAGATGGGACGAAGCATCCCCTTCACCAGCTCCGGATTATACAGCAGAAACAGCGGCACGGAAGGATAGCTGACATCTACCGTTCCGATACAGCCGTTGGAATCGTTTTCCTTGGAAAGGAAAATCACATTTCCTTCCTCGTCCAGGATCAGCTTGTGAGCGGCCACCGCATGCCGATAGCTGAAACAGCAAATATACGCATATGCCTCCCCTCCCAGAGAAAAGGCCTTGTCAAAGATCTCCCGATCCAGCTTCTGCGCGCGCTTAAACACCTCCTCCCGGTCCGAAAGGGCGGCTCCCACCGCATCCAGAATCGTGCCATAGCTGCGAGTCCAGGCGCCCTTTTTCCACTCCCCGAAATAGTTAATGGATACCAGGTCATCCCAGGCCAATACCAGCCCCGTATGACCGCCCGCCTCCGGCACGGGAAGACAGCAGGACAGCTCTCCCGCTTCCAGGGAAAAGGCAAGCCGGGCATCCTCCTGGGCAGAGGCCAGATACGCATACCCCCAATCGGCAGTTACCCGGTCACCGCTGCCGCTCAGAGGCTGCTGTACGGCCCTCCCCATCACCGCGTATTTGTATGGGGGGACTTCCTTTTTCCCGGGACGGCAGTAGCTTCCTCCCGCCATTCTCTCCCGCCTGCGGGATACCAGATCGGAGGATACCGTAAAGCAGACCTCCGCCCTGCACTCCGTTTTCTTTTCCACCTGAAAATCCACATAGGCGCAGGGACGAGACAGGAGCTCTATGGAATCCGGCAAAAGCGGCGATGTAAAGCGCACTGAAAGCTTTACCTTTTCGTTTTCAAACATATATTCCGTGGCCGTGGCCGTCACATCCACCCACTGCTGAGGGATCGCCTCGTGAATCCCCCTCTCCCCCAAAAAGCAGTATACTGCGTCATCAACCTTTATGTAACCCTGCAGCCTCTGACGCTCCCCGCACCAGTGCACCGGATCCTTGTCATAAAGATGATCTGCGTCGGACCATATGGAAAAAAACGGATCCTGCAGTATCAACGGAATTGCCGCCGCCTTTTTGATTTTCATTTAAAATGTTCCTCTCTTTCTGAGCTGACTACGCTCTGTGATCCTGCCCTGCGCTACTGAGCAGGAATGTAAACCCTTTTGTAAAATTTCTCCAGCACCAGCCGAAGTCCAACATGCTCATTTGACTGATCCACCGCGGACCAGGCCTCTCTTATTTCCTCTATGGATGCCGTCTCCAGATCCAGATTGGCATTTTTCTGGGAACGGATCCCCCAGTAACTGTTCCCTTCAGTGACCTTATAGGTCCAGGAGGTCCAGCACATACCGAAATCATCCACAAGCGCCAGCGCCTTTTCCCAGGCCGTCAGATTATTGAAGAAGGTAAACTCTCCCAGAAAGCTGGGTACATTATAGCCCGCCTGCCGAATCTGCTGCAGTCGTCCACGAATACCCTCCACCTGTTTTCCTTCCAGATTGTCATAATCCCCCCAATGATAATTATGGTACTCGTACATCACATTCTCCCAGCCATACTCCTGAGGATTGGGCAGATCCACAGGATCCCAGGTCGCCTCCATAATAATCACATGATTCTGGTCGATCTGGCGGATTCTCTGATATGCCTCATCATAAATCCCCCATAACAGCTGGTGCAGCTCAGCCGCGGACAGGCTCGCCTCATAGCGGTAAGGTCCAAATGGCTCATTGAGCAGATCATAGGCAGCCACCCAGGGATTATCCTTAAAATGCTCTGCAATCCCTTCCCAAATTCTGTAATAAAGCTCCTGATTTGCCGCCGCATCATCACCAAAGAAAAACCGGGAGGCCTTTTCATTCTCCCCTCTTCCATCGCTTCCGGAATGATCCGCACCATTCTGAGAGCCGGGGGCTCCGTGCAGGTCCAGAATCACATAGATTCCCCGTTTCCCGGCCTCTTCCACAAACCAGTCCAGCCTCTGACTCCAGTTTTCATAAAACTCACCCTTCTCATCCACCAGGTTACGATACCAAAAGGGCAGGCGGATACAGTTCATACCGATCTGCTGACAATAATCAAAATCTGCCTCCGTCCAGTAATGATCCTGGTAAAGAGCCACCAGCTCCTCTCTGACCTCCTTTCCGAAGCGTTCCTCCAATATAGCATAAATATCTTCTTCTGCATAGACGTTTTCGGTTTGTTTCGTGGTAGTCATCCAAAATTCCTGCAGCAGATAGCCGCCGGCGTTGGTACCCCTCAGCTGTACCACCTCTCCCTGTCCCGCATTGTCCCGCAGAACCTTCCCGTCCGCACGAAGCATAGGGTTTTCAGCTATTTTATATTCCCGTTTTTCATACCCTTCCATTTCTTCCTCCTCCAAAAAAGCCTCCGGCACCTTTGATCCCACCCGGGTCTGCAGACGTTTTTCTCCGGTCTCCTCCATAGAGTCCTGCAGATTCCCGGAAGAATCCTGTATTTCTCCGGACCCTTCCGGAGCTCCCTTTCCGCTGCAGCCGCTCATCAGCAGCGCCGCAGCAATGCATGCCGCATATGCCACATATTTTGTTATCTTCATAAGCCTCCTATTCGCCTGTGATTCCTGTATTTTCGATCCCCTGAATAAACTGTTTCTGCACGAATCCGTACAACACCAGCAGGGGGGCAATGGAAATCAAAGTAGCCGCCATTTTATAGGCTTCATTGATTTTGAAGCTGCTGGTAGATCCCACACCGGCGTTGGCGATTCCTTCAAACTGACTATCAAAGACGGACAGCTTCGCCGGCAACAGATCCATGGAGCCCCCTAAAAACGTAGACGTCTGGTAGGTCTCGTTCCAGTTCCACACAAAAGCAAACAAAAATACGATCAGCACCGTGCTGACGGACAGCTTCACCGCGATGTGGTAAAAGGTCTGCAGAGGGCCTGCCCCATCGATCATAGCCGCCTCATCCAGGGAATAGGGCACCAGATTAAAAAAGTTCCAGCATATCAAAATTAATATAGTACTGTTAACACCCTGTCCCAACACGGCCATCAGCACCTGGGGAATGGGCGTGCCCAGAAACTGTAAGCCGGTTCCCTGCTGTGCCAGTATGAAAATAATCAGCCTGGGAATCATCAGCAGCGCCGTGGGAAGAATAAAGGCCAGCAAAATCATCACAAACCAGAAATTTCTTCCCCGAAATCGGAACCGGGAAAGCCCATAGCCTGTCATGGCCGCCACAAGGGTCTGAAGCAGAGCCAAAAGTGCGGAAAAGCCTATGGAGTTGATCAGGCTTCCGGGAATCTTTAACACCCCTGCGGCCACCTTGAAATTATTCAGAGTAGGATTCCTGGCCAGCCACTCTATGGACGGGTTGATGACGTCCGCAGGCGACATTAATGCCTTGGAGATCATCTGAAAAATCGGCTCCAGATAAATATATCCGATACATGTCAGCAGGAAATAGGTCACTGCCTTTCCGATACGCTTTGCCATAATGGCTCCTCCTTTACCAATATTTGTGGGTTTCCTTTATTTTGCGCTCACGAAACAGCACAAACGCCGCTCCGATGGTGATCAGGACAAGCAGGCTGTAAATCCAGGAAATGGTTGCCGCATAACCAAATCCTCCGCTGGTATTTGCCGTTCTCTCCTTGATCATCACCAGCACCGGGTTGATGGTATCCATTCCGCCCAGCTGAACAATGGTAAAGACCGTGACGATCAGCGCCGTAGGGCGGATAATGGGCATGGTGATCTTCCACAGAAGCTGCCAGCTGGTGGCGGAATCAATCCTGGCCGCCTCATACAGGCTGGGATTGATTTTCTGCAATCCGTTGATGAACAGCACAATGGGAATCCCCGTAAACCACAGGATAATGGACAGGTTGTCAAACAGAGCCACCATGCCTGCTGCCGCCTGAGGCGAATAGCTGTGTATCATCCGGATCAAAAAGGAGTAATACAGCTCGTTTACCTGGCCCTCCACCTGAGGTGTCAGATTCATCAGCTGATACATCACCGGTCCCGAAAGCACCACCACCGGCAGAAAATAAACGGTCCGATAAACGGCCTTGCCTCTGACAATGGTGTTCAACAGCATCGCCAGAATAAAGGACATGATCACCACCACAAGCGTGTAAGGAATGATCATTCCCAGGAAGGAAATCAGGGCCGGCGTAAATTCAGTGTTCGCCAAAAACAGCTGCCGATAATTATAAATTCCCGTAAACGAAATATTAAATCCCCTGATATCCTGTTTCACCTCTGTAAAGCTTAAGTAAATGGTCATCACAAAGGGAATCAGGGTAAACACCAGAAAGCCCAGGATCCAGGGCATCATAAACAGATAGCCGTATTTATCCTGTCTTCTTTGAAAGGATTTCGTTTTGTGTAGCTTCTTTTTCTCTGACATACCCGTCCCCTCCTATGGCGTCCGAACCGCATCCGCAACCAGGGCGCTTTTGGGCGGTGTCTGCGCGCCGTCCACGGTCACAGGGTCGTCGGTATAGTTGATAATTACTTTTTTAACGGTACCATCCTTCTCATATACATTCACAATGACGCCGTCCTGCACCACCAGACGATCAACCCAGCGGTATCCCTTTACCTGGCCCAGCGCGGCATTCACCTGAGAATACACCTCCTGAATCAAGTTCTTGTACAGGCTGTATTCCGTAGAATACAGGTCGGCGCTGACAGTATCCGCCAGCTTCCAGGAGGGCTCACTGGTCAGGATGAAGGAAGGACTCAAATTATAATCGATCATCTTCAGAATATCCGTCTGCGTGTAAAAGGAAAAGTTTGCATAGGGCGCATAGACCTCCATGGTTCCGTTCAGCACCAGCTGCAGAAAGGGTACCGCGTCCGTCTCAAAAATATACTGAGAATGCCCCACCGGCGCCTGCAGATATCTGTCTGTATACTTCCACAAATACATCCCCGGTTTTTTGATATTTCTCTTTACCTCTTCCATAGTCTCCAGCTGTTCCTGATACAGCGCCATGGCATCGCTGACAGTGACATGCCCCAAGTCCGCATAATCTCCCGTAAGTATGGAGCCAATCCCGTCGATGGTCATGGAGTCCGCAGTTCCTTTGGAATGTTCATACTGCTCTTCCAGCCACTTGACGCTTTTTTCCGGTCTGGCATACCCGAACTGGGTCACCGGCGCCGCAGGCGGCAGAAGGTTGGATTTGTCCACATAAGCGTACCAGGAATTAATGTGCTTCACCGCATTGTCAAAATAGCTCATCATGGTCTTATTAATGGTCACATAATCCTGCTGGTATGAGATATCCACTCCCATCCGGGAAAAATCCGTCATGAGATTTTCAAAGTCTGACCGGGATCCTATGGCAGAGGAATATTTCCGGGTATTTGGCCTCGAAAAGGTAACTCCCTTTTTCTGCCATCCCTGGAGGCCGGAATTAATATTCTGAATTCCATTGTCCATTACATCCGTCAGAATACTTCTCACATCCTCTGTGGTAGTCATCACCACATTGTCCAGTCCCACCACGCCGCTCTCCGCGTCGGACATCAAAAAATCCAGCCGGATGGGAATATCCCCGGAAGTCTCCTCTCCGCTCCCTGTCATTTCCGTCAAAATCCCCTCTTCCATCAGATGCCTTCGGTAAGTCAGCGCCATGCCCACATAATCCGCGGCTTCGGTACTGCCGCTGCCATCCCCGCTTAAAAACTCATAGGTCATGGCTATGTCAAACACATTGGGCTCCTCCATCATCTGGAAATATCCGTCTCCCGCCTTGTTAAAAACCTGGTGATATCTCAGATTATAGGTAAACTGAGGACAGGTCCATGTGTAGTAGGTGGTATTTTCCTCCGGCGTACAGATGATGCTCATATACTCCGCGCCTTCGTCGGCATACGCCACAAAGGCCGCCTGGTCATTTCCCAGCGCCACGCCGAATACCGGCATCACCGGATCCTTCAGAGGCATGGCGTCTGTCAGTGTGGTATTGTAATATTCCCACTGGGAGGCATCGCTTCCATATACATCCCCCGTATACTGCCGGAATATGGAATTATTGTCCTGGAACCGGATCAACGCGCCGCTTCCGTCCGGCACAAAGGCGTATCCCGGAGGAGCATCCTTTCTTTCCACGATATCGTAATCCCCGCTGTCCCGGTTAAACCGCAGAAGCTGCCCGCCGTTTGCTCCCAGAAAAGGCGTCAGGTACAAAGTAGTCATACTCTGCATCCCCTGCCCGGTAATCTCTTCATGGGGAATATAGTACTGGATTTTCTTTTCCCCAAAGGTAATATATACCTTCATCTGCAGGTCGATGTCTTTGAAATCAATGTCCAGGCAGAAGCGATTTTCCTCCAGCTTCCGAAGGGTGGACTCCGACCCGGAAGAGGCGGAGGATATCTTCTTGGGACTGTCCAGGGACTCCGGCGGACGATATTCCACCGTAATCAGAGAATTGGCCATGTCCGTGAAGATCTCATTCATATTGTCCTCCACCGGCGTATTCTCCAGCTCTACAAATTCCTCCTCCGTGGAAGCGCTCATGGCTTTGGCTCTCAGCTTTTTCGCCACAGGCGCATCCAGGCCTGTCTTCCACAGATATCCGCTCTCCTTATCCAACAGGGCAATGATATCCCGATCCTCCCGGTAATAATAGACCGCTTTGTCCGTCTCGTACAGCTTTTCATACTCCTCTACGCTTTCCTCTTTGATCTCCATGACCGGTCCCGGAGGGAGCGTGTCGCGGTTGGTATGAATATATTCGGCATGAACCTTTTCCCCTGGAAACCACAATCCTGCCAGCATGCACAGGATCAAAAGCCCTGCCGCCAATCTTTTTTCACCCTTAAGACGATACATTCCGCACCAGCTCCTTTCCTATGGTAGTCAGGAATTTCATAACCTGCTCGCACATAATGGTTACCACCAGGATCACCACAATAACCACAAAGCTGAACAGCGCGGTGATCAAAAGGCTTTTGACCATCTCTTTTCCTGAATAGTTATGTATGGTCTGCAGCCCCAGAAAGATCAGCACCACCGTCCATGCGCCGCCTCCCCACAGAAGTACGTCCAGGAAGAAGGCCTCGTTGGCAGTGACGCAGTAGGACAGCGCAGTGATGGCAAACAAAGACACCATCAGCGGCACGGCCCCGTAGGCCACAGCCAGAGCCACTCCCTTTAAGGTTCCCTCTCCGTCATTAATGGAGGCTGCCAGATAATTACAGATCACAAACAGGCTGGTGAAGGCAAAAAAGCCGATAACAATGGAGCCGATGTCCAGCTCCTGGATATCGTAATATTGATAGATAAAGCCCTTTCCCAGCATAAAGAGCATAAATGCTGCAAAGGTAAGCAGGTACAGGATGCCGGCCCCCGGCAGGCTCCCCTTTCTCCCCATCCGGATCTCGTAATAGCCATTCAAAGGATGCCTGGCCGTGGTAAAGCCGTAGAGCACATCCCCCAGGCCCTTTGTGTTCATGATCCGTTCCTTCCATGCCGCCTTCAGACGGCGGAGCCTCCGCTCCTTGTCAACCCGTTCCGTAATTACAATAGCAAGATACAGCAAAACAGCCGCCGCCAGAAAATATACCAGGTATTTTTGCAGCCACACATTTCGAATCTCCCAGAAGGCCTCTGAGTATAATCCGTGGTTGCCCGCCACCTGAAAATGCTCCATGGCGCTCTCAAAATCATACTTGGACAAATACGCCTTGCCGATCCCGTCGTGGGCCGCCACGGACATCTGGTTCATGGCAAGCACTTCATCCCAGGTGCGCAGGGCCTCCTCATAGTGACCGCTGTTGTAAAAGCCCAGGGCTTCGTATACCTTCCGGGCGTAGGCCGTGGGGGCATAGGACTGCAGGTACCCCTTGATACCGTCTATGGTCCAGATATAACCGTTCTGGTCCACCGCCAGGGTGGAAAGCGCGTTGTAGAGTCCCGCCACATCCAGGTTGGACACATAGGACCCGAATTCAAACAAAAGCTCCCCTTCCGCCGTGTACACGTCCACATATCCCCGCTTGGAGGCCGTATAAATCAACAAATTTTCATCCACCCATATATCGTTGATATCCTCAAAGCCATATACGGTTTCCGCAAACATATTGCTGCCGTTGGTCTTGTGCTTTTTAATGGGATCCCTGCGTTTTCCCAGGGTCACCGTATATACGATTCCCCGGTCATCCAGCGTCACGTTGGCAAAGGTGACCGGATTGCGGTTCAAAAGCCGGCTCAGCTGTTCTCTGGTAAAGAAAACTGTCTGAAGCTTCTGAAACGTGGTAAGATCTGTCTTGTTCACCGCAAAGAATCCCTGGAATTCTCCCTCCTCGGACATCTGGATCACGCCGCTGTAAACGCCCTCGCCCACGATATAAACATTTCCCCGTCCGTCTGCCGCCACCTTGGCCGGATCGAAGGGAGTATCCCCAAAAGCCGGGACCTGGGGCCTTTCCAGCTTCTTCAAAAGCTTCCAGTCCTGGTCGAACACAAAGACTGCCTTAGCCTTGCTGTCGGCCACATAGATCGTTCCGTCCGCTGTCACATAGATTCCCTTTGGAGCCTGAAATTCCTGATGTGAAAACTCCTCCATATAAATGCCTCTGGAAATATCATATTTCACAATCCTCATATTGCCGGTATCGGCAATGTACATCATATTATTTTTGTCGATGAACATATCCTCCGCCGCGTTCAGCCCAAGGTTCGTAATGGTCTGTTGGGGCAGATAGGCGTCCTGGGTACGGACGGAATTCATCTTGTCATCATGGGTATAGGTATAACTGGTGGCCTGGGATGCCTGCGTCAGGATCGGCTGTGTCAGACAAAGCATCCCAATGACGGCCAAAATTCGTTTTATTTTTCTCATCTTCACCTAAACTCCCGTCCCTTCACCCGCCAAAACGGGCGCTCTCCTTACTTGATGCCGGAATGACTCATGGTGCTCATGACCCTGGACTGCATGCAGATAAAAATGATCAGATTCGGTATAAACAGAATGATCGTACCTGCCGCCACGATTCCCCGGGACGCCACCGCATTGTTGGTCTGCAACGCATTCAGATAATAATAGATCGTTTTCATAACATCACTGGTGATAAAATTGTTGGAAGCCTCCGTGGCCTGCCAGGCGGACTGGAAGGTCAAAATAGCCACCGTGGCCACCGCCGGCCTGGTCATGGGAAGTATGATCCGGCGGATTACGGTAAAGTTGCCTGCTCCGTCCACATAAGCCGCCTCCAGCAAGGCGTCCGGCACGTCGTCGATGAACTGCTTCATCAGAAAGATGCCGATGGGCATTGCGATCAGCGGGAAAATGTGTGCCGCCCAGGTATCGATCAGACCAAGCCGCACAATCATAATGTATCTGGGCACCGCCACAGCCACCTGCACGAACATCAGCGCCATCTGGTTGATGCTGAAAAACCATTTGGTCACCCGATACTGCCCCTTCTTGGACAACACAAAGGCGCAGGCCACAGTGATATAGATATTTAAAATCACCGTAATCAAAGTGATAAATATGGAGTTCAGCAGGTATCTGGTCATGGGCACCCCTGTGGTTCCCGACAGCTCGAACAGCTTTTTAAAGTTATTAAACGTAGGCTCCTTTGCAATCAGCGTAGGGGGAAAGGCATACAATTCCCCCAGAGGCTTAAACGCCTCGTTAAACATATAGACCACCGGAAGAACCATCAGACAGGCGATCGGTATCAATATGCAGTAAAACTTGATCTGGTCCCGGGAAAAGCTTCTGGGATCCACTTTCTTTCCTTTAAATTTTGATTTGGCCATAAAATCCGCTCCCATCTGCGCTTTCTGCGCTTTCCGCCCGGAACTAATCCTTCTCTGTAAACAATTTTCCCGCCACCTTGGAAAAGAAGGCGATCATAAGCAGCAGTACCACCGAGATGGCCGCCGCATATCCCATTTCATAACGGGAAAACGCATAGTCCTCAATATGGTTCAGGATCAGGTTGCCCGAATAATCCGGCGTAGGATTGGAGCCCGCCAGAGCCGGCCCGATCCAGCCGGTATTGAAGGCGTTTACAATGGCCATTACCGCGGAAAACATCATCTGAGGCTTCATGGAGGGAATGGTAATGTACACCACCTCCTGAAAACGGTTTTTCATACCGTCCACATAGGCTGCCTCATACAGCTCCTCATTCACGTTCAAGATTCCTGCTATCATGGCCAGGAAGCCGATTCCCATGGCCTGCCACAGAGCCACCAGAATCATAATGGTCAGCAGATACTCCGGAGAAAGCAGCCAGCTCACAGGAGAATCGATCCAGCCGCGGCTCAGCAGAAAGGCATTTAAAAGCCCTCTTTGGTCGCCGGAAAAAATAGTCTTCCACACCACCTGGATCATCAGCGATCCCACCATGGAGGGCATATACAGGCACAGCGTCAAAATCGTCCTGGGCACCGCCTGAATCTGGGTCACCAGCCAGGCCAGCACAAAGGAAAGGATACACCCGCCCGGCCCTACGATCAGCGCATATTTAAAGGTATTGGGAATAATGTATTTCAGGAAAATCTCATCCTGGGTCAAAAGCGCTATATAGTTGGAGACTCCCACCAGCTCCGGCGTTTTAATCACGTCAAAATAGGTGAAGGAAAGTCCGATGGCAATCAGCACCGGAATGGCAATAAACAGGGAAAACAAAAGCAGATACGGCAAAAGCAGCAGCATGGAAGTCAGATAATCCTCCCGCCTGTTCACCCTGCGATATCTCTTTTTCGTCAATGCCTTCATTGCTCTCCCCCCTCTCTGTGGGCCTCAATATTCTCCCGGATCCAGTCTATATCCCGGATATTATATTCCCTCAGCAGGTTGCCGCTGCTGTCCAGATAGCCCAGGTCCGTCATCTTTTTTGTGATCTCCCGGTTAATCTCCAGGATCTTTTCGTCGATGGCCGGCTGAACTGCCTTTCCGTCCACCGCTATGCTGTTCCAGATATTAGAAAGATCCCTCTCCAGCATATACTGGCCGGGAGTCCTGGGCACATCCCGCAGATGTGTAAGCTGTTCCAGAATGGCCAGCTTATGTTCCGTAGGCAGAGCGCAGTCTCCTATGGCCTCCAGATTGGCAGGCAGCCAGATATTCTCCGAGCCGTAGGTGGACTGCAGGGTATGGGCATATTCTGCCTGCACCTCATGGCTCAGCCACCACTTCAAAAAGGCCCAGGCCTCATCTGCCTTTTGAGTATTGGCAAAGATAAGCCCTCCGGTTCCCGCCGCAATATAGCTTCTATTGATGGTTCCGTCCTCCTGCTCGGTTCCCAGATAGGGCGCAAGCCCCCACTGCCCCTCCAGCTCCGGCGCTCCGTTAGCGATGAGATTGTAGGTCTCCAGCCCCACAATACCAATGGGAAGGATCCCATAACGGAAGGAGTCCATAAACTGGGATACCTGGGTGGGAACGGAATAAATGCTGAACAGCTCACCCAGTGCCTTGATCCCCGCCGCGGCCCGGGCCTGATCGATGGCGGTGTGCATTCCGTCCTCTGTGTACAGGCTTCCCCCGTTCTGGTAGACCATGGGTGTCGTCTGATAAAAGTATTTATATCCGTCCGTAGTGGCAATATTATGGTAGAAATTCATACCGTAATGCTGCAGCACCGGCAGGATCCCGATCAGATCCTCCCAGGTATCCGGCAGAGGAATATCCAGCTTCTGAAAAATATCCTTCCGGTAAATGACCATATTAAAATCCGCCGTCTCCGGAATTGCGTATACCTTCTCGTTAAAGACATAGGGCACAAAAGCGCCTGGTGCAAACCGGTCCGCCACCTGCCAGAAATCCTCAAACTGCGTCAGGTCGTAGACCGCGTCCCTGCAGGCCAGCTCGAAAGGCGCGTGGGAGGCAAGCCCCAGCGCCATGTCCGGCATCTCTCCCGCCGCCACCGCCATGGTCAGCTTGCCGGCATCCGGCATAACGGAAATCCTTACTTTGATCCCCGTCCCCGGCGTAAACTCGGAATCCGCCATTTTTTGCAGCAGATCCGCCTGTGTCACCGAACGGTTTACCCAGATGTTCACCGCATCTTCGTCGTTTTCCACCTTGTATTTGTCGGAAAAAAACGTATACGCAAGATTCATTATTCCATTGCCCATGGACGCAAGGAAACCTGCCTGCTCCCGGGGAAGGTCCTGTGCTCCCCCCACATAGATCCGATCCAGGGCAAAGGGCTGTGCGCTGATATTGGCGGCAAAATCCCCCATCTGCTTCAGGAGAGAATCCAGACTGTCCGTGTGCAGGGCGATCTCGTCCGGATATTCCTTCAGCTTATCGATCACTCCCAAAGCCCGGTCCAGCTCGGACAGCTTTGCGGATCTAACCCCATTGGGGGCATAATCCTGCAGGGTATTCTGCATCGAGCGGATCAATGTTTCATAGGCCTCCAGCCAGGCCGGCGTATCCGGTATATACTGGGTGATATTCCAGGTGCGGTATTCATCCACCTCCGCCCCTGTGATCTTTTTGATCTCCAGAGAAAACTGGGATACATGCTCCGCGATCAACCTGGCATAATGCCATTCTTCGCTCACCGGCTCCATCTCCGATCTGATGGTCAGGGTATGTGCCCCTTCCGTCAAATACACCAGATACGGATTTCCCTCCTCATCCGAAAGAATCTCATTTTTCCAGGAGGTGTCCGTGGTATCAAACCCATAATTTCGAAGCTCCTGAAAAGGAATTTTACCATCTATGTAAATTGATTCAAATACCTGAAAATCTTCCTTCTCATTTCTGTAGTGCACCGCCAGCTGGTACAGGCCGGCCTTTTCCACCTCCACATTATAAGTAACCTCCACCCCGGCCTTCTTCCAGGACACCACATTCAATTTCTTGTATTCGCTTGTATGAGGCTTCAGGGACGGGTCATTGACGGATGTGGTCAGCGCTGCCGTGGAATTTTTCCGGACATAGTCCACGCTGTTGATTTCTATAAAGGAATCCGAAGCCGTTTCCCCCGAATACTGGTTGCGATATTCCTCATAAGATGGGATCGTATCGTCCGGCGCATTTACATACAGGCGCCCCAGGGTGAGACCGTCCGCCGAATCATTTTTCACCCTGATATGGTTTTCACCCTTTTCCAGCCAAAAATACAGAGGCGCTGACTGATAGTAAGAGGTATTGTACAGATCCCGGTACTGCCATCCCTCATATCGAAGCTGTGCCGGCGCTGTCTCGTCCCCATAACGATCCACCGGAAATTCCTTGGTCCCGTCCTCCCACAGCAGAGGCAGTGTGATCATGGACATTTCTTCAAAATAGCTCTCGCCGTTGATGGTGACGTCCATGCGGTAATCCGACAGATTGCTGCCGCCGGTATGATAATCCAGGCCCAGGCTGTAAAGTCCCTCCCGGTCTGTCTCCACCACATACTCCGCCTCGTCCAGATAGTCCAGCTTCATCACTGCCCCGTCATATCCCGGTTCCTTTTCTCCCCCTTCAGGCTCCCAGACTCCGCCCTTTTGACCGTACACTAAATTCTGTCCGGCAATATAATCCTGATATCTGACGGTCTGAAATTTGAGAGAATCCTGCAGCAGCAGATAGGCCTCCCTGATCTCCTCCCAGGATACCGCTTCCACATTGGCGGCAGGACTGCTGCCGGCCAGTCCCCACAGAATTCCCCCTGCCGCTGCCAGCGCCGCGATCCCGGCCGCCGCATAAATAACCCGTTTCCTTTTGCCCACTTGCCTTCTCCTCGTTTTCATCCCCCGCCGGAAGCCGCCCTGCACCTGCCATGGACGGCATCGGACCGCTTCCGGAAAGCTGTTGACAGAAATGATTGATAGAAAAAGGGATGCTTACTGAAAGTCCTCATCGGTATAGCCGTAGAAATCCCTCAGGGCGTCCTTCAGCTGCTGCTCCGCCTCTTCAAACCGCTCGTTTGCCAGCCGGTTCCACTCCGGCAGCTTGGATTTAATCTCATCCAGCCAGCCGTCAGAAGCACGCTTCGCCGTCATTTTGTCATCCGCATAATAGTAATTCCACTCGTCCAGGCACTGCTTTACGGCACCGTCCACCTGAATCGTTGAAGGATATGTCTTTTCAGGCGCCTCCCAGATCTGACCGGCCTCCCAAAGCTCCATACACTTCTTCCAGCCCGGCATATCCTTGCACCTTACATGGGTGTCAAGTGAATACCAGATCTCCATCTGTTTGCTGAATTCCTCACCCGTTACAAAAGGAAGGGAATCGTTGGCAGCAGTCCGCAATATTCCTCCGGCGTTGAACATCTGATCCACTCTGGCCTGGGCCGCTTCCGTGGAGCCCACCCAGTAGGTGGCAAAGGTGTAGGCCAGCTTCAGCTTCTCTTCCTCGCTCTCGCTCAGCTCCGGATTACCGTCATCCATGGCATAGTTGTGCACTGCAAGAGGATCCAGCACTATCCCCACGGTACTACCCATGTAATCGGTAGCCGGTCTGGGGTACACATCCATGTTAAAAGTCGCCTGACCTTCCTGAGGCTCCGAGTTCGCATAGACACCGATGTTCCAGGGATCGCCGTCCCAGGTCAGAACATAACCGTTGGCATAAAACCAATGACCTGACCAGCCGTTTTGATCCATAACCTCCCCGGGAACGCCGCCCACATCATTCTGAGTCCACACTGTATTTTCCGCCCACTTGGGAATCAGGGACAGCAAATCCTTCACCGCGTCTGAATCCAGATTCACATGATCTCCCTCTCCGGAGTAATTCAACATCATATAATTGATGTCCTTGGTGCCTGTGTTTATCCATTTGAGAGGAATATCCATGGCTCCCCAGAAGGTAGTGTTGTCCGCCTGGGAAATAAACAGGGTATAATCGTCGATGGTCCAGTCGGGATCGGGAACATCAATATTGTTCTGCTCAGCCAAATCCTTGTTTATGAATACGCCCCAGGGCACCATATACTGAGGAAGTCCTGCCTGCATGCCGTAATAATTCATCATCCTCATTATGGCCGGATTAAAGGACTGATAGACCGGGTCTGCCGAAAACACGGAAAGGTCTGCCGCAAGACCCTTTTCCACATCCTCGATCAGGCTCTGGGTAGCCCAGATATCCGGATATTTCCCGTGCTGTGCCTTGAAATTTTCCATCTGCTGTGACCAGGATCCCTCCCAGTCTCCCATTGCAAGGAGATTAATCTTCACATTGGGATAGGTTTCATTAAATTTCTTGGCCATCGCATAAATGGATGCCACATTGATAGCTGTGATATCCTCAGGTGCCCAGTTCTGATGGCCGATATCCTCATAATAATTTCCATCGCCGGACCAGCACAAAATGGAAAGATCTCCACTGATATTGTGATCCAGTTCTATAAACTGCGCGGCATCACCCTGTGCGTCTCCGTCGTTATCTCCGGTATTGTCTCCGGCTTCCGCATTTCCAGACACCGGTGTGGAATTTCCTCCCGGGCTGTCAGATCCTCCCTTTTCTCCTCCGTCGCCGCCGCAGCCGGCCAGGCTCCCCACTGCCAGAGCCGCCGTCAAAAGCAGCGCCGCTATTCTTTTCTTTTTCATATTGATTCCCTTTCTGCGTGCTTAAAGAGGAGCGTTTCACTCTCTTGCGTCGCTTTTCAGTCAACACCCTCGCCTTAAGCATGAGGTTTGTTGATATGTAAATTATGCAACCGGTTGTATGGATTTTATAATAGCACCATTCCGATTATTTTTCAATATATAATTTATTAGTTTTTACTTTTATACCATTATTTACATATTATCTGGAATAAATTTGTATAAATTGCGCAATAACCAAAAGCGAGGGCAACTCTCCAGCAGAGTATGCCATCGCTTCTTGCATGAGTTTATTCGTTATTTAGCAGAACCGGTTGCACCAGCCTCTCAGCGTCATTTGCTGCAGGCCATGAGATAATCCATTTGTCCATAAAGGCTCAACGGACTTCCGGCGCCCTTCCCGTGCTTCCTCCCGGCATCAGCACCGGTTCTATCATCCTCAGCATCTCTCCCTTTTCGCCCCGGATAGCGGAAAGCGCCGTCTCAATCAAAATCCTTCCCATTTCTTCATAGTCGTATCCCACGCTGGTTAGACGGGGGGTTATCATTCCCGCAAGGGTATTGTCGCATCCCACCACGGAGATATCCTCCGGAATCCTGTATCCACGCTCGTTCAGGCACTTTACGACACCGGTTGCCACCATATCGTTTACCGCTATCACCGCCGTCATGGACACTCCTGCGTCCAGCATCTGGTTCATCAGCTTGTATCCGCCGTCTCCATCATAATCTCCCTGCTCCGAGATCAGATTTGGCCGGTACAGAATCCCATTACGCCGAAGTATCTGCCTGTAATGCACAGCCTTTTCATAGGTTCCCAGGATATCCATATATCCTCCCAGCAGGGCGATATCCCGATGCCCCAGAGATATGAGATGCTCCATCAGGACCTCTATACTTTTTATGTGATCCACCCGAACCACCCGGCAGCGGGTTCCGTCAAGCTTGCCGGATATAATTACCGGCATATAATCCATAATCCGGTTTACCTCATCCACATATTCCACATCCGAAACCAGCCTGGATACCATCCCGTCGATGAGGATTACGGCCTCCATCTGCAGAGTCAGCATCTTTTCAAGCATACGGATCTGTTCCGCCATGCCTCCCCCCTTGGGCTGATTAAAAACCACAACTATGTAGCCAGCTTCCTGAGCCGCCTTCTCACAGTAAAAGAACAGTTCCGCATAGTAGGGATTTCGAATGTCTGCCACCACAATGCCGATCAGCCGGCTCCTGGCCTCAGCCAGCCCCTGGGCCAGGGCGTTGGGTCTGAAATTGTATCTTTCCACCAGATCCATAATCCTGCGTTTTGTCCCTGCGCTGACTCTATTACTGCCGTTCAGCGCTCTGGATACAGTGGAAGCGGAAACCCCCGCTTCCCTGGCAATATCGTAGATCGTAACCGGCTTTCCTTCATTGTTTACTCTGCCTGGCACCTGTTTATCCTCACTTTTGTTTTTCTGTCCTGCTTATCTGTAATCACAAAATCATTTAAGCACATTGTAGACCTTAATCCCCACAAATGCAATATACAAAAATATGTATGCACAGATAAACGGCACAGCCCGCCGGCTGTGCCGTTTATCAAAACAGCGCTATATCACTTTGTAGCCTCAATTGCAATTTACGTTGTCATTCCCCGCTCTCTTCCGTCACCCTTCTCATAATCATTTTATCTCGTATCTGTATAATGCAGGATAGAAAAACAGCTTTTTCATCATAGTCCATATCATCCATCAACCTTAATAAATGATAGCTTACCTGCGTCCGCTGGCCCAAATCAGCAGCTAAAATAAATCTTGCTTCCTGTATTCTACTTCTGATCTTTTGAATAATCTGCCTGTATTTCTCGTCCTCCAGTTTTTCCGTATCAGGAAGGTCAAAATAAGGAATTCTGATATCTATCCATATATAGTAGAGTGCAAAGATTTGAATTTCTTCATTTTCGAACACTTCATCCAGAGTAAGCTTTTTCCAGAGTTCCTCATAAAATTCTTCTTTACAAGGCTTTTTCACAAGAAGATTTTCCAGAATGCCGTCTACGATTTTTCCGTGGGATCTTGCATAATCTATTACCTTTCCCTCCGTCAGAAAATGCCGTGCCTCTTTCTCTCCAGACGACTTTATTCCCTCTGAGTTCTCCAGAAAAAACTGCAGTAACTCCCCCTTTTGGCAATTTCCCTGCTCCTTGAGAATCTCATATATTTCCCCGCAAATATTGAAACGCTCCCCTCTTAGGGTGTGCAATAAATTTGTTATATTCTTCTTTACATCCATTTTTTACATTCTCCTGCTCAATATGCTTCCACAAAATTTTCTTCTTCTGTGTATAGCACTGAACTGTTGTAAAAATCCTTGACAATTGTCTTCTTCCACAAACCGGAGAAAAAATTACTCTTTACAACATTCTCAAAAGGTGTTTCCGGCCCGTAATCTTTTTCTTTTAACGCAATACCGCGCGGTTTAATATGGAAAGGTATTTCCTTTTGGGGAGGCATACACTTCAAAAGCCTCTGACCTTTGCTGCTCAGCCGGTAATACTTTGTCCTCCCTACCTTACGGGATTGTATATATCTCTTATCTTCAATTCTGTGCAAAAACTGTGACAAGGATGAATCGGAAAGCCCACACGCCGACGCAAGCGCTCTGTGGGTCATGCTTTCCCCGCTTTCCAGCACTCCGAAAACCTGTCGCCAACGTCCACTATATTCCTTTGCGTCATCCTCCAAGGTTTCTTCGTCCATCTGCTTTTGTCGGAACATTCTTAACAACTGCAATATTGCATAAATCTTCCCTTGCTGAAACGCAATACGCCCATCCGGGTCCACACCCTCCAGAACCGTTGTGCCGCCTGCCACATATTCCCAAAGCCGTCCCAAACTGCCATCCCATTGTATTTCCATTTCTTCACGAATACAGCTACAGCTTTGTTCCATGAACTCATAAACAGCTGCATCGGACAAACTTTTTTCGACCAGCCCGTTTAAAACGAATTCCGCCAATGCTTCCAGCCTCGTATCCATATAGCTTCCTCCTGATTGTTTATGAATAGTTTAACACACATTTTTCCTGAACAAGTTCTTTATGTATACATCTCCTGCAGGAAAGATATACCAGATAGGTATCTCTACTCTTTCCTTTGTTCAGAGAAACCCTTTCCGACTTGATTGCTTCTTCCCAAAAGGGAACCAGACTGTCAATTGTTGACAGCAGCATAAAAACAACTGTAAGCTGATTCTCTTTGTCCTCCTGAAATGCAGCAAGAGTTGTTTCCCGCATCCTGCAGACAATCTCTCCCTTGTGTTTTGGAAAGTCCAATTCTGAATATTTCTCCAGTCTCTCCGAAATAAAATCGGAAAAGGACACAAGTGCTCTGCAATTAGGATTCTCCTGGGATCTCGTTTCGCTTTCATCTATATACCTGCTGATAAAACCAACTGGATTAATTATTTCTTCTTCCAGTATTTTATAGCAGACAGCCGCCATGTCAAAAACAGTTTCTGCCTCTGAAATTTGCTGGATATAAGTGCAATCTACATTCATCCGCTGACACCCCTTTGCATTACTATTATAAAGTATTCAGCAAATTTCGACAACCCACTAATTTCACTAAATTATAAACAATAAAGTATTACAAAAGCCTCAATATACCTCCTTGGCATCCCGGGGAAGCTCTCTGGCATGAAACAAAAATTCCCTGGCGGCCTCCGCCTCCTTCCGGTTATATGAAAAACCAAGCTTTTCTGCTGTCTCTCCGGCGGCCTTATCAAACAGATCACACATGACCCGGATTCCTCTCCAGGCATCCTGAACGCTTCCCCCAAAATAAGTGTCAAGATAGCTTTGATACTCCTCCCGGTTCAGCCATCGGTATAAATACTTTGCCGATTTGCCCACGCTGACCGTAAAGCCCGTTCTGATCCCCGCTATCCAGGAGAGCATCCGCTCCAGCTCCTTACGCACCACAAAGTTTGTCATATCCTGCACATATGGCATTTCTTCCCGCCACAGGCCCTTGGCCAGATTATTGCTGCACCACCAGAATTCATTACAGCAGGCCGCAAATTCCGCCTCCGTGGGCTTTTTCACATGATAATCCATATCCGTGGACTTTGGGATATCCGGCATAATCCCCTCCTTGTCCAGCAAAATTCTGCACAGCTTGTCATCATGGATGTGCTCCTTGGCATATCCTGCCGACTGTACCATCAAATCCACCCGCACCCCGTCATCAAACTGCATCAGCCAGCCGTAATGGCTCTCTTTGTCCACCGACTCCCCCGGAAACTCGAAAGGACTTTCATCCGGATACTGCATATAGAGAATATTGCCAAATCTATGAATCCAGTTTTTGTCCTCAATAAAGGGCTGCGTCTCCTTTACCACAAACACAATGTCATAATCCTGAAAAATGTCCCCGGGCACATTTTCGTTGGTTCTGGAGCCGTTCATATATACAGCCAATACCTGCTCTGTCTCCTTTGCAATATCCAAAATCATTTGATACATTTCTCTCTCGCCACGCATTTTACCGCCTCCTGTTCTCTGGCCGGGTCAAATCTGACACCTATGTGGGATATGGCAGGTTCTCACGTCTTCCGCCTGTCCAAGACAGTTTAAAATATATTCCTTTGCCTCATGATAATAAATGATCTGCGCCATGGTATGCCGGACCTGGGAAATACCGATTTCCACCTCTTCTTCGGAGCATTCCATTCCCAGCGCACGCCTCACATTATATTCCAGCCACTCCAGCCTGCCCAGGCTGGAGTGGTAAAGGACCTCCCAATCCTCGGGAAGCCTGCCTCCCGCCTCTGCATAGGCCCGGACAAAGACCCCGAGCATACAATAATCTATATGACACAGCTCAATTCCCGACCAGTACAAAGCCGTATCATACAATTCCAAAAAGGGATTGCCATAATCAAGACACTCCAAATCTATAATACGACAATCCTCCCCCCGCCACAATACATTTTTGTTGTCCAAATCATTGTGGCAGATGGCCCTCACCGGCGAAAGCTTCCTGGCCGCCTGATTCCCCTTTTCCTGGACCTCATACAAAAGAGAAAGATTTTCCTTCATAAGCAGACAAAGCTCTCTGTTTTTCCCGGAAAGCAATTCCATATAATGATCCCAGTCAATCAAAAGCTCCTGCCCGGCATCTGTTTCTTTCCCTGCATCCAGCCCATGGATCTGCGCCAGCAGACCTCCCATTTTGGCGCAGTTGAATTCCCGGATCTCTTCTGGTTTCAGGGCCTTTCCCTCATACCATTGATACAGATAAAAGAATTGCCCACTGGTCTCCTGCATTTTTTTGCCGCCAAAGTCCAGGGCCGGAAGAATAGGAATATGATTTTCTTCCAGAATTCGTTCCAGCCTCTCTGCCCGACAGTAGTTTTCCAGGGCCGTCTCCCGTTCCATAATATAGGGATTCAGCAGCTTAACGGCATATCGTCCTTTCGTTGTAAACAGAGAATACATTTTATGCAGAAACCCGCCGGACAGAGGCCCTGGCGGCGCAGTCAGTGTTCCAAGCTCCAACTGGCGGCATATTTTTTTCAGCAATAAATTACACATTTTTCATCTCCCAGACAGGCTTACCGATTATCCTTTTTTCGAAGAAACATCAGCAGCACAGCAGTGCCTGCCGTTACCAGCACCACTAAAACCACTGCGGTCCACACCACGCCCCTGTCCGCTTTCGGCACGATCCTTTGGGTCCCCCAACCGTCTTCTCCATCCCCGGAAATACCTTCATTCTCGCTTTTCTCCCGGGAATCCACAGGCAGCCTTTCCCGGGATATTCCGTCGGAATAAAGCTGTTCATAGTCCGCCCCGGGAGCATCGATGCAGACCCACACATCCCGTAAGCCGAAATAATATGCCACCCTGCCAAAGCGGTGTCCGTCCGGATCCTCATACACCCATCTGTACTGGGGAATATTGTTCCGAATGATTATAGAATTGTTGTCCCTGGAGCCCGGATATTTCCAGAAAAAAACTTCTTCTCCCATACAGCTCTCATCCAGCTCCCCTATATGATCCTGGATCTCATCCTCAAACTCTTCCTGAAAGGAAATACTGTCATATACCGCTTCCATATACGCCATGGGCATCCAGCCGGTCATCCCATTCTCCCCTTCGAAGATCCCCCATACAATACCATAGCTGTCCTTATAAGTAAAGGAGATATAGGCCTGATAACCGTTTTCCCACACAGTCACCTGTTCCGGCAGCACGGGACTCTTGTAGAGAATAACCTTCCCCTCCGGACCCTTGGCCGTAAACTGCCGGTTCACATAAGTGCATTCCGACGAATGCTTTTCATAAAAAGAATCCACCGGCTCCCATATTACGTCCGCCCTCACCGGTCTCACCCACAGCGCACAAAAGCACAGTATAGCGCACATCATTCCAATCAAACTACTCCTTCTTTTTCTCATAAGCTCCTCCTTCACACCTGTCCCGGTTCCAAAATACTCTGCCGTCCAACCAAATCCTCATGCCGCCCTAAGCAAAATCCGCAGCATCCGATAAAGCTGTGTCCCCGTGATTCTGCCTGCCAGCGCCATAAGTGCCGCCCCCAGCAGCCAGGAACTCAAATTTGCCGCTGCAGACAGTATTACAGGATGTTTCATATTCCAGCGCAGCTTGTTTTCAAAGCTATGGTAGATATATGCTTCCACCGCCACCACTGCCCCCTCCACCATAATCTGCAGCGGAATCTGTGCCCAGGGCAGATAGATTCTCCCCAGCCAGCAGATCAGCACCGCCGGCGGATTGGTTAACACATTGACCAGGACCACCAGCAGCGCCACAGCCCTGCGGCTGCAGCCTGCCTGCCCCCGGAATTTCAGAAACAGGAATACCACCGCCAGCTCCGCCAAAACTGTAACCGCCAAAGAATATCCAAACATTTTCATCAGATAAATTCCCATAAGCATTCCCCTTCGTTTTCCTTCCGTACCATCCATACCAGCAAAACCAGAGACACCAGACTGCCCACACACCCTGTCAGACTGCCTCCGGCTTCAGGCAGCAGACCAAAATAACCCGGCAGAAAGCCCAAAAACAGCCCAAAGGTCAAAAGGCCAAAGACAAATCCAGGCATACGGGACATTTCACAGACTAAAAAATACAATGTCATGGGCATGGTCATGTTAAACAGAAACAAGGCGCACAGTCCCAAAGGCATGGACGACGGAAACAGATAACAAACGGCTGCGGCTCCCAGGGATATTACGGCAGACCTGCGCAGGCCGTACCGAGCCGCCGCAAAGCCCCCGGCTGTTTTCCCTGCTGCCAGGGCCAGCACAGCCAGGGCTCCGGCCAAAATTCCCGACTTCCAGGGGAAAGCCACCGCCATTCCCATATAGGAACGCAGGATCACCACCACCAGACAGGCAATAAGCAGACACGGCCTGCAATTCCCTGTAGAGGCACTTTCCGGCAGGCACTCCGAAGCATTCCATTCTCCGCCGGCCTTTCCCGTCCCTCTGCACAGATACACATAATACGCCGCCCCTGCGCCAAAAAGCGCCATACAGACACCGGCAATTCCAAGCCCGCTCCTCCAGACGCCGCTTTTTCCCGCCAGCGTCCCGAAGTACAGCCCCAACGCTCCCGGCGCTACAAATACGCCAAGCCCCCGGCCCTTCCACATTCTGCCGCCGTCCTCATGGATGGTTCCCACGCCTCCCCCCACATGAAACAGCGCGTTGCCAATCCCCAGCACCGCCGGATGAAGAACGGCTCCCGCCAGGGTACACAGCACACCTGCCGCCGCAGTAAGGAAAGCGCACTCCCGCCGCCTGCCGCATCTTTCACTCCAGGCATCCAGCAGCACTCCCATGGGCATCTGCAGCGCAAAAGCACAGAAATTATAGATCAATATGTAAAAACGCCCCTTTTCTCCCGGGAGAAATCTGCCGAACATAGCCAGAGCACAGACTCCGTCCACAAAAAAATGCAGGATAGAATAAAAAACCGTCATGCCAACGCCTTCCTTCCGCATCGCGAGCTCATTCCCGTTCATCCTTTTTCACCTCACAGCCCCCTGCTTATTTCGTTACTTTTCACGGCTTCGCCGCTCAAAGCAACTTGATGCCCAGCGCGTGCTGTCTCGGGTTTTTGTGCAAACAACGCACAAAAACACCTCGCGGCCCCTACCCGTGAAAAGCAACCTTATTCATCACATATAATAACGATAAAAGAATAAAAATGTTCCCGCCCCTTGGGGCGTTTCAATATCCATGCCCCGTTGCTTGCGGCGGGGTGATTGACTTTCCCGCAGGGCAGGACCCGGCTGTCGGCTGCAATCCCTCTGCAAAAGAGGGCAGCACACCTCTGTCCTGAATGGGAGAATGCCCCATAATCCGCAGATAGGCTCGGTAAAAAGCGGAATAATCCCGAAACCCGGATTTCAATGCCGCATCCTGTGCGCTTGCACCCTCTGCCAGAAGCTGCTGGGCCTGGGCAATCCGCTTTCGCAGAAGATAGTCAATCACCGTGGTTCCCGTAGCTTTCCTGAATATCTTGTTCATATGGTGCTTGCTTACATAAAACAGCTGAGAAAGCCTGTCCAGGCTGATGTCCTCCTCCAGATGGCCGTTCAGATAACGGATAATCCCCAAAACCGGCTCCGGACAGGCGGTAAAGCCGCTGTCCTGGGCACGCATGGAAACAATCCGTGCAAGCAGGGCCTCAACACAAATGGGAAGCGCCCATTCCCGATATTCCTCCCCCTGGAAAGCGCATTCCTTCAATGCGGAAAAATAGGCAGAAAGATGAAAACGCTCCACCTGGGTAAAATAGATTTCTTCATGGGACAAACAGTCCGGCACAGAAAAAGCAGAAAGAAGAAATCCCCGCCGCTCCGGTGCAAGAATATCAGCATGGAAATGAAGAGAGCTGCGCTGATAAGGCCCGGAATCATTGATCCGTGCTCCATGAAACACATGAGGCGCCAGCAGAAGCAGACTGTCCGGCACGGGCTTATATTTGTACCCTTCCACCAGATAATCCACATTTCCCTCCAAAAAATAGTAAACCTCATAAAAATTATGGCAGTGCAGCGTATAACCGTCGCTGGGTTCTTTTGATATGTTATAGCTGAAGCTCACATGATCCGTGTTGAAATACACGCCGTCCATGTTCACATTCCCTCCCTCATTCCGACATTTTCCAAATCTCCCGGAACCTGATTTTCGAAAGACTGCGGTATGGAAACAGTATATTAAAAAATCGCTATATTTGCAATAAAAGAGTGCTCTTGTGCAATGGTAAAAGAAAGCATCTGCGCTTATGATGGCAGTATGACATACCCTATTGCCGCACAAACAAAAAAGGAGAATCATATGCGAACAGGCGCTCAGCTCTACACAGTGAGAAATTACACACAAAACGAAAAGGACTTTAAAGACACCATCCAACGAATCGCGAAGATGGGCTACACCACCGTACAGCTTTCAGCCATCGGAAGGGATCTGCGCCCGGAATGGCTACGCTCGGTCTGTGATGAGGCAGGGCTCTCCATTGTGCTGACCCACAGCGACAGCAATCGTATCCTGTATGATACGGAAGCTCTGATCGAGGAGCACAAGGCTCTGGGCTGTCAATATATCGGCCTTGGAAGCATGCCCGAAAAATACAGATCTCCGGAATGGCTGTATCATTTTGCCAGGGACTACATGGAGCCTGCCAGGAAAATAGCCCATGCCGGAATGCTGCTGATGTATCACAACCACAATTTTGAATTTCAGAAATTTACAGCCCAGGAGGCTCCAGATCAGACTCCAAAACGGGTCATGGAGCATCTGGCAGAATGGTTTGACGAAAATGAGCTTGGATTTACGCTGGACACCTACTGGGTCCAGGCCGCCGGGGCCGACGTATGCCAGTGGATACGGCTTTTGAAAAACAGAATTCCCTGCGTGCACCTGAAAGACATGGAAATGACAGGGAACGGCGCCGTAATGGCCCCCGTCATGGAAGGCAATCTGAACTTTCCGGGAATTTTAAAGGAACTGGAGGACAGTGTCTGTCAATATCTCCTGGTGGAACAGGACATATGCCAAACCAGCCCCTTTGACTGTCTGCAAAGAAGCTATGACAACCTGGCCCGGGCCGGATACCGGTAGGAACGAAAACAGCACAGCCGAAAACTGCACGGCTCAAGGCTGCAGTCAGGAAAGGAAGACGACTATGGATAAGGTAAAAATTGGAATTATCGGCATCGGCAATATGGGAAGCGCCCACTGCCAGACCATCCTGGCGGGGAATGTGCCGGAGCTGGAGCTTGCGGCTGTTGCGGACCTGCGTGCATCCCGCCGTGCCTGGGCACAGGAAAATCTGCCCGGAAGCGTACAGATCTATGAGGATGGCGACAGCCTGATCGATGCAGGCTGCTGTGACGCAGTGCTGGCAGCTGTGCCCCACTATGACCATCCCCGCCTCGTGATCCGGGCCCTGCAGGCCGGGCTCCATGCAATGAGCGAAAAGCCGGCAGGGGTCTACACCAGCCAGGTGCGTGAAATGAACCGGGTGGCTGCCGCGTCAGACAAGGTATTTGCTCTGATGTTCAATCAGCGGACCAATCCTCTGTACCGCAAGATGAAGGAGCTCGTGGAAAGCGGCAAATACGGACAGATCAAACGCGTAAACTGGATTATCACCGACTGGTACCGCTCCCAGGCTTACTATAATTCCGGCGGCTGGCGGGCCACCTGGGCCGGAGAAGGCGGCGGCGTGCTGCTGAATCAATGCCCTCACAACCTGGATCTTCTGCAATGGATCTGCGGACTTCCGGTGAAGGTGCGCGCCTTCTGCCACAACGGCAAATGGCACCATATCGAGGTGGAGGATGATGTTACTGCTTACCTGGAATTTGCAAACGGCGCCACCGGTGTATTCGTCACCAGCACGGCAGATGCCCCGGGAACCAACCGGTTTGAGATCACCCTGGAGCAGGCAAAGCTGGTATGTGAGCAGGGCCATCTGTCCGTCTACGAGCTGGAAATCAATGAGCGGGAATACTGCTTTTCCACCCGGGAAGGCTTTCAGAAGCCCGGGGGCCGCTATGTGGAGGTGGAACTCCAGGGAGAGAACTCCCAGCACGCCGGTGTGCTGCGGGCCTTCGCGGCAAATATTCTGCGGGGAGAGCCGCTGGTGGCACGGGGAGAAGAGGGAATCCGGGGACTGATCCTGTCAAATGCCATGCACCTGTCCTCCTGGCTGGACAAAACCGTGGAAATACCCTTCGACGAAGACCTTTTCCTGAAAATGCTTAAGGAACGCCAGTCCCGGTCAGGGAAAAAGGAAGCCCTGCCGGAAGTAACCTTTGACACCTCCGCCTCCTATGGCGCAACATAAAGAATGCGTATGTAACCACCTCTAACACGCAAGGAGACAGCATGAAACGAAAAATTTTAGAAAATTGCCCCATCAGCGGATTTGCAGACGAAATCCACTTCAGCTTTTCCCGGCAGCTGGAAACCCTGACCCGGCTTGGAATCTCCTGGCTTGAGCTGCGATGTGCGGACGGCATCGGTATTGCGGATATGACGATCCCACAGGCAAGGGAGTACAAAAAGATGCTGGATGCCCGGGGCATCCGGATCTCCGCCATCGGGTCTCCCATCGGAAAAATCGGGATCAACCAGGCATTTGAGCCTCATATGGAATCGCTGGCACACATAGCGGATCTGGCAGATATTATGGAATGCCGGAATGTCCGTATATTCAGCTTCTATATTCCCATGGGGCAGGAGCCCGAAAGCTGGCGGGGGCAGGTGTTGACCCGCATGGGGCAAATGGTAAAGCTGGCTGAAAAAAGGGATCTGATTTTGCTCCATGAAAATGAAAAAGACATTTACGGCGACACCGCCGCCAGATGCCGGGAACTGACGGAGCAGTTTGAAGGCCCTCATTTTGGATGTATCTTTGATTTTGCCAATTTTGTCCAATGCGGCCAGGATACCCGGGAGGCATACCGGCTTTTGGCAAAAAGCATTTCCCATGTACATGTGAAGGATGCCCGGATGGCAGACGGAAGCGTCACTGTGGCAGGTGAGGGCGACGGACATGTGCCCGAGCTTCTGGGCCGGCTGGCCGCGGACGGCTTTCAGGGCTTTCTGAGCCTGGAACCGCACCTGATTGATTTCGCCGGATTTTCAGGCCTGGAGCAGAAAGCGGAACAGAAGGCTGCCGGGGACGGCGCCCGGGCCTTTGAGCAGGCATACCGGGCCCTGGAAGCTATCCTGGCAGGCACATGCTGACCCTTTTAAGTATGAGTGCAGCCCTCAAGAACAAGCTGCAGAATATATGGAGAAAACAGCCATGCTTCGGATCGGAATTGTAGGAATCGGAAATATGGGAAGCGCCCATGCCGTACAGCTGGCAGAGGGCAGGGTTGACAGCGCATGCCTTGCCGCGGTCTGCGACTGCAGCCCGGAAAGGCTTGCCTGGGCAGCACAGCGCTTCGGAACAGCCTTGGCCCAATACAGAGATTACCGGCAGATGCTCACGGAGGGCAGACTGGACGCGGTACTCATCGCCACTCCCCACAAGCTGCACCCTCCCATGGCATGCGATGCTTTTGAAAAGGGGATTGCCGTTCTCACGGAAAAGCCTGCCGGAATTGACATTGTAAATGTGGAAAAGATGAACCGGGCCGCCGCTGCCAGCGGCAGGCCCTTCGGCATCATGTATAATCAGCGGACAAATCCTTTGTTTCAAAAGCTGCGCTCCCTGGTCCGGGACGGTACCCTGGGGGAGATCAAACGCTTTGTGTGGATCGTCAACAACTGGTACAGAACCCAGGCCTATTACGATTCCGGAGACTGGCGGGCAACCTGGAACGGAGAAGGCGGCGGTGTGCTGTTGAACCAATGTCCCCACAATCTGGATATCTGGCAGTGGATCCTGGGGATGCCTAAAAGCGTGCAGGCCTTTTGCCGGGAGGGGCGGTACCATCGTATTTCCGTAGAGGATGACGCTGTCATTTACGGTGAATATGAAAACGGCGCCACCGCGCTGTTCGTGACCTCCACAGGAGAATATCCGGGTACAAACCGCCTGGAAATCAGCGGAACCAGGGGGAAAGCTGTGGCCGAGGACGGAGAATTGAATTTATATCTCCTGGAGCAGGATGAACGCAGGCTATGCGCGGAAAGCACAGAAGGCATGCCCCGGATTCCGGTGCATGTAAGCCGGATTTCTCAGGTGGAAACCGGCTCCGGCCATTTAATTATTCTGCAGAATTTTACAAATCACATTCTCCGCGGGGAGCCGCTGCTGGCCCCCGGCGCAGAGGGAATCAACGGTCTGATGCTGAGCAACGCCGCATATCTTTCCTCCTGGAAAAACAGTCGGGTGGAGCTGCCTCTGGACGGACAGGAATTTTTGACATTTCTGCACAAAAGGCAGTCACAGGAAGCAGTGCCGTCCAAGACTGCTGTCCGGGAAAATCTCACCGGGGAATATCAGGACCGCTGGCGGGTCAACTGGTAGCTGCCGCTTCCCCGGTTCTTCCTTTGAGAACAGCGGTAAGCTGGGCCAGCAGATCCCCGTTGCCGTTCAGGTTGATATTCCCCACATTTTCGCAGATGCGCTCCACATACTCCAGCTCCTTCAGCCGGTAAAGCGTCCTGTTTTCCTCCATAAGCTTTGCGGTGTTGAGCAGGGAACGGGTGGAGGCCACCTCCTCCCGGCGGGCGATCACATTGGCCTGGGCTTTCTTTTCCGCCACAAGAACCGTATTCATGATATTTCGGATCTCGCCGGGCAGAATGATATCCTTTACGCCTGCATCCGTGACCTCTACGAAAAATTCTTTCTCCTTTTCCCGAAGCCGCTCCAGCACATACCGGGACAGCTCCTCCTTGCCTGCGAGAATATCATCCAGCCTGTATCTTCCCACGTAATCCCGCAGAGCCAGCTGGGCCGTCACATGCATCTGCTCCGCGTAGTCATCGATCTGTGTCAGTATCTTCACATAATCTGTCACCCGATAATTGCAGACAAAATTGATCCGAAGAGAAACCTTATCCAATGTCAGAATCTCCTGACCGGTGATATCCATCCTGGTCAGCCGTGTGTCCACCAAAGCAGCATCCACACGAATATTATTTTTCCAAAAATAATATGTACCCGGCTCCAGAATTCTTATCAGCTTCTGGTCAAAGCACAGCCTTGCCCTCTGGTACTGCGCCACCTCCACCTTCAGGTACATGGCGGAGGGCAGCTTGGCAAAAAGATACCCCGGCAGATCCTCCGGCACCTCCGGAGTGGAAATATCCACTATTTTATAATCATGACGGTCTATCTGCGTCCAGAAAGCATACTTCCCATGCCGCAGCGCACCCGCAAATTTTCCGTTCACAAAATGAAATGCCAGCTCCTGATCTCCCACCTCCACCACTGAGGTAATCGCCGCGATTTCCTTGTCCCTCAGCAGTGTGTCAAGGGCACATTTTCCCGACCCTATGGGCTGGTCCAGGGATACGAGCTCCGCCTCCGCATCTCCCCAGATCCGATATTTCCCGGCACTCAGAAGCTTTACAAACCTTCCGTTTCGAAAAAGAAATCCCTTTTGATTTTCATTGATAATTATTTTTTTCACAGTCTTTCCCTCCCTGATCTTGTGATACAAAAATATCGTGCCGCAAACGCGCCGCGGCTGCCTGTGAAATCCCGGCGGCCTGAGGCTTGAGGACTTCCCGTCCAAAACGGAAAGATTGCTCTTCTGGCTTTGGTGGGGAAAGCCCGGTATCCGCCCCCGGACAAGGCCCGGATTTCATTGCCGGATACAGATATTTTTGTCCGAAGACTCTCGTACCTCCTCCGGCCCGGCAGGCGCAGATGCTCCTTTCATAGAGATGTGTTTTCAGCACATCGACCCTGTTGCCTTTTCTCAGGCAATGCGTAAAACCACAACGCAAGGCAGGATTCGAACCTGCTCTTCCCAGCCGTAAAAGCTGCATTGGCACAGACCTGGCCCGGCATACGCGACGGCATCTCCTGGCGCACCGCAGTGAGAAAAATCACTCACCCGCTTGAGTCAGCCTGTAGGTAAATCATACCAGCTTTGTACCCCCTTATCCCGGAAAAAAAGCTGCGAACTTACAGTCCGCAGCTCATCTGCTGTTCCAGGCGCTCTCTGACCAGGCTCACAAAGCTTTCAGGCCGAAGCACCCTGACCATGGGGCCAAAAGACAGTACCCGGATCACTATCTCAGTCTCATCACTCTGTTCATACCGGATGGTAACCCGATAGAGATCGTCCCCCGCCTTCTCCGCCTCCTTCTCAAAGTGGGAGAAATGAAGCATCACTCTTTCCAAAGCATTTCGCCGGTCCTGAATCTCCAGGGTCACCTGCCGAACACATTTTTTCCTCTCCCCGCACCAGATCGGAAACTCCCCGCGAAATCTTCTGCAGGAAACGATCCGTCCCAGGTTCACGGTTTCCACCCGCCGGTTTCCGCTGGTAATCAGCCGGAATTTGTCGTCCTTCTCAGAATACTCCAGGTATTCCGGCAGGACACAAAATTGCGACACCAGACCTTTTTTATTCTCCACCCCCAGGCACAGAGGATATCTGTTTTTTATGGCATCCAAAATCAGCCGGAAGGTATGTATATACGACGCATCTTCAAAGGGATCCCCATCGCCGTATTTATCAAAAACATAATAATCCTCCGGGGTAAACAGCGGCTCCACATCCTCCAGTCCCTCCAGAGGTAAGTCAAAAAGCCGGATCCTGGGATCCAGGGAAACGGCCTTCAGCCATGCTTTCTGAATCGTAGTCAGAGGCATGGAGGGCGCATACCGAAGCGCCGTGCTTCCATCCTTGTGAAACAGCTGCCAGCGTTCTTCCCGTATGGCCGCCTCTATGGCCATGGCGCTCTCGGAAAACGCCTGCTCTCTGATGATTCTGCCGATATCCTCCGGTGAGACGTTCCCCGACAAAAGCCGCGAAAGAATACCGGCGACCACATTATAATAAGCGCTGTAAATCTCGTGAAAGATCACTGCAGCCCACCTCCCACTCCATACATGGCATACATGGCCTTCAAATCCCTGCGGAATTTTTCCTCCAGAACCTGATCCGAAAAGTGAATGTCCGTAATCCGGCAAAGAAAAGTCCTGATCCAGGGAAACATCTCGTTTATATCATAAACCTCCGCAGAAAAACGGCAGGAATGATCGTCCAGCTTCTCCACGGTCCCGCACCGCTTCTCCCGCTGAAGGCGGTTATAAATATACTGCTCATCCTCCCGATACCTGACTACAAATTCCACATGCTCCAAAGTCGTTTTGCTTCGGGCGGCCACCCCCCACATATGCTTCTGCACCCGATCCAGTTCTGCCCTTCGGAAGGAAAAATCCTCCTGAACCTCCAACGGCTTTACCGAAAGAATGTAATCCAGCCGTAAAGTCATGATCCTCTTTTCGGAAAACAGCCAGGCCATCAAATACTGCCGTCCGTTCTGCACACTGATAAACACCCGCAGTGGGAGAATGCGAAGTGTTCCAGGGTGCTTCGCCCTCCGGCTGAAATTCTCTATCTCCGCCGCCCGCCGTTCTCTCATGATCAAAAACAGACGGCAGAGAATGTCGCTGTCCAGCGCCTGGGTGATATAATGATGCTTAAAAGCAAAATGCTCCTGATGAGGTCCTGCTTTATCCAGCAGGAAAGAGCCGATCACCCCGCAGGGCGCCGTTTCCGAATAAAAATGCAGTGCATCGACACAGCCGGGAAGAACACCTCTGCTGCGGTGATACCGCACACACTTACCGGTTTTCTCCGATTCCAGGAGCCCCTCTCCCACATATTCCTTCAGCTTCTTACGGATGGTGGATTCATCAAAAACCCTGGGAACAGAAAACCCTGCCAGATATTCTTCATCCATAATCCGGGTTATTTCCCCGGCTGTCAGCCTCACAGAAGGATCGTGAAGAATATCAAACAGGATAAAGTGAATCGTAATATCCCCATCCGTAAAGCTTTTGGCCTTCCATGCCTTATACAAGGGATTATGCCGCAGACTACGGCTGTCAATGGTAATAAAGACGTTTTTTCCCTCCGGTGTCTGCCGAAATCCCATGAACTCCCCCAGCCAGCTCTCAATGCGTCTTCTCTCATCATCATAGGATCTTGCGCTTTTCCGGTCATACTCCTCCCGGCTCTTAAAACCATACACATAAAACTCGCGCATGTATCCCCGAATCCGGTCAAAATTTTTGATCAATTCACTGTATGCCACTTTCCTGCTCCTTTGTATTTCCGCATACTCTCCCAATACTCATTTGAGCTTTTCCCAAAAGCTTTCAAGGCTATTTTTATAATTTTGAATAAAAAGCATAGATTTTCCGATGTTAAAAATGATGGCTTAGAAGTGTCAGAATAAATCCAGAATCATTATGCTTTGGGATATGTTATCACACTATCAATCATTTTACAAGACTTGTATACAAGAGCAGACGCCAAAATGCGCCTGCCCTCGTTACTTTTCACGGCCCGCCGTTCAAAGCAGCAGATCCCCCGGTTCCTCCAGCGCCCTTTCATAGCTCTCCAGAATAATCTTCTGAAGCTGGTCTCTGGTGGCGGGACGGATAGGGTGGGCAATATCCCTGTATTCCCCATCTGCCGTTTTCTTGCTGGGCATCGCAATAAAAAGCCCTTTATCCCCCTCGATCACCTTGATATCATGTACAACAAATTCATCATCCAGGGTAATGGAAACTACAGCCTTCATTCTGCCTTCCCTGGCGATCTTACGCACGCGGACATCCGTAATCTGCATTAATATGACCCCCTTAAAGCTCCCTTCAACGTACCAGAACAGCTTAACATCCCTCTGGATTACATAGTGTACCTTTCATGGTTTTCCACTACGATTTTGATATTTCCCGGTTCTCCCACATAGTTAGAATTTGCGCGGATAGTGTCACGACTCTCCACAATACAGTTTTCAATTCGTGTATTATCCCCAATATACACGTCGTTCAGTATGATAGAGTTTTTGATCACACAATTATTCCCCACAAAGCTCTTTTTGAAAATAATGGAATCCTCCACCACACCATTGACAATACAGCCGCTGGAAATCAGACTGTTTTTGACCACCGCACCGGGGTTATACTTGGCGGGAGGCAGATCGTCCACCTTGGAATAAATATCCGGGTGCTGACGGAAAAAGTAATCCCTCACCTCCGGCTTCAGGAAATCCATATTGGTTCTGTAGTAATCCTCCACAGAAGCGATGTTTCTCCAGTAATCCCGTATTTTGTAGCCGTAAATTCTCTTCATATCCTTGTAACGTACCAGAATATCACGCACAAAATCGTATCTGTCCTCCTCCGCGCACTTTTCGATCATTTCGATCAGCTGGCGGCGGCGCAGCACATAAATGCCGCAGGAGATAGTCCTGGTCTTGGGCTGAAAGGGCTTTTCCTCAAATTCCTCAATGCGGTATTCCTCATTCATCCGCACGGTGCCGAACCGCTCGATCTCCATTCCCGGCTCCATCTCCCGGCAAACTACAGTTATATCTGCCTTTTTCTCAATATGATATTCCAGCACCTTATTGAAATCCAGCTTGTACACTCCGTCGCCGGAGGTGATCACCACATAGGGCTCATGGCTGTTTTTCAGGTAGGAAAGATTCTGGTAGATGGCGTCGGCAGTTCCTCTGTACCAGTTGCTGTTGTCCGCCGTCACCGTGGGCGTAAGCACGGACAGTCCTCCCTGTTTACGTCCGAAATCCCACCATTTGGAGGAATTCAGATGCTCGTTGAGGCTTCTGGCATTATACTGGGTCAGCACGGCCACCTTTTGAATATGTGAATTGGTCATATTGCTCAATGAAAAGTCGATACTGCGGTAGCTGCCGGCGATGGGCATCGCACAAATGGCCCTCTTCTGTGACAGTTCCTTCATTTTGCGGTTATTTCCGCCTGCTAAAACGATTCCGATTGCTCTCACTGTTATTCACCTGCCTTAATCAATGTACTGCCGCTTGCAAGCCTTGAACCTTCATAGTCGGCAGCCGATGTCACACCAAAGACTACAGAATTCTTCCCCACAGAAACGCCGTCGGGAATCACGCTCTTTTCGCCTATGGTGACAATACCGTGGTTATAGATATGAGGCGCTGTATCGTTTTGGGCCTCTTCGCCCACGCCCAGCTTCACATTTTTACCGATCCTGACATCCTCGGCAATAATGGCCTTATTCAGCTCGCAGCCATCGCCGATGCTGGCCTGGTTCATAATAATGGAATCCCGCACCACCGTTCCCTTTCCGATGGTGACACCGCAGCCAATAACAGAATTGTATACTTTCCCGTATATGTCTGATCCCTCTCCGATGATGCTTCGCTCCACCACGCTGTCCGGGGACAGATACTGGGGCGGCTGGATCTCGCTCTTGGTATAGATTTTCCAGTATTCCTCATACAAATTAAACTCGGGAACAATATCAATCAGCTCCATATTGGCTTCCCAGTAGGAGTTAAGTGTCCCCACATCCTTCCAATAGCCCGTAAATTCATAGGCATACAGCGGAGATCCCTTTTCATGACAGTAAGGGATCACATGCTTTCCAAAGTCCAGAGCCGGCTGATCCGCCATAGCCACCAGGGCTTCCTTCAGGGTCTTCCAGTTGAAAATGTAGATTCCCATGCTGGCCAGATTGCTTCTGGGATGCTCCGGCTTTTCCTCAAACTCGGTTATCTTCCGGTTTTCGTCAGCGATCATAATTCCGAAACGGCTGGCTTCCTCGATAGGCACAGGCATAACGGCAATGGTGACCTCGGCGCCGTTGGCCTTGTGGAAATCCAGCATGACCTCGTAATCCATCTTGTAAATATGGTCTCCCGAAAGGATCAGAACATATTCCGGATTAAAGCTCTCCATGTACTCAAGATTCTGGTAGATCGCATTGGCCGTTCCCGTGTACCACTCACTGTTGGAGCTTTTTTCATAGGGAGGGAGCACCGAAACACCGCCGATATTCCGATCCAGATCCCAGGGAATACCGATCCCGATATGGGTGTTCAGCCGAAGCGGCCTGTACTGCGTCAGTACGCCCACCGTATCTACTCCCGAATTGATGCAGTTTGAAAGCGGAAAATCTATGATACGGTATTTTCCTCCAAATGCAACAGCAGGCTTTGCTACCTTGGAAGTCAGCACTCCCAGACGGCTGCCTTGTCCGCCCGCCAACAACATGGCAATCATTTCTTTTTTAATCATGTCTTCACCTCAATCTAGCCTTCTACCAGTTTGCCGGAACCAGACCGCCGTAATGGCATCTGCCCTGAGCCAGGCGGCCATTTACCCGTTTCCTGCCTGGAATAAATTTATTATATCATAATTTGCTTTGAAAGTGAATATTTCTTATGGAAAAACTTGACTTTTTTTGTTCCTTTTATATTTATTTTTTACATGTATAGTGTTTTATCGCCAATATTTTTGTGTAATTATACCAACATCCCTCCTGATGAACTCCAAATTTCCTTGTCAGCTTTGACATTCCGGGGACTTTACTCACATTTCAAGACCTGCGCGACATTTTTCTATTTGTTTTTTACACGCTAAGTGATTATAATGAAACTATCAAACAATAAGGAAGTGTACCCTATGTTCAAAATCGATTTTAACGCCCCCTCCCATATCCACTTTGTGGGTATCGGCGGCATCAGCATGAGCGGCCTGGCGGAAATCCTGGCTGACGCAGGCTTTCAGGTGTCCGGTTCGGACCGGGCCCGAAGCCCTCTGACCGATATGCTGGAGGCAAGAGGCATCACTGTATTTTATGGACAAAGAGCCGATAATATTACCGGAGACATCGACTGCATTGTTCTCACCAGCGCCATCCATGAGGACAATCCCGAATATACCGCCGCCCGGGAAATGCATCTCCCCTGTCTTACCAGGGCACAGCTGCTGGGTCAGCTTATGCAAAATTATGAGACTCCCATTGCCGTCAGCGGCACCCACGGAAAAACTACCACCACATCCATGATCAGTGAAATTCTGCTTCAGGCAGGAACGGACCCCACTCTCTCCATCGGCGGGATCTATAAATCCATCGGCGGAAATATCCGTGTGGGACGGTCAGGGTATTTTGTGACAGAGGCCTGCGAATATACCAACAGTTTTCTCAGCTTTTTTCCCAAGATCGGAATTATATTAAATATAGAAGAAGATCATATGGATTTCTTTCGGGATCTGGAGGATGTACGCAATTCCTTTCGGAAATTTGCACAGCTCCTTCCGGCGGACGGATGCCTGATCATCGGAAGCCAGATCGAAAACGTGGAGCAGATCACGGAAGGTCTGTCCTGCCGGGTCATCACCTATGGCATGAGTCCCGCCTCCGATTATTATCCCACAGATATCCAATATGACGAAAGCGGCTGTCCTGCGTTCACCCTTCATGCTCCTGAAGGAAAAAGCCGGAGCATGGCCCTTCAGGTTCCGGGAGAACACAATATCTGCAATGCCATGGCAGCAGCCGCTCTGGCCGATCTGCTGTCCATTCCGGTCCAGGTTTCCACTGCCGCTCTGAAGGACTACGCAGGCACAGACCGGCGCTTTGAGTACAAAGGCACAATGGACGGTGTCACCATAATAGATGATTATGCCCACCACCCCACGGAAATTGCTGCCACCCTGAAGGCCGCCGCCAACTATCCCCACAGAAAGCTATGGTGTGTATTTCAGCCTCACACTTACACCAGGACCAAAACCTTTCTGAAGGATTTTGCCCGGGCGCTGACTCTGGCAGACGAAATTGTTCTGGCAGACATCTACGCGGCCAGAGAAACTGACTGTCTCGGCATCAGCTCCGTTTCTCTCCAGCAGGAAATCCGTTCCCTGGGACATGAATGCTATTATTTTTCATCTTTTGGGCAAATTGAAAAATTTTTAAGAGAAAAATGCATAAAAGGTGATTTGTTGATAACTATGGGGGCAGGAGATGTGCATGAAATCGGTGAAAATCTTCTGAAAAAATAATTGTCCACAGCTTCCACAGGTTGACGCTGCTATCCGGCGCTTCGGCCTGTGGATATTTTCGTTTTCTTTGTGGAAAACTCCTTTCTGCCCTTCCCGAAAAATGCTTCTGTTTCTCCGTGTTGTTCACGGCCGCAGAATTTTATCCACAGCTTCCACACTTTCCACATTTGATGCACGTTTTTTTGTTTTCTTGGCTTTCAGAAAAATGACTATTTCTTTTTTGTGAGCCTTATGCTATACTTTTCCTGCTGCCGGTTACTGCGGGTCACCCCCGCCGCAAAACGCTGCCGAAAGGCTCAATGCGCGCAGGAGTAAAAAAGCGGGCACAGGAGGGACATACATATGGCACATTTGACAATCTATAAGGATCATACTGTGGATTCTACTATTGTATCCAACCTTTTTATTGATGAATACATGAAGGATGCCAACGATGCCCAGCTGAAAATCTATCTTTATCTGCTCCGCATGATGAATGCCCGCCTGGCCACCAGCGTATCCGATATTGCAGACAAGTTTAATCACACGGAAAAGGACGTAGTGCGCGCCCTGAAGTATTGGGAAAGAAATCAGCTTCTGGACCTGGACTACGACGACGAAAAAAATCTGGTAGGAATCCATATCCGCGATGTGGCTGTCCCGGGCCAGGAGGATGCCCGGCATCTTCCCAGACCGGTTTCTTCCTTTGTGCCGGTTCCCGCCCCGTCTGCCCAGCCTTCCGTGGAAAGCTCTGCCCCGGGGGAGGATGACGATTCCAGTCTTTCCTTTGCCAAACCGGTCTATTCCGCCGACCAGCTGAGAGAGTTTAAGAACCGGCAGGAAACCGCACAGCTCCTCTTTATTGCAGAGACCTACATTGGCAGACCCCTGACGCCCTCCGAGATGAAAACCATTCTTTATTTTACGGATGTGCTTCATTTTTCCGATGATCTGATTGACCATTTGATCCAGTATTGCGTAGAGCGCGGGAAAAAGGATTTTAAATACATTGAGCGCGTAGCCCTGAACTGGGCCCGGGAGGGAATCACCACACCAAAGCAGGCCCAAAAGCATTCCTCCCGATACGACAAAAATGTCTATGCCATTATGAACGAATTGGGAAAAAGCAGCGCACCCACCGCCCGGGAAGCAGAGTACATCATGCGCTGGCTGAGGGAATACGGTTTCTCCACAGACATTATTTTCGAAGCCTGCGAGCGTACCGTATTGGCTACGGACAAGCACCGCTTCGAATATGCGGAAGGAATTCTGAGCAGCTGGAAAAAGCAGAATGTCCACCATAAAACTGATATTGCCAGGATTGATGAAATGTATCAACAGCATCGGAAAAATTCGGCGCCGGCCTCCAAGCATACCGGAAACCGTTTCAATCAATTTGCACAGAACAGCTATGATTTTGATATTTTGGAGCAGGAGCTTCTGAGCAATTAGTCAAGGAGAATCCGAATGGCACTGAATGCTCTTCAATATGAAGAAATTATTAAAGATTACGAAAAGCTCCGGGATAAAAATCGTCACTTACTGGAATCCCGACGGGAGGAAGTATACGCAAAGCTTCCCGGCTACCGGGAACTGGAAGACTCCATCAGCACCCTTTCCGTATCCGCGGCAAGGCAGCTGCTGGACGGAGATTCTTCCGCCCGAACCCGGCTCCACGATTCTCTCATCAGGATCCGTTCGAAACAGAAGGAGCTTTTGGACAGCGCCTGCTTCCCCAGGGATTACCTGGAGCCTGTTTACACCTGTTCCTGCTGTCAGGATACCGGCTATGTGTCCGGAAAAGATGGTCTGCAGGAAAAATGCAGGTGTTTCCGCCAAAAGGAAATTTCCCTTCTTTATACTCAGTCCAATATACAGGAAATGATTGCCAGAGAAAATTTTTCCACTCTGTCTTATGAATATTATCAGGGAGAGGATCTGCAGCACTTTCGGGCCGCAGTGGAGCTGGCCTGGAAATTTGTTCAAAACTTTCGGCAGGACTACCAGAATTTGTTTTTTTATGGTACAGTTGGTACCGGAAAAAGCTTCCTGTCCGGCTGTATCGCAAAAGAACTGCTCCAGCAGGGCTGTTCGGTGATTTATTTCAGTTCGTCAGGTCTCTTTGAGACTCTGGCACGTTATTCCTTTGATTTCCGGGAAAAAGAAGCTCTCTATGGCTTCTGCGAGGATTTGTATGGCTGTGATCTTTTGATTATTGACGACCTGGGCACGGAAGTCACCAACAATTTTGTCACCTCTCAGCTTTTTGCCTGCCTGAACGAACGCAATCTGCGCAGGAAATCCTCGATTATTTCCACCAACCTGAATCTGTCTGAACTCAGGGACCGGTATTCCGACAGAATCTTTTCCAGGATTACCAGCAATTATTCTCTCTGTAAGCTGACAGGACCCGACATCCGCATCTGTAGAAAACGGCTTGCAGGCACCTCCTGATTACAGGCCGCAAAAACTTTTTATACAAAACAGAAAGGGCAAGGAAATTTATGGGCAACCGCGAAGAAAAAAGAAATCTGGAGACAATCCCCGTAGGCTCGCTGGGAATGATCGCGCTGGAGGGCTGCAGGCCCCTGTGTGAAAAGGTAGACAAATACCTTGTAAAATGGCGTGCGGAAAGGGAAAGCGAGCACAAGGACTCTCTGGCCTTTTCCGGCTATCAGCGAAGCTCCTACCTGCTGAACGCCAAGGTTCCCCGTTTCGGCACCGGCGAGGCAAAAGGAATGATTCTGGAGTCCGTCCGTGGAACGGATCTGTATCTGTTGGTGGACGTATGCAATTATTCCCTGACTTACTCTCTGTGCGGCCATGAAAACCACATGTCTCCTGACGACCACTACCAGGACCTTAAGAGAATCATTGCCGCTGTAGGCGGAAAGGCGCGGCGTATCACCGTGATCATGCCCTTTCTCTATGAAAGCCGTCAGCACAAAAGAACCGCAAGGGAATCTCTGGACTGTGCCCTGGCTCTGCAGGAGCTGGTGCATATGGGTGTTGATAACATTATCACCTTTGATGCCCACGATCCCAGAGTCCAGAACGCCATCCCGCTCCACGGCTTTGAAACGGTTCAGCCCACCTATCAGTTTATAAAGGGCCTCCTGCGAAACGAAAAGGAGCTGCAGCTGGATTCCGCTCATATGATGGTGATCAGCCCCGATGAAGGCGGCATGAGCCGGGCCATCTATATGGCCAACGTGCTGGGGCTGGATATGGGAATGTTTTATAAGAGACGCGATTATACCACAATTGTCAATGGCCGCAATCCTATTGTTGCCCATGAATTTCTGGGCACCAGCGTGGAGGATAAAGATGTTGTCATTGTGGATGATATGATTTCCTCCGGCGAAAGCGTCCTGGAGGTGGCAGCGTTGCTGAAAGAGCGCAAGGCAAAAAAAATCTTCGTCTGCTCCACCTTCGGACTGTTCACCAATGGTCTGGACAAGTTCGACAGCGCTTATGAAAACGGCATTATTGACCGGGTTCTGACCACCAATGTGATCTATCAGACTCCCGAACTTCTGCAGCGCAAGTGGTATGTCAACTGTGACATGAGCAAATACATCGCCTACATTATTGACACTCTGAATCATGACTCTTCTATCAGCGATCTTCTGAATCCCAGTGAACGGATACAGAATGTGGTGGCGAAATATAAAAACGGCCAGATGTAGCAATCCGCGCAAACTGCTGATGCGGCAAATGATATATTTGGCAATGCCTGTTTCAGACAGTCCCGAATTTCCCGGGACTGTTTTTTACTGCGTTCCGCCTGCATAGCTTTCGTCATCTGCGTGCTGGGTCCTGTGGCTTTCACAAGCCCCATAAGTCCCGTGCAGATCTCCCTGGGTTCTCTGGCTGTGTATTTCTGATATTGTCAAAGAATTGCAGACCATAAAACCAGTCACCTGAAAAAGACCGTACCGCTGATCACCACATCAGCTGTACGGCCACTTCCTGTCCTGAATAAAGACTTTCATATTATCACTATCCTGCTCTTCTCTCACCCCGTGTAAGCGTCATACAGCACCACTATATTTTCCGAAGCATCATACATGGTGATCTCGCCGCACTCTGAGGGAAGCACCAGCGCAAAAGGCTTTGCTGGATCCACCTGGATATTCTTTTCACCTTCAGGGCTTTCCACCTGGATCCGGCACACCTTGTCATGATTCATGGACATCAACGCAATCCCTTTGTCCTCATACACAATTCCCTTAACGCTTTCCCCGATATATTCGTCGGTTCCGCCCTGGCGGTAAAAATACCCAAAAGACATGCCTTCATGGCTCAGATAAACAGAATACACATACTCATCCTGATCTTCATCGTAAAAAAGCATGGCACAAAGATCCTCATTTACATCCTGAGCCATCGTCCAGTCATCCTCTATCTCCTGCTTCTCTCTGGCATCCTTCTCCAGGCCTGCCTTGGAAACACCGATTCTGTCCGACTGCCAGACAATCAGAACAGCCAAAAAAATAATAACTATAATTCCTGCCGCCAAAAGTATTTTTTCTACCTTTTTACCCGCACTCATTTATTTATACCTCTCATTCGTATTTTACCCTCAAGCGTCTCTTCTCATCCCGCTTCTGTTTATAGAGTATAGCAAAACCACTGAAAAAATGCAATTTTGCCGACACAATCTTAAGATAATATTAAATTTTAAGTCAAGATCAATACCCTGCGTAGTTGAATCATAAAGCAGTATTCACCCAAAGCCTCAAATACAAAGGTCCTCATTCGAACAATACTGTCTGCTCCATATATTCCGTTTTGAGAACAATATAAGGGTAGGAAGGCGTCTTATTGCTCTTTTCCGAAGGCTCCGGCCCCAAAAGACTGGTGCCCGCACATATATTGGTCTCCGTCAGATACAAAGCATCAACCGCTATGCTGTAACCGCCGGTCTCCTGTTCCCCATAGCCGATGCATATGTAAAGATATTGATTGTCCGTATAAGTGATCTGAAAAGGCTGGCTCTTCCTCTCCTCCAGAACCGCCTTCAGCTCCTCCGGTATCATTTCCTCTCCAAGTACCGTGAAATCCAAATCCCGCAATTTCACCTTCTCCTCGCTCAAGAATGTACAGCCGGCCAAAAGAAGCATGATCCCGGCTGTCAGCACAACGCAAATTGCCATTTTCACTGTATTTTCTCTCTTTTTCAATGTAACCCCGCATAAATGGCTGCTGTCAGCCCGGCTTTTTTGCTTTCCAGGAAGCAAGCGGCAGCACCTGGCTTACAGCAACTGCAAATATTCTTCTTTTTCATATTTTATGTACACGGAGTTCATTTTATGATAAAATCGGGATAACGAAAAAATACACTGGAGATTTTGAATATGATAAGATTTATTCTGGTTGTGATCTATGTGGTTCTGTTTCTGATCCTGACGATTCCTCTTATGATCGCAGAGTGGATCATAGGAAAGTTCAACCCGGAGCGCAAGGACCGGCACTCCAAGGCTATCGTAGGCTGGGGCTTCCGCTGTGTCACCTTTCTGTCCGGAACACGGGTGGAGGCCCGGGGGCTGGAAAATATCCCCAGGGACACCGCCGTGCTCTATGTTGCCAATCACCGCAGCTATTTTGACATTGTGCTTACCTATGCTCTGTTCCCAGGCGTCACCGGCTACGTGGCCAAAAAAGAAATGAAAAAGTGGCCGCTTCTCAATGTCTGGATGGCAAATATTCAATGCCTGTTTCTGGACAGAGAAAATATCAAGGAAGGGCTGAAGACCATTCTTTTGGGCGTAGAGAAGGTGAAAAAAGGCATTTCTATCTGTATTTTCCCGGAAGGCACCCGCAACAAGGTGAACGATACCTTCCTGCCCTTTCACGAAGGCAGCTTTAAGATCGCCGAAAAGGGCGGAGTTCCCGTAATTCCTATGGTGATCACAGGTTCCGCCCAGGTCTTTGAGGATCATCTTCCCAAAATCAAAAAGGCCACCGTAGTCATCGAGTTCCAGAAGCCTGTATATATAAAAGAACTGGACAAAGAAACCCGGAAAAACCTGGGCAGTTACGTACAGGGCATTATCTCCCAACGATATTTCCAGCTGAAGGATGGTATCGGCGGCTGAAAGCTACAGTGCCTTCAGCGCCTCTGTGACCCTTGCAAACTCCATTCCGTGGGAGGCCTTTACCAGCACGGTGCAGTCCTGGGGCACATATTTTTCCGGTTCTTCACGCAGCGCCTCCAGCAGTGCCTCCAGGGTGGGGAAGTGCCAGATCCGGCCTCTCTCCTGCCCATGATCACAGGCCCCTCGGAACATGTGCCCGGACTCCTCTCCCACGCACAGGATCCTGTGGATACCCGCCCGGGCAGCGCAGATTCCCACCTGCCTGTGGTATTCGGGAGAATTCTCTCCCAGATTGAACATATCCCCCAGAATAGCCGTCTTCTCCGTGTCCGCCAGGCTCAACAGCTCCAGTGCTGCCTCCATGGAAGCCGGATTGGCATTGTAACAGTCGTCGATCACCGTACAGCGGGAAAGCCGAAGCAGGTCTCCCCGTCCGCTGACCGGGGAAAGCTTTGCAAGCCCTTCTGCAATCTGCTCCCAAGTCAGCCCAAGAAGCCCTGCCACGCACGCCGCCGCAGCAGCATTCAACACCATATGCCTGCCGGGCAGAGGAATGCGGACCGGAAAGCCTTCCTCTTTTCCGGGCATCCGGATCAGGGCGTCGCTGCCCCACAGCCCATGACTTTGAATGTCCCCGGCAATTACCTCCTGTCCGGGATTCCCCCCCAGGCCGAAGAAATGAGGGCGGCGTCCCTTCACCTCCCGCAGCGAAATCAGCTTATCATCCTCGCCATTCAGGCAGATCTCCCCCTTCGGCGCCATGAAGTCAAAAATTTCCGACTTTGCCTTCAGAATGCCGTCTCTGGACTTCAGATCCTTCAGATGACTCTGTCCGATATTGGTTATGACGCAAATATCGGGCCTTGCCATTTTGCTCAGCCGATGCATCTCTCCGAAATCGCTGATTCCCATCTCCACCACCGCCACTTCCGTATCCCGGCGGATACGAAGCAGTGTCAGAGGCACGCCAATCTCATTATTGAAATTCCCCTCTGTCTTCAGCACTCGGTATTTTTCTGCCAAAACACTGGCAATCAGCTCCTTTGTGCTGGTTTTTCCGGCACTTCCTGTAATACCCACAACGGGGATGGAAAGCTTTTTCCGATAGGTCTCCGCAATATCCTTCAGGGCCTGGAGAGTGTCCTGCACTAAAAGAAGGCTTCTCCAGCCCCTGGCGTCCTCACCTGTTCTGCACTGTATTTCCTCCGGTGTTTCCTGAACCACCGCCAAAGCAGCTCCTTTTGAAAATACCTGACCTACAAACTTATGTCCGTTTACTCTCTCCCCCGGAACGGCGATAAATACGCCGTCCTCTGACACCTCCCGGGAATCCAGGGATACGCCGCTGACACACATGTCAATATCTGTCCCTTCCCCTGGTATCAGCCTGCCGCTGCAGGCCGCTGTTATTTCTCTGATCGTCAGATCCATTTCCATACCTCCCATATACAACATAGTATTCCGAATTTGCTCTTGCACCTGCACCTGTCTTTGCACCTGCTCCTGCGCCTGTATTTGCACCTGAGCCTGCATCGCCCTTTGGGGCTGAGCTTCCGATATTTTCGTGCATCTGCTTACCTCATGGCACACTCCAGGATCCTCTCACACAGATCAGGAAAATCCATCCCTGCCGCCGCGGCCTCCTGAGGCAAAAGGGATATGGGAGTCATGCCCGGCAGCGTATTGGCCTCCAGACAGAAAAAATCTCCTGCTTCATTCATTCGGAAATCCATTCTGGCGTAATTTTTCAGCCGCAGTACCTGAAACACCCTTTCGGCCAGCGCCTGAAGCTTTCCGGTCTGCTCCGGGGAAATCAGTGCGGGACAGGTCTCCACGGCGCCTCCCGCCTGATATTTGTTTTTATAGTCATAAAAGCCTTCCAGGGGTGCCATTTCAATCACTGGAAGCGCATGGCCGTCCAGCACACCCACAGAAAACTCTCTACCGGAAATATACTGTTCAATAATCACCTCGTCATCGTACCGAAAGGCTTCCCGCTTTGCCGCTATGTATTCCTCCTCGTTCCCGGCTATGCAGACTCCCACGCTGGAGCCGCTGCAGCAGGCCTTAACCACACAGGGAAAAGGTATCCTCTCTCTCTCCGTCTCTCCCCTTTTTATACGGATTCCCGCAGGGGACAGAATACCGCAGGCCTTGAAAATATCCTTGGTAATGCCCTTGTCCATGGCCAGGGCCGATCCCACATGGTCTGCCCCTGTGTACCGGATCCCCAAAAGCTCAAAGCAGGCCTGGAGCCTGCCATCCTCACCGCTTCCCCCGTGAAGCGCCAGAAAAACACAGTCAGCCTCCCTGCAGATTTCCAGCACATTGGGGCCGAAAAATCCCTTTCCGCCGTCCTTCCTGCGTTTCCTAATCTGATCAGTATCAGGAGCCTTTTCCCCCACGTCTCCTGCCTGAGCCGACCAATCCTCATCTCTCTCAAAAATATTCCTTGTTTCCCCTTCATAACCCAGATACACATCCAGCAAAACTGCCTGATGCCCTTTACTCTTCAACGCTCTGTAGATCATTCCTCCGGTGCTCAGCGACACATCTCTCTCAGCACTGATCCCTCCGGCCAGTACAACAATCTTCATCTCTATACCTCCTTGACCGCTTCAGCGGACATCCCTTCAGAATTTGGATGTTTACTTCCAAGCTTTCTCCTCCCTGATAAGTCTGTCCGCCCCCAGGTAGTTTCCAACAGCCCTGAATAGCACATTCCGGGCGATTTCAAACACCTCTCCATAATCCTGCCGGGCGGCCTCAGGCAATCTCTATTGAAGCATATTCGCGGCGGGCCCGGCATATGCAGGACACAGAGCTTCCCTTTCTTTTATTTTCGTTTTTTATTATACAAAAAAGAACGCGGCTTTTCAACAGGATGCCGCGCCTTCCTCATATACCACCTGCCCGTCAATAATGGTGTAAAGGGTCCGGGTAAACACCTCCATAGGATTCCCTGAAAAAATAGCAATATCAGCGTCCTTTCCCACCTCCAGGCTTCCCAACCGGTCATAGACACCGCAGATCTGCGCCGCATTCCGGGTGATGGCCAGATATCCTTCCTCCATGGGCAGACCGGATTTTACCGCCAGTCCAGCGCATAAAGGCAGCGACTGAATCAAAGATACCGGGTGATCCGTGGTGATGGCCGTCTTCACCCCCGCCCGGTTCAGAATGCCCACAGTCTTAAAAGCCATATTCTGCACTTCAATCTTATTCCTGCTGGCCAGATCAGGCCCCACAATGGCCGGAAAGCCCTCCGCCGCCAGCTCTTCCGCGATCAGATGTCCTTCGGAGCAGTGATCCAGAGTCATGCACAGATGAAACTCTTTGGCGATACGAACTGCCGTAAATATATCGTCCACCCGGTGTACATGGGCCTTCAGCGGGATTTCCCTCCGAAGCACCGGCAGCCAGCATTCCAGAGTAAAATCTTCCTCAAAATACTGTCCCTGCTCCCGGGCCTGCCGCTTCCTTTCCGCGTACTGCTTCGCCCGGATAAGCTCCTTCCTCAGCATGGCCGCAATAGCCATTCTGGTAGACGGGCTCTGCCCCTGGCCGGAATAATTTACTTTGGGATTTTCTCCGAAGGCAACCTTCATGGCCGCCGGGGCCTTCACCACCAAATCGTCCACCCGGCGTCCCCTGGTTTTCAGAAAGGCAAACTGTCCTCCTGCCACATTGGAGCTTCCCGGTCCGATCATGGCGCCGGTGATTCCGGCCCTTACTGCGTCATCAAACGCCGCGTCCATGGTATTGATGGCGTCCACAGCCCGAAGATAGGGCGTAACAGGATCCACTGTCTCATTACAGTCATCTCCCTCCATGCCCTTTTTTTCCTCGGTTATACCCATATGACAGTGGGCTTCTATGATTCCGGGCATAATGACGCCTCCGTCTACCCGGATCACTCTCTCACAAGGGGCGGGATGAACTGCGATCTCATCCCGCCCGCCGATTTCCTTTATCTTTCCATCTGCAATGCGGATGCATCCCTCCGGAATATCTCCGCCTGCCATGGTCTTAATGACTCCGCCGATAATATACATGGCAAACCTGTTCCTTTCCCCAGCTTTACAGCGCAGACTCCGTTACCGGCACTGCCTACCGAAACAGTGCTTCCGGATCCACAGGCGTACCATTCTCGGTCAGCTTCAGATACAGATTAGCGCCCTCCAGAGTATAATATTTGGTAGGCGCTGCCACCACTCCAACTACCTCACCGGGCTCCACATAGCTTCCCACCTGCACATTGAGCTCCCCAAGCTGTCCATAAGTCAGCTCATAGCCGTCACCCAGCTCCATAGTCACCGCATTTCCGATCTTTGCATCCTTAAATACCCTGATAACCTTTCCCTCTGCACAGGCCGTCACCACAGTTCCCTCCGTGGCTCCGATCATCAGAGCCGGATTACGTGTATACTGATCGAGTGTAGTAAAATGAATGCTTGCATCCATACTGAAGGGAATCACGGTTTGCCCCTCCAAGGGCCGCAGCAATCCGCGTTCCGCTGCAAAGTGAAGCTCCCTTACAATCACATTCTGGCCGGCGGCTGCTTCATTCTGCGCTTCTCCGGCAGGTTCTCCGGATGCCTGCTCTCCGGAGGCTTCGGAATCCTGCTTCTCCAAATCCTGTGCGCCTGCATCCTGCTTTCCGGATTCCTCATTCTCCGAATTCTTCTTATTCGAATTTGCTGTTTCGGAAGCTGATGTCTCTCCATCCTGTCCGGAAGGCTTTAACCCCGTTGAGCTTCCTGATCCATCGGATTCCTTCGTGTCCTTGGAAGAATCCGACTTTTCCGGATCATCCGTGAGACCAGGGATCTGAATCAGATTGGAGCCGGCCTCCTCCATAGGCAGGTAGTCCAGATCGTTTTCCATATTATCCGCACCCGGCAGAACGGTGTCCTGACCGGAATTCAACCCGGGTCCATCCGCAATTTCATTCCTGGCAATCTCATCATACTTATCCTCCACCTGGTTTTCCAAAGCGGTAAAGTCTATGGTATAACCATCGTCCTGGGACTCCTGTTCCCGGGACTGCATATACATGCCCGTCATGGTCAGTGCCGTAAGCACAAAGACCGACGATGCAATCATCACAATACGTTCCTTCTTGGCATTGTCTCTTCTATTTCTCTTCATGACTGTTCCCTTCCTTTTCGCGCTTTCAAGCTTTGTGAAAAATTCTTCACTACCATTCTGCCCGAATCGAAAGGAAATATACGCCATGATTCAGATCACACTTTTTTGCATCCATCTGCCGCTTTTAAAACGACAAAAGAACACCACCCCTCTCACAGCCCAGTCTGTAAACATACCGTACCACACTGCCATGGGACCCATGTTAAAAAATCTGACCAAAAAGACACACAGCGCCACCCGCAGACACCACATGGTCAAAATAGAGGTAATCATGGAAAAACGCACATCCCCGGCGGCACGCATACCATAAGCCGGAATAAAGGAAAAAGCCCAGAACAGCGGCTTGGCAATGGTAATGGCAGTGATCATCTCCATGCAAAGCTGCGCGCTTACCGCCTCCATGCCTGCCATGCGTGTGATGGGCCCTGCCAGCACACGGACTCCAATACAGGAAATCAGAATGCATCCCAGCCCGATCTGCGTACATTTGACAATATAATATCTTGCTTCCTCCCGCCGTCCTGCTCCCAGAGACTGCCCTACCACAGTCATCAGACCGATTCCTACGCCTACCCCGCAGATCCCATTGACCATCTCCATGATATTGGTCATGGCCTGAGCCGCTATAGCCGCAGTTCCCATGGTGGATACCGTGGACTGAATAGCCAGCTTTCCAAACTGAAACATTCCGTTTTCAATACCGGAGGGCACTCCGATGGCAAGTATCTTCATAATCAAAGGCAAGTCCGGACGAATGGACAGATATTCCCTTACTACTATAGCCTGGCCGGGCTTTCTCAAAAATAAAATTACCGCTGTTGCACAGAAAATCCTGGAAATCAGCGTAGCCAGCGCCGCTCCCGCCACGCCCATGTCAAAGCCGAAGATCAGCAGCGCATTTCCCCCAATGTTCAACACATTGGAGATCACCGACACCCTCATGGGGAACCCGGAATTGCCGCCTGCGCGGAAAAAAGCCGCGCCTGCGTTAAAAAGTGCCAAAAACGGATATGATATGACAGTTATCAGAAAATAGATCAGGGCCTCCTCCATAACCCTGGCTTCAATCTTTCCAAAAACGGCCTGCAACAGCGGTCTGCGGAAAACCAGCCCTGTCACGGTCAGTACCAGGGATATGACAAACACCGTCAGCACCACCTGCCTGGCCGCTTTATTGCAGCCCTCCCTGCTTCCGCTCCCAAGATATTGGGAGCAGATAATGGCGGCTCCGGAGGCCATGGCCGCAAAAACCTGAATCACCAGATTGTTAATGGAATCCACCAGGGAGACTGCAGAAATAGCATCGCTCCCCACGTTGCTGACCATCATAGTATCTGCCATCCCCATAAAAGAATTCAGCAGCTGCTCCACCACAATGGGAAGCAGCAATGCAAACATGGCCTTCGGCGGATACAAGAGCCCATCCCAGTCTATTTTATTTTTGTCATATAATCCTTTTAACATAGTATCTCCCGAAATATATAACTATTCAGTCTCTGGCCATTTCAATTTTAAACAGGCCAAAGCCGCCCCGGCACAGCTGTTTCACTTGTGCCGAAGCGGCTTTTTATATTGATATTCCTGTGAATAACGGGACTGGCCGATGCCCTGGTGTTCAACCCTCACTCAGGCTCCCTTGTCATACTTGGCCACATCCACATGCTGTACGGTTCCCACATTGCCGTTCTCATAGAGAAATACTCCGGTATTGCGGATGGCTCCCTTGGTCTGTCCCTCCTGACCCTTCAGCGCAAAATCCGTTGCCACATTCTGCAGACAGATGGCGCCTACACCCTTATCCGCCAGCCGGTACAGCACATCGTTTCCGTTTTCATCCTTACACCATATTTTCAGCTTATCCCAGATGGCATCGTTCTCATCGATCCATCCGTTGCCGTCTTCGTCATATTTTGCCAGATCTGCAAAACCGTTTCCGCTGGATGTGCCAAACAGCTCATTTCCGTCGTTGATAATACCATCGTCGTTTTTATCCAGTGCCAGATAACCGCTGCCGGCTCCCAGCTGAGAAATCTCGTCCAACTCTCCATCTCCGTCAATGTCGAAATAAAAGGTCTGGTCGGACAGCTCCGCCACATCTGTGTCAAGATTAATCACCAGAGGATCGCACAGATCCACAGAAGCCTGCTGAAACTCCTCCTGATAATATTGCTGAAATCTGCGGCTCATTCCCACATTTACGTTAAAGCTGATCTCCCTGCCGTCAGAGGTGCGCACCGTTCCCTTGGTGGTAAAAGCCGTATCCTCCGCCTCGATCTGAATGCCGGCCTGACCCGCGCCAAGAAGCTGCAGCCCCATAAACGACGCCGCCGGATTCTGTCCACCGTTCGTTCCCTGTGTGCCGGCTGTATTCTGAGCTCCGTTTCCCTGGACGTTGTTCCCGCCCTGGGCGCTGCCCGTACCCAGCTCGCCATTTTGAAAAAAGCCGGTTTCCTGAGTCGTCCAGGCCGAAGAGGAAGTGTACGACGACGTATTGGACCAACCGTTTATCTGTGTCCAGGAACCCAGACGATTTCTTCTGGAGCCGAACAGCATGTCAAATATGTAACGGAAGGTCATCTGTCTCATTTCCGCAAAGGTCTGACTGGCAGAGCTGCGAATCGTCACCCGGGAACTGGAAGCCTGAAAACGAACCTGCCAGTCCTGGGTCGTCACCGTAGTTTTCTGGGAAGTCTGGTTCTTCCCCTCTGTATCTCCTGTGCCGCCGGTATTACCGGTGTTGCCGCCCACTGCGGTATTCAGGGCATTGCTGCCCCGGTTCAGGCCCTGTTGATAGTCCATTATCGTAAAGCGCCTGAAGGTTGTGTTTGAAGCTCTGTAGCTTCTTGCGGATTCCATTCCTACTGTGCTGGAATCAATCTTCAATCCTCTTTTCTCCTATATGTCCACCCATTCCGCGCACCGCCCGAAGAGCCCACCTTCCCTGGTGCCGCCGTCTGCCCTGCGCCGAACTTTTTTATGGCTTCCATCCCTGTAGCCTGAGTGGGCATAGAATGCCCTCATAAAAAAAGATGGTACCCATGTGAGAAAATCCTTTTCTCCCATAATCTACCATCCGTGGTGTCCATCTCATATACTTGGCGGCGGCTGGCCCTGCCGCCCTCCTGTAATATGTATATCGACATAAACACCGGTTTCTTTACCCCTGTCTGGGCCTTCGCAGGAAAATTCTGTCAGCCTCCTGCTCATGAAGGCCTTCCTGGGCCGCCCGGCCCGGAAGGCCCTGCCGGGCGTCCCTGCATTTGGGTTCCATGCCCTGCCTGAGCCGCCCGGGCCGCCATGATTCCCGCCACCATCTCTCTGGGCACTACAATATTGGCTCCGAAGGGATTAATCACAAACCCTGCCGCCGGACCGGCTCCCGCAGGAGCCCGGCCCAGCAGCATGGCGGCATACTCTTCAAACTTCAGTGCGAAATAAGGCATTTTCTGATTCTTTTCCTGCCATGCCTCGTATTCCCGCCGATCCGTAAACGCCATAAAAAACCTTTTTCCGTCCGGCGCGGACAGCATGGGAAACTGCACCTTACTGCCGGGAGCCAGCTTGTAATTTCCCTGATCATCCTCCTCCGGCGCCGGATCCACAATGACCGGGGACAGAAGTACTGCCTTTGTCAATTCTGTCACGAACATATTGCGATGCTCCGGCGTATCCTCGGCCTTGACCAGCTCAATGGAGCCGGCGAGCATAGGGTTTGATACTGATTTATTAAATTCCATATGGCCTCCTTCGGAGCCGTTCCGGCTCTGGCTTTTGCCAATATCTTACCACACCCGGAGACCCTTTGGCTATTTATTTTTTACTGTTCTTCTTTTTTCTCTGCACCAAAACAATTACAATGCCGGCCGCCAGAACTGCCGCAGCACATACCACAACAATCACCACCGTGTTAGAGCCGGCACTGGCACTGCTGTCGAAAGAATTCTCACCGGATACGCTTCCGTCGTCTGATAAGATCTGGGTACTTTCCTCTACCGAGCCTTCCTCTTCTCTGGTCATGGTACCGGTTCCCTTCACCAGCACCAGCGCCGAAATAGGATCCACGGACGCTTTTCCGTTGGTAATGGTGGAAAGCACCTCCGTCCCGGCTTTTTCCCCGTTCACATATACGTCCCACACACCATCAGGCAGTGTGATCTCTTCTGTCTGCTCATTTGGATTAAAGATCAGGAACAGGCCCTCCGAGGTCTCGCCGTTTACACCGCCGTTGATCTGGAATGCCACAACGTTTGCCGGCAGTCCCTCCACCGGTATCACATTCTGCTCCACATCCTGGGCGTTGGTCAGACGCAGGGCAGCATGAGCCTTTCGGAATGCAATGAGCCCCTTATAGTACTCAAATACATTCTGATATTCTTCCTCGTCCAGAGTATCCCATTTCAGGCTGTTTACAGAGTCGGGAGACGCATAGCTGTTTTCATCAAAGGTGCCCCCGGCCTTCAGCTTGGTGCGAAGCATTTCCTCACCGGCCTGCATAAAAGGAATACCCTGAGAGGTCATGTAAATAGCCGCCGCAAGATTATTCATTCGGATCTTATCCACTCTGGCAGAGCTCAGGGCCGATCTGGTGATCCGATCCATCATGGTCAGGTTGTCGTGACAGGACGCATAGTTGACAGTCTGGGCCGGGGTGGTGCACCAGTCGGTCAGTCCCATAAAGCACTGCCGGATGGTTTCCTCCAGTCCCTGAGCTCCTGAGATATAGCCTACAGAGGTATCAAATACGCTTCCCTTCAGGGCGTCCCGGATGGTGTCACTGAAATAGGCAAAGCCCGGGGTCTGTGTGGAATTAACCTGAGTGGCCATGGTGATTCCCTCCTTGGTCACTGCGGTATCCATGGTCCAGCCCTCTCCGTAAAAGATCACGTTAGGATGATCCTTATGAACCTCCTCCACGATCTCATTTACCGTCTGAGTGTCCAAAAGTCCTACCAGGTCAAAGCGGAAGCCGTCAATATGGTATTCATCCGCCCAATATTTCACGGAATCCACAATGTATTTTCTTACCATGCTCCGCTCGGATGCCGTGTCGTTTCCGCAGCCGGAACCGTTGGAATAAGCGCCGTTTTCATCGATACGGGAAAAATATCCCGGCACGATTAAATTAAAGCAGAAATCTCCGGCGCTCTGTACATGGTTATACACCACATCCATGATAACGCTGATATCATTATCATGGAGAGCCTTCACCATCTGCTTCATCTCCTTCACCCGCACCTCTCCATTGTAGGGATCCGTGGAATAGGAGCCCTCCGGCACGTTGTAATTCACCGGATCATAGCCCCAGTTAAACTGCGGCTTATCAAGATTGGATTCATCCACAGAACCATAGTCGTATATGGGCAGCAGATGAAGATGGGTCACACCCAGTTCCTTAATGTGGTCCAGGCCGGTGGCCATTCCGCCTGCCGTTTTGGTTCCCGTCTCTGTCAGTCCCAAAAATTTACCCACATTGGCAATATTGGAACTGGCATCCGAGGACAGATCCCTCACATGCAGCTCATAGATAACTGCATCGTTGTAGGTTCCTCCCGCATGAGGATCCGTATCTGTGTCCCAGCCCTCCGGGTTTGTGGAAGCCAGGTCGATAACCATGGCTCTCTTTCCGTTTACTCCCGTTGTTCTGGCATAGGGGTCGCAGGCTTCCCTTTCTTCCCCGTTGATTACCACCGTATACGTATAGTAAGTACCGTTCAGATCGCCTTCTTTTTCAGCTGTCCAGGTGCCGTTTGCATCCGCCGTCATGGCTATCTGCTCCAGCAGATCCTCTTCTCCTTCCGTTCCGCCGGCATAAAGGTTCACATACACGGCATCAGCGGTAGGTGCCCACACCCGAAACCTTGTTTCTTCGGCAGACCACACAGCCCCCAGGTCGTCCCCGGTGTAAGTATATTCCATCTCAAAGTCCTCCGTGGAATAAATATTGGGCATAACCACCTTATACTCATTTCCGTCAAAGGTAATGCTGTATTCCTTGGTAAGCTCCAGAGGCTCCTCCAGAGTCAGAATATACTGCCACTGCTCCCCTTCCACCGCCTCCTTTACAGCGGCCTCGCCTTCGCTTCCCTGGATCCGGAAAGCCTTAGTCAGATCTCCCTCCACGGCACCGGTCATGTTTACGGTGACGGTATTGGTCTCCTGATCGTATCTGGCCTTGGAAAGCTTGACACCGGTGACGGCATCCTCGCCGTATTCCTTGGTATAGCCTTCCACACCGGATTCCACATAAATATGTACCGTTCCGGAAACCATCTCGGAAATATCAATAAACTGGTCCTTGTCCACATCCTTAGCCCAGTCGGCTGTCCGGACAATAAATCCGATAGAGGTCACTCCCGGCGTCACCACCTTTGTGGCCACCATCTCTCCGTCCTCCTCGGCAAAGGCAAAACCGCCTCCGTCTCCGCCTATTTCCCACAGCCAGGCATCCCAGCCTTCATAATTGCCGTCCTCCCTGTGGTAATGCAGCTTCAGCACCAGATCCTCCGCTGCTTTTACCACCGGCATGTTTGAAATGCCCTCGGCCATTGCCAGAAAAAGCAGCACAGATGCCATGAATACTGCCCAGGCACGCCTGAAGCCAAGATTCTTTGTCGCTTTTCCTTCCATGATGCAAATATCCTCCTTCTGAAAATTTTGAGAGCCTTTTCCTGCCCTCTATATTTCTTTGTATAGATAATTGTATCATAGGAGTGTATATTTGTGAAGTCCCTTTTCGAAACAAATCGAAATTAATTTGATCGGATTTTTCTTGGTTTTACAGCTAATGTTTAAAATTTTATATCTTTTTTCTGAGTTGTTTCGAAACTTTGCGAAATTTCTTTTTTCAGTTGTCAATTATCCTTGTCAGCATGACCTCTTCTCTCATTGCCCGTGAAAAAAAGCGCATCCGGGTTCAGCACAGTCCGGATGCGCTCCATAAAAGCTTATTTACTTACATTTAAAAACTTACTCCGCCGGTCAGTCACCCACCCGGTTGTAGTTGATCAGACAGCCCTTCAATATGATCTGTCTCTCCTCCTCCGTCAGGTCTCCCAGGCAGAGTTCAAAGGCCTTCAGGCCATCCTCTTGTGCCACATAAGCACAGATTGTATCCGCCGCCTCTTCCACCGCCTTCCGAATTCCGGGGATAAACAGATAATCCAGATTCCGGAACGGAAGCTCTCCCTCCCGGATCAGGAAGGGCAGCATGCCCCAATTGATCAGATTGGAGCGGTAACGCTTGGTGGCGTATTCGTTGGCAATATTGGCCCAGCCCCCCAGCACCTTCTGGCAGGAGGCCGCCTGCTCTCTGGCAGAGCCGTCGCCGGGCTTTACCGCAAAGATCGTGGAGCCAAAGCCGGTATTGGTGTGATTCACCCAGGAAAACTGTCCCTTTATCACTCCCATGATATCCTTCAGCGCGGGAAGCACCTGGCAGGGATGTTCTCCGTTCATACGGGCCTCCTCCGCCTGACGGATCTCCTTGGCCCGTCCCACGTACTCAGGATCCTTGCGGCTTAAGGTAAACTCCGCCAGTCCAAGAGGGTTGGAGCGGTAGGACGAGGTCTCCCCGGAGGGAATCAGCTCGTCCGTAGTGGTCACAGGATCATGGATCTCACTGACCACCCGGAGCACCAGATTTTCCGGCAGCGCACCCATGGCAGGCCAGTCCTTGATATTGGGTCCCAGCTGGATCTCCGTTTCCGGATCCGCTGTGCCGTGAGAGTCAAACACCCGGTTTGCATAAATTTTGCTGTCAAAATGGTACTTGTATTTTCCCAGCTCACCGTCAAAATCCGTGGCAGGCGTCAGAACGCCTCCGTTGGCTGCTGTGGCTGCAATGGAACGGGCATCCATGAGAGCCACGGAGGCAATCTGTCCGTTCTGCAGCTTGCTTCCCTCCCTGTTAGGGAAGTTTCTGGTGGAATGGCGGATACTGAAGGCATTGTTGGCCGGCGTATCCCCGGCTCCGAAGCAGGGGCCGCAGAAGGCCGTCTTCATCACTGCGCCGGTCTCCAGGATGGCTGCCGCACAGCCGTTGCGGATCAGCTCCATATACACGGGCATGGACGCCGGGTAAACGCTCAGAGTAAATCCGCCCGCGCCGATGCTTTTACCTTTCAGAATATCTGCCGCCGCGCAGATATTCTCAAAACCGCCTCCTGCACAGCCGGCAATGATCCCCTGATCCACCATAAATTTTCCGTTTTTCACCTTATCCTTCAGCTGAAGCTTTGCGGCGCCGTCCAGGCTCACCTGAGCGCGCTTTTCTGTTTCCTCCAGGATATCCATGAGATTTTCGTTCAGCTCCTGAATAGTTACGGTGTTGCTGGGATGGAAGGGCATGGCGATCATGGGACGGATCCGGGAAAGATCCACCATGATCATTCCGTCATAATAGGCTGCCTGTCCGGGTTTCAGCTCCTGATATGCATCCGCCCTCCCATGAATCTCATAAAAATCACGGATGGCGTTATCCGTCTGCCATACAGAAGAAAGACAGGTGGTCTCGGTGGTCATCACATCAATGCCGATCCGGAAGTCCGCGCTTAAGGCCGCCACGCCGGGTCCCACAAATTCCATTACCTTATTTTTCACATATCCGTTTCGGAACACTGCTCCGATTATGGCCAGGGCCACGTCCTGAGGTCCCACGCCCTTCACGGGAGCTCCTGTGAGATATACGCCCACCACCTCAGGTCTGTTAATGTCATAGGTCTGCTCCAAAAGCTGCTTGACCAGCTCCGGGCCTCCCTCTCCCACAGCCATGGTGCCCAGCGCGCCGTAACGGGTATGAGAGTCGCTGCCCAGAATCATGGCGCCGCACTCCGCCAGCATTTCTCTGGCGTACTGATGGATCACGGCCTGATGAGGAGGCACATAGACCCCGCCGTACTTTTTGGCGCAGGTCAAACCGAACATATGGTCATCCTCGTTGATGGTGCCGCCTACCGCACACAGAGAATTATGACAGTTGGTCAGCACATAGGGCATGGGAAATTTCTGCAGTCCCGACGCTCTGGCCGTCTGTATGATCCCCACAAAGGTAATATCATGGCTGGTAAGCTTATCAAATCGGAGCTTCAGCCTGTCCATATTTCCGGAGGTATTGTGCCGCTCCAGAATTCCGTAGCTGATAGTCTCCTTCTTTGCCTCCTCCTTTGTGACATTCTTTCCTGTCCTGTTAAAAACAGCCTGGCACCCATCCGGACCGTCGGCAATGATCTCCCCGCCGTTTACCAGATATGCACCTCCCTGCAATAATTCCACCATATTCTCTTCTCCGTTCTTTCTTGAATCTCAATCTCACAAATAATTCCTTAAATATGAGTACCCCGGACCGGATATTCTCCGGTCCAGGGCTCCTCTTCCTTCCCTGTCAGGTTTTACAGCGTCACCTTGTCCAGATGCCAGATCTCATCCACATACTGCTGGATGGTCCGGTCCGAGGTAAATTTGCCGGCGCAGGCCACATTCAAAATAGCGCTTCTGGCCCAGCCCTCCTTATTCCTGTATGCCGCTTCCACCTGTTTCTGCGCTCCCGCATAGGACTTAAAATCCTTCAGAATAAAGTAGGTATCCGCCTTGGAGGTGGACAGGGTGTTCAGCAGTGAATTATACAGCGGGCGGAAGAGCTCGGTCTCGGACGCATAGGTCTTCCCATCGATGAGCTGATTCAGCACCTTCCGGATATCTTCGTCGCTGTTGTAAATATCCATGGGATTGTAGCCGCCGCGGTTTTCATAGTTGATAACTTCATCCGAAGAAAGTCCGAAGATAAAGGCATTTTCCGCGCCTACCTCCTCCACGATCTCCACATTTGCCCCGTCCATGGTTCCCAGGGTCAGCGCTCCGTTGAGCATGAATTTCATATTGCCGGTGCCGGAGGCCTCCTTGCTGGCCGTGGAAATCTGCTCAGACACATCCGCCGCCGCAAAAATAATCTCCGCATTAGACACATTATAATTTTCGATGAACACCACCTTGATCTTGCCGCCGATGGAGGCATCGTTGTTGACCACCTCAGCCACGGCATTGATCAGCTTGATGGTCAGCTTTGCGTTGCGATAACCTGCCGCCGCCTTTGCTCCAAAGATAAAAGTTCTGGGGTAAAAGTCCATATCGGGCTTGGCCTTCAGCTCATTGTACAGATGCATCACATGAAGGATGTTCAGCAGCTGTCTCTTGTATTCGTGGAGACGCTTCACCTGTACGTCAAAAATGGAGTTGGGATTCACAGTCACACCGTTATGTTCTTCAATATATTTTGCCAGTCGGAGCTTATTCTGATACTTGATTTCCATAAACTCCTTCTGGGCCTGCCTGTCGTCAGCGTAAGTCTTCAGCTTTTCAATCTGAGGAAGATCCGTGATCCAGCCGTCCCCGGTCTTTTCGGTGACCCAGTCAGCCAGAAGAGGATTTGCGTGGAGCAGGAAACGCCTTTGGGTAATGCCGTTTGTCTTGTTGTTGAAACGCTCCGGGAACATCTCATAGAAGTCCCTTAACTCCTGCTTTTTCAAAATCTCCGTGTGAAGCCTGGCCACACCGTTGACGGAATAGCCCGCCACAATGGCCATATGTGCCATTTTTACCTGTCCATCGTACAAAATCGCCATCTTGCGGATCTTCTCCTGTACGTCCACGCCGTACACATGAGCATACTTCTGCTCAATCTGCAACACAAACCGGCGGTTAATCTCCTCAACAATCTGATAAATCCTGGGAAGCAGCCTGGAAAACAAGTCGATGGGCCACTTTTCCAGAGCCTCGGCCATAATGGTATGGTTGGTGTAAGCGCAGGTTCTGGTGGTAATGTCCCAGGCCTCGTCCCAGCCCAGACCAAAATCATCCAGCAGGATGCGCATCAGCTCCGGCACCGCCACCGTAGGATGGGTGTCGTTGAGCTGGAAGGTCACCTTCTCCGGGAACTGGTGGATATCATCATGCCTGCGCATAAACTTTGACACAGCCTCCTGCACCGACGCGGAGATAAAGAAATACTGCTGCTTCAGGCGCAGCTCCTTTCCTGCGTAATGATTGTCATTGGGATAGAGCACCTCCACAATATTTCTGGCCAGATTCTCCTGCTCCACCGCCTTGCGGTAATCGCCCATGTCAAAGGATGCCAGCTGGAATACCTCCATAGGCTCCGCGTCCCAGATCCGCAGTGTGTTTACAATACTGTTCCCATAGCCTACAATAGGAACATCAAAGGGAACGGCCTTCACGGCCTGATAGCCTTCCTGCACAAAATAGCTTCTTCCGTTTTCATCGCTGCGCATGGACACATAGCCGCCGAATTTTACTGTCTTGGCATACTCAGGCCGGCGAAGCTCAAAGGGATTTCCGTCTGCCAGCCAGTTGTCCGGCACCTCCACCTGGTAGCCGTCGCGAATCTGCTGCTTGAACATACCGTAGCGGTAACGGATGCCGCAGCCGTATGCGGGATAACCCAATGTAGCCAAAGAATCCAGGAAGCAGGCCGCCAGCCGCCCCAGTCCTCCGTTGCCAAGAGCGGCGTCCGGCTCCTGATCTTCCACCAGGTTCAGGTCGATGCCCAGCTCCTCCAGAGCGCCCTTTACAGGCTCCGTAGCCTTCAGATTGATAATATTATTGCCCAGTGCCCGGCCCATCAGAAATTCCATGGACATATAATACACCATCTTGGGATCTTCCCTGTCATAAGCCTTCTGGGTCTCCATCCAGTTATCCACGATCTGATCCTTAAGGGAAAGGGAAACAGCCTGGAACAGCTGTTGGGGAGTGGCCTCCTCCAGCTCCTTGCGGTACAGGGTCTTCACATTGTAGACGACGCTTCTTTTGAAAAGCTCTCTGTCAAACTGTAATTTTTCTTCCTTCGTCAATTCTGTGGTTTCCATAATACAATGATCTCCTCTTTCTATTTCTGCCTGTTTCTGCAAATTCTGCAAAATTGGATTTCGCATTTACACCATTATAACAGCATTTTCCTATAATTCCAACTACTTTTTGCCCCTATAGGCCAGCTTTGGTTACTATTTACAGCGCAAGCAGCAACAGACACTGCTACGGGGGCAGAACCGGATTGCAAGGAAAACTCCCTCTTCCCAAATGCTTAGATATCATGTATAATGGCAATATTTAAGGAAACGCCGGTCTAATCAGTGTTTTCTTAAGGAGTAAATCATGCGGGGCCGCGCTTGTCTTCGCTCCGCTGTTATAGAAAGGCATTGGTATTGTAGTGAACGCTTTTATGAAAAAATATGCCAGAACCGGCATTGCCATCCTTCTGACAGCCCTGTTATTTTCCTTGTATATCCAGATTCTCAACTATTTTGCAGCACCCATATGGATTCCCCTGCTGGCGCTGACCGCCCTTTTTGCCCTGCTGACAGCCGCCTGCATTTTCCTGCCGCGCTTTCTTCCTCCCCAATGCACGGAGCTTATCCAGCGCGGTCTGATTTTTTACCACAGAGCAGAAACCACCTTTTATTCCCTGTTTTCCGACAAAACGCTGTTTTTCCAGTTCTGGGGCATTCTGTCTCTGTTTTATATCCCGGCCTATCTTTGTCTGTTTCCCGGCACCTACGGTTACGACGCTCCCATTCAGATCGCTCAGTATTTTAAGGAGTCCACGCTGACCTCTCACCACCCTGTGGCCCATACCTGGCTGATAGGTTTTTTCTTTTCCCTGGGAAATACGCTTTTTAAGAGCTATACCGTGGGCTTTGCTCTGTACACGGCTTTACAGGGGCTGTCTGTCACCGGGGCTCTGGCCTACAGCCTTCTGGCCTGCAAGCGCCACCGGGTTCCTCTCATATGGATTCTGATCGGCGCACTATGGGCGGCGGTCAATCCCTTCCTCCAGGTGCTGAGCTTCAGCTCCACCAAGGATATTCTGTTCGGCGTCTTCCTGCTGTGCTTTTCCGTAGCTCTCTGGGACTTTCTGGACTACACCCATCCACGCCGGAGCCATCATGTCAGACTTGTGATCTTCGGTGTTATGGCCTGCCTGTTCCGCAATCAGGGGATCTATATTATGCTGGTCCTGCTCCTGCTCTGTCTTCTTTTACGGACCCGAAAGAAAGGACTGTGCACCTGCCTGGCCATCGTCTATCTGATCCCTCAGATTTTCTTCGTCCAGTCTGTGGAAACCTTTCATATTCCTAAGGGCGATGCCAAGGAAATGCTCTGTGTTCCCATGCAGCAGATGGCCCGGGTATGTGCCTCCTACGCCATAGGAGGAGATGTGGATGTAACTCCGGAACAATATATGACTGTATCGGAGCTGATCTATCCGGAAGCATTTTTGATGTATATTCCCGATGCCGCCGATACCGTAAAAAACTATTTCCGCACGGAGGTGCTGAACGAGGATTTCGGAAAATATCTTTCCGTATATATTTCCCTGGGACTGCAGAATCCCCGGGAGTATCTGCTTGCCTGGGTGGATCTGATCCGGCCCTACTGGGACATGTGCAGCAATGAATACAAGGGCCTGGCTTTTACCTATACCTTCCCGGAAATGAACCATTGGGACATCTATCATGCCGGGCTTATTCAGTCCTATTTCTTTTTGCTGTACGATAAAATATCCGCCCCCAGATACAGCCTGCTGTGGCGGCCCGAAAGTTGTCTCTGGCTTCTGGCAGCCATGCCTGGCCTGGCTGTGGCGAGACGACGGAAGCGGCTGTTTATATGTACACTCCCTCTGGGACTGTACCTGGCTACCACTCTTTTGGGACCGGTGGCCCTGCTTCGCTACCTCTTCCCTCTGACCCTGGCCACCCCTCTGCTTCTGGGAATGCTGTTTCAGAGAAAGCCCCTTGTCCACAGGCGCCCCAAAAACAGCAAAAAGCCGCCTGTGAAGGGAACTCCATAGCTGCCGATTATTTTGCCAAAGTCAACACCCCTGCTGCAGGCAGCGGGGCATCAAGTATCAATTTGGGAGTATAACTATGAATTCTGTAAAAAAAAGAGAGCCCCTTCCCGATATTCTGAGGGGCTTTGCCATCCTTACGGTGATTCTGGGCCATAGCATCCAGGAGGGCAGCGGTACGGCTTTTCACGAAAATTCGTTGTATTTTTACGATAAGCTGTACCAATTCCTGTACAGCTTCCACATGCCGCTGTTCATGCTGATCAGCGGATATTTCGCCTGGCCTGGCATGGCCCAGGCATCCGGCCCGGCCCAGCGCCGCCGGCTGCTGAAGCGCAGAAGCCTGTCCCTGCTCCTTCCGGTACTGGCCTGGACTGTGTTTGAACAGCTGTGGCTTTTGGCTGAAAGCAGAGGCACGGCTGCCGCCTTCAGCTCTGTTCCCGGCTTTGTCAAAGCCTTTGGCCTGGGTCTGGTTTCCACCGGCTGGTTTCTCTGGGCTGTATTCTGGTGCTTTTTAATCGTCTACATCTTGCATTTCTTCTTCCGGGACTCGCCCGTTTTATACGGCCTGGGATTCCTGACCATGTTTGTGACTCCGGACGGTCTGGGCCTGGGAGCATACAAGTTTATGTTTCCTTATTTTCTGGCCGGCTTCTACTTTCACCGGTATCAGAGTCTGCGGGACAAGACTCCCCCTGTGCCCACTGGCCGGAAACTCTCAAAAACTCCCGGCTCCCGCCTTCTCCCTTCCGTTCCACAGAATGATTGGCTGAAAATCGCCGTCCTGGGCGCTGTTTTTGGAATTCTTTTTCTATTTTTTGACGAGTCCTCCATGATCTATCTGACCGGGTATAAGCTGATAGGAAAAAATCCCCTCCGTCAGCTCTCCATCGACCTGTACCGGATGATAATCGGGTTTGCCGGAGCGGGCTTCTTTATCCTGCTCTGGAAAAAAGTATGGGAGCTTACAGGCAAACGCCCCTTCTCCGTACTTCAGACACTGGGGCAAAACAGTCTGGCTCTGTACATGATATCCGGAGAAATCAGCTTGATTGCCGGCATGAAGCTCCGTCCTTTCCTGTTCCAAAGCCATCTGCTGAACCTGGCGGAAGCCGCCGCAGTAACGGGAATCTCCTATCTCCTGTGCCTTCTTCTGAAACGAATCCCCCTGCTGCGCCTGCTGACCGGAGATATACCCTCTCTCCTCAAAAAAGATCCCGGATCAACTGCTTCCTGATCCGGGATCTCCTGTTATTTTAAATCCAGCTGCTTATTTAAATCTGCGTTCTTCTTACTCTTCTACCTTCTCCAGCGCAATTGACACCTGCTCCCCATTTACATTCCACTCTTTTTCCACCGCAAAATGCTTTCCGGAGGTCAACGCCTGTGCCAGCACCTTGCCGCAGATAGCTTCGCTGTTCCTCTCAGCCAGACCTGCCAACTTTTCATTGTTATTTAAGGACAGCCGGATGTGGTCCATCACCTCAAAGCCCGCATCCTTTCTCATGGTCTGGATCTTACTGATCAGCTCATACACAAAGCCTTCCTCTATAAGGGCCTGCGTCAAATTGGTATCCAGCACTACTGTCAGGGTATTATTCTCCTGGGACACATAGCCGTCCTTCTGTGCCGCGTCGATCAGCAGGTCCTCCCTGGTCAGCTCTACATTCTGCCCGTTCACTTCAAAGACAAGATGTCCCTCTGCGTTCAGCCGGTCCATGGCCTCATTGCCGTCCAGGGCCGCCAGGGCCTTTTGAATTCCGCCCAGCAGTTTTCCGTATCTGGGTCCCACGGTACGAAGCTGGGGCTTAAAGGTATAAGAGGTAAAGTCTCTTACATCATCCGTGAAAACCACTTCCTTCACATTCAGCTCATCCCTGATAATATCCCTGTAAAAATCCTCCAGGGTAAAGTCTGCCTTGATATACATTCTGCCCACCGGCTGGCGGTTCTTCAGGCCGCCGTCGTTTCTGCATGCCCGTCCCATGACCACCACATTCAGTACATCCTGCATATCCTCTTCCAGCTTTTTATCAATGAAGTCTTCACAAACTGTGGGATAATCGCACAGGTGAATGCTTTCCGGGGCAGTGCTGTCGATACTGCGCACCAGATTCTGATAGATCTCCTCCGTCATGAAGGGAATCATGGGCGCGGCAGCCTTGCAGATCGTCACCAGGGCAGTGTAAAGGGTCATGTAGGCATTGATCTTGTCCTGCCCGCAGCCCCCCGCCCAAAAACGCTCTCTGCTGCGGCGCACATACCAGTTGCTCATCTCATCCACAAATTCCTGCAGAGCCTTTCCGGCTTCGGGGATCCGATACTGATCCAGGTTTTTGTCCACCTCTCCCACCACGGTATTCAACCGGGACAAAAGCCATCGGTCCATGGCGGGCAATTTATCATATTCCAGGGTATATTTCGCGGCATCAAAATTGTCGATATTGGCGTACAGCACAAAGAAGGCGTAAGTATTCCACAGAGTGCCCATAAACTTGCGCTGTCCCTCCACTACGATCTTGCCGGAAAAATTCTTGGGCAGCCAGGGCGCCGCGCAGGTATAAAAATACCAGCGGACTGCATCAGCGCCGTAGGTCTTTAAGGCCTCGAAGGGATCCACCACATTTCCCTTGGATTTACTCATCTTCTGACCGTTTTCGTCCTGTACAAGCCCCAGCACGATCACGTTCTCATAAGGTGCCTTATTAAACAGAAGAGTTGATTCCGCCATAAGGGAATGGAACCATCCTCTGGTCTGATCCACCGCCTCCGAAATGAACTGAGCAGGGAACTGTGCTTCAAACAGCTCCTTGTTTTCAAAAGGATAGTGATGCTGGGCAAAGGGCATGGCTCCGGAGTCAAACCAGCAGTCCACCACCTCGGGCACCCGATGCATGGTTCCTCCGCACTTGGGGCAGGGGAACGTCACCTTGTCAATATAGGGCCTGTGCAGCTCCACCTTTGCATTTTCGGGATTACCTCCAAGCTGCGCCAGCTCCTGCCTGCTGCCCACACAGTGCTGATAGCCGCACTGGCATTCCCAGATATTCAGCGGAGTTCCCCAGTACCGGTTACGGGAGATGGCCCAGTCCTGAATATTTTCCAGCCAGTTGCCGAATCTTCCTTTGCCGATGGCATCAGGGATCCAGTTCACAGTATTGTTGTTGCGGATCAGATCATCCCTCACAGCCGTCTCCCGGATATACCAGGATTCTCTGGCATAATAGATCAGAGGGGTGTCGCATCTCCAACAGTGCGGATAGCTGTGCTCAAATTTAGGCGCGTCAAACAAAAGTCCCTTTGTCTCCAGATCCTTAAGAATCATGGGATCGGCCTTCTTTACAAAAACACCCGCATAGGGAGTCTCCGCCGTCATCTCTCCTTTACTGTCCACCAGCTGTACAAAAGGAAGGTCATAGATGCGTCCCACCTTGGCATCGTCTTCACCGAAGGCCGGCGCAATATGCACCACGCCGGTGCCGTCCGTCAATGTGACATAGCTGTCGCATACCACATAGTGAGCCTTCTTTCCCTGATTTGCACAGATTTCATCGGCGCAGTCAAACAGCGGCTCATATTCCTTATATTCCAGGGACTTTCCTGAAAAGGTTTCCAGAACCTCATAGGCGGTTCTTCCTTCCTTCTCATCTCCCAGCTTTCCCAGCACCGTATCCAGCAGGGCCTGGGCCATATAATAGGTGTAACCGTCCGCCGCCTTCACCTTCGCATAGGTCTCCTCCGCGTTCACACACAGCGCCACATTGGAGGGAAGTGTCCAGGGAGTGGTGGTCCAGGCCAGAATGTAGGCATCCTCTCCCTTTACCTTAAAGCGGGCAATAGCGGAGCGTTCCTTCACGTCCTTGTAGCCCTGAGCCACCTCTGCGGTGGAAAGGGGCGTTCCGCAGCGGGGACAGTAGGGCACGATTTTAAAGCCCTTGTACAGCAGGCCCTTGTCCCAGATGGTCTTAAGGGCCCACCATTCGGATTCAATATAATCATCATGATAGGTGACATAAGGGTCATCCATATCTGCCCAGAAGCCTACGCTGCCCGAGAAATCCTCCCACATGCCCTTGTATTTCCAGACGCTCTCCTTACACTTGTCAATAAAGGGCTCCAGACCATAGTCCTCAATCTGATCCTTGCCGTTGAGTCCCAGCAGCTTTTCCACCTCGATCTCCACCGGCAGTCCATGGGTATCCCATCCGGCCTTTCTTGGCACCATATACCCCTTCATGGTCCGGTATCTGGGAATCATGTCTTTGATGGTGCGGGTCTCCACATGCCCGATATGAGGCTTGCCGTTGGCCGTGGGCGGCCCGTCATAAAAGGTGTAGGTGGGACCGTCCTTTCGAAGCTCCAGGCTCTTTCTGAAAATATCGTTTTCCTTCCAGAACCGTTCTACTGCTTTCTCACGGTCTACAAAGTTTAAGTCGCTGGATACCTGTTTGTACATTTTGCCCTTCCTTTCTATTTGAAATTCTTTTTGAAAAAATAAAAACTCCATCCCGTAAAAGGACAGAGTTCATTTTCTCCGCAGACCACCTGTTACAGCATACGTCCCTGCCCGAAGAACTCGATACTCCACAGCGTACAGTGTTCTAAAAAGCACGGGATTATATGTCTCCCGATAACGGCGGGACTCCGTCCGGAACTACTCATGAGGCTTTCCGCACAAGCTTTCGCCTTCCCTTTTGTCCCGGCTGCTCGGAAGTGATTTTCATGGCTCCCCTACCGGCGCCGGTCTTTCACCCTCACCGGCTCGCTATGGCTTTCCTGAAACCATTACTCTCTTCGTCATTGCATTTATTTCTATATGATTGCCATTATAGTCAACGCATTTTCAATTGTCAAGATTTTCTTTGTTGGAAACCGCGGCAAATTATGATATTCTGTTTACAGTAACAATATCGAGCTATTACTGTTATATCTGACAGGAGGAGTTATCCCATGGACAGACAAAATCTTACCTTAATGACAGATCTCTACGAGCTCACCATGATGCAGGGGTATTTTCGCCACAAGGACCGGAATGAGACCGTGATTTTTGACGCCTTCTACCGAAGTAATCCCTGCGGAGGCGGATATGCCATCTGCGCCGGACTGGAGCAGGTGATCCAGTACATCCGGGAGCTTCACTTTGAACAGGAGGACCTGGACTATCTGGCTTCTCTGGGCATTTTTGATTCGGACTTTCTTGACTATCTGAAAAATTTCCGGTTTTCCGGTGATATCTATGCCATTCCCGAAGGCACGGTCATGTTCCCCAGAGAACCCATCATCAAGGTCATCGCTCCCATTATGGAGGCTCAGCTGGTAGAGACTGCCATTTTGAACATTATCAACCATCAAAGTCTGATCGCCACCAAGGCCGCCAGGGTCTGCTACGCCGCCAAGGGCGACGGCATTATGGAATTTGGCCTGCGACGGGCTCAGGGCCCGGACGCGGGAACCTACGGCGCCCGGGCAGCTATGATCGGCGGCTGTATCGGCACCAGCAATGTGCTCTGCGGCCAGCTGTTTGACGTGCCGGTAAAGGGTACCCATGCCCACAGCTGGATCATGAGCTTTCCTGACGAATACTCCGCTTTCAAAGCTTACGCAGATATGTACCCCGAGGCCTGCATTCTGCTGGTGGACACCTACGACACCTTAAAATCAGGCGTACCAAACGCCATCCGGGTCTTTACAGAAATGCGCAGTGCCGGTGTTCCTTATGGGCTTTATGGCATCCGCCTGGACAGCGGCGACCTGGCCTATTTGTCTAAGGAAGCCCGCAAAATGCTGGATGCGGCAGGCTTCCACGACGCAGTAATCTCTGCCTCAAACGACCTGGACGAATACCTGATCGACAGCCTGAAGGCCCAGGGCGCCGCCATCACCTCCTGGGGCGTGGGCACCAACCTGATCACCTCCAAGGATAATCCTTCCTTCGGCGGCGTATACAAGCTGGCGGCCATCCAGGCCGATGACGGCAGCTTTATTCCCAAAATAAAGCTCTCGGAAAATTCGGAGAAGGTCACTAATCCCGGGAATAAAAAAATATACCGGGTTTATGATAAGGAAAACGGCAAGATCCGGGCGGATCTGATCTGCCTTGCAGACGAAGAATACAACGAGGACGCGGATCTGCTTCTCTTCGATCCCCTGGAGCCCTGGAAAAAAACATTTCTCACAGGCGGCTCCTACACGCTGCGCCCTCTCATGGAGCAAATCTTCCGGGCAGGACAGTGCTGCTATTCCTCGCCAAAGGTCATGGATATCCGCTCCTATTGTCAGAGTGAGCTGAATACCCTTTGGGACGAGACCAAGCGGCTGGTAAATCCTCACCAGGTGTATGTGGATCTGTCCCAGCGCCTATACGACACCAAGCTTGCGCTTCTGGAAGAGATGAGCAGGCAGTAACATGAACCGTTCATAGAATACCTACTGCTCCATCTGCCTTCCCAGGAAACCGGCGGCAGACAGGAGCAGTTTCTGTTCCACCTCACCCATACGGTTTTTATTATCGTTCTGCAGAAGCACCACACTGCCGATGATATCCCCCTCACAGAGAATAGGGGTGATGGCTTCATGCTGATAATCACCGTTTCCTTCGTCACAGATGCTGATAAAATTCCTGTCTCCCTTGGTGGCAAGCAGGGTTTCTCTGTTGTGAACCTTTTCATCCAGCTGCTTGCTGACGGATTTGTTTACCAGCTGCTTGTACCCCCCTGCGGCGGCAATGAACTGATCCCTGTCCGCGATCAGGGCCGCATGCCCCGAAACCTGGGCCAGGCTTTCGGCATATTGCTTGGCAAATGTGGTCATCTCACCGATAGGGGAATACTTCTTCAGAATGATCTGGCCTTCCTTGTCCGTAAAAATTTCCAGGGGATCCGATTCCCGAATGTGCAGTGTCCTGCGGATCTCCTTGGGGATCACGATTCTTCCCAGGTCATCTATTCTTCTGACGATACCAGTTGCTTTCATAAAAAAATCCTCCGTTTATCAGTTTTCGTATCGCAATGCAAAAAAGTCCTGCATATATTTCCTCGAAAAGGAATGATACTATTATCTGTAAACAAAGGATTTTTATACCTTGGGATTATGCGCCGCTATTTGCCGGCCCCAAACATTTTTTCATAATCTTCATAATTACCAGCTTCCAGCTAACAGTTCAGTACTGTTCATGGAGTGGTTTCGCGAACCGTTTTTGTGCGCATCGGGTTTACTCTTCCATATATTCCCGGTACTCCTGTTCACTGGCAAAGAGAATGTATCTGCCTTCCACCAGTCCCATATATCCGCTTGCCGTATAATAGCCTTTCATATAGAGGTACCTCCTGTTCAGAATCTGTTTTCCTGTTCTGAAAAGAAAGTACCATATTTCAAGTCCAATAAAACTCCCTCAAAATCAAATCTGCCCTCTTTTTCGGCATATAAACTCTATTCTGCCCCTGTATCCTCCTGTTTTTTTGTGGGAAGCAGAATCTTCATTTCCTCCAACAGATCCTCCGTCCGATACAGCAGCTGCTCTGCATCCTTTTCCACCATACCTGTTTTCTTATACCGGCAGGTAAAGGTCGGGGTGCCATATGCAGTAAAAGTCAGATTCTGCCCATACTTGCGCAACAGCTCCGGAATTCTCAAAGCATCCACCTCTGCGTTGGGCAGAAAAGTGAAAATAATCCTCTCGTTTTTCCCCCGGATCTCTGTCATATAAAGCTTGTGAGCTGCCACTCGGATCAAAGCAATTCGAAGCAGATGATCCACCGATTCCGGAATCTCCCCAAAGCGGTCAAGAAGCTCATCCTTCATATCGTCCCGTTCCTTTATGTTTTCAATTCCGGCAATCCGTTTATAAATATCCAGCTTCTGGGTTTCGTTCACAATGTAGGCCGGAGGAATAAACGCATCCACATCCAGGTCGATCTGAGTAGTAAAGTCCTCCTGAACCGTAATACCCTTCAGAGTGGAAACAGCATCGTTCAGCATCCTGCAGTACATATCGTACCCCACCGCCTCCATATGCCCGTGCTGTCGCACTCCCAGCAGATTCCCGGCGCCTCTGATCTCCAGATCACGCATGGCGATCTTAAAGCCGCTGCCCAGGTCAGTAAACTCCCTTATGGCCGTCAACCGCTTTTCTGCCACCTCTTTAAGCATCTTGTCCTTTCGATACATCAAAAAGGCATACGCAGTACGATTAGAACGTCCCACCCGCCCTCTCAGCTGATACAATTGGGACAGACCCATGTTGTCCGAGTCATGAATGATCATGGTGTTCACATTGGAGATATCCAGCCCGGTCTCAATTATAGTGGTAGACACCAGCACATCAATGTCCCCTCCTATAAAATCGAACATGATCCTTTCCAGCTCATGCTCCTTCATCTGGCCATGAGCATAGGCCACTGCAGCCTCCGGCACCAGCCGGGCAATCTGAGCCGCCACATCTGCGATGGTATTCACCCGATTATACACGTAATATACCTGGCCTCCCCTGGCCAGTTCCCGGGAAATGGCCTCCCGGACCATTTCCTCATTATATTCGCAGACAAAAGTCTGGATAGGCTGACGGTCCTCCGGCGCCTCCTCCAGCACACTCATGTCGCGGATGCCGATAAGGCTCATATGAAGTGTCCGAGGGATCGGAGTGGCAGTCAGGGTTAACACATCCACATTTTCCTTCAGCTTTTTTATTTTTTCCTTGTGAGCTACCCCGAAACGCTGTTCCTCGTCTATGACCAAAAGCCCAAGATCCTTGAACTTCACATCCTCGGACAGCACCCTATGGGTACCGATCACGATATCCACCATGCCCTTTTGCAGATCCGCCACTGTCTTTTTTATCTGGGCAGGCGTTCGGAACCGGCTCATCAGCTCCACCCGGACAGGAAAGTCCTTCATCCTCTGCACGAAAGTGTTGTAATGCTGCTGGGCAAGAATGGTGGTGGGTACCAGGTACACTACCTGCTTGTTTTCCTGAACAGCCTTAAAGGCAGCCCGGATAGCAATCTCCGTCTTGCCATACCCCACATCTCCGCAAATCAGACGGTCCATAATCTTACCGCTCTCCATGTCCGCTTTCGTCTCGGCTATGGCATTCAACTGATCCTCTGTCTCCTCAAAAGGAAACATCTCCTCAAATTCCCTCTGCCACACAGTGTCCTTGTCATAACAATAGCCTGAGCTTGCCTGACGCAAGGCGTAAAGCTCCACCAGATCCTTAGCCACCTCACTGACGGCACTTCGAACCTTTGTCTTGGTCTTCTCCCACTCCTTTGACCCAAGCTTATTCAGCTTAGGACTCTTGGCATCGGCGGATGCATATTTCTGAATTACGTCCAGTCCCGTGGCCAAAACATACAGATTGCCGCCGTCACGATACTCGATTTTGATGTAATCCTTTATCACACCCTCCATTTCTACCTTTTCAATGCCCCGGTAGATTCCCAGACCATGGCTCTCATGAACCACATAATCCCCGATCTTCAGCTCATTAAAATCTTTGATTTTCTGTCCCTGATAGAGCTTTCTCGGCTTCTTTCTTTTCTTTTCCGCTCCGAAAATATCCGTTTCGGACAGCACTACGAACTTCAGCAGCGGGTACTCAAATCCCTTATTTACGTGTCCGTAATAAGTAACTACCTCCCCGGACTGAACCTCCCTCAAGGGATCCTCGGTGTAAACCGCTGTCAATTCCTGATCCCGCAGATCCTCTGCCAGACGCCTGGCACGGGTCCGGGAGCCGGACAGCAAAAGTACTCGATATCCATTTTTTCGGAACTGCTTCAGATCCTTCACCAGCGCCTCAAAGCTGTTATTGTAGGGAGCCACGTTTCTCGCTCCCACGTCCATCCTGATCCCGGCCCGGAAATAGCCGCCCTTGCCGTCCATAGTGGAAACCAGGATCACATTGCCTCCAAGCAGCCTGACGGCCACCTCCTCCCCGCTGTAGAGAATGTTCATCTGTCCTGGCAGAATATACCCTTTTTCCGCCCTCTGGGTCATACTCTCCCGAAATTCCAGCTCCACCGCATCCGCCTGCTCCCGGATCCGTGCCGGCTCCTCCAGGAAAAAAGCGGGATACGCGCCGCCCCTGGCCTGACTCGCCGCACGGATTAAAAGCTCCGGCAGCGTCACAGTCTCCTCATAAAAATATCGGATATACCCCTCCAGATTGGCCTTGCTCTGAAATTCCACCAGCTGTTCCCTCAGTTCCTTCACCTGAGAGGCAATCCTGTGTGCTTCTTCCGGCTTATGATCATCCCGAAAATATTTCTCCTGCTGTTTCGCTTCCTTTTCCAGGGTTTTCATTCCTGTCCGGATCCGGTCATCGTCCAGCACGAATTCCGAAGCCGGGTACACGGAAATACTCTCCAGCTTCTCTATGGATCTTTGACTGAGCACATCAAAGCTGCGGATGGATTCCACCTCATCCCCCCACAGCTCGATACGGTATGGATTTTCCTCCGTCAAATCAAAAATATCCACAATGCCGCCCCGAATGGAAAACTGTCCAGGACTCTCCACCTGATAGGCGTTCTCATAGCCAAAGGATACCAGCTTCCGGGCCAGATCCTTTTCCGTCAGACTGCCTCCCTGCTGCAGTTCTATTACCGCAGTTTCTCTGTCCCACATGGCCAGCGGCGTCATCAAAGCAGCATAGGTAGTGACAATAGTAACCGGCTTTCCCTCCAGAAGACGCCGCATAGTCCTGACGCGCTCCTTCACCAGCTGGTTTCCATGAATATCCGCCTGAAAAAAAATCAGATCCTTGGCCGGATACAGCATTGCATTTCGGTCATAAAACTGATATTCCTCGAAAATATCTCTGGCCCTCAAATCGCTGTAGGTGACAATAACCTTGATTCCAAGACCTTCGCTGAGGCCGTATATCATATGCAGCTTCTGAGAATCCACGCAGCCTGTGAGTGCTATAGGCTCACTCTTCCTGCGAAGCGCCGCCCTCATATGGTCAAATTCCGCCAGCTCTCCAAGCGGCGCCAGTAATGCCTGCATTTCGTTATCACCCTTCAACCTTTCTGTTAAAATCATTCATGGCCGCGTCAGCACCCTGGGTTATGATACTGCGTATGGCATCCGCCGCCCTCTCCGCCGCCTCATCCATAATCTTCCTCTCCGGCCCGGAAAAGCGTCCCAGCACGTAGTCTGCCAGATCCCAGCCCCGGGGCTTCTCTCCCACGCCCATTTTCACCCGTATAAAAGTATCGTGCCCCAGCATGGCAATGATATTCTTCAAACCATTATGTCCGCCTGCGCTCCCTTTTTTACGGATGCGTATCTGCCCCACATCCAGGCTTACGTCATCAGAAATTACAATCAGCTCTTCCTTCTCATCCGCCTTATAGTAATCCAACAGCGCCCTGACACTTTCTCCGCTGAGATTCATAAAGGTCTGGGGCTTTGCCAGAATACACCTCTGCCCCGCCACAACCCCTTTACCGATCAAGGCTTTATGCTTTTTTTCGGCCACGGAAATATTTTCCTGCCCCGCCAGAAGCTCTATCACATCAAACCCGATATTATGTCTGGTTCCCCCATATTCCTTTCCGGGGTTTCCCAAGCCAACGATAATATACATTTTTACTTTTCCTTTCTAATCCGGCCATTCAGACCTTATCAGCCATTTCCGGCTCTCCCCTGCCCTGAATATGGACATTTTATCATAAAATCCAAATCCGCTCAATACGATTTTCGTCTGGATTAACAGTATATAACAGTTGACAACAGTTCTAAGCTGTTATATACTGTTTGCAGGGAGGAGAGATAAATGCGCATTATCATAAACAGTTCTTCCATGGTTCCTATCTACGAACAGATTACAGACCAGATCAAAGCGCTGATTCAATGCGGAGAATTGAAGGCAAATGATAGTCTGCCCTCCGTACGGACACTGTCAAAGGAACTTAAAATCAGCGCCCTGACTGTTAAAAAGGCCTATGACAGTCTGGAAGAAGACGGATTTACAGTGACCATTCATGGAAAAGGAACCTATGTGGCATCCGTCAGTCCCCAGCTTCTTCTGGAAGAACAGAAAAAAGAGCTGGAGACCGATCTGGATATGGCAGTACAAAAAGGCAGAAGATACGGAATAAGCGACGAGGATATCCAAAGCCTGTTCCAATTAATTATGGACAGTTGAATAATTGTTACGAATCATTGCCCGGCAAAAGAGGCAGAAAGGCATTGCTATGTTAAGACTTGAGCACTTGATAAAAAACTATGGCGCATTTACCCTGGACTGCTCTATGGAGATAAAACCCGGCCGTGTCACCGGCCTGGTAGGACAAAACGGCGCCGGAAAAAGTACTACCTTTAAAGCAGTTCTGGGACTAATCTCTCCGGATAGCGGCACCATACACATTCTGGGCAAAGATCTGAGGCAGTTTGGTGCCAGGGACAAACAGTCTCTGGGAGTAGTCTTGTCGGATTCCGGTTTCAGCGGATATCTGACCATCCGGGACATCATTCCCATTTTGGCCAGCCTCTATCCCGATTTTAGCAAAACAGATTTTCAGGCCAATCTTCAAAGATTTTGCCTGCCTTTGGATAAAAAAATCAAAGAATTTTCCACCGGAATGAAAGCAAAGCTAAAGGTGCTCACCGCTATTTCCCACAATGCCCGGATGCTGATTCTGGATGAGCCCACCACAGGACTGGACGTGGTGGCCCGGGACGAACTGCTGGAAATGCTTCGGGAATATATGGAACAGGATGACAATCGTTCCATTTTAATCAGTTCCCATATTTCCGGCGATCTGGAGACTCTGTGCGATGATATCTATATGATTCATGAAGGGAAAATTATTCTGCATGAAGATACGGATGTTCTGCTGGACCACTACGCTCTGTTGAAGGCAGACTCCAGCCAATTCATCCACATGGATAAGCAATATATCCTGCGCTTCCGGGAAGAAAGCTTCGGCTACAGCTGCCTCACAGATCAAAAGCAATACTATGTAGAAAACTTTCCCGGGCTCGTCATCGAAAAAGGAACAATTGACAATGTCATCACAATGATGATTCGAGGAGAAAAAGCCGCAAAAACAGCGCAGAAATGAGGAACTATATGAAAGGTTTATTAATTAAGGACTTCATGCTTTTAAAGAATCAAAAAAGCTCTCTGCTCATCGTCGCCGTTATTGCCGTTGCCATGACGGCATACCTGGAAAACACTTCGTTTCTTATTGCATACCTGGCCTTTATAGGTTCACAGTTTGCCAGAAATACCATCAGCTATGACGACTTTGACAACGGCAATGCATTTCTGTTTTCTCTGCCGGTCACCCGGAAAAGCTATGCCGCAGAAAAATATGCCTTCGGTCTGCTGGTGGGCGGCGGCGGATGGCTGTTCGGCTCCGGGGCCGCCATAATCGCAGGAATGGTGAAAGGCACAGTCTCTCCTGTGGACACACTTATGATCGCCCTGCTCACTTTTCCTATGCTGCTGGTCCTTATCGCCATTTCTGTGCCTTTTCATTTAAAATTCGGTGCAGAAAAGAGCGGTATTGCCATGATCGTCATCGGCTTTCTTCTGGTGGCTGCCTTTATGCTGGCCGCAAGGCTGACAAAAGCCGCAAATCTGGACCTGACCGCCCTGACAGACATGCTTCCTGCAATGAATACAACATCCGCGGTTCTGGCGGGCTTTATTGCCGGTACAGTGATTCTGCTGATATCCCTCTGGGTCAGCATCGGTATTATGCAAAAGAAAGAGTTTTAAAAAGGACATTCCAGGGTTCCCTGCCAGATATCATTCTCTCCAAAGCAGACATGACACCAAGGGCTTCACAGCCTTATAATACTGTGCGGCCTCCTCCGCCGCTCTTACATCAAGGCGCCCATGCCAGAAGATCAATGCTATGAGATATACATTTCGCTTTTCCTTGTCTGGTATCAGATATTCGGAAAATGCCTGCGCATACTCCTTATTGCCTTTCAGACGCATATTATATTGTCTCCCGGTTTCTGCTCCGAACAGGCGTGGCAATGCGGCATGCCTGTTCGCTCAGGTTCTTAACCGGAATGGCTCTGGCTGCTTCAAGAATCATGGTTCTGGCTTGGGCCTCCTCGGAAATTTCCTGTATTCCATCGGTGTTTTAAATGGCACTCCTCCAGAAGCCGGGAATAATTCTTTGTGTAGAAAACTACAAGAATATTTTCTCTTCTTCAGCCTTCTCTTTTTCATAGCCCTGTCCTTCTGCTTTGATCCCTGCCTTTTCAATAAACTGCTTCAGGCTCTCCGCTCGCCTGGATGCTACCAGCCAAAGATCCAACAACGCCGGATCTTTTTCCGAAAGCACCCGAGTTTTCAGTTTCTCCGGAATCTCCCCCAGATCACTTAGCAGCAGAAGCAGACTTTCCGCTTTTCCTTCCGCTTTTCCTTCAGTCATACCCAGGGCTTTTCCCTCCATTATACCCTCAGCTCTGCTGTCCTCCATCAAGTCATTAATTGCCTTACACACGTCAATTTCCTCCTCGCCTTCCTTCAAATTTAATGTCTGCAATGTCTTTGAATGAACCATAGTGCCAAGAATATGGCAGGTTTCTTCATCTAAATGACGACATTCATATTGCTCTTTCAAATAATTCATAAATTTCTGTTTATCATCTCTGCAGGCGTATAACTCCAGCAATGTCCTGAGCTCGGTCCGAAAAAAACTGCAATCCTCCAGCTTTGACAGGTTCAGGAAATGCAGCGGGTAATTGGGAACCAAACGAAGCAGTTCCTTCTTCAGGCTTTTATTTCTGCCAAAATCCATCATATCATGCAAAGTTTTCGGTCCTTCCCAGTCGCCTTCACCCCAATATGCCACAAGCGTAATAACAGGAAAAAGCCGGTCCTGGGCGCGGAAACGGTATAAAAACTCGCCGCTGTTTTTGTAATATGGGCGTCTGCATTTCGCATTTTTCCTGCGGGACTGCTGGTACTTACGCTGATTCTTTTTTCGAATGTCCCGGAGCTGTCTGCTGTATTGAAGCGCCTCCGCCACCATTACTCTGGCCGGCATACTGAAATCTGTTGTCTCCTGGTTTTCCAGAAGCCACAGAGCCAATACCTGATTCCCCTGAAACTGTTTCATGGCCAGGTCACTGCTGTTCTCCACCCCTTCCTCAGCACAAAAAACTGCCGGCGGGGTTTCCTGCAGATCTTCGGGGCATATCAACTGTCTCCCCTGGAATAAACCGCCATTCCACAGATCCGCATATCTTCTGTTATCAGAGAAATACGCTTTCATTTCTTTGTCTGTTTTTCCCATTTTCCTCCTCCCGGGTAATACCCCCTTGCGGCAGGAAGAAAAAGTGCTTTCCACCTGCCATTTTCATGTTTAGTTAAGTCTTGAGTCTTTGGCGAAAAGCCGGAATTGGAACCTCTTAGAACTGATATGATCCCGCAACACGCGACAGAAATCAGCTAATAAAAAGAATTTGATGAAATGAATATATCATAGAATCACGCCGTACACAAGTGCTATTTTAAAAAACTGTAGAAATCGGCTAAGCTTCCGTTACTTTTCACGGGTAGGGGCCGCGAGGTATTTTCGTGCGCATTTTGCACGCAAAACCCGAGACTGCCTGCGCCCTTCATAAGAGGCCGCATAGCGCATCTCTTCGGATGCCAATTGACAAAATGTATAATTGTCCAACGCAATAGACTGTTATACCGTCTACTGCGCCAGACCATTATTGTCAAATGCTTTTCTCTGCCCTTCACCCAATTCCCTTTACATACCACTCCGTCAGCCAATTCCTTTGCTGATAGGGCTTCAGCCAGATAATTTTTTCCGGTGCAATCCCCTGCCCCTCAAGCTCCCTTCGGATCTCCAAGGCTGTCTCCTCATCCATGACGGCAATCACGATCTGGTCATAGAGTACGCTTCCGATGTCAGCTGATTCACGCACGCATTCCAGCCCCTGCCTCCTGCAGGCGGCGGCATTTTTGTCTGCCCACAGCGCCACCTGATGCTCCGGATCCCCGGAAAGCCTGCGGTACAGATCCTGCCCAAACTTTCCTGCTCCGTAGATAACGACTCTCTCCTCCAAAAGCCGCACAGGATAGAAAGCCGCCCTGCCCCAGCGCTCCCGAAGCGCCTTATCCTCCCGCTCCTTCTTCTGCCGTGCCAGCCGGCCTAAGATTTTGCCGTGTTCTTTTTTACACTGTTGAATCAATTCCCTCTCCGATTCACTGGCTCTCATAACAGAATAATTCAAATCTGTTCCCTTGTAAAACACCTCAACCGGCTCGCTGGTGCGCACCAAAAATAACTGCCGGATTTCCTCCTCCGTCAGTCTGGGCGCATACTCTACTGCCTGGGTTCCCCGCCCTGTCTCATTGCTGGGCATGGATGCAAAATACTCCAGAACCTGCTTCGAGGGCTTCCCGGCGATATGCTCCAGATAAGACAAAACATTCCTCATGGATGCAATCCGAATCCCCCTTTCCCGGCAGATATCTTTCATTCTCCCGGCGAAATCCAGAATTCCCCTCTCATAATCGGCAAAACCATGTCTCATCAGCCCCCTGCTTTCCGTGTCCTCCAGCACAGGAACCGCCTTCCCTCCTTTAAGCTCATACCCGCAGGTCTGACCGTGAGGCGCGCGGCACATCATCTCAATCACCAGATTATTTTCCAGAAAACCGGGCATAAATGTGTCTGTCAAAGAGTTCTTCACCAGATTTACTCTGTCGATTTTAAAGAAAAAGGTGCGGATGGATTTGGGATATTGATCCTTTATCAGCTCCTTCAGACAGCCTTGGGAAAGCCCTCCGCCCGACACATCCACAAAAGCAAAATCATCGTCCGACATGTCCACCTCCTGGGTCAGATATCGAACAGCCAGACTGCGCTCCCCTTCCAATTGCTTTAAATGAAACTCCCGAAAAACATCATCTTGGGATAATCTTTTGACAATATATTCCAGCTCCTGATTGGATATATTCTCATTCTGACGCCTCTTTTTGTAAACTCCCGGAAGAAAATCATACAGCTTCTCCAAGGGTACATGCAGTACGCCCGCCAGATCCCACAGCGTTTTTATTTTCAGTACATGGGACCAGAGAATCAGCTGATACAAATTATAGTGATCCTTTGACAGGGACGCCATCCGCCACGCCTTTCTGGAGCCGTAAATATACTGCGTTTTAATATCGGTTCCTTCCTTTTTCAGGATCACATCCACAATTTTTTTTACCAGGTAACCATCTCTGGCGATAAAATACAGCCTTTTAATTCCTTTTTTCACGGCCTGGTCTACAATCCATTCGCCATAACTGTACAACACCGGCCCGGCATACCGGCACCCAATCTCATAGGCGTCAGCAACTTCACCGCTCCTTCCGGCTTCCTCTGCCTCTCCGGCTTCATTGCTCCCTTCGTCTTCCGTAACCTCTCCGGCTGCTCCATTCTCTTTCCCTGCGCCTGCCTCTCCCATTTCCCGGAGCACTCCCAGCGCCGTTCCGATCATCAGCTGAAGCCTGCCGTCGTCTCCCCGGGCCTCCACCAGCTCCGCTTCCAGCTTCGAAAGTTCGGGCCGCTTCCACCATTCCACCTGAATTCCCAGACTATACGGCACTTCTATATCCTGATGCAGATTGTCCCCAATATGCACCCAGTCGCTAAAGCTGACGCCCTCTGCCTGCTGTACCGTTCGATATAAATTTCCCGTGGTCTTCCGCCTGCCATAGGCAGAGGATACGTACAAAGGCAGCTCCGCCAGCGCCGCATTGGCCTGCAACAGCATTTTCCGTATAATATCCGGCGACAAATACATGTCAGAAACCAATATGACCCTCTCTCCCCGCTCAAGCAACCCCTTCAGCCTGCGGATGTTTGCAGGAATCCCTCTCACATTGGCAATCTCCAGCTCTTCTTCCATGCGGCACAAATACTCGATCTGATCTTCCTTCAGACACCCGCACACAGACACAGCTTGGTAAATCTCCTCCAGCGTCACCTCTTCCTTCCGCTGAAAATAACCGGATTTCCGGATCAGAGTCTCTCCGTGGCGTCTCAGCTCATAAAAATTATCGATCACATAGTCTTCCAGACCGTTCTCCGCCCTCTCCCGCTGCAAACGCTCCTGCATGAGGGCAAAAATCCCCAGGGGAGAAGCCGTGGTTCTTGTTATCAGTGTGTCGAAAACATCAAAACTATATATCATGTTTTTCTCAACTCCCTAATCCTCCAGGGGGGCATAATATTTCATGTCCATATAAGCTCCCTTCAGCCTGCTGCCATGGTGCATTATATAAATGGACAACAGATTCTCCACCAGAAAGCCCATATAACGGTCCTTGCGGACTAACCCCATATTTTGATAAAAAGCGTCCACCTTTTCCGTGATGCCAAAAATAAAAGAACACATCTCGTCAAAATATTTCCGCTTCATAATAAAAATATTGCAAGGGAAATAGCAATGGGCTTTTTCATAAGCTAACGCCGTTTCATAGTATGCCTGGTCATATTCCCCGATAAACCGCATCATCAGGTTCCAGTCATATTCAAATATAAATCTGCGGCAGAAAAAATCTCTGGTTCCTTCCGGCACGTAGCTGGGAACCGTAAGTACCACGTCATACTGCATTATATCCTTCAGGCTATTCTTTCCCATAGCCATTTGGCGACGATAATGAAATAACCCCACATACTCCGGCCCCTGCGTGTTTTTCCAAATCCAATATAATGCCGTACCCTCGGAATAATCCGTATTCCTGGCCGAAATGCTGTAGCCGGTGTCATCGCGTATATCGCCGATAAGCTGAGTGGTTAGAGCCGCTCCCGCCTGAATCTGAGTGATCCAGTCCGGCAGAGAAAACGATTCTATCTTTTTATCCCTATGAAACCGGACCATATATACTTGAAGCCGCGCACTGTCCTCATCCACCTCGCACAGAGGAACCTCTGTACAAGATAGATAGTTGAATCCCGGATATTGCCTTTCGTATTCCGCAAACATTCCACCATTTCCCACGGCTTCCATCTGATCTTCACTACAGAAAAACTGATCTGATGAGTGCACACGCCAGCGATACTCCTTTCCATCCCGCATTCTTTGAACAGCATAGTGGTCTTCTTCCACATTGCAGTTTTCCATCACCCGAAAGCCTTCCCCATTTTCCTCCCATACCAATTTCTGATACTCTTCCTTAATCTTCCGCTTTATTTCTTTTGACATTAAAATAATTTTTTCATAGCCCCTGTTCCGGAGACAGGAAATATACCTGCTTTGCTGCCAAGGATCCCCCATGGTCAAAAGAACCGTACTACTGTCATCTCCCTCCGGCAGCTGTTCCACGGATAACACCTTCCTATTCCTGTGCGGAAAATTCACAGGAAATTCTTTTAAATCCGTACACACAGCATGAATCCTCACTCCCCTTGCCTGCAGATACTGTGCTGCAATCCCTCCATCCATGTCATTTACATAGAGAATCACTCTTTTCATAGATGAAAGCGTTTGGCAAAGTTCATCTGGTGAAGATCCATCTATTACAAACCCACAATAAATTTCCTGAATGCTGTCATAGGGAACGGCAATGATGTTTTGCACCTCTCTGGTCATGAGCATATTGATCACCGTCCTGGATGCCTGCCGTTTCTCCATCCCTGCCACCAGACTATAGTTTCCCCGAAGCATCATTTCCTTCAAGCTGATAACAGGCTTGCCATACAGCTCTCTGGGGTTCCCATTCACATCCTCCACCACAAAAGCATCCACAGAAATTCCTAATCTATGAAACAACAGATAAAGCGATCTGGCCAGCTTTCCTGCCCCGTATATTTTTATATTTCCGGCATCCCTTACTCTGCACAAAAAGGCTTCAAATGCTGTTTTCATGGCTGACTCCTATTTCGTAATTTTATTTCTTATCTACTCTTTATCCCTTTTGGCAAAAATCTGAAATCTGTTTCCCCATACATCCTTTTACGTCTCCGCCCCGAACATATTCGGCATACCATTCCACTGTTTTCTCCAGCGCGGTTTCAAAATGCCAGTTTGGCTTCCACCCGAAAATGCGTTTCAGTCTGGCGCAGTCCAGCTTGAGAAGCTTCGCTTCGTGAGGTCCTCCATCGGATCGTTCCACCCAGGATATGCTCTTCCCCGCATATTGCATCCATTTTTCACAAAAGCAGGAAACCAGCTCTCCCGTAGCAACACAGTCTGTCTCATCCGGCCCCACATTATAACAGCCTGCATATGTTCCGTTCTCATACTGCCTTTGTGCGATCATCAGATACGCTGCCAGCGCCTCCAGCACATGCTGATAGGGCCGGATAGAATTCGGATTTCTCACAACGATCTCCTGCCCGGCCTTTGCAGCCCGCACACAGTCCGGAATAATCCTGTCCTCAGAAAAATCCCCTCCACCAATCACATTTCCCGCACGCACAGTGGATACGGCCACATTCTTCTCCCCCAGAAAGGAGTGAATATAACAGCCTGTAACCAGTTCGGAACAGGACTTGGAATTGGAATAAGGGTCATAGCCGTTCAGTTCGTCACACTCCCGGTAAGGCCAGTCCCATTCCCTGTTCCGGTATACCTTATCCGTGGTAACGTTGACCACAGACTGCACCGAATCTGTATGGCGGACACATTCCAACAAGTTGACCGTTCCCATCACATTTGTTTCATAGGTGTATACGGGATCCTGATAGGACCTTCTCACAATAGGCTGAGCCGCCATGTGAATCACGATCTCCGGGCGGCTTTGCGCAAAAGCATTTCGAAGCGCATCCAGATTTCTGATATCGCCTGTAACGGAACGCATCTCATGGGACAATGCGCACAAATCAAACAGGGCCGGCGCAGCGGAAGGCTCCAAAGCATATCCGGTAACCTCCGCCCCTGTCGTCAAAAGAAGTCTGCTCAGCCAAACACCCTTGAAGCCGGTATGGCCGGTAATCAAAACCCTTTTTCCTTTGTAAAATGAAAAATCAAACATTTTTCTACCTCCCTGGTACTCTGCCGCCGATATCCGATTATGCTCTTTCTCCGGTCTGGGTCAGCCCCCGTTTCCGGTTTTACCCCATAAGCCAGCTCACCCCTTTTTTCCGGATTGCTGTGCTTTCACCCATTCCACTGTGTTCCGAATTCCCTCTTCAAAGCCAACCCGGGGCTGAAATCCCGTGTCCTCCTGCAGCTGCCGGATGTCGGCGCACAGATACATTATCTGGTTTTCCCCGTAAGGCACCCTTCCGATTCCCAGCGGAACCTGCGGATCTGCCTGCTCACCTATAATACGGATATAATTTGCAAGCCTGTCTGCCGCCCCGCTTCCAATGCAATATATTTTTTTGTCTTTCCCGGACTCCCCCAGCAAAAACAAGGCCCTTGCAGCATCTGCACAGTACAGGTAATCCCACATCTGCTCCCCTTTGGTAAACAAAGGCGTCTCACCCGCCAATATTTTCCTGATAGAGCTCATCACCATGGAACACTCACTGTCATAAGGTCCGTAAACGCTTAAGATTCTTGTCCATATGTGCCGAATCCCCAGCCTGCCGCACTCTCTGCGGCTCATCTGCCCGGCACACAGCTTTGCCATTCCATAGCCGTTCTCCGGAAAAACAGGTGTGGATGCCCGCAGGCACCCCTCCACCCTCCCGTACTCCGCCTGGGACCCGGCTCCAATAAACGCTCCGCAGCCCAGCCTGGATGCTGCGGCCACAGCATCCAGCGTATATCTTACATTGTCCAGCTGAAGCCTCATATCATTCCGGGCATCCCCGGTTGTCCCGGTCCAGCCCAGATGGTAAAATACGTCACAGGGCGGAAACGCGGCAACATCCAACCCATCCAGTTCCTCCAGATCACACTCTATCACATGTACTGCTTCATGCTCCGGAATTCGATCCCGTTTTCGGGAATGCCTCCTGATTAGCGCATATACCTCCACACTCTCCTGGATACAGTGCCGGATCAATGCTGCCCCGATAGTTCCGGTGGGCCCGGTCATTGCAATTCTCTTCATACCTTCTCTTTATCCCTCGTTTTCCTGAACCGGCGCAATCAACAGATTTTCCAATACCTCTTCCCTGGGCAGGAACGGCGCCAGATCCTCCAGCGGCGGGCTGAACAGAGAACCGTCCTCCAGCTTTTTGGTTGCGCTCTTAGGCTCAAAAATCTGCTCCGGAGAAACAAAAATCTCACAGAAAACAGCTCCTTCCTGCGCCAATGCCCTGTCCACGGCCTGCTTCATGGCTTCGTTGCTGTGCGCCTCCAGATAAGGAAATCCAAAGGCCTCCGCAATCTTCCGGAAATTGGGAAATGACAGATCCCCGCTCTCCGGCCCAATTCCCACCTTACTATGTCCTGTAAACACATTGTTTTGCGTCTGACGGATAGAATGGTATCCCCCATTATTGATCAGAAAAATCTTTATCGGAAGCCTGTTCGTCAAAATCGTCTGCAGTTCCTGTAGGTTCATCATGATACTTCCGTCGCCCTCCACACACACCGTCATGCATCTTCCCCGTGAAATGCACGCCCCGATGGCTGCCGGCAGGCCATAACCCATGCTGGCGATAGCGCTGTTAATCAAAAAGCGGGCGTCTCTTTTAATCACGTAATTGTGGCTGCCCACCACACAGGCGCTGCCGTTGGAAACCACTGTCATATTGCCATCCGCAAGCCCGTTGCTCAGATACTTGACAAAGGCATACACATTGGCATACTGTCCGTCCTCCTGCCAGTGCCGGGGCAGCGTCACAGGATATTTCCGCTTCCATACCCCACATTTTTCCAGCCAGAAGGAATCAGAAAACACTGGCCTCTCTTCCTGCTCCAGCGCCTCTTTCATTTTCTCCAGCAAATCCTTCGCATCCGCCCACACCGGCATCTCCACATGGAGCGTGGTCTTTTTCAGCTCCGCGGGGTCCACATCCACCATGATCACAAAGGCTTCTCTTGCCCAGCTTTTCCAATTATAGCCCACCTGACGGATGGACAGGCGGTTCCCCACCGCAAAAACCAGATCCGCATTCTGCACCGCAAAATTTCCTGCCCGATCCCCCATGATCCCCCCACGGCCTACATAGAGCGGATTTTCATCCTCGATCAAATCGATAGAATCCCAGCAGGTTACCACGGGAATGCCCAGCGCCTCCACCACACACCGAAAGACCTCATAGCCTCCGGACAGACGAATCCCGTTTCCTGCATAAAACACCGGCCTCTTTGCCCCTCTGATCCTTTCAATCAGATCCCGGGCCAGCTGCACCGACACCGGAGCCGGCAGATTGCGAAAATCCTCCTTCGGCTCATAGGCGCGGAGTCCTTCCGTCTCAATATACATCCCCTGATAGTTTACCGGAATATCCACCCAGGCAGGACCCTTACGCCCTGTCATGGCCATGTGATATGCCTTCTCCAGTACGTACCGGATATCCGCCGGATCCTCCAGCATCACCGCATACTTGCACATATGCTCCGCGGCTTTTACCACATCAAATTCCTGATCTCCCACGGCCCGCAAAGAAAGCCCCTGGGTAAATTGTTCCATATATCTGGCGGTAGTATCATAACGCACCTGACCGGAAATCACCAGCATGGGAACGGAGTCCAGCCAGCCCCCCACCACTCCCGTAACGGCATTGGTGCCTCCCGGACCTGTGGTCACGCACACCGCCGCTATCCTGTTTTCCGCACGGGCATAGGCCTCCGCCGCCATAGCACATGCCTGTTCATGGTGAAAATATGTACATTGCAGACCCTCTTTGTGTCCCAATGCATCATTCAGGTGCATGGCGCCTCCTCCAACCACAGTAAAACAATCCACGATTCCGCGGTTTACCAGAAATTCCGCCACATAATCTGCCAAACGCTGTTTCATAATCTCTCCTCCTCTGCCTGTCCCCCGGACACGCCCCCAAACACTCCTGTCCGCAAACTGTTACCGCATCCACTTGTTTTCCCACATACAGGAATCCATATATCTCCCGATATTACTGTTCTAAGGACTCTCTGATAATCTGTGCCATATAATCGATCTTCGCATCTGTCATTCCCGGATAAACGCCTACCCAGAAGGTACTGTTCATGATAATATCCGTATTATGCAGATCACCTATAACCCTATAGCCGGTTCCCGATGCCCGCATCTGATCAAAACAGGGATGCTTTACCAGATTTCCGGCAAACAGCATTCGCGTCTGTATTCCCCTGCTTTCAATATAAGGCACTACCCGGTTACGGTCAACGCCCTCTCTGCAGGTTACAGGAAAACCAAACCAGCTGGGCCGGGAATGGGGGCAGGCCTCCGGCAGAATCAGCCATTCCGCACAGCCCTCCAGGCCTTTCCAAAGCCTGTCAAAATGATAGATTCTCTTTTCCACAAAGCCGGGAAATTTCTTCAGCTGGGCACATCCTATGGCCGCCTGCATATCGGTAGCCTTCAGATTATATCCGAAATGGGAATACACATATTTATGGTCATACCCACATGGCAGCTCTCCGTACTGCCCGTCGAACCGATGCCCGCACAGATTATCCCGGCCCGAAGGACAGACACAATCCCTGCCCCAGTCCCGGAAGGATCGAATACATCGATTCAACAGCGGATGATTGGTATATACAGCCCCTCCCTCACCCATGGTCATATGGTGAGGCGGGTAAAACGAAGAAGTTCCGATATCTCCAATGGTTCCGGTGAGCCTATCCTGGCCATTCCAGGTATACACTGATCCCAGCGCGTCGCAATTATCCTCGATCAGCCACAGCCCATGCTTATCGCAAAATGCCCGCACCGCTTCCAGATCAAAGGGATTGCCCAGGGTATGAGCGGCCATGACCAACTTGGTTCTGGGAGACAGAGCCGCCTCCAGCTGGGTTACGTCCAGATTGTACTGGGGTATGGTAACGTCGATGAACACCGGAACCACGCCGTACTGGATTGCCGGAGTAACTGTGGTAGGAAATCCCGCCGCAACGGTGATCATCTCGTCCCCGCGCCTGACCTGCCTGTCTTTCAGGAGAGGAGATGTCAATGCCATAAAGGCCAGAAGATTAGCGGAGGAACCGGAATTCACCAAAGAACAGTACCTGACCCCCAGGTATTCCGCAAAAGATTTCTCAAATTCTTCTGTATACCTCCCCGATGTCAGCCAGAACTCCAACGCCGAATCCACCAGATTACACATTTCTTCTTGGTCATACACCCGGGATGCATAAGGAATCCTGTCTCCTGGCTCAAAGGTCTTTTTCCGTCCATGGAAGGTGTGGCAATAGCCTGCCACCATATCCAAAATTTCTTTTTTTGCCTGTTCCTCTGTTTTATTCTCAAACATATGTCTACTCCTGTCCCTTTTCTATACCCCTTTGCGTACTGTAACACGCAGTGCCGTTAAAAATGGCGCAAACAATTAGTGAAGCTCTGTGAAGAATCGCTTTAGCGATTCTTCGGGGAATGACTTAGATTTTCTTTGACAGCGTATTTTGCTGTCTTAGAAAATCTTCATTCCCTTCACGCTTCCCAGCGCATCCATGGCGCATTGCCTGCAGCGATCAGATCCTCCAGCTGTTGTCTGTCCCTCTGGGTATCCATACACTTCCAGAAGCCATTGTGGGGATAAGCCATCAACTCCTTATCGGCGGCGGCTCTTTCTATGGGCTCCTTTTCAAACACGGTGGCGTCTCCCTCTATGTAACCAAATATCTCCGGATTCAAAATCATAAAGCCTGCATTGATAACGCCTCCGTCGGAATTACTCTTTTCCCGGAACCTGCTGATCGATCCATCTCCTTCGATTTCCAGCACTCCGAACCTCTGTCCGATGTTCACAGCGGTCAAAGTAGCTATCCGTCCGTGTGATCGATGAAATGCCTCCAAATCCCTGATGTTCAAATCCGCCACACCGTCTCCGTAGGTGAGCATAAACGACTCTTCCCCCACATAGGGCTGAATTCTTTTAATCCTTCCTCCTGTCATGGTATTCAACCCCGTATCCACCAGAGTGACCTTCCAGGGCTCTGCCATGTTGGTATGCACCTCCATGCGGTTTTCTTTAGTGAAATCAAATGTCACATCACTGTTGTACAGATAGTAATTGGCAAACCACTCCTTAATGACATGCTGCTTATAGCCACAGCAGACAATGAATTCATTATATCCGTAATAGGAATATATCTTCATGATATGCCAGATAATGGGCTTTCCACCAATCTCAATCATTGGCTTGGGCTTCAAATGACTTTCCTCGCTGATCCTTGTACCCAATCCGCCTGCCAGAATCACAACCTTCATTCGCTCGTCCTTTCCGGGCCTTTCTTTCCCCCATCTGCTTTCACGTCCTGCATGGCTCTTCCATTTACCTGATTCTACAAATTGCCAGTTTCCATGTGTTACCGGTCTTACAGCTGCCACCAGTCTTCCACAAACAACTCATCCGCCGCGGCAATGTGACTTATGCCCTGTTTCTGCAGATTGTCCCACATCTGCGCATAAGCCTCCGTATCTCTTTTTGCGCATACAATCGTCAACGCCTCTTTCCTGCCTGCCCAAAGCTCTTCTATATTCCTGACCTTGATTCCTTCTATTTCTTCCGGCGCAATTTTAATGTCCGTCACGCCGCATAAGATATCTTTGTTCCACAGCTTACATTGCTCCAGCACCTCCAGCACCCTGTGCGCATATTTTCCGGCCCCGTAAAGGATATAGGCAGAATAAGACTCCAAAAGATTCTTTCGCTCCGCATCCCTGTCTATATATCGCCACAGGCTTTGTTTGACCTCCTCCGGCTGGAACAGACATGGGAGGAGCCTCTGCCAAAACCCCCGCCCCAGTTTCCTGACACGCCAGGCACCCATGTGAATATATAACTCCAATTCGGCCATAATCAGCCCAAGCAACTCCTCCGTATACTTCTTGTCCACCCTGGTCAAGCTGTTCATATTGTGATGCACGTTAAAAAAGGCACAGATCTCCCTGAATACCTGTCGATCCGCTTTTCCCGGATAAGTCTCTATTTTCTCCCTGATAAACGCATATTCATCCGAAAAGGCATGAACCTTTCCCCTGCTGTGAATTGACGATTCCGGGTTATCCTGCCGATACATATAAAAAGCCTGCTCCAACAGGTACACTCTTGTTCCATACATCATTGTCTGAAACCAGAAGCCATTGTCCTGGTAGGAGGCGCCGGGCGTCTCATGATGCCGGATTCCGTATTTGTTGATAAACTCCCGCCGGTACATACAGGTCCAGGTATACATGGATGCGTAAAAAATTTCCGTATGCTCTCCTGGAGTGATCACCTCATGATAATTTTTATAATTTGATACCCTTCGATATCTGCTGCAAATCTGTTCGCCCTTCGTCTTAAACTCAAAGAAATCCGCTTTGACCATGTCCAGATTATGTTTTTCACACAGCTCGTAAAACACCTGGCACATTTGAGGCAAAATAAAGTCGTCGCTCTCCAAAAAAACCAGATACCTTCCTGCCGCCATGTCAATACCAGTATTCATGGTATGACCATACCCTGTATTGGCCTTATCCACCACCCGAATCCTGGAATCTTCCTCCGCCATCTGCCTCAGAATCTCTCCGGACCCGTCCGTAGACCCGTCATTAATACATAGAATCTCAATTTCCTGCATCGACTGGTTTCTGGCGCTTTCCACGCACTGACGTAAATATTTCTCTACATTATAAACCGGTATGATCACCGAAACCTTTACCATAGTTTTCCTCATATATATTCGCTGAAAATCCTGTTTCTGTCCACTCCGCTCAGACACCCCTGCATTACCTGTATCATATTCTCTTCATTCAATGCCACAATGACGCCAACGCGTTCGTCCTGTAAAAGTTCCGGAGAGTATGTCGATATCTTATGTCCTCCTGCCATTTGTTCATTGTCGGAAAGGGCTGAAACCAGATAGCCTTCAAATGAAATCCCCCATGCATCCAGACAAGCGGTGAATCTGGCTGCTATTTTCCCTGCTCCATAAATGTAAAGCCGGTCAAAGCGGCGGCAGAAGCGTTTGAGCAACAATTTATGTCTTTGCCTGTTTATCCGGATGGCTGCCTGCCTGCAAAGCCACCGGGGACTTGTATAAAATACCTTTTCAGCCGGAAAACATGCTAACAAATAAATAATCCCCCGAGGTACATTTGTCAGGCCCCCCCAGTCTCTTTCATAACGCCGATACACATCTATGGTTAATATTTTTCTGTATCTGAGTACTCTCAGGTTATGGAATGATAAAATTGTGGAATTGACGCCGCTTTTTTTGATCACCGCTTTTTTGCTGCCGTTACTGTCATAGCATTCCGGCAGCTTACTGATCATCGCAGGCCAGCAATGGCACCATACGTAAAAGGTCTCATCCCGCCACCCCGGACTTTTTTTTAGAACTGATGAATGTAAATCTTCTGCCGACAAAGAAAGGTGAAATGCCTTCCAGCCCTCAAATCGACTCAGCTTTTCAAAATAAAACGCCACATGAGAATGATTAATACATTCCGGAATACCGTACTTTCGTGTCAATTCATCCCAATCCACATCGGTCAGCATGGTGGATCTTTTCAAAATTACAGCGCCATACAAAGTCATATGCCAGGCACAGTCCAAAAAGAAACGATTTCGATCCGTATACTCTCTATCGCCGACTTTCTCCACATCCCGATAGTTGGGTACAATCAGATCATATCCCTGTGCCATACAAGTGCATACAGCTTTCAGCGTCCGCTCTGACCACCGGATGGAATCCGAACACACCCAAAGATACTCATATTTCTGTGAATCACCGAATTCCTGAAATATGCCATACACCTTCATATTAGAGTGCACCGTCGGATCTATTCTCACATAATGGAGCTTATTATATATAGATAGTTTTTCTGTTACCACATCCTGAGTAAGTCCATTTTCGCTGGAATCATATACGTAGATATCAAATCCATATCGAAAATACAATTCCGCCGCGTTTTCAATAAACTCTCTTATCACCTCATTCCGATTATAGGTAGGTATACAGATTGCCGACCTTGCGTTTTCCATCATAACAGATAATACTCCTTATAGAACTATCCTTAACACATCAATTCAGCAACAGTCTTACTTAGCTTCTCACCAATTTTCAAAACTTACAACATCTATTGAACTATTCAAAGATTTTATGTATTCCCATATCTCTTTTTGAGTCTTATCCGATGCTGTTGCAATGATAACAATTAAATCAGTTTTCCCACCAAAATATTCCGCCGCCGGCAACACAGGATGCCGCATCAGCTCTTCGGGATTCTTTTCTTTCACAGTCACTACAAAAGCGTCAAACTCCACCTGGTTGTTCCCTAATAGTTCACCACATAGACGAGCATATTTTCCAGCTCCAAAGATTACTATATTTTTGTGTGCCTTCCGCATTCTTTTTATTTTTTTGATAAAAGTTCTGTTATGAACCCTTAACGCCCGACCGGGTCTTCCCGCCGCCGAAAAAAAATGCTGCAACATGCTTTCCGATGAAGCAACTTTAATCCATATAACATACTTGAAAAAACAAGCGAGGTCAAATACCCCATCCTTCTGATATGCTGTCAGCTTGCGTCCGGACAAATGTATTTTTTCTGTACTGCGGATCAGTTCCATTTTACCTTTATAGCAGACCGGCAGCTTCAATATTGTAGCTGCCCAGCATTTTGTCCAAATCCTGACAGCATCATTATACCAGCCAAATCCCCCTTGCTCCTTCAACGGTATATAAATAAAAGCGTCCGCCGGAAATTCCAACAGCGATGCTTTAAAGCCGCTTATTTGACTTGCTCTTTCATAATAAAATCCCAGCTGCGAAAAATTAATATCTCTTCCTTTCAAATATCTTCGTTCCAGTCTTTTCCAGTGAGTTCCACTTAAAAATGTCCTTCTATTTATAATGGACGCCCCATATAAAGTTAAAAGCGAAGCCCCCTCACGAAAAAAGACATTCAATGTGGATATCTCAGTGCTTGCCGCCCTGCCTTTTCCCGAAGTGTTCAAAATATAAAAATCTTTATTTTCTTCCAGCGCCTGCAAAATATGGCTCACGGCAACATGTGTGCAAATCCTGTGGTCATGAATCAGCCATATATAGTCGTACTCACTCTTTTCCATATCCTGCCATATCATATATATTTTTCGGTTCGATGGAATCCTTGAATCCACTTTTTTTAAAAACAGATTATCAAAACCTTTATTCTTATATGTCTCAAAAATGTTTTCTGTCTCCCGATTCTCACTCGAATCATATATAATTATGTCTATACCATTTTCTTTTAACATTCCGGCTTCGTGATCAAGCACCTGGCTGATTACGCTGCTTCTGTTATAAGTGGGGATGCAAATAACCAGTTTAGGCCGCATTTTCCTCTCATCCTCTTTAATCTACCCTTAAATTTTTAAGTTCCAACAATCCGTTTTGTCTTTGATTCATAGTACAGCCTTTACATTTCGCTTGAATAAGTATAGAGCATTATCTATTCGTCTCCTAAGATCAAATCTATTACTTCTCTTACCGCTCCTTGTCCACCGGCTCTGCTGGTAATATACTTTGCGGCTTTCTTCACCTCCGGCATTCCATTAGGAACACTGCACCCAAACCCCACTGCCTTTATTACCTCCAAATCGTTAATGTCATCTCCAATGTAGCCAACATTCTCCATTTGCACACCATATTTTGCGCATAACTGCCTTATTACGCTGAGCTTGTCCTGTATTCCTTCCTCCACAATATCCAAATGAAGCTTTTTACCTCTGCGACGATTCAGTTCCCTTTTTTCACCGGTAATAATGCCTGTAAGAATTCCCTTTTCCTGAAGAAGTCTCAAGCCCATACCGTCCAGCACATGAAATTTTTTCAGTTCGTCCCCATTCTCGGAATAATACATTCCTCCGTCCGTCAGACAGCCGTCGCAGTCTGTTAAAAACATCCGAATCTCTGGTATTGCTGCTCTTATTCCGCATTCCCTAGCTTCCAGCTGCTTCTCAATAATAATCCAATCCCCCGGCTCATCAATCTCAAAGTAGGAAGCTTCCTCCATTTCATAGGCACGGATATTTCCGGATATCCGATTTTTTGATTGAAGAAGAGCATTTCTGCTTGTAATATAAAACGCCCCGTTCTCCACCAGATATCCGTCAAATTCCTGCCTTCTGGGCCTGTGAAAAACATCATAATTTTCGGGCCGAACAAAGCCTTCCCCGCTTTCCTTCCAGCAAAATCTTTTCTGTCTTACAACCGACAATACACTGTCCGTATCTTGTCTGTTGAATTCCAGAAATCCGCCTGTTAAATCCGCAGCCGTCAGCAAAGGTGATGTTGCCTGTATCAAAACGATATTGTCAAAGTTATAACTTTCTGCGAACTCAAGCATTGCAGATTCTGTGGATGCCGTATCAGAAGCGCTTTCCGCACTTCTTCCCACAACACAAACCTTATCCAGCAAAAAGCTTTCCACAGTCTCTTTGATCCTGTCACTGTCTGTGGCCACATAAACTCTATCGATATTGTCACACTCAGCCGCCGCCTTTACAGTCCAATATACCAACGGCTTTCCCGCCATTTCACGTATATTTTTAAATGGTATGGATTTGCTCCCGCCCCGTACCGGTATAAAAGCTACATTCATTGGTTTTCCCTAATGCTCCTTATATTTAAGCTTATCTCTCTGCGCCGCCTCAATATCCAGAATCTCTTTTTCCTTATAATGTAATGCATCATATGCAGCCATGAGATCTCTTTTTAATTTTCTGATTCCCTCCGGCTCCAGCGACGCCGCATGGTCTGTTCCCTTCCACGTTCTGTCAAGAGTGTAATGCCTTTCTATCACAGAGGCTCCCAGCGTGTATGCCGCTACGTCTACCGCTATCCCCAAATGATGCCCTGAAAATCCGATCCGTTTTACTCTTCCGCCATATGTGTCTTTGATGCGGCTGATCTCCAGCAGACATACATCCTTAAAGGGTACCGGATATCCTGATGTACAGATATATATTACCAGATCTCCCGCTCTTCCCCTGTCTTCAAATAGCTTTATCAGCTTTTCCTCTTCACCCCGGGTGGTCATTCCAAGAGAAACATGTATTTCTCCCCCATAATTATCGCATATCCACTCCAGCATCCTATAATGATTGTTACATGCCGACGGTATCTTTATAAAGGAAGGCGATAATTCTACAATTTCTTTCGCAGAGGTCAGATCCCACACGGAGGTGCTGTAAGTAATCTCCATTTGTTCGCAATACTCTTTTAATTCCCGATGCTGATCTACACGAAACTCCAGAAATTCTCTGTGCTCGCCATAGGTCTTTCCATAGGCGTTTATGGGATTCGGATGCGGCATCGCATATTGCTCCGGCGTCAGCAATTCGTGATTGCATCTTTTCTGGAACTTGACCGCATCTGCCTTACAGTAAATTGCCGCCGTCTTTATCATTTCCTTCGCTATATTGATGTCTCCCTTATGGTTACACCCAATCTCTGCTATTAATTTCGGCTTTATATACTCCATACCTTATCCATCCAATCTAAGCTCAATCTGTTCTCCAATACCTTACAGCACCTGTTTATCACTTCTCCTGTCCCACACCCATGGAAAACAGACTGTCGAAATCAACTCTCTCAAATACCTCCAGCTTTCCGCCTCGTGTCGCATTATAAATTTTTATCCCATGCCTGTCCGCATATTCTCTGGCCGCCTGATATGCCAGCAGATTTTCCGTTTTCCGGCAGGCATTGGGCTTCACTCCGCTGGATGCCCTGTGATAGCTGTCCGAAAAATGTTTCACCTCCACTGTATCGCCATCAGAATAATCAAAATCCGCTCCCAATAAGTATATTTCCTGAAATCCCATATAAACGGCAATTTGCATGCATACATACATCACCGTAAATCCATTATAAATACTCTTTACTATGTCTCCGGAAAAAAATGGAATGTTCGGCATATAGTCCCCACGGATCATATGGAAAGAATTAATATTCTCATTTCCCTCCGCCTTCTCCAAAAACCGTTTGTTCAAATCAGATACAAAAATCGTTGACATTGTACATCCCAAAATCATGTCTCCAAATTCTTCCATTCCCTTGGGATCTTCACAAACATAGTAATTTGGCCGCCAGATCGTATCATTAAAAATAAGCGGAATGCCGTTCATTCCCATACAGATTTCATTTTGCGTTGCCAGCTTGTTCAGGTCACCGCACGTAAGGCTTGAGCCATTTCCTATAATAAAGCATCTTTGACCTTTATGTATGTTTTTAAATTTCTCAAGCTCTGGATGTCGAAACTTCTCCAAATAATTCGCTACATGATAAAAATCTCCTCTCTCTGCTCCACCGATTTCGGGAATGCAACGGATTGTCTGCATCAGCAAGTCTTCTGATTTAATCCGATAATCCTCCGCATAATACACATTTGAAGACAAAATACCAGATAACCATTTACTGTCAACATTGTCATTATGTACCAAAAGCGGAATATCAAATCCCTGGGAATGGTACCTCTCCCACAGCAAAATACTATATAAAGATGATCCATAAATCACTGCTCTGCCCGGATCCATATCCGGCATTATCATTTCATCTATTCCTGAAAGCTCCTCCCGGAGAATTTCCGGAGGGCAATCATCTAATAAGAAGTATGTATATATTTGTTTCTCTATCAACACGTCTATAATTTCTTTATTTTCAAATGGCGATACCACCAGAAAGCAATCCTTATAAAGCTCCAAATATTTTTCAATATCTATTATTGGTATTCCCTCATATTCGGTTCCCAATAAAGAGGGATTTGAATCTATAAATGCATTTATATGATCATATCCAATAAATTTTGCAATTCGTTTTCCTCTTGAGCCCACGCCCCATATAACAAATTTCATAAGCTTATCCTCTCCATTTACATAAGTTCCCACCATGAGTCTCCCAATAAATCAGCCGCCTCAAATAGCTAAAACAGATATAATACATTTTCAAAATCACACAGCCCTTCTTGCACCATCTGCTTATTCTTCTCACCTAAAGCTGCTAAAATAGGCGCTTTTCGATCCATCTTACATTTAAACTCAGAAAGACCATATACATATTGCCCATCATGCATAAAAGAATGCTTCTGATCATCAGAAACAATAAACCCGGCAATCATGTTTTCGTCTAAAATATTCCTCACCAATTTACTATACTTTCCAATTCCATATATATATATCCGACGAAATTTTTCGGCAAAAAGGACGATATCCTCATGTTTTACGTTTGTCACAACAATTTTTTTTGCGTGAACATCTATTTCATTCCTTTTAATTTCGTCATAAAGTAACCTGATCGAATTCCGTATTTCCACATCTTTTAAGATAAGCTCAATGTCATAGTTATAATTACGGTCAATATAGCTCAACGCATTTAAAATCTTTTTTTTGTCATAATATTTTTCCGAAAAAACCTTTTTCTTCAAAATAGGAAGTCCGTCATAACAAATACTGCCATCTGCATCACTGAATGCATTATATCTTTGCACTCGATAAGCTCCATATACAAAACCGCAACCCTTCATAAACATAAATAAATTTTGTTCAAAAGATACCAGCACCTTTTGAAAATCAAAAGTATACTCATCAATTTCTTCATCAAAATATTTTATCAGAGAACTCCATGTTTTCTTTTTAAATACAAGAAAATATGACTGTAGAAAAGTAAATAACCCATTATCCGAAAGGTTTAGCCCCCAAAAATCTACATCCGTTTCATTCATTTGATTCCAGATCTCCCGAAATGTTATAAATGGCCCATAAAAGGTATCATTGCAAAAGACCAATTCCTGGCATCCTTCCATCATCTCTCTAACTTCAGTATGAAGCAAAGCCTCCTTGTATGCCCCTGCATCATATCCCGCATTTTCTCTTATTATTAAAAAATCAGACAGGTGTTTTGCTTTTTCAAAATCTTTCAACTGACCATTTACCACAATCACCAGTTTGAAAACCTCCTGTTTAAGGCTGGCGATTAAAAACTCTACATCCTTTGTTAGCTCACCCGTTCTACTATATAGCACAAAAATCGCTATTCGTTTTGTCGGCTCCATTTTCTTTCTCCCAGAACACCTTCGCCAATTCAAAATCCTTCGCTTCATCGATATCCAACGCCTCTATTCCGGAGACCTCCTGAATATATGGCTGAAATCCAATTCTGCGATGATGCTTTACAAACACATCTCTCTGAAACATATAAAATCCGCTTGTCTCAATCCATACAGGTTCCATATCCTGAGTACGGGGCACATCTGTCAAATCATAATTAATCGGCTTTCCATTGTACCACGCAAAAGTTTGTATACGTTCCGCTGAAAAAGCAGAATCATTATCTCCGGCAAGAATATGACCCAGTGAATTTTCGATAGTATGTGTCTTAATAAATGGCGATGTGGTATGAGCCAGTACATATACGTCTGCAAATTCTTCTTCTATAAAGCTTTGATATATTTCAAATCCCTTCACACAATCCTCGTCCAATCTTTTTTCCCTCTTCTTAAACAAAACACCCTGAGGCAAATACTGCATTACCGCTTCATCGCTGCAATACACAAAAACCTTATTAATGTCCTTCACATGAAGCAACGAATTAACAATATGCCAGCACAATGGTCTTCCGGCAATGGGCAAAATATTCTTATGTGGAAGCCTTTGGGAATTTAATTTAATCGGTATAAATGCTATTACATTCATATGTCTCTTCCTCACCAAAATCAGTATCAAGCGTCAATCCATACGTTATTTCTTTTTCTGACATATCATCCCACAAATACCGCTTTAAAAGCTTTGCAAGAAACTGGTCGTACTTTCTTACCTGTTCTTTCGTCATTCCAATCTCAAGCGCTTCTAAAACAGTATTTTCTAAATCCCCTTTATTCATTACTTCATAAGCACATCCTTTTCCTTTCAAGCCTGTATTCCCAACCTGTACCAACGGTTTTTCATATATCAATACTTTATAATCCACTGCAGATGTGATACTCACCATTGCATCGGAGATCTGAATTAATTCGTCAACGGAAGCATCTTTAATATAAATAACTTTATTTAAATCAGCCTCCGGGATATTCTGTATCTTATTACCAGGATGGGGTTTAAAAATTAAGTTTAAATCATTAACAGCACATATTTTTATTAAATCAATCAAGACTTCCTGTACAGATCCGTATACACCGGAAATATACCGATCCCAATAGCTGTCCTGAGGATTCATTCCCATACCGATTTCGTCCATTCCTATAAGAAAAATCGTCTTTTTCCGGGAATCTAATTTTTTCAGTTCCTCTCTGTCTGCTTCCGTTTTGTGAAAAACTCTCGTATCCAACTGCTTTTCTATCACATACTGTTTGATTTTTTGTATTTCTATTATCTCTTTTTCTGTAACTATTATTTCATCTAAAATATCTGGTTTAACCGCATAGATGCCTTGACCGGCAATTCCACGGGGATCAAATTGCGTTGTTCCAGGAATCCATCCATGTTCCATATAACCACGGCTTATTCCGTAAAGATCGGCAAGATGCCCTAATATATAGCTTTCTCTTGTCCAGTTCCCCCATATTAAAATTTTATATGGATGCAGCTCTTTGATAATCGTCTTGTAATAACAATAAAGCAATTTACAAAATCTCAACGACTCCGCCTTATTTGTTGATACTTTTCTTTTTTCTAATTGTTCCAGCCATTCGCCTTCTTCCGTTGATAAGCTGCCTGTATAAAGAAAATCATCAACCTCATATTCCAACTTATCTCTGCCAAATATTGCTGGCATATCAATAACATGACAGTCAAATTTTTGAGCAAATTTTTTCGGAGAAATAACTTCAAGTTGTGTAAAAACTACAACTTGTCTTGGCTTTCTTTTTCTAATATAATCTCTCAAAAATGCGGAAAAGCTCTTTTGATTGCGCATACAGGCAGTAGGTACTATCATCATAATCGGACGCAGCTCCGCAGAACAATGTTTATCGTATGTCCGGAGCAAATCCAGATTTTCCTCGATGCTCGGACGATGACAGGAAAAAAAATCCTGATACCACGAATAATCACTGTTCTTCTGCAGCCCTTTACTTTTCAATACTGCCTCAATTTCTTGATACTTTTTTTTCGTAATCACAATATAATATGCTGTCCAATCCTTTATCTCATCCGGATGCTTAACTTCCTTTCCGCATATCATTTTCTGTTCTGAAAAACTATCAATTAGAAAAAGAGGAGAAATATCTGTATGTTGCTCTAAACACCAAATACCTATTTTGCCAGCTCCCCAATAAACAATTTTCTTCATTACTCTTTCCTCTGTTTTTTCAGATTTCCGAGTCATTTTCCCTGCATCTCTCACCGTCATTATCCCCAGTTTCTTTTTGAAAAAGGCTTTGGATTTTCTTTATCTTTATTCGCTTTTCCTCATCAACCCACGACCCGTCAAAATGATGTATCGCTACCGTCCGACTCGTCGGCAAAATTCTACCAGTTGTATTACACTTTGCAGATAAAATTTTTTCAGGATATATGGTCATTCCATCAACAATCTGATATTCCCCATTTTTTTGATATCCCTTCTGCATGAAAATTTTCTCTTGCAGTGCTGGTGCGGCAATCATGTTCAAATCTCCATATTCATCATAAAAGGTTAATTCAGAATACTGTTCTCTTAATTCGCCCATAATCGGGCTTCCTTTTACTGCTCCAAATCCCAGTCCCAAACTGACCCGCCAAGATCCATCTACTCCGGCAAAAGCTGGTTGATATACTAATTCATCCATTGTAGAAATCAATTCCACATCTGTGTCTAAATAAATGCCTCCATATTTATATACAATGTCCAGCCTGGCATAATCCGGTACAAATCCCAGCTTTCCGGCTTTATACGCCTGATACATATATTTATTTTGAGAAACATCATAATTGCTTTCATCCCATCGCACAATCTCATAATCAGGACAATATTTTTTCCAACTCTCCATCCATAATAAATTTTTTTCGGGTATCGGTTTCCCGCCAAACCAGCAATAGTGTATTACTTTAGGAATCATTGGCATATCGCTCAATCTAAAACTCTCCGGATACGTTCTATGCTGCTCATCTGTTTCGCGGGTCGTACTCATAATATATCTTGTCGAACAAACCTCAGTGTCTATAAAAGCATCATATTTTTCTAGTTGCTCATATACAGATACAATATCTGTACATGTAATCAGCATAAGAAACTCTTCCTTCGGATAATCTGCACAAAAATCATGTATGGACATAACTTTCAGATAGTAGTCATTTATGGAAATATTTGATTTTTGTTTCTCCTTATCATTATCTAAAACACATATTATTCTTTTTTCAAAATGATAATGCTTATATTTATTTACAAAATTTTTTAATTCTCCCCCTGCCCCAAAACAAACTGCTTTTCTATTTTTTAATTTTTCAGCCAGCTGATATACATCTACGTCAATTAATCTCATGTCTTCCCTCATTTCTTGCAATGCTTTGCACGTGAAATGCCATTTATTTTACTGTTCCTTCCCTGCACAATCAAATTACTACTCCAGCCTTCACAATCATCTGCCACGTCAGCATTCCAATAACATGTCTCGCTTCATCCACCACCGGATAAGTATTAATGTTGTTTTCCCTCAGGCTGCATAACGCCTGAGCCGCCAAAATGTCTTGTGAAATAATTTTAGGAGAACATGACATAATAGTATCTATTGTCTCACCATACATATCTACTTTTTTTTCAACCGCTCTTCTTAAATCCCCATCTGTCAAAAGTCCTGTCAGTTCACCTTCATCGCTTACAATAGCTACGGCCCCCAAACGCTTTCGATTCATCTCCATGATGGCCTCTGAAATCAATGTTTTCTCTCTGACAATAGGGACATCATTCCCAACCGCCATAATATCCCTTACCCTCAGCAAAATCCTTTTCCCCAGAGCACCCGCCGGGTGGAAAAGCGCAAAATCTCCTTCTCCAAAACCATATTTCTCCGATACGACTACCGCCAGAGCATCCCCATAAGCAAGCACAGCCGTAGTACTGGAAGTAGGCGCAAGGTTTAAGCTACAGGCTTCTTCAACTTTAGGGATAACCTGTACCAGCTCACATTCTCGGGCTAATGTAGAATCTGCGTTTGAAGTAATGCCAGCCATCTTTACTCCTATCATTTTCAGCGGAGAAAGCAGTTGTAAGATCTCCATTGTCTCTCCACTGTGACTGAGCAAAATAATAAAATCATTCTCCGTTACCATTCCCAGATCTCCATGCATAGCCTCCGCTGGATGCAAATAAAATGAGGATGTTCCCAAGCTGGCCATCGTTGCAGATATTTTTTTTGCGATATGGCCAGATTTACCCATTCCACACAAGATCACCTTTCCCTTGCATTGCAGTATAGCCGCAACCATTTCAGCAAAGGTATCATCCAATGCCTCCCTTGTACATTTTAAGGCCTCTATTTCCTTATCAAAAACCTTTTTTGCTTCCGCCACCAAGTCCATATCCTCATTCTCCTGTCCGCCAAAGCAGGCATATCTATTCTGTAATTTCCTTTATCTTCAAACACTCCTCAACCAACTGCCTTACTTGCCCGATTGGGATCATATTCGGGCCATCGGATAATGCTTCTTCCGGATGAATATGAGTTTCCAGAAAGAGCCCATCGGCGCCGGCCGCTACCGCTGCTCTGGATAAATAAGGGATATATTCCCGATTTCCGGAAGTAGAAGTTCCGTTCCCTCCCGGTTTTTGTACACTATGTGTTCCGTCAAATATAACGGGATACCCCAGCTTTTTCATTTCCACAATAGATGTCATATCCACCACCAATGTATTATATCCAAAGCTGGTTCCACGTTCACACAACATTATATTTTTATTTCCGGATTGTTCTATTTTTTGAACCACATTCCGCATATCCCAAGGCGCCAGAAACTGTGCCTTCTTTACATTAATAATTCTGCCTGTGCGGGCCGCCGCCATTAGAAGGTCTGTTTGTCTGCACAAAAAGGCCGGGATCTGAATTATTTCACACACCTCACCCGCCGGCTTCGCCTGGAAAGGTTCATGAATGTCTGTAACAATCTTCAGATCATATTTTCTTTTTACATTCTCTAATGTCTTCAGCCCACGTTCGAGCCCGGGGCCCCGAAAAGATTTTATGCTTGTCCTGTTTGCTTTATCAAAAGAAGCCTTAAAGTAAAAATCCACTGGCAAATCTGTCAGCATTTCCTTCAATTTTTCAGCAATTTCGAATACAATCTCTTCCGATTCTATAACACATGGTCCTGCAATTACAGTTAACTTATCCCACATAATAATCCTCTTACTTTTCTACTCAAAATAACACAACCGCACCCATTTCATCTTGAAGCATTCTCTCTACTTGATTAATATGTTCTGGAAGATCTACCCCCATGCTCTCATAAACAGTTTCCTTCACCCGAATCGGAAATCCATTCTCCAACACTCTCAGCTGTTCCAGATTTTCACATCTTTCCAAAGTCGATTTGTCCATTTTCACATAATCACATAAAAAAGTCTTCTTATATCCATATAAACCTATATGCTTAAAATATGATACGCCTTCTATTCCGTCGCGATTATAAGGGATCGGACAGCGGGAAAAGTATAATGCATCCTCATTCCTATCCACTATTACCTTAACCACATTTGGATTTTGAATTTCCTCCCGGGACACGATTCTTTTCCGCAGAGTTGCCATTAAAACATTTTCGTCCTTCATAGCATCCAGCAAATCCCTGATCATTTCCTTTCGGATCAAGGGCTCGTCGCCCTGCACGTTAATTACAATATTGCACTCCAGATTCTTTATAGCCTCATATACTCTCTCGGTTCCGCAATTACACTGTCCTGTCATTACAGCCTTCCCACCAAAGGAGGATACTGCATCGTAAATCCTTTCATCGTCTGTAGCCACCAGAACCTCTTCAATTTCCGGCATCTCTCTGACACGTTCATATACTCTCTCAATCATGGTTTTACCTGCGATCATTGCCAATGGCTTTCCCGGAAAACGAGAGGACTCATATCTTGCAGGAATCACAGCTATTATCTTTTTCATTTTCAACAAATCCTTTCCAATCTGGCTTAATTCCAGTTTAGCTCTTCGATGTTTCCATCAAAAAGGATTCCACCAAACCGATTACATCCACACTTCATGCTTTCAGGAAAATAAGGGCGCGAATTTTCTACGGCTCTATAATCGTAATTTTTATCAATCGGCTCTTTTGGTACAATCACACTGACGTTTCCCGCATATGATTTCACAGCGGCGTGTCTGCAACTATACCCGCACTGAATGACATTGTACATCAGCAGTCCCGCATTCCAATTATTTACATGCCCTTCAATAACCTTTCCTTCTTTTTCATCAGGAACAGTGATCGCCACCTTGCCGCTGCCCTAGCAGCACGAAAATAATTTTTTTATAAATTCGCCAACAGCCAATTGATGTTCCAATACATGGGCACACCAAACCAAGTCATACTGCTCTAAAAAACTATGTGCAATAAAATCATCCTGTATAAATTCAAACGCATAATTATCTCGAATCCTGCAGGTAAATCCTGCATCAATTCCCGTCACTCTCTTTCCATACTCCAAAAATACTCCCGAATGACTTCCCTTTCCGCATCCAACATCCAAAACCGTGCATATTGATGTATCTTCTCCGCATTTTATCAGTGCGTCCTGTGCAGTAAGCAAGTCTCCCTTTATAACATATATATTTTCATATGGCATTCCTCTTCTATGCAGATAATCACTAAATGTATCTTCATTCGTAATCAAAAGAGCCACATATGTATCATTAACACATACCGTTTCCATATCCTGAATGCTTAAAACAGACTTATTGTATCGGCTTACCTCATCGTCCACAATAAACGTTTCATACTGCTCCCCCCATCTCTGAATTAGATATTGATACATATGAATACTATCCTGATTCCATGGATAAATAATTAATTTCTTATTAATTAGTTTTCCTTTTTTCACAAGCCAGTCAATTTTTGCGTCAATTCCAAGATTATGTAATCTATACATGTTATCTCCTTATTTTGTCGGGTATATTCACAATATCCCGACTTTTAATATGCATACAATACAGTATCTCCGCCGCTTGCGCAGTGGCAGCGGACAGCAAATTTATAGTCTAAGTCAAATGATTTGATAAGCTCGAAAATTTTATATAAATCCGAAGGTTTATGATATATACTGATTGCCATCTTTGGTTTCCATTTCTTAATGGACTTTTCTGCCCCCATCAGCATATCCATCTCTTTTCCTTCGATATCCGCCTTAATTGTAGAAATTCTCTTCTCCTCAAAATATTCATCAATGGACACCGTTTTAATTATTTCCAATCCAACTTTTTCTTCATTCGTCCCTATCGTTGCACCAACCGGAAACAAAGAAGACATTTTTTGTTCTCCTATTTCCTTATCCAGGCCTTGGTTGACACATACTATTTTGCCTTCGATTCCCCATTCCCTTTCTAATCGTTCTACACGAAACTTAAGCGCCTCAAAATTTTTTCGCAATGGTTCAAATGCATAATATGATTCAAATGTCCCGAATTTTTCAAATAGAAACATTTCCAGCGTGTCACCCACAAAAGCCCCTGCATCCACATACACCTCTCTATCGTCCCAACGGGAAAAAAGATATATTGGAAAATATTGCTTGTTATTGAGATCACTATCCTTAAGCAATTTCCCTTCCATCCTGGCTTTCATCAAAGAAATCAACGACTCCATCGAATCTTCGTCGTCCAGTTCCTTTGTCAGATTGATAATTCTTTCCCGGCAGAACCAATAGTACAATGCCGAACAAGAGAAAACATGCTGCACTCCCAAATTCATCCCTTTGATCTGATCTGTAATCTCCTGATATAGATACGGATTTGTGCTCATAATCACAATCGCACAATCACTTGCTCCTGCTATTTCTTCAGGAGAGACAATATCATATCCCTTAAATTTAGCTCCTGCCTTCTTTGAATCAACCACATATTTCGGCATAAGTCCGGCCTCATTCATATCATCCCACCAGGCTTCTGCAACAGCTCCTGTCCCCCAAAATATAAGCTTTTTTTTGTAAGCTTCTATGATAGAATACCTTTCGAATAAAGATTTTAGCTTCTCAATATAATCATCCCTGTTCATCTGACACCCCCTGGCCCTTATATTCTCTGATCATTCGGATGATGAATTTTTCACTTTTACCGCATATGTACATCTTCTGCACAAAAGCTCCTTCGTATCATCCTTCAGAGCTTCCCGTATATTATTAAGTTCTCTCCCCTCCATGACTTCTTCATATGTACTTTTCATCAAATTTCCAATTTCATGCTTTATTCCATAATCCATGCAGCAAAGAACTACGCTTCCGTCCGGCAATAGAATGTTATGATCCAGCCTGGCGCCGCTGTGATAACAATATATTTCTCCGCCAATATATCCGCATGACTCCAGTACTTCTTCCTGATCGGAAGATAAATTTCCTGCCCTGTCATGTAAATATGTCTCAACCCTGATTCTTCCATGATTCAGTTCCATAAATTCCTTCAGCGGCGTTCCCTGGCAGGAACCGGAGTCAACAAAGGGCTGACCATTCTCCTTTACCGCCTCAAGCATCAGTTCTACAACCTTCCAATATTCTTCCGTGCAATCAATATGCGCAAAACGTTCCTCATCAGGCACATGAAGAATCACAGATTCAACCGGCATTTTCACCAGCTCTTTACAATCCTCCAGATTTAATCCGACACAGGTTGTATATACTCCAACCCGATGCCCCTTTTCAACCGCATATTGTATCATATGAATACATTCTTCATTCAAAAACGGCTCTGACATTCCGGCAAAAAAAATCTGTGTCACTTCTGGCAACTTATCTATACAGATTTTAAAGGTGTCAAACGACATCCGTTTTTCCCGTTCCTTATCCGCCATCCAGTAGTTGCTCGTCAGCAGCCTTTGTGGACAATACCTGCAATTAACCGCGCATCCGATAATCGTAGTAATTTCCATTTTGGGTATATTGAATTCCTCTAATATAGTATCCACATATTCCTGTTGCAGAGTGACATACTCCGATATACCGTATTCTTCCAGCTTTTTAATAACTCCGGATACCTTTCCCAGGGAAACGCCTATGATGATTCCTGTTTTCTCTAAATCAGGCGCTTCGTCGATCTGCATAATTGGGACATCTTCTCCTGCTATTTCACTCATATTCGCTAATTGTCCAACGTTTGAAGTTACAATAAAGTATTTTACATCGATACCCCGCGCTTTTAAATCTTTATACAAGCCGACCCCTACTTTTCCTGCTCCATAAATCGCTATGCATTCATATTTTTCTGAATATTTCACAACTTCTTCCAGATAATCCTTTTTCTTTTTCATTTCGTCTCCCATTAACGCCTCATAAGATTTCATCGAAACAAACACGTTCAAACTCTTCGAGATTTCCTCCCCTGGATGCATTGAAAATCTCCACTCCATGGGCTCTTGCATATTCTCCTGCCCGTCTATATGCAAGCACCATTCGATCTACATAGTGATTATATCTGTCTTTTCTCTGATCCTTAAAAAAATAATTTTGGGTGCTGTTTTTTGAATAATTGCAGTCCACGCCAAGTAAATATATGGTCGAGAACCCCATGTACACTGCCAGCTGGATAGCCATGTAAGTTACCGTTCCATAGGCATATACCTTTCTTTCCAACTTCTCAGAAAATTCCGGCATTATCGGAAAACTGTGACCAGTTACAACATGCATCCTGTGCGCATTCCCTTTCCATGAAGTGTCCTCCCAATAAGAGTCCCCCAAAAACTTTTCCTCCACATCATAAGCCGCAATCTCATTCCAATACTGCCGCATTCCAGCCCTGTCTGCAAAAATATAATATTGAGGTTTCCACAGCTTCTCATCCACATGAAAAATGCGGTTTACTCCAAAGCATATTTCCTTATTCTCAGCTAATAACCTCAGATCCTCTTCTCGTAAGCTGGGCCCTGTAGCAACAATAAAGCATCGTTTTTTACTATGAATATTATGAAATGCTTCCATGTCAGGATTATAATATTGTGGAAGCTTTTCCGATAAATCAAATAAATCCGTTACGTATTTCTTGTAATATATCTCCTCTCCGTTATACTCCGGAGTCGTCAATAAAATATTGTCTTTTTCAGGGTTGATCCGGGAAGTAAACCTGCAATGAAGATATTTCTCAATCTGTTTCTCCAATTCCCCGCTCCCTGCTGAAAACAGATAAACATTGTCATTCCCTGCGTCCGTTAATTTCCTATACAATAAGCATGAGTACAAGGTTGTCCCCAAAATAATATTGCTACCGGTCTCTGACTGTGGAATTAGAAGCTTATCAAAAAAATTTGTGTCTCCATATCCCTGCATTTCAGAAGGAAGATGGGACATTCGAAAATACCTTTTAATATGATTGCTTTCTAATTCGCTTAATATAGGTTCTTCGTCCACAGGTGTAACAATAACAAAACATTCTTCATACTTTATTTTATATTCAGCAAAGCTTATAACGGGACGATTAAGCCAGGCCTTTCCCTGCTTTGCCTTATCACTGTCAATATAGGCGGCAATCTGTGATTCGCCTAAAAACTCTGTGATAAGCTTTCCCCGCTCCCCCGCTCCCCATATTACAAATTTCCAAGCTTCCATACATATACCTCTTTGTCCGCCTTCGGCGGGTATCAATTCAATATTTGAAAGTTTGCTTTCAAATTCGATGCATATATCTTGCGATAATTTCATCCTGAAGCACTTTGTCCAATTCTACAAAATATGTGCTGAATCCCGAAACTCTCACTAATAAATTTTCATATTTTTCCGGATGCTCCTGAGCCTGCAATAGCGTTTCACGTTCTACCACATTAAACTGGATTTCCATTCCGCCCATATCAAAATATGCCCTAACCGCCGTTTTAATCTTCTCCTTTTTTGCCCCCCCCCCTGAAAAATTCGGGTGCAAATTTTAAGTCCAACACCATTCCATTAGACATTTTGCTCATTGGCATCTTAGTAATGGAATGAAACACTGCTAACGGCCCTCTTAAATCTGTTCCCTGCACAGGTGACAATGAACTTGCAAGCGCTGTCCCCATTTCTCTTCCATCAAAGGCTGCAAGCATATATTTTCCCATCTCCGCATGAAGCGTCACTGTATAAAACCCCGCCTGAAACCTTCCGTTTCTATGTGTAGTCCTCCGTTCCATCGCTAAAATAATATGTTCCGCAAGACTCTCCGCATATTTATCAATTTCCCTATTGTTATTTCCATATTTGGGCAGCCGGCCAATTTCTTCTCTCAGATCCTCATACCCCTTGAAATCATTCCTTAAAATCTCAGGAATTTGCATAAGTGAAATTTTTTTCTCATCATACACAATTTTCTTAACAGCAAAAAAAGCATTTACAACGTTCGCCATTCCCGCAAAGTTAATAGATAAATTATTATAAACCGCTCCGCCGTCTGTAACATCTCTTCCTGTTTCAATACAGCCCTCCATAAAAAGAGACAAATATGGCGCCGGCCAATTCCTTCCATATGAAATATCTGCCTGGTTAAGCAAACGGCAGGATCGATCTATCAGAAAATATAATTCCGCCTTATACCAATCGTAAAATTCATCAAAGCTGGAAAAGTTCTGCAATTCACAGGACCTGGAAAGCAAATATCTCTTCCCAGTCACTGGGCAAAAGCCCTGAAACATCATTAGTTCAAGGAGCTTGGCAAGATTCAGTCTAAGTCCCTCCGTGTGAGAATACTCTTTGCCTCCTATCGTTTGTTCGACACATCCTACAATAGAATAGTTTGTAGCATCGTCCATGCTGATCCCGGCATATTGTTTAGCCCTGATGATACAGTCATCATTAAACAAAGCCGGAACGCCCATCCCTGTTGAAATCGTATCAATCGCTTTATTCCATATCACATCGGAGGTGCTCTGATTAATCCTCAGCGAAAGCATCGGCTGATTGGCTCTTGTTTCTAATTGCGCCTTCAAAAAAAGCGCTGTCAATGGATTATCCTTTCCCCCAATCGTAACATTTTGAAAAGCCAATGCTTTTCTGTCAAACGCAAATTTTTTCCAAAAGCATAAAATCAATTCATAGGCTTCCGTTTCCGATAAAAGACCCATGCTTATATCCTGTTCATAAAACGGATATAAATATTGATCCATCCTGCCCATAGAAATACCTTTAATGTTCCCCTCTGCTATCATCAGCTCATGCATGATCCAAAGAAGCTGAAGCGCCTGCTCCAAACATTTAGGTCGTTCGGATGAGATATACTCGCAGTTTTTCTTTATTTGTCTGCATATTTTACTATCAACCATATGCTCTTCTGCCGTCCTGGCATATCTGATCAACAATTCCTGCAGACTTCTGACAGCTGCTATTTCCGCTTCATAAAACAAACATTTGTCCTTATTTCCACCCTTCTCTGCAGTAATATAACGTTCTCTTAATTCCGATAAATATTCTCCAATCCCCCTCTTTAAAAGCCTCTCATATCCTGGAACCACATGCCCACCCGGAAACCGGGTAAACAGGCGCATATCCCATGCATCCTTTATTAGATTAGACTCACTTTCATTTATTCTTTTATCTTTTTCCAATTGATATAGTTCTTCTTTTACGCCTGCAGGATATGTCCGGTTAACAGCGCGATAGGATGCCTTACCGGCTAAAGGCTCCTCCTTTTCAATATGCAGCTCCTTCAACATTGCATACAGCAATAAGCTGTATGCGCGCTGGAGCGACTTATTCATAACATTTTCTGCAAGAAAGATTTCAAAATCACGTGGCAAATCCTCTTTTCTATAATTCTTTAATACCGAATATGCACTATCATCTCCGTCAAAGACAAGCCGATGCAGTTTTCCGTAAAGCAAATTTAATTGATTCCTCTGCTCGTCTTCCTGATTCACTTGCCCCCAGTTGAAAATATACAATTTGTTTTCCGGGAAAACATCCACTACCGGAATCGCGGAAAGTCTGGAAAGCGAATCACGTATCTGCCTTTTTGCTTCAGGATTTTCACAGCACAGCAGTATCATAGTATCTTCCGGCAGGTTATCAGGTATATCATTACACTTTATCACAGGTAATTTACCAATATAATTATTATCAGCAATGCAAATTTCATTGATTCCAAACTCAGCGTTTAAAATTCTCTTTACCTGTCTGCCTCTTTCGCCAAATGGACATATGATTATCTTTTTATATTTTTTTACGCATTCTTCCAGCACACCAAATGCTTGATCTGCATATGTAGTGATAAACATGAAATGTTCTTCCTATCCCCGTCTCACACCTGCACGGCAGGCGCTACCATTTCAAAATTTTCAGGCGTAAACCCTCGACATTTCCGGCAAAAATTTGTATATCCCTTCGTCGTATATCCTAATCGGAATTCCACTAGTTCTTTTTTCTTTTCAGCAGAAAATGTTTTCAATTCATATGTCTCTTCCTGATCCTGCTCTCCTCCGATTCCTGCTACTGATGCATAAGCCGCATAATTACAGTTATACAGCTTTCCGTCTCTTAATTCCTGCCAGGACTGGCAGCAGTCAGATCGATGCTTTTCCAGCGCTTCTTCTGTCCAGCAGGAATAATCGGTTCTTTCCGGCGCCAGATCAATCCAATTATCCGCTTTGTTAATATAAAAACGTATTCCAAACTCCTGCAATTTTTGGGTCAAAACATGAAATTGATCATTATACCTGGGCACCGCTTCACGATAATCATCAATCACAAGTTCGACCCGGCATTTTGATATCCTTATCAGATCCTCATCCTTCGGTACTATCGTCCCGTTCGTTATCGTCCGCAATGTGTCAATTCTATCCCCATAGTTTTTATCAATATACTCAATCAAGTCAACTGTATGCTTATAGAGCATGGGCTCTCCACCGCTGATATGAAAGATCATAATACGATCTATACAAGAAAAAAATAAATCTACGTCCTTAACCAGCGCTTCCCATTCCCGCACATAAAATTGTTTGGCAAAGGGATTAAAGTTGAGACAATGTCTACACTTTAAATTGCATATCGTACTTGGCAAAAACGAAATACTGGAAAAATATATTTTGTCATATTTATATACATAATAAACTGATAAAAACTCCTCCAGCACAAAGAAATCCTCTCGTTCTCTGTAACCATGCTGCTTCAATTGCTCACAAGGAGTTATTCTGGCAATCTGCGACATTGTCAAGACAATTCCTTCATCTTCAGAAAGCTGTATCTGATCCAGAGAATAGCAGGTATAACCATTAATAGCTTTCCCCTGCTTCTCCTCGCTATTATCAATAAAACCCCTGATCTGAATTTCATCTTTAAATATATTTAAAAACTGTCGTCCGTAGTCGCCTGCTCCGAACAGATAATAAGCCTTCTTTCCTTTAATTTCTTTATATTCCGCATCATATTCATGACCTTTATTTGTCCATTTCATGACTTGTTCTCTCCCTTAAGTCTCCAACAATTGCCTGTACCTTTGTATTCTCTCGGGATAATCCGCATTTAATTCCGTATATTCCTTTTCATACAATCTCATAAAATTCTGAAATTCATTCTTCGCATCGGTTAATCCCTGATTTAAAGCAATCTCTGCTGCATTACTGCTATGATATGCCAAAAAGCGTTTTGTATAATTGATTATTTCCTGATCAACGCCCCTTAAAGTAAACATCTCAATTATAATTTCATACGCCCGTATCCAATCTCTTAACTTAGCGACATCCTTTGTATGACACCCTGATCCTTCTCTCTGGCAATAATGGTAAAGCGCTCTATCAATATATTTAACTTTTTGGACATTTAACGCCGCCTTCGCCAGAAAGACAACGTCTCCTCCCAAAGTGAGACTTTCGTCAAATAAAATGGAGTTTTCCCCTCCCCGCTTCAATAGTTCCCGTTTATAAAGCTTATTCCACATATAGGCCATGCCTCTGTAGAAATCCCGCTTGTATAAATACTCCAACAATTGCAGCTGATCAAAAACATCCTCTGTAACGGGCCGTATATTGTGGATTTTTTCCGCTCCCTTAGAGGTTTCTTTCATCCAGCCGCCAGCCGATATATCCAGATCATATTGATCCATTTCCTTCATTAAAGCTTCATATGTATCGCTTTCGATCCAGTCATCACAGTCGCAAAAGGCTATAATATCTCCTGTCGCTATTTTAAGCCCAACATTTCTCGCACCGCTCTCCCCCATGTTCTTCTGGTGCACTACAGTAAATCGTTTATCCTCTTTTGCAAAAATATCAACAATATCTTCTGATCCGTCCGTTGACCCGTCATCAATACATATAATCTCCAGGTTTTTGTAAGTCTGATTTTGAATACTGTAAAGGCACCTGCCTAATTCCTTTTGTGTGTTATAAACAGGAACAATCACTGATACTTTTCTCATATTCTCTCTTTCTTATTCGCAAGACACTATAATTCCATACTGGCTCAATATATCGCGACATGTTTCCAGCTGTTCTATGGTCGGTGGAGTAACATCCTGCAATAAATACTCTATTTTGTACTTTTTATACTTGGGAATGCCCATTTTATGATAAGGAATCAGTTCAACCTTATCCAATTGAAAGGGTTGAAGAAATTCTCCTATACGATGTATTTCCTGAATCGATATGTTAACATTCCATACAATTGGAATCCGAACCCATATATGCCTTTTTTCATTACACAAGATCTTAAAGTTTTCTATAAAAGCCTCATTTGATCTCCCGGTACATTTTTGATAAACCTCATTTGAGATTGCTTTGCAATCCACAATCAGTAAATCAATATACTCTAATATAGATTTTAACAAATCAAACGAATAATTTGCCGCTGTTTCCACCGCAACATGAATGTCATTTTCTTTACACTTGTTCAAAACGTCGGTCAGCTCACCTGACTGTAAAATCGGTTCACCTCCCGAAAATGTGACACCCCCATTCAGTTGTTCATAAAATAACTTATCCTCACAAATTTCTTCAAATAATTCATCCGCAAAAATTTCTCTTGTGGTATGATCAAATAAATCTTTCATGATTGCTTCCGGATTATGACACCACAAGCATCTCAAATTACACCCTGCCATAAAAACGGTAGTCCTAATTCCCGGTCCATCATCTAAACAAAAATGCTGTATATTTGTCACCCGCAAAAGCTGTTCCCCTTTTCATTCTTAATCAATCTGATCCTACTGACTGGATGTATCTTTCTATCTTCTTCCGGCGGCAGGCTCCTGTAATCGCCAAATTTAAAACTCAAATAGCCGTCAAAATCCTTTATTCCACAAAATTCAATTCCTTCAAACAAAATCTGCTCGCTTTCTTCATACCATCGCCTATAATATCCCCACTCCCTGTTCGGTGTTGGGAACAAAAGAATCCTCACCATTTCTGTTCTTTTTCTTCCCGATCTGCATATCATACGATGGTAATGCTCGAAAATCCGTTTCTCCGATATATTGCTAAGCAGTTTATAGATCTGACGTTTCCAAAATACAGAATCAGCTTTCTTCCCAACCTTTGACCAGAGAATTTTTCGAACACAAAAGCACTCAAAATTATATAAACTTCTTAAAATATAATTATCAGGCACACCATCAAGTGGAAATATATCAATAAATACCCCTTGCTTATATGGCATGTCTTCTTGATATTCCCTCAGAAAAAGTGTGTGTTTTCTTCTCAGCTTCCCATAGCCCCATCTATATCCTTTGGTATTCCTATGATCTTGAAAATAAAATCTGGATCGATCCAATTCCGTCTTACATGCTTTTCTGAACTTCTCATATTCCGGCCTCAAAAGCGCAACGTCTGCATCATCATCCCAGGGAATATAGCCTCCATGCCTGACTGCTCCTAAAAGAGTTCCGGCTATAATATTATATTTTATTTCACACTTTCTGCAGATTCGATCCACTTCCACCAGCATCTCCAGTTGTATCAGCTGAAGCTGTCGAAGCTGATCCCCGCCCACTTTTATCATCGCACCAATATTCCCTTCATGATATGTCAATCCCTTTTATGTGTTTATAATACGATTCTTCCTACAGCATCAACAGTTTATAAAGAGTTGATAATATATTCGTGTATACACACGCCACATTCCTTTTCTAAATTATTTACAACCCTTTGGTACCTTTTGGCGGCCTGCTTATGATAATGATATCGATCCGCCGCCAAATAATTCAAAAACGCAGAGAGCGTCCATCTTCCGCCTTCTCCACAATTATTCGGTATTTCCCCTCTTTGAAATATCATGTTCATTTTTTCATTTTCCAGACTTCTCACGTCCTCTGTCTTAAATCTGCAGGGGAAAATGGAACTGCTGCCTGATGAAATATCATATTGAACCACACTATTATTGTACGCAGACAATGCAATTATTTTCTCATCCAGGCGCATTGCCATTGTATAATTTGTCTTAGAAGCATGTTTTGTAAAAAAGGGGGATTGCCTTTCTCCCTCCTGAAAACACTCCTGAAGAGCAAATTGAGAAGCAATCTCTGAACCTCTTAAAACTTTAACTGCCATATTAGCGGTTCTTGGAATAGCTATCATCCCATCCCCACATTCTAAAACTCTGTTAAAGGGATGCTCTCCCCCTATAAAATCATCCGGAAAACGATCCCATACATCTACAGAATCATCCGTCAAATTCCAACATATGATTTCTGCCTCACAATCGCTCACCCCCCATACTTCACCATTTTCTATTGTTATATAGTGATATCCGCCCTTTCCTGCTCCGAGCTTTTTTTCAGAAAACTTTCCTGTATCCATATCGAACGCCACGATCTCTCTGCTGTTCGTTCGTGGTATATAGAGTTTATTTTCATATATTGCGGAACCCGCTCCATATACGCTGCCCAAATCTATTGCGGCATCCTCCCGCCTTGGAATTTCATAATATATGCAATGGCCATCCTGGACGTTAAGCTCAACAACAGAACCAAAGTTCTGAGGCGCTAAAAATATTCTTCCTTTATACACATGTATCTTCACGAAATTATAATCTACAGACTCGTTTAAAGGAACCTTAATCGCCTGCTTTGTATTCAAGCGATAAATATAAATATTATTCGATGCATATGGCGCAAGCATCACATTTTCATCGACTTTCATAATGCCAAAATAATCATTCCTGCCAGCTTGTTTTTCTGTTTCCCCCGGCAGTTTTTCAACAAGGCTGACTTCACCTGATTTCAAGTCCATTTTACATAGATAAGGACAATCCAGATCTGTGTTTGGCACAAACCAAGCGCACTCATTTTCAAAATAGCAATCCCAAAAAGAGAACATTCCTCTTTCGTCCTCGCTCCATTCCTCCGTCACCTTCCAGTCCGTGTAAAACACCGGCTTTCCCAGCACGCCGAAGTAATTCACCAAAGAAGAGCTGTCCTCTCCCACATAAGCGTCAGCAATCACCGCGGACACGCCCACATCCGGCATCTCATCCAGAATCCCATAATCGTCGGCAATAAACTTCCTCTTGACCTGCATATATTCCTCATACAGCGCCGGACGCATGGATCGTAACGTAGACTCAATCAAAGGATGAGGACGCCACAGCAAAACCACATCCTCCCGGTTCTCGAATTTTGACAGCACATAGCGGATCTTGTCCATAGCCTGCTCGCTGAACTGCAGAATACCGGATATGCTTACGTTATATAAGATTACCTTCTTATTCTTAATCTTCTTTTTCCAGGCCTTGGGTACCATCTGGCCGACAACCTTACCTTTTTCCGCTTCCAGACGCAGGATCCGATCCGCCTTGGGGCTGCCCAATGCGGCCAGCTTCTCCCGGGGAATGGAGGAATGCACATCCTCCACCATAGTTTCATTCTGCAGGATAATTTTGTCCGCATGCAAATAAGCCGACAAAAGCTTGTGTTCTTCCGCCAGATGCTGGGTTCCTAAATAATAAGGTATATATACCAACATATCGGTATGCTTTTTCAATTCTTCGCTGTAAAACTCAGCGGCCACACGGGTCACCATATTTGTATTGTCATATGGATTATGAATGTATATTATATCAGGCCTGTTCTTTTTGATATCATAGGCCTCATAATGGGTCACCGGCACATAAGAGGGCATCAACGAAGCCTCATAATGAACCTGACCAATGCTTCCATCCGGATTCAGATCGCAGTAGGGGATAGGAATCACATAGCAATTGCAGTCCGGATCCTGCTCCGCCGCCATCCATATGCTTTCCAGGCTGTCCCACATACTGGCCTTGTAGGGAAGAAAAACCACATCGTACTGCCTGGGCAGTTCATCAATCTGTGCTTTTACCTGCCCGATCAACTTCTCCAGCCGGGCAAGCAGTTCCTTCCTCCCTGCAGGCAGGCTCATATTACCATCTTCCTGACCTTCACTCTCTGAAGCCCCCACACTGCCCTCCGGCAAAGGATTTACCGATACTCTCTCACTGGCGCAAGCATTTCCATTCTCCCCGGAAAACTCCTCGCTTAAATGCCAGAGTGCCTCGCAATACTCCTCCAAAAGGGCCACGGCCTTCGTGCCGGCGCCTTCCGTTTCTTCTATACGGTTTCCGATGGATATGGCCAGCTCCTGCTCCTGGGCAAGCAAGTCCAACAGCTGACTGCTGTTTACATCCTCGCCGGGATTTTCCAATATGGAGTTTGCCTGCTCCAGCAGACCAATTTCTTCCTGAAGTTGTTGTTTGATCAGTTTCCTCATATTTTCAAATCCCTCAGCTATCTATCATAAACGAAAAAGAACACTCCGCACTCTTAGATACGCGCCTGACAACACAGTTTACTATAACAAAAAAGTCATTGCACACAAGAAGCATGGCAACGGCTTTCCGTAACGTTCCTATTGGCTGCTTCCATGCAAAACAGGCAATCTCTGCCCCAGGTTCACTCCAAAACCCTACTTAGTATATCGGAACATTTTCTAATAACTTTACCACATGTTTCGAGGTGTTTTCTAAGAACCGTTCAAACCTGGATTTTTTTTAATAAATTTCGGCACTTCCTTCAATCAACACCCGCTTCCCCTGAAAAGCAAATCCGTATTTCCGGATTCTGTCCGCCGGAATACCCCGGGCCTCCAGCGCCGACGCGTATTTCATGCGGTCTATCTGGGCCAGAGCTTCCATGGCTGTGGCCTCCAGCGTATCCTCTTCTTCAGGATCATGCACCTTGAACTCCATAATAATATAATCATCATGCCCCCCGGCGGTCTGCTCCGGATAACCGGTCAGGCCGCCGCTGTTTTCATACCGTTTTGAAAGCTGCTCACCGCTTCCGCAGGGCTCCAGCATTACATCATACCTTCCGTATCCGCTCTCCCGGTTGGAGCTGATCCTGTAACGCCCCTCCAAATCCACCATCAATCCCAGCACAAAGCCATGGTAAAACCGCTCCGGCTCCGCCTGCTCCGAGGGCTTGTTTCCCGTGTCAAAATAACTGAAAACAGACAGCGCGACTCTGTTCATATAGGCGTTCATGGATTTTTTGTCCCCTCGAAGCAGCGCCTTTACAAAATCATTATAATCCGACGCCGACTGGGCAAACCAGTCTCCTATCATCTGTTCAAACATAATATGAACCTCCTGGTTTGTCAGAGCCAGATCATACTCCGCTTTTCCCCTCTCCAGTCTATGGTTCTCCGCCTTCAAATATCCGCTGGCCAAAAACAGACTCCAGATAGCCGATTCTGTACGGCCCAGCCGCTCAAAAACAATCTGTTCGTCGATCTGGGTATGAAATGTCCTTCCCCTCAGCAGATCCTCCATAGTCAGCTTGACTTCGCGGCTCCCCTCCCGGATCAGCTTTCCCGTCAGACTGTTGCTGCTGGTATTGGCCCAGTACGTGGAAAACCTGCGCTTATCCAAATAGTTGATGATGGACCAGGGGTTATAAATATCCGTTTTTTCCCCGAAGGTAAAACCGTCGTACCAGTATTTCACTTCCTCCGCGCTCTCCGAAAGCCCGTATTCCTCCAAAGCCTCCAGCACCTCTTTCTGGGTAAATCCAAAAGCCTCCTGGTATTTTTCTGAGGTAGTGGTCACCACCTCAAGATTATTCAGATCCGAAAAAATGGACTCCTTGCTGATTCTTGTGATTCCTGTCATCATGGCCCGCTCCAGATAAGCATTTGTCTTAAAGGATGCGTTAAACAGGTTCCGGATAAAGGATACCAGCTCCTCCCAGTATCCGCTCACATAGGCCTCCTGCATGGGAGTGTCATACTCATCCAGCAGCAGGATTACCTTTTTCCTGTAATACCGGAAAAGATATTCTGACATATTCTTCAGCGAATCCGAGGCTATGTAATCCTCCATTTCAGCAGATACCTTTTGAAATACATCTTTTTCTCTCGTGTTTAAGACCTCTCCTTTCAGGAGAAAATCATATTTATTGTACAAGTTTGTGATAAGCTGGCATATTTTCTTTCTGGCATTTACAAAGGAATCTTCCTTCACCCCCGCAAAGCTCACCATGATCACCGGAAAGGTTCCCTGGAGGGCCCGGTACTTCTCCTCCTTCCAGATTTCCAGCCCCTCAAACAAATCGCCTCTGTCGGCATATTCCAGAGAAAAGAACTTTTCCAGCATGCTCATATTCAGGGTCTTCCCAAACCGCCGGGGGCGGACGATCAGGGTTACGCTGTCCCCCTGCTCCCACCATTCTCTGATCAGGCTCGTTTTATCGATATAGAAATAGTCCCCCTTCCGGATGGACTCAAAGTCCTGATTCCCTATGCTCACCGTTCTTGCCATATAGCGCCCCCTTCCCCGCAGGCTGCACCGATCTGTCAATCTTCCCTCAAATATTCCTCGGGTACATTCGTAATGAAGTCTGTCATGCCCCTTTGAGCCAGGGTCCAGAGATTATATTGCACCGGATAACGCGTCTCCTTATAAAAAGGCTCTCTGCCATTCCAGCCCCGGACCGGCCTCCCGCCTGCCCTAAGCGCTTCTTCTCCGGAGCTGCCGTCTTCCGCAAAGACCGCGTCAGCCTGTTTCCCAGGCTCCACTCCATGCTCCAGAATGCTTTCCGCGCTGGGATGAAGGGCATCTGCCAGGCAATCCGCCTCCATGCGTGCGCATTCTCTCACATCGCCTGACAAAATCCCGGTACTGACCTGGCGATCCAGCTCCTTCAGCATTTTGAGGGAATCCGGATTGAAGGAGGAATAGAGCACATGGGCTTCCATGTCATATTTTTTCACCAGGGCAAGAATTTTTTCTTCCATACCCTCATAGCGCACTCCGCCGTTTTTCAGCTCTATGTTAATCATTACCCCGGCATCGGCGGAATAAGGCTTCACCAGCGCAAGCACCTCCTCCATCCGGGGAATATACATGCGGCCCGCGTCCTCAGGCTTGGATTTCACATAATCCCAGGCCTGGAATTTCATCTGTTGTAATTCTTCACAGGTATAATCCCTCAGGTTTCCGTCTATCCCCATCAACCGATTCAGCGTCTCGTCATGGAAGACCATGATTACTCCATCCCTGGACAGCTGGATGTCCAGCTCGATGCCGGCAATACCCGGAATTACACAGGCAGCCTCAAAAGCCGGAAGCGTATTTTCCGGATATCGATAGCAACAGCCCCTGTGTGCCCATATCTTCACTCCCGAGGCTCTGTTTTTCTCCCGAAAAGCACACTGCTGCCGTGCCCGGTTCTCCATAAAGGCCTCCACTACGCCGGCCATGGCCACCGAATCCTGTTCTGTAAGCCGGTAAGAATAGCCGTTGTGCCCATTGATGCTGGACACAAATTCCCCGATCTCATATCGCAGCCCGTCACCCATAAAATTCGGAGTATAAGTCTCGATCTGATTGGGATCCTCATAGCGGATCTGAAATTTTCTCGTAAGCCACCAGGGCGACTCCGCCAGAATATAGCCCTTTGTTCCCGAAATCAGAAGCTGTCCCTCAGATTTGACGCCGATACCGGTCTTGGACATGGCCAGCCCCTTCTCATAGGAAAACATAATCTTCGTATAAAGATCCACACCGTTTTCCGCAGGGATACTGTTGATCTCAAGCCTTTTGTAGTCTGCCCCCAAAAGCTTGATAATGGGAAGCAGCGTATAGCTTCCGAACTCCAGAAACGCGCCGCCGTACTGAAAATCGGCCATCTCCCGCAGCGCCGGGTTTGTCAGCCTGGAAAAGCAGGCCTCCACATCCCGGATCTCACCTATCTTTCCGCTCTTGGCGATATTGATGATCTGGGTGAAGCCAGGGCAGTAGGCTGTCTTTATTCCTTCCATCAGCACCACCTGATTTTCTCTGGCTATGGCAAACAGTTCCTCCGCCTCCCGACGAGAAAAGGCCAGAGGCTTTTCGCACAGTACATGCTTTCCCTGCAAAAGAGCCCTTTTGGCATAATCAAAATGAGTCTCGTGGGGCGTGGCAATATAAATGGCATCCACCGAATCCAAAAAATCTTCAAAGGAATCGCTGAATCCCTCCAGTCCCATCTCCGAAGCAAACTGCTGTACGCTGTCTCTATGGGGATTGTATGCGCTGCGCATATGCAGACCGCTGACATACTTTGCCTCCGCCACGAATCTGGGCGCAATCCTCCCTGTTCCCACAATGCCGGTACGGATAATGGGAAATTTCTCCTTCCTAAGCATAGTGGAGGAGATATCCGGCGTCCGGTCCAGATACACCACCTGGCAAAGGGATTTCAGATAATCAAACATCCCGCGCCAATCAGAACCCAGCGTAAAAATATCCACCTGGTACTTTTGTATATCTTCAATCTTCTGACCCTCATGATCCTCTATGATGATCTGGTCTGCCAGCCCTGTCTTTCTCACATTTTCGATCCGGTCCAGCAGGGAATCCACCACGTTAATTTTCCCCCGCTGCTGATCATAATGCTCCGTGGTCACTCCAACGATGAGATAATCTCCCAGCGCCTTGGCTCTTTTCAATATGTTATAGTGGCCTTCGTGGAACAGATCGTACGTACCATAAGTGATTACCTTTGTCATAAGAACCTCCGAATCGATGATTGTATTTTTAAAGCTGTCTGTTTCTGTGTCCTCCCATACATCCATAACGATGCTGAAGCTGTCCGAAAATCTGTATTTGAAATTTACCGTCACACGCCGGTTTTTCCCGGCTCCAAACCGGATAAAGTCAAGGGTCCTTCTCTTGGTTGACACCACCAGCACATCCCAAAGCTCCCGGGATATGTCCTCCAGCCGTCTGGGCCAGGTTACCGAGCCCTCCGGCTTCTTGTCCGTAAAAAATTCACATTTGCCGCATCCGATGGAAACAATCGGAAATCCCTCCCTACAGTCGATCCCATCGGCATGATTATGGCCATGGACAAATCCCAGCAGTCTGCCCCTGCTTCTGTATTGAAACTGCCTCAGCAGCCTGACCAGCCTGGCACTTCCTCTGATCTGGTCGCTCCAATAGTGAAGCCTGGCTGCCGGAGGCACATGGCTGAATACCACCACACACCAATCCGGAGGAGTCTCCCCAAGCCTCTCCTCCAGCCAGTCCAGCTCTGCGCCGCTAAAACCATACCGGATCTTCTCCCTATGGTCAAAGGATTCCAGAAAAATCATCCGAAGTCCTCTTTCCGCATCATCAAGACAGTAATGCCCCGGCTTCCCTCCCAGATACAGATCATACATTTCCTGCCTGTCAAAAGGCTCCGGATTTCCCCGGAAGTAGTTGGAATCATGATTTCCAAGGGTGTAATAGAGCGGTATTCCCAGCCCCTGGAGATCCTCCTGCATCATACGCACATAATCCCGGGTGATCTCCCGGGGCACCATGCCGTCGGTGGCATCCCCCAGGTGAATAATCCCCTGAAAGTCCCTGATAGGCTGCTCGCTTAAAAGTCTGTCTATAAAATCTCCATCCGTGAAAGCTGAGGCTTCCTTCACCGCCCGAAGGCTTTCCACCGTATCTGCCCAGGTGCCATTGACCGTGTAATGAGTATCTGTCAGAAGAAAAAATGCCAGATCTTCGGGCCCTCTTACCCGGCGCACCTGCTCTATGGTTGTTTCTGTCTCCCGACGGTACAATTCCTCCGGCCGCTTCCTTCCTCCGGAAAGCTCCCAATCCCGTGAAGCCTGCTCCCACCGAAGAGGACACCGCTCCCCCCGGCTGGAATTATCCTTTTTTTTACCGGTTCCTTCCTTGTCCGCCCGGTAGTTTTCCTTCCTGCAGAAAGCCGTTCCCTCTAAAATTTCCTTTTCCCGCAGATTGACCCGGAAAAAGCATTCCTCCTGAAATAAGAAATCTTCTCCGAAGTGCCTCCAGACCGAACGCTCCTTCCGGTAGTCATAGGATGCCCAGTTTTCCTCCTGCTGATAGTCATAGGTATAAATGTATTTTTTATCTATTCTGTTTTCATAGGTCAGAACCTGATATTCATAGTTCTTATAAGAAATCACGAGCTTATCACCCGGATATGCATGATAGAAATGCAACGTACACAGGCCTTTCGCACAGATCTTTGCCATGCCTGTTTCTTCGTCTATGATATAACCCTCATTGCATTTCCATTGAGGACCATGCCAGGGCATGTCTGTTCTTTCCATTCCACAGGTCTCCTGTCACACGTAAATTGCAACTATCATTATACAGGTTCTCGCCCGGAAATACAATCCGGCTTTTTTTTACATCCTGAAACGTTCCTTGGACATATTCTACAAAATATATTATAATTACTTCAGAGACAGCCGGGCCTCCTGATGCCGGGCTAAACCAACCAGTCTCTGGCAGAACGGAGTATACCATGAAAATTCAGTTTTTAAACGGCGGCCTTGCCAATCAGGCCTTTCAGTATATTTTTGCCCGCTACTACGAATTGTCGCATCCAGGCGATTGCATGTACATGGACGACACATATTTTGCGCTAAACACGGTCCACAATGGCTATGAGCTGGAAAAGGTGTTTGGAATCCATCCCCATATGCTCAGTCAATGCTTCGACGAGGAAGTATGGAATTTTATTCTGGAAGAGCGCAGAAACGGTAAAAGCGTACCGCAGATTTTGTGCGAAAACGAAATCGACACCTACATGATATCCGAGGTAGGCGAAGGTTACCGGACCTTTAACCCCTTTCAGGGACGCGTGGTGCAGATTCCCTGCAACGAATATCACCCGGACATCCTGGATGCTCCCGGCGATGTATATTACCATGGGTATTGGATCAATAAGGAATGGTTTGCCCGATACCAGAATGTATTTTTACAGGAATTTCATTTTCCGGAAATCACGGATCCGCAAAATCGGGAGTACATGAACCGGATCACCAGAACCAATTCCGTGTCCATCCACATCCGGCGGGGCGATTATGTAACTTGTGGGTTTGCCTTTGACAACCGGGTATATCAGGACTGCGCGAGGAATTTCGCGGAGGGCGCTCCCGGAAGCTGGGAATTATTTGTGTTCTCGGATGATATTCCCTGGTGCAGGGAGCACAGGGAAGAGCTTGGAATCCAGTATTTTAAAGATGTCACATACATTGAAGGCAATGTGAAGGGAAAAAATTATCTGGACCTGCAGCTGATGAGCCGCTGCAAGGCCATGATCCTGTCCAACAGCGCCTTCTGTTATCTGGCGGCGCTGTTGAACACAGAAAAACAATACTATATCAATCCCACCGCCAGACAGCTGTAACCGAATATAACAAGGAAGCGCAGTGAACCGCGCTTCCTTGGGAATATGCCGCCAAAATCATGGCGAAAATACCAGTTATGACAGATCCTGCCTCCATCTGGACAGCTCTTCATCCTCCGGAAAATAAGCCTGCAGCTGTTGTATTGTATTCAAGGCATCCGCCTTCATTCCCTGCTCCATCAGAAGGCGGATTCTGTCCTTGAGCTGCATGGCCAGCGCTTCCATCTCCGGGGTGGGGGGCACAGGCTGACGCAGCGTACCCACGGATTGACCGTTACTTTCCAGGGATCCGTTCCCGGCATTCTCCGCAGCTTTTCTCTCGGCTTCTTCCACCGCCTGTCCTTTATATATTAAAATCCGGAACAGCCGGCCGACCCTGCTGTCGGGACTCTCCACAGCCATTTTCTCCAGGGCAACGCCCCACTGACGGCGCTGTTCTTCATGAGCCTCTTTATACCACACCGGAAGCAGGCTTACCCACCAATCCAACTCTTCCCGTTTCAGCAGTACTTCTGCCTCCTCCTTCCGGCCCTGAAGAATATGCACATACAATCCCCAGACCAACACCCGGAAATACCGAAAAAGCTCAAAGCTGTTGCTCAAAAACATGGTCTGCTGCAGGGTCCATTCATCCAGATGATTATCAAAATAAGCCTTCCCCTCCAGATAAAGCCGCGTATATTCCGAACACTCATGCTGCATATCCAAAGCTCCGCAGGCAATAGCCATATCTCCGCAGGCACAGATTACCGCCAGACGGGACAGCTTACCACAGTCCAGAATCTCACGCCCCCTCTGCACTGCCTCCTCATAAATAGAGTCCGCCAGCTCTCTGTCCTCGCACAGGAAGGCTCTTCTCACCCGTAGCTGTACCACACCCTCATACAATCCTTGGACAAAGTTGGCATTGTCCTCTCTCTGGGGATCATAGTTCAGAATTCCCTTCTCCGCCGTACTCACAGCCTCTTCCCATCTATCCCAGTAAGCATACTCCCCAGTCGCCTGAAGCCAGTAATGGATACAACTGGGATCCTTCTCCAAAGCCGGAAGAAGCAGGGAAAGATTCCGCTCCGTCTTTATTTTCTGAGCCTTCTCATCCGTGAGAACATATCCGTAATGGTGTACATAATCATGCATTATTTTTGAGGGAGCAGGGATAGGAAACAAAATCTCATGGATAGGGTAACGAAATCTGGTTTCCGGCCTCCGCCGTACCATCCGGGCAATGGAGGTGTCCGCCCATTTCGAGCCCTCATAATCCACATAATTTCTCACTACATAGTGAGCAGACTCATAGGACGCATATTCGCCGCTTAAGAAAAACTGTTCCAGCTCCGAGGTGCTCTCAAACCATTCGTCGTCGTCCATAAACATAAACCATTTCCCTGTGGCTGCCAGCAGACCTGCATTTCTGGCCGCTGCAAAGTCGTTGCACCACTCGAATGTCAGCATTTTATCTGCCTTTTCTTCCAGACAGCGGCGAAGCTTCGGACTACACCCTGTGTCTGTGAGAATCAGCTCGCAGGGCACCCGCTCCCGAAGTCTGGCCAGAGAATCAATACATTTCTCCGCGGTTTCTTCCCTGCCGGACATCATAATGGAAATGCTCAGCAGAATTTCGTTTGATTCCTTGTCCTTTTGCCTGGCGGCGTTCTGCAGAAACAGGTTCTGGCTGATCAGATTCTTCCTGCTTCCGTCCTGTCTGTATGTGTTTTGCCTGTTACGTCCTTGTCTGCTCATATCGTTATCCCAACTTCCTCTGCATTTATGTATGCATCCAAAACAAAAGCACCCTTATGCGCAATAAAGGGTGGCCGTAAGCCACCCTCTATTTGTGTCAATTTACAACAATCATCAGATACCTGATTAGCCAAGCAGAGACAGAACGCCCTGGTTGGACTGATTGGCCTGAGCCAGCATAGCCTGACCAGCCTGAGACAGGATATTGTTGTTGGAGTACTTAACCATCTCATCGGCCATATCTGTATCACGGATCTGGCTCTCTGCTGCGGTGGTGTTCTCCACTACGTTATCCAGGTTGTTGATGGTGTGCTCCAGTCTGTTCTGGATAGCACCAAGAGCGGAACGCTGTGTGGAAACCTTCTGGATTGCCTCCTTGATGGTCTCGATAGCGGACAGAGCGTTGGAGCTGTCAGTGCCGTTCACCTTCAGGCCGTTGATGCCAAGGCCCTTTGTGGTCATAGCGCTGAGGTTCATAACGATCTGGTTGTCCTTGGTAGCGTCTGCACCTACATGGAGTGTCAGGCTCAGTGCGCCGGTAAGGCTCTCACCTCCGGACACAACGCTGGCCTTCAGCTCAACCTTGTTGCCCAGTGCATCATATACATCGGCAGCATCCACTCTGGCAACTTCCTTGCCGTTGATGCTGTCATATGCGAAATAGGAATCCAGAGCATTAGCGGAAATCTTGTTTCCGTCTCTGTCATAGTATGCAGCAACCTCGCCCTTGCCAAATGCAGCGGTAGCGTTGGTAGCCGTCAGAACTGCGGACTCGGTATGGGTCATGCCGCCCTTTGTCAGAGCCGCGGTATCTGCAGTGGAAACACCTGCAACAGTTACGGTAGCGATAGCATTTCCGTTCAGATCCTGGATGGTGAACTTGGTTTTGTCGGTTGCGTCAACGATCACCTTGAACTGTGAAGCAGCAGAACCATTCAGGCTCAGAGCATAACCCACAGATACAGATGCGGTAGGAGTTGCCGCGCTTGCGCCGCCTGTTGCGCCGGTTCCGCCAGCCACGGTAACTGCAGTAGCAACGCCCTTCAGGCTGACACCCTGGCTCTTCAGAGCGCTTGCAAGAGAGGTCTGGGTAGCCTGTGCAGCGGAAGCCTTGAAGCTTACGGTCATGCTCAGTCCGGTATTCTGATCGGTAATGGCGGAATTGCCCTTGGCATCGGTAACGGTAGCAGCCGTAGCAACTTCGTAGTTCTTATAGGTATAAACTGCAACCTTGGATACACCCTGGTCGCCCTTCAGCAGATAAGTCTCGTTGAACTTAGTGGTCTGGGCAACACGATCGATTTCTGTGGTCAGCTGATCGATCTCGTTCTGGATGTAGTTTCTGTCGTTTTCAGAGTTTGTGCCGTTAGCAGCCTTTACAGCCAGCTCGTTCATTCTCTGCAGCATATCCTGAACTTCGTTCAGAGCGCCTTCTGCGGTCTGCACTGCGGAAATACCGTCCTGTGCATTGGAAGAAGCCTGTGTCAGACCTCTGATCTGCTTTCTCATCTTCTCACTGATGGACAGGCCTGCTGCGTCATCAGCTGCACGGTTGATCTTGTAACCGGAAGACAGCTTCTCAGTGGACTTTGCCTGAGATGAAGTGGTCAGTCCCAGCATTCTGCTGGAGTTCATTGCTGTTAAATTGTGTTGTACTACCATTTTATATTCCTCCTTGAATATGAAGCCGCTTCCCTGCGGCCAGATGCTTTTGTTACCGTTTCCGTGATTCGCACCAGTCACTTCCGCGGTAAGTGGTACGATAGCTTTTCCCCGACTGTGCGTATCGGTTCTTTGCTACCAGAAAGCCTGAACTTGCTTTAAATCCTTTTGAACTGCAGTCCAATTGCTTTACTTGTATTTTATATCGGAGGGAATCTGAATTACTTTAGGGGTATTTTTTGATTTTTTTAAAAGAAATAAGCCCGCGCGTTTCGCGCATGGGCCTATTTCTTCTGATCCATAATCTGGGGCATCACCACAGAGGATTTGCTCATATTCTTGTAGTAATCAAAGGCGGCCTTGGAGCTTTTCCGGCCCTCCCGGATTCCCTCCCGCTGCCTGCGAAAATATTCCTCGATCAGCTTTTTGTTGCGGGCCTCCTGGGCCTGAACTGCAATGCCCGCCTCCGTAACCTTCGACACCAGCCCCTGAAGACGCTTTATCTGGTCTCCATATTTCTCCCGATTGCCGGAAAGCTCCTGCGCCACATTGGCGTACAGGCGCTCAAATCCGTTGTCAAGGGAATTCAGGCGCTCGATCAGCACGCCCTTCTCGTCCACATAGCTGTCAAACTGGTCCAAATCCACATTGTCCGCCTGAAAGATCTCCTGCTGGCGCTGGTTATATGCCTGAATATCCTCCAGCACCTGCAGCTTTCTCCGGAGACTTTCCTCCAATATGACCAGATAATTTTCTGTCATATATCCTGCCCTCTGCCCTTCTTCATGACTTCCTTCCAGGTATCCCGCATACTGCGCAGATGCTGGTTCACTTCCTCCAGGATCTCTTTATCCTTTTTGATATTTGCCTCCACCAGTCTCTGGTTCAGGTAAGCGTACACTCTGTCGAAATCTTCCGCCACCGGATACTTCATGTCCAACGTCTGACGAAAATAATCGATAATATGCTCCGTCTTCACAATATTGGTGTGGGCTTTCTCAATATCCTTATGTTCCACCGCCACAATAGCAATATTACAAAATTTGATGGCCCCGTCGTAAAGCATCAAGGTCAGCTCCGCAGGGGAAGCCGTCAGAATCTTGCTGTTATTGTACTGGGAATACGCGTTAGGTAGCGCCATAGCTGCATCCTGCCTTTCTGTCGCACAAAAAACTATAGTGTCACATTGCAGTCATGAAACCTGCGCCGCAAGGGGCACAAGACACTCTAAGCCAGCATATCATGCCGGCTTAGAAATCCAGGAATCTTCATCATACTGCTGCAGGGAAACCAAAGCGCACGTAATCTTTACTCTTTCAGGAGCCTTCAAGATTCCGCATCCGGGGATCAACCGCCCAGGAGGCTTGTCACTGCGCTCGCGCCCTTCTGAAGCTTTGCCATCGCCGTCTCCATGGCTGCAAACTTAGCATACCACTTATCCTCATAGTCTGCAAGCTTCTTTTCCAAATCCTTAATCTTGGAGGTATACCCGTCGTATTCCTCCTTCATCTTTTTATCCTCATACACCGTGAAAGCAGAACTGTACTCCGTGGGAGCCATCATATCCTGCATCTTGGAATACAGGTTTTTGGAAAGAGAGCTGAAAAACTCCACTACCGTATCCGGATCATTGGCGATCATGCTCCTGAGCTTATCCGCATTTCCGGAGGTATTGCTGTCGTCGCTGTCGCCGTCGATATGATAGGCATTCTTTTCATTCTCGGGAGCCGTGAAATAATTCAGAGTCTCAATACCGAAATTGCTCAGATACATCTTACTGCCGTTACTCATGGTCACGCCGGAAAGCATAATTTCCTTCATAGCGCTTGCCAGCCCGCCCAAAGTGTCGTCCTTACGAAGCAGAGCGTCCTTAACCTTCTTATCCCACTCTTCTACGTCCGCATCGTTCATGGACGCCTTTTCCTCATTGGTCAGAGGCTCATATCCCTTTGCGGAATCGGCGTTGTAGAGCTTATCCATCTCATTGATCAGCTCATTGTACTCCTTTAAGAAGTTCTTGATCATGTCATAGATGCCGTCCGTATCGTCCTGAGTGGTAATGGTTACCGTCTCATTTTCCGCCGTGACAGCATTGACGGTCAGCGTCAGCCCGTTGATTTCGAATGTATTCTTGGAGGACTCATATTCCACGCCGTTCAAAGTAATCTTGGCGTCCACTGCCTCGTCCTTGACAGCTCCGCTTTCCTGGGTAAGGCCTAACGTTGCCAGCAGGGCATTGCTGGCCTCATCCGCTCCCTCGATGGAAAAGTCATTGTCCGTGCCGCTCTCCTTGGAGGCGATGTAGAAGCGCTGGTTCGCAGCGTCAAAGGATGCCGTCACTCCCGCGTCATTGAGCTGGGTCACAAGCCCCTGTATGGTGGTGGCCGAATTGACCTTGATCTCCTTCTCCTCGCCGCCCACCTTTACCTTAATGGTCCTGTCCCCGTCGATTCCAAGAGTCCACAGATTGGTATCTCCGGTATAATGTTTGGAAGGCAGCGCTGTACCCTTCAGCGGACTGCTTTGAGGAGTGGCGGCTTCGTCCAGCCCCAGCTTGGAAAGCATGGTCACGCCGCTGATATCCATACCGGAAACGGAAAAACTCTTGTTGCCCGCATCCAATACAAACTGTTGTTTTTGTGCATCAAAAGATGCATTGTCCACCCCTGCATCCTTCAGCTGCTGCACAAACTGATCCACCGTGGTATTGCTGTCTATGCTGATCTCTTTTCTTTGCCCGTCGACGTTTACGCTGATTCTTCCCGATTCGCCTTCAAAGCCAAGCTGTCCCATGGTGGTATCTTTGGTATAAGCTGTGTCCAGCTTGCCGCCGGTAAGATATGCGGATTTGGCCAGCTGGCTCACCTTCAGGGTCTGCACGCTGTTCATGGCGCCCTCACCGGTGATTACGGACACCACGTTACTGTTGGAAACCTTGGTTGTTTTTTTGATAAAAGAGCTTTCGAATCTCATATTGCCCAGAGCTCCGTCAAAGAGCTTGATCACCTTGGAATTTAAGGTCTTCCAGGCATCCCGCTTCCACTCCAGCTTTTTCTGCGCTTTTACAGCATTGTCCACCTTGAGCTTTTTGGCCTGAACCATCTGAGCCACAATGGATTCCGTATCCATACCGGACATCAGTCCATTTAATCTCATTGCCATAACTATCCCTCTCTTCTCTGCCGCTTTGGCTTAATATGATGCATAGATGCTTATCGCTTCTCGTCTATGAGTATGCCCGCCAGATCCCACACCTTGGCGATCATGTCCAGAGTCTTCTCAGGGGGCAGTTCCCGGATCACTTCCTTCGTGGTCTTATCCACGATCTTAATGGTCACACGATTTGTATCCTCGTGAATGCCAAACACTGCCTCAGAATTCCCCAGATTTTTGTTGAGCTTTTCCACTGCCTTCCGAATCTGCTCATGAGAGGCCTGCTGGTCCTTGCCCTGCTGATCCCCGCCGTCCGCCTGCCCTTTTTCCTGTGCATTCTCCACAACACTGATCGTCTTATCGACCTTTACCGCAGCCTGAACACTGTCGGATACACTCTCCGGCTTTTCCGCCTGTACGGGAGCCTGTGGCCTCTGTACACTTCCCTGTGCCTGTACCGTCATAATGCTTGAAATCGGTTCGATTGCCATTTTTACCCACCTCCATGTGAATGTTTTTATTCTTTACATGCATCTGTATTTTTTATCGGAAACATTTTCCGGATAATTAACCGTGTTATACCTATTTCCCCAGGAAATTATGCAATGCATCCATACCGTCTGCGCTGACAGCCTCTCTGTTTGCCTCCTGAATCTGCAGGTATACTTCCTTGCGGTATACAGGCACTTCCTTTGGTGCGCTGATACCGATTTTCACCTGATCCCCCTTTACCTCCAGGATCGTGACTTCAATATTATTATTGATTATAATTGCCTCTGCTTTTTTTCTGGATAATGCCAGCACCCTACTCACCTGCCTTTCCGGCTTTCAGAGCCTCATATATAGGATACTTCACCGGATATCTGCCGTTTTCCACGATCACCTGACAGGCCTTGTGCTCTTCCACATTGATAATAAACGGTCCCTGCAGATTCACGCTCATCTTGGTAAGATCGCTGGGCACGGATACGGTCACCAGCACCAGAATATTTTCCGGCGTAATATGTCCAGCGCCGGTCAGCAGCTCGTCGTTCACCTCCGGATCATAATCCGGCTTTACCAGAAGCGGATCCATTACCGGCATGGCAAACCCCGGCTCCTCCACGGACTGGAGGAAACGGATTCCCGTGTCGGTCCCCTTCTCCTCATCGTGAAGCAATGCAAATTGTTTCAGTTGGGGAAAACCGATAATGCCGTTTTCAAAGGTAATAATTTTGTCATCAGCCACTTCGATCTCTCCAAAAATCTTCGTACGGATTTTCATTTTTCTTCCCCTTTCACCAAAGTATCCCTGTGACAAGCACGGCTCTCCACCTGCATAAGCCTGTTGGAGAGCCGCCTGTCATCAGATGAAATTAAGCAATGTGGCCTGCATCACCTTGCCCGCGGCCAGCAGGGCCGCTTCATAGGTCATCTCCGCGCTCTGCAGATAAATAGCTACCTCCGTGATATCTACGTCCTCATTTTCACTTTTCAGCGTCTCAAAGGTAGTCTTCTGGCCCTGGGTACGGTTTTTGATCAGATCCAGCTTACTGCTCATATTACCGCAATTGGTAATACTTAAGCCCGCATCATCGCGATAGCCCTGGAACTGCGTGATAGCGCTCTCAAACATTTTCTGTTCCTTGTCCTTGGCATAGGTCAGAGCCTTCCCCACTGCCGCCAGCTGCTTCTCCAGCTGTGCAGTGGCCGCCTCGTCTCCTGCGGCATCCTTCAACAAGCCCTTCAGACTATTTTCCAGATCCTCCAGGTCAAGCACACTCTGCATGGCGGACACCAGGTCGTCCACCTCTCTGCCGATGCCATGCTGGAAACACTCGTCCGCCGTGGAATTCACCTTAATCTTTTGGTTGAAGCCCACATCATATTCGATCTCCTGATGCTTTGCCTCTCCGGTGAGATAGGATTCATTGTAGGTGAGCTTTTTCTCCGGATCATCCGGGTCGGATTCACAGTAAAAATAATGCTCGGGCCGCAGGTCCGTGGATTCCCAGTGCTCCTTCTGATAGGTGACACGGATCTCTCCTTCGTTGGCCTTGGTGGCCTCGTTGTCCTTTACGGCCATCAGCTCCTCGAACCGCTTCGATCCCAAAAGCAGCTCCCCGGTCTCGGGAACAAAGATCACCGCATTGGGATCGTCCGCCGCCATGGCATAAGGGTTCTTGGGGTTGGTCTCATAGGAATGCATGATTTTAATTTCCGGCGTCTTGGGATTGCCGGCGGCATCTGTGTTTAAGGTATCCCAGGTAACCGTCTCATATACATTGTAATCCGGGTTGGTGGGATCATCGCTCTTTCTTCTCTGAAACTGAATGGAGGGCGCGCCGTCCGCCAGGCAGTCATTGTAGGCCAATCTGATCCGATGGGTTTCCACGGAAGAAATATCGTTCTCTGTCACATTGGTAGTCATATAGTTGGCCGAGTTAACCTCCAGAAGCTTCCCTGTGTCCACCTTTGTCACGGAGTCGATGGCGCTGATATCCAGCTGCTCCGTAAGCGTATATTTCTGGTTATGCTCCTTTCCAAAGCTTAAGGAGGTGTCTGTGCGGTATCCTGTAAATACATACCGGCCCGCGTAATCCGCGTCTCCTGTAGCGTATACCTCGTCTCCCAAGGCCTGCATCTGCTCCAGAATAATCTTGCGGTCCTCCGTCTTCAGGGAACCGGTGGAACCCTTGGTGCACTGCTCGATCATCTTTTTCATGACCTGAGACAGGTTATCCAGCGCTTTTTCGGTCACATCCAGCCAGCTCTCCGCATCGGGAATATTTTTGCTGTAGTACTGTGTGATTTCAGTGACATTGCTGCGCAGACGCAAAGCGCGGATGGCAATCACCGGATCGTCAGAGGGCCGGTTGATCTTTTTCTGAGTAGACATCTGGGTACTCAGTTTGTCCTGATATATCTTGTTGGTATTGATATTGGACAGGTTATTGCGCTGCATGATTTTATTTGTAATTCTCATATTTTTACCTCTCTGCTCCCTTTCGGCAGCACAAACAGTCAATTCTTCTCACTCTATACTCCCGTCTGCAGAATTAATCTGTCATATACTTCCGTCAATGTCTGTATCATCTTGGAGGCCAGATTGTATCCGTTCTGATATTTTACCAGATTCACGGCCTCCTCGTCCTCGTCCACTCCCGAAATAGAAATTCTCTGGGTGTCGATGGTGCCGGCGATATCCCGGAAGCTCTGATAAAAAATATTGGCCCTCTGGGCATTCAGTGCCACATCTCCCAGAATACACTGCAGAAATTCCGATGCGGAGCTTCCCCTGAAGCACATTTTATCTCTGTCTGTGGCCAGGTCCTTTACATCCTCCAAAAGATCGTTCTGCTCCACGCCGTCCGCCGCATCATACCGGGTGGCCAGTCTGGAGGGATCCATTTCCAGAGCGTCCAGAATCTCCACATTTTTAGCGGTCATCTGAAAATAGGTGTCGTCTCCGGGTTTGATGGTAAGCTTCGCATCCGCCTTGGCCTGCGCGAGAGCCGCCGCCTCTTCCGCCGGAGTGATGGCATTCCAGGCCGCTTCCAGAGCTTCCTCTTCCGTAGCGCCGGGATTCGCCGCCAGGTAATCCGCCTTCAGCTGATCCACCCTGGGCTGGAGATTTTTCTTTTTCAGCTCCTCCACCTGAGCCTGATAGGCCTCATAGGTATACAGGTCATAGCGCCCGCCTGACGGAAACTCATACTGTCCGTCCGTGGAGGCCAAACCGGAGGTAAACATCATGACTCCCTTTTGGCCGTCTGAGGCAAAGCCGCTGGTAAAGATATCATTCAGCTTCTGAGAAAAGGTCCTCATCCACTCATTCATCTGGCTCATGTAGTAGGGAACGCCCTGATACGACAGACTCTCTCCCACGCTTGCCAGCTTGCCGATCCGGTCATTGGTAACCCGGGAATCATTCTTTTCGCTGTCCGACAGGGTAAAGGTATATGAGTAGACAGCTTTTCCGTTATCGTCATAGGTAACGCTGTACTCCCAGGAGTCAAAATAGAATTCCTGATTTCCCAGGTTAATTACACCGCCCTGATCTGTCAGATTACATTTATTCAAATCGGTGAGGAAATCCTTACCCACTTCCACGGTCACCGTGTCATGACCGTTGGCATCCATCCCCACGCCGGTGACCTTGCCGGAGAAATTCTCTCCGTTGTTGCCGTCCCGCAACTCCACCAGGCCTTTCAGGGCTCCGCCCAAAGCGCCGTTATAGAGATTAAACTTCTGTCCGTCCTTCCAGTAGACATCGTACAGACCATCGATATCCGTCTGGTGCACTTTCTCATAGGGCTCCCTGCTGACGCACTCCAGCTCGTTATAATCGCTGTCGTCTACCAGCACCTGCCCTCCGGCGATCCTGACAATAAAACGGTTGGCCCCCGTCTCCCTGTCCGGATTATTCCGGTCCACCACGGGGATCTCCTTTACCTCCACGTTCACGATCTCCGACAGCTGATCCAGCAAAAGCGCCCTTCTGTCGCGAAGCTCGTTGGCCTTCATCCCCGACAGCTCAATGGTATTGATCTGTTTGTTCAGGGTAGCGATCTCTCCCGCCAGGGAATTGATCTCATCGATCTTGACCTTGATCTCCTGGTTCGCATCCTTCTGGACCTTCTCCAGATTTCCTGCCACACTGTTGAAATACTCTGCCAGCGCTCCCGCATATCCCACAAACTGGGACTTCTTGGTAGGGTCGTTGGGATCCTTCATAAGCTCCTGAAGACCTGTGGTGATAAACTGGTTAAACACGGTTTTGAAACCGGCGTTTTTTCCGTTATCGTCAAAATAACTCTCAATCTGCTGCATGTAATAATACTTTTGGCCATACTCGCCAACCTTGGCGTTGTTGTCCCAGTATCTGCCGTCATAAAATTCATCTCTGACCCGTTCGATGGAAAGGGTCTCCACGCCTGCTCCGGCGCAGCCGTATGTCTGAAATACCCGCAGGGCATTGGATGCCTGCTGGGTTACCTGCTGTCTGCTGTACCCTTCCGTATGCACATTGGCAATATTATTGGAAGTGGTATTCAGCGCCGCGTTGCTGGCCAGCAGACCTGTGTATGCAATATTTAAACCAAAAAATTGTGATGGCATGAATACGCCTCCTTATACGCCTAGTGTACTGATGATATGCTCCAGCATCTCGCTGATCACGTTGATATAGCGGCTGGATGCGTTATATGCATTCTGGAACCGGATCATATTGGACAGCTCCTCGTCGGAGGATACGCCCACCACCTGCTGTCTGGCGTTGTCCACAGATTCCACGGTATCCTGCTGATTCACATAAATATCCCGGAACGCATAAGCGGAATTGGCAATCTGAGAAACCAGATCCGTGTAATAATCGATAAAGGTGGTCTTCTTTTTCACATTGGGGTTCAATGTGTAGGCCTCCTCGGTAAATGCATCCTTCAGGGCATCCGCCGTAGCCTTATCCTCGGAGCCATCCTTCAGCCGAAAGCCCAGCATGGAGGGCTTCTGCATCAATTCCGGATTGACCTGCAGGTTCTTCAATGTGTAGAGGGAATCCGGCACCGCCGCGTCCTCTTCGTTGTAAACCCAGTATTCCTTGCCGTCCTGGCCCGTGACCTTGCGATATGCGTCCGTAGTGATCTTGGAAAACATCTGGATGGGGCTGCCGTCCGCCTGGCGCATGTAGCCGTCCTCGTCCACCTCACAGTAGCTGGCATCCTTGAGCACTGTGCCGTCCGCCAGCGTCAGATCTCCGGTAACCACTCCGGCCGCCTTGGCCAAAATATCGTTTATTTTAGTGACCATATGATGTATCATCTGGTCAAATTCCGCCTGGACGTTCATGACTACCGACTGGGAAATGCTGTCATAATCATTCTCTATATCCGTGTAATCCGCACGATGATCCCCTCTGGCATGAAGCATGGCTTTCAGTCCGCCGATGTCCGTGTTCAGCTCCGATGAGATTTCTCTGTCCAGATCAAATACCTCTGCGCCGTCTATGATATACTCTCTCGTGCCGTTGGCCAGCGTTCTGTATGAAGCGTTCTGGGGCCAGAAGGGAGTAACAAATCCGTTGGTGGGATCGATGTCCAATCCCATTTCAAAGCAGTTTCCGCCCTTTACAAAGTCCACGCCCTCGATCTGAACGGACACCCTGCCGTACATGTCCTCCTTCCAGGTCATGTCGGTCAGCTCCGCCAGCTCATCCAGGATCTGATTTCTGGCGTCCCGCATGTCGTTGGCCTTCTCAATGCCGCCTGCTTCAATGGCGCTGATCTGATCGTTCAAGATCAACAGCTGTTTGCCGTATTTATTAATTTTATCCACCTGCTGTATGATCTGCTGGTTCAGATTGTCCTGGTAGGAGGACAGTCCGCTGTAAATGGCTCCCGCTCTCTGCACCAGCTCCGACGCCCTCTGCACCAAAAGTCCCTGGGTCACAGAGCTGGCCGGGTCCTTCGTCAATTCCTGGATGGCAGTCCAGAAATCCGACATGGTGCCCTGAAAAGCCTCGCCGTGCAGCTCTCCCAGCTGACTCTCCACCTCTTCCATCACCTCGGTGGACACTTCATAAAACATACTGCGGCCGGATTCCCTGCGGTATGTCTTATCCAGAAAATAATCTCTTACCTGTTTTGCCCGTGAATATGTGACACCCAGACCGACCTGCTTATTATTGACCGAATTGACATCAATTGATAGTGTAAGATAGCTTTTACTGGACTGCTGTACCTGCTGTCTCGTATAGCCCTTGGTGTCGATATTAGAAAGATTATGCGCTGTGGTGTTCAGCGCATTTTGTCCTGTCTGTAACCCGGATGCTCCGACATATAAACTTCCCATTAATGGCATAATAATCACCTCTGCATTCTACAAGGCCTGCGGTCCTCAGGCAATCGTCTTTGGGACCGAGTCCTGTGGTTACTGTTTTGCGTCAAATTCTCTGCTGACCACTCCCATGGTATCGCCGGTATTATAAGCGGTTTTCGTGTAATTTGCCGTAGCCGGCGCCGCTTTCGAAGCATGGATCAAATTCATTTCAAACTCCACCATCTCCAACGCGTTTGTCAGCAGTTCCCTGTTCTGCTCATTGATGCGCTGCAGACCTCTCACAGAAGTCTGCAGTCTGTCATGAGTCTCCGCCAGCTGGGCCTGTTCCTTTGGCCTGCCAGCCAGCATTTCGATCAGGTTTACAAGCTTCAGGTTTTCCACATCCTTGTTCAACACATTAGCGATATCCGCAGTGACCTCCATCCTCTTTTTTTCCAGACGATTGATCCTGCTCACCACTTCCTGTTCATCATCCGTGATCTTTTGCAATTCTTCCAAATCGCCGCTTACGATGATCGGCGTCTTTTTTTGAGATAATTCCAAAAGTCCCTCATATTCACTGCTTTCCTGACCCAGAATTTCGATCAGGTTCTCCATTAAACTAGCCACGGGACTTTCTACCTCATTTCTTCATATTTTTGTATCAGCCTGGCTGCAAAGGCGCTTGTTTCCACACTGTACGTACCGTTCTGAACCCGGGCCTTGATGGGAGCTGTCAGCTCTTCCCTGATGTCAGGGCTCTCCGCCACTGCCGCCTTGGCCGCCTGGATGTCTCTTCCAAAGCTGCTGATCTGCAACTGATCTGCCTGGGATACGCTGCTGCTGTGTTGACTCCTGTCAGCCTTTTGGGGCTGGTACACCTGCTGTACCTGAGTATATGCTTCAATACGCATTCAGGATCCCTCCTTCCTTATTGTCTCTGCCATATAATCATTCTCTTTTGTTAATTAAATTATCGGCAAAGGGAGAAAATACTTTAGACCGACAGCAAAAAAAACGCCGGACAGACCATAATACAGGTCTGTCCAGCTGTTTCGATTTTTATAAAAAGCGCTGTTTTACTCCCTCCCGATACACGCTTTTGATCCGGATTTGTTCGTCGAATACCACCAGATCCGCCTTTTTCCCGGGCTCCAAGACACCGATTTCTTTCTCCCCCAGGGCCCGGGCCGGATTGCGAGTCATCATGTTCACTGCCTGCCCCAGAGGCACACCGGCCTCCCGGTACATCACCCGGATCAATCTGTCTGCGGTGGCCACGCTTCCCGCAAAGGAAATACCGTCGGGCATCCTGGCAATCTGTCCGTCGGACCAGACAGTCTGGCCCTCCCTCAGGCTTCCCAGCTTATAATGTCCCGGCTCCATTCCGGCAGCCCGCATGGCGTCCGTCACCAGAATCATCCGCTCCGGCCCCTTCGTCTTCAGAATCAGCTTCAAAAGCGATATGGGCAGATGCATTCCGTCCGCGATCACCTCCACGTCCAGCTCATCCAAAAGCAGGGACGCCTCCAGCGCTCCGGGCCGGCGCATGCCGTTTTCCCGGATAATGGTGGACATGCTGGAATAGAGGTGGGTTGCCATAGTGTAACCGTCCTCTGCCGCCTGCTCCACCGCCTCCAGCCTTGCGTCGCTGTGGCCCACCGACAGCAGCACTCCGGCTTCCCGGAACGCCCGGGCCGCCTCCCGGGCTCCCTCCAGCTCCGGCGCCATAGTCAGAATCCGAAGCGCTCCGGCGCCCTTTTCCAGCAGCCATTCCGTCAGCTCCCTCTCCGGCCTCTTGATAAAATCCGCATTCTGAGCCCCCTTCATGCTCTCCGCAATGTAAGGACCCTCCATATGCACGCCCAGCAGCCGGGGCAGACAGCGGCTCTCTTCCCTTTCCAGTTCTCTGTAAAGGGCGAATACCCTCTCCATCTCCCCCGGCGAGGCCGTCAGGGTGGTGGGACACAGGGAGGTGGTGCCGTGACGCAGATGGGTCCTCAGCGCCTGATCCCAGCTATCCCTCTCCCCGTCCATGAAATCACCGCCTCCGCCTCCGTGCACATGAATGTCCACAAAGCCGGGAGCCAGATAATTTCCCTGCAGATCCACCACCCGGCAGGAGGACTTCTCTCCTGTACTGTCCCGGATTTCTTTGATCCTGCCGTCTGCCGCCAGCAGGCTTCCCTGCTCCAGAATCCTGTCCTGCAGTATGATTTTCCCGTTTATAAATAAAGTTTGTTCCATTTTCTGCCTTTCCGCCCTCCCTGAATTTCCTTCGGTTTTGCTGTTTTGTATCTTTTTCTTACGCATTTTTTGTCATGCCGTTTAAAAGCCACAGCTCTCAGCTGTCCTTTTTCTGCTCCAGCCTCTTTAAAAGCACCTTGCCGAACCACAGTCCGAAGCCGGCGGACAAAAGCCCCTGAAGCAGCAGAATCCTCTGTGCCGGCGCCACGCTGAAATTTCCCAGCCTCCAGCTTTCCGGCCACAGCTTCAACAGCAGGGCGCTGAGTCCCTGACCGCACAGAGAGCCTGCGTTTACCAGCATCAGATACCAGGACAGATAGGCCGTCCTGTCTTCTTTTGGGGTAAACAGATACGCCATGTTATTAAAATAAAGCGTTCCCCCGGCAAGAATCGTCTGATAGGCCAGCAAAGTCATCGGAAGCAGCCAAACATAGGTCCGCCCCGTAACCAGCATGTGCAGAAACGGATACAGCGGGAACAAAAGAAATACCTTCTGAAAGGCACGAAGCCAGGAGGTCCGAAGCAGCAGCCTGTGCCAGAAGGGCATCACCACCGCCGTGGTCACAATATTCATGGCCTGGAGGACGCTGAGGAACACATAGCTTACCTTCACCTCCTCCAGCAGATAGGCGTTGGCGGAATACAGGGTCATGGTGGAAATCATCATCCAGGCAAACACCGGAACCATGGTGAGACAGAATCTGCGGTTCCCAAAGGGCAGAGTCAAAAGCTTCCAGCCCTTTGCCCGGCTTTGCGGATATTCCGGTTCCCGAGGCAGCAGAAGCAGAAGCAGCTCCAGGATTGCCAGGACGAAGGCCCCATGCCGTATGACTCCCATCCAATACATCTGATTGCCGGATTCTCTGGCCGCATCTGCCAGCACGCTGGCTCCGAAGGAGGCCAGGGCGGTGAATACACTGTTTATGATACCGGATATGGCAAAAAACCTCCCCCGGATCTCCTCCGGCAGAAAACCGATATGCCACGCCGGAAAGCCGCTGGCCACCAGAATGTTGCAACTGTTCCCCAAAAGCAGAGCCGCCGCCATCCACCAGAACAGAGCACCGTCGTCCACTCGCCCGGGCAGCAGGGTCACACACAAAATCACCAGGCTGTGAAAGATAAGCCTGGCGATTCCCAGCACCGGTTTTCTCTTTCGAAACCGTTCCAGCAGAAGCGGGGACAGCGGATACAAAATCCCCGCTATAAGCGGCAGACTGGTGACCATTCCAAGCTCCGCCTGATCCAGGCCTGCGTTCAGCAGAAAGCCCGTAAGGAACACTCCTGTAGTCAGCGCCGTGTAAATGGCCTTCAGACATTCGGCCCCCAGGATGCAGAGGCGGTCCCTGTTAAAAACCCCTGACAAACTCATCCACATCCACCAGCCTTCCGCCTGCCAGCCGGGAGCTCTCCGCCGCCATGGCCATATAATGGCTTTCCAGGGACTGGCGCAGAGAGGTCAAGGTGCCCTGGCCCTGACTTCTGGCCCGGAACATATCCGCCAGCATGCGGTAATCCCCGCCGCCGTGTCCGGAGATGGTTTCCTCCACATTCATCCGGATCACCTCCGGTTCTTTTCCGAAACGGTTCAGCACCAGCGTCTCCTCCTCCAGATCTCCGCTGATGTCTCCCCCGGTCCCCATAATGTGGATCGTTCTGTAATTGCGCTGATTCAGCCCGCACATATGAAAGCTTATAGTGACGCCGCTTTCCATCTCCATGGTCACAGACTGGTTGTCCACCACGTCATTATCGCAGCGGAACACACATCTGCCGTAGGGGCTGGTGCCAAGCGCAGCCCTGAGCCCCTCCCGGTCCGTTCCTCCATAGACTGCCCTCTGCATCCATCCCGCCCCGTTGGTATCATAGCCCGTAAGGGTATCCGTCACATAGATTTTTTCCGCATCATAGGGACACTGATCCTTCACCGGACAGCCCTCCATGCAGTAATCGGGCGCTCCCTGAGGCGCGTTCTCCTGCCGGAAAAAGGACAGACCGCCCATGGAAGATATCCGGCGGCACCGGCTACCCGTAAGCCACACCAGCAGATCCATATCATGGCAGCATTTGGCCAGAATCATAGGACTGGTGTCCCCGCTCCTTCTCCAATTGCCCCGGACAAAGCTGTGGGCCTGATGCCAGTAGCCCACGTTTTCGGAGGCCTGGATGGAAATAATCTCTCCCAAAGTCCCCTCCTCCAGCAGGCTCTTAAGCTTTTGATAAAAGGGGGCATAGCGAAGCACATGGCACACGGTGACGCTTCTGCCCAGCTTCTCTGCCTTGTCAAGCAGCTGTCTGCACTGGGCAATGTCCGCGGACACCGGTTTTTCCAGCAGAACATCATATCCCTTGTCCAGGGCCAGGCAGGCATGCCGCACATGATCCGCATCCTGGGTGCAGATAAAGGCCATGTCTGCCAGCCTGGGCTGTGCAAACATTTCCTCCACCGAGGAAAAGCATTTGTCCTGCTCCAGCCCATATTCCTGCCGCATCTCCTCCAGTCTCTCCGGGATCCGGTCTGCTGCTGCAATCAGACGCATCTGCTCCGGGAATTTTTTCGCATAGGGGGCATAGGTAATCCTTCCCCGTCCTCCGGCCCCTGCAATTACTACGCTTGTTGCCTTCATATAAGTCACACCTCCCTGCCTGCTTTCCGCAGACGTTTCACCTCTTACAATTAACGCCTATGTAAACCGCTCAAAAGATACCAGATCATTTATATTTATGGGCCTGTGCTCCTGAATGCTCTTGTTGGCGGCTATGCCGATAAGGATAGACATGGCGCCGTCCCTGGAGCCTGCAAACTGGCCCAGCGGATCCGGCAGATCCCCCCGAAACAGCATCCGCAAAAGTCTCTCGTCTCCGCCGCCGTGGCTTCCCGTCTCCTTTTTCAGATCATAGGTCATGGTTCCGCCCTTTCTGTCAAAGAATTTAATATGGAAGCAGTCGTCGCAGGCCTGGGTTCCTGTGTCAAACTCACAGGCCTCCAGCCTTCCCTTGGTGCCGCTGATGGAAACCTTCCAGCCTTCATAAGGGGCATGAGCCACAAGTGAGTAGGTCATCAGCGCTCCCTGACGGTATTTTACGGCCAGAGACATAGTGTCGTAGATGTCGATTTCCTCCGCAAATACACACCTGTCACGATAATATCCGTCCTCATCCTCACAGTCATAGTACATCTCTTTTACCCAGGGCACCTGACTGTCCCGGTAAACATATTCACACTCTCCGGCATAAGGGCAGGTACAGCACCTCTCTCCCCGCCTTTCCCCGGCGGCGCCGTAGAACCGGAGAGATGCGTTAGCGTACACCTCCTCCGGATCCTGGCCGATGAGCCAGTTGATAATATCAAAATGATGAGTGGACTTATGTACCAGCAGGCCGCCGCAGTTATCCAGCTTCCTGTGCCATCTGCGGAAGTAATCTGCCCCGTGGACCGTATCCAGCATCCATTCAAAGTGCACGTTCAGCACATCCCCCACCACATTCTGCTCCATCAGCTCCTTGAGCCTGGTAATCAGAGGCATATACCGGCAGTTGAAGGTCACCGTAATCTTTCGTCCATTGCGCTCCTCCGCATCCAGAATGTCATTGCATTTAACCTCATCCATGGTCATGGGCTTCTCGCAGATCACCTCCACCCCTCTGTCCAGAGCCTTCACCACATATTCGCTGTGATACCGGTCCACCGTTGTCACAATGGCGCAGTCCGGCTTCACCTGATCCATCATCTGGTCAAAATCCGTGAAAACGGGAACCTCATAGGGAATCAGGCTCTCCACGTATTCCGCCCTTTTTTGATTCACGTCCATGATTCCCGCCAGATGGGCCACATCATTATACCGCTCTGCAATGGCAGAGGCATACATCCAGTATCCTCTCCCGCCGGAGCCAACCAAAACATATTCTTTCATTTTCTCAATCCTTTCCAATCTGTTTTTGATAATATACCTTTTCGTTTTTTCAAAATATACCCCTTTGCGTTATGGTATGCGCCCTGTGTCCGGGCCTGCTTACCCCTCAGCGCTTCTTCAATGCCTCTCCGAAAAAGGCTTCCGCCTGCCTGCCGCCGAAGGCGTGGCTGCCCTCATGGATGTCTGTCCAGAGCCTGTCCGCCGCTCCCGCCGCCTCGTAGATCTCCTTCACATGCAGATATCCCTTCCACATATCCTGGAAGTAAAAGCAGGTGTCCGCGGTTCCCATCTCCAGCATCAGATGCCGGGGAGCGATCAGTCCTCCCACATCGTCCGTATCCATCCATTTGAAGATCTCCGGCAGAATCTGGGAGCCGCAAAAGTTCCCCCGGTGCACCCCGAAGGAGGCAAAGGGATTGATATAGGCAATCACATCCGCCGCCCGGATCCGGGGCTCCACCGCTGCCGTAAAGGCCGTGATGGTGCCCCCCTGGCTCATGCCCATCATGCCGATCCGGTCCGGATCCACCTCCGGCCTTGTGCACAGGTAGTCCACACAGCATTTCATATCCCAGATATTCAGCATCAGCGGGTACAGCCCCATGATCCCGCCCTTTAAAAAGTTCACATTGCAGGTATCTCTTCCCAGATAATCGTCCCCGTCCCGGCGCTCTCCAAAGCCCCGCAGATCCGGCATCAGGGTCAGATATCCTTTCCGGGCCATCTGTGCCCCGTAATCATAATTCATCAGATCGATATCCACTTGATGCTCCGGCGTGGACACCAGTCCTGCCACCGGATCCTTTCCGAAGCTGCCATGGCCGTGGACGCACAAAATAGCCGGCTGAGAATGATCCTTTTTAAAATGCTTGGGAATCAGTACCTGGCAGGGCACCGACATGAACTCCTCCGTGTCGAAGACTACCCGTTCCCGGGTAAAATCCCGTTCCTCCACGGAATACTCCACCTCCGCTTCTAAAGGAACCCTCTCCGGATATTTCCCCATCAGCTCCATAAGCTTTTCCCGGGTCCTCCTCTGCCAGGCATCAAAATCCAGACCGCACTGTCCGAACCGCAGACCGGGCACAAGCTGCGCCGCCTTATGATCCCAATAGACCTGCATGGAAAACTGCCGTTTACTCATATTAATACCTCCTGCTCCTGAATTTCTTCGGGGAATCGCTCCAGCCGCTTTTATTCTTTTACAGCTCCGATCATCATGCCCTTGATAAAATACTTCTGCAGGAAGGGGTAGACGCACAGAATGGGCACCAGCGCCACCACAATAACCACGTATTTCAGCTGCAGGCTGATCATGCTCATGGTAGCCGAACCGGCCGCCTCGCCCGCCACGCTTTCGTTATTCACCAGAACCTTCATCAAGTAAACCTGCAGAGGCTGCAGATCCTTGCGCCCGGGCAGATAAATCATGGCATTGAAATATCCGTTCCACTGGTGCACTGCATAATAAATGATCAGCACAGACATAATGGGCATGGACAGGGGCAGGAAAATCTTTCGCAGTACGGTCCATTCCGTGGCCCCGTCTATTCTGGCAGACTCGTATAGACTGTCCGGAATAGAGGACAAAAAGGTCCTGGCCATAATGATATAGTAAGCCGCCGCTCCCGTGGGAAGCACAATGGCCCAGCGGGTGTTGTAAAGTCCCAGATTGTTAATCAGCAGGTACATGGGCACCAGGGTTCCCGAAAAGAACATGGACAATGTAAAGAAAAAGGACAGCTGTCTTCTCAGGAAAAACTGATGTCTGGATAAGGGATAAGCCGCCATCATGGTAAGCGCCGTGCTGATCGTAGTCCCCACCACGGTATACCAAATGGTATTGAGATAAGATGTCCAAATCTCCTTGCTTTTGAAAACCATTTCATAGGCCTTCAGGGAAAAGCCCTTGGGAAGCAGCCTCACCAGGTTGGAAACCACCGCTTCCGGCGCGCTGATGGACATACTGAACACATACACCAAAGGATACAGGGTGATACAAGCCGCCAGGAAGCTGACCACATAGTTGAAACCGGTAAAGACTCTGTCTCCCGCTGACATTTTATGATGCCTTCTGCGGGGCCTGACCTTTTCGCTTTTTCTTACCATAGCGACACCTCCGATACCTTTCTGCTGAGCTTGTTGGCAAAGATCACCAGAATCAGGTTAATTGCAGAGTTAAACAATCCCACTGCAGATCCGAAGCTGTAATTTCCTTCCACCAGTCCCGTTCTGTATGTATAGGAGGAAATCACATCGGCCACCTCCAGGGTCACAGGATTATACAGAAGGATGATCTTCTCATATCCCACGCTCATCAGCGTGCCGATCTGCATAATAAAGGTCACAATGACCGTGGGCAGGATACAGGGGATCGACACATGGATCACCTGCTGGAGCTTATTGGCTCCATCCACCCTGGCCGCCTCGTAAAGCTCCTGGCTTACTCCTGTCAGCGCCGCCAGATAGACGATTGCCGACCATCCGAAGCCCTGCCACACACCGCTGGCGATAAACACCGTCCGAAACCACCCCGGCTCCATGAGGAAGTTGATAGGCTCGCCTCCAAAGGCCTTGATAATGGAATTGATGATTCCGGAGCTGGGCGAAAGGAAGTTCACCAGCATTCCGCAGATAACCACGGTGGATATGAAATAGGGGATATAGCTGACGGCCTGCACCACCCGTTTGTATGCCCCATGCTTCAGATCGTTGGTCATCAGTGCAAACAGGATTGGTATAGGAAAGCCCCACAAAATACTGTAAAGGCTGATCAGCAACGTGTTCCGCAACACGCGCGTAAAATAGGGCGAATTGAAAAACTGCAGGAAATAACGAAATCCTGCCCAATCACTCCCCATGATTCCCTTTGCAGGAGAATATTTTTTAAAAGCGATAATATTTCCATACATGGGATAGTATACAAATACCAGATAATGGATCACTACCGGAAGTATGATCAGAAGCAGCGCCTTGTCCCGCTTTATGTTCTTCCAAAGCCGTTTTCCCCATTCTGCGGCCCGCTTCTTCATAGGCTGTTTTACTTTTTTTTGCACATTACCCTTCAAAGATGCCCTTCTCCTTTCGCTGTGAATGCTCCCACAAAGCCGGAAAAAGGGCCGGCTCATAGATCCGGCCCCTTTTTCCTTATTGCTGTGACTCCAGGCGGTCATACTGTGCTTGCTTGACAGCCAGTATCTTTTCCACCTCAAGTTTTTTTACATTCTCTACATATTCATCCCACTGAGCCTCAACGTCCGCCGTACCTACGGTAAACTTACCGGTCATCTCCCAAATATAGGTAGACAGATCGCCCTGAAGGCCGCTGATGGAATCGCTTTCCTCCTGGGTGGCAGGGGGCAGTGTCAGTCCGGCCACCGCATAGGGCTTTGTGGCATCGGTTGCATCGATAATCTTTTGCTGCAGCTCTTCAGGATAGCTGTACAGCATGGCCTGCTCTCTCTTCTCCAGCTTAAGATAGCACATACCCAGCTGGCATCCGTAGGAGCTCAATACCTCGCTGGCGGAAAGTCCGTCAGGATTGTTGGTCACCTTCTCCGTAAAGCTGTAGGTTCCGTCATTTCCCTTCACATAGGTATCGCCCTCGATACCAAAGTTCAAAAGATCGCTTCCTTCCGATCCCATCAAATAATCCATGAGAGCCACGGCCACATCGGGACGCTGGCAGTCCTTGGTCACCACATATCCGTTTACGGACATATCGCCCACTACTTCTGTCATTCTGGCGTAAGGTCCCTGGGGCGGCGCAACAGGAATCAGCTCCGCATTTTCCACACCGTTGGCCGCCAAAGCCTGCTCCAGTGTGGCGATTCGGGAAGGATAAGCGGTAAAGGCTCCCACCTCATCCCGGGCCACCTTCTCATACAGCTTGTTCTCATCTCCCAGAATCAGGAATTCCTCATCCAGAAGCTTCTCCTCGTAAAAATTATTCAGCCAGATGTAAAATTCCTTTGCTTTGTCGCTGATAAACTCGTACTGCATCTGGCCGTTCTCATCCGGGTACCATCCGTCGGACTGGAACAGGTGCAGTCCCCAGGCATTTGCCCAGTAAGTGGTATACCACGCATGACCGCCGGCAGAAAAAGGAACTTCATCGTTGGCGTCGCCGTTTCCGTTGGCATCCTGATCCCGGAAGGCTCTGAGCACTTCCATCCAGTCATCGATGGTCTCGGGAACCTCCAGATTCAGACGATCCAGCCAGTCTTTGCGGATAATGAATGTATAGGGCGCAAAATACGCACTTTCATTCACAGTATTTACAGAATAAATATGTCCGTCTGCCGAGGTCAGAGCTCTTACATTGGGGAACTGTTCATAAATCTTCTGAATATTTTCGCTGTTTGCAATGTAATCCTCCAGGGGAAGGATCCTGCCGTCGCCTCCCAGCTCAGCCAGACTCATGCCGTTGGGCAAAAGCAGGATGTCGGGAAGCTTCCCGCCGCCGGCGCCCATTCTGGTCTTCATAATATTCACATACTCTTTGGACGCGGTCACATCCCAGTTGATCTTAATGTTGGTGCGCTTCTGGATCTCCTCCCACACAGGAAGGTTATCCGCCAGGGACGCCACGTTTCCGTCCGGGGTAGCTATGGTAAGCTCCACCTGCTCGGCCAGAGGAAAAGTGACTCCTGTATCCTGGGGCTCTTCCGCACTGCTGCCCTGAGACGTTCCGGCATCACTGCCCGTCTGACTGCTTTCTTCCTGTTTACTTGTGGGTGTGGATTCCTGAGAGGGTTCGCCGCCGCATCCTGCCAGACTTCCCATGGTCAGGCACAGAACGCTCAGCGTTGCCAGAATCCTGGTCAACTTGTTCCTTTTCATATAATTACCTCCTTTACTTTTGAAAACGTACAGCCCCACTGGTCCGCCCGTCTCTTGGTCGATATGCTCACGCAGAGCTTATCAAAACTGAGTTTATCATATATTCTTTCCACGTTTTACACAACAATCCATTTTTGCACAGCATATATTTCTATCAAAATATACAATTATTCTGTTTATATTGCGCACTTTTCTGTTCTCCCACAAAAATTGTATCTTCCACAAGAACGGTTTGTTGCGCCCCCTGCCTCATTCATAATATAATGAAATATGGAAACAACTAAATAAAATACATTGTAAAAATCTAAGGAGGTTCCCCATGAATTTACACATTGAAAGCACCCCCGGCCTGCTGGGAGAAAAAGCTGCCGCTCTGACCGCTTCTTTACTTCGACAGGCCATACAGGAAAGAGGAGAAGCCCGCCTGATCCTGTCCACCGGAAGCTCCCAGTTCGAGACGCTGGAAGCCCTGGTCAAAGAGGATATAGACTGGAGCCGGGTCACTATGTTCCACCTGGATGAATATGTAAATCTGCCGGAAACCCACCCGGCAAGCTTCCGCAAATACCTGAAAGAGCGGTTTTTGGCGAAGGTATCACTGAAGGACTATTACCTGGTGGACGGTAATCCGGATTCCATCCCCAGGCTCACCGCCCAGGTGCGGAAATCTCCTGTGGATGTAGGACTCATCGGCATCGGGGAAAACGCCCACATTGCCTTTAACGACCCTCCGGCAGACTTTGGCACAAAGGACTGCTACATTGTGGTAAACCTAAACGAGCGCTGTAAGCAGCAGCAGGTAGGGGAAGGATGGTTTCCCACCACAGCGGATGTGCCCGCCCAGGCCATCTCCATGACCCCATGGCAGATTATGCAGTGCCGCCACATTATCTCCGCAGTGCCCCACAAGGTGAAAGCCCAGGCTGTGGCGGACACCCTGGCAAATGATACTGATCCCATGATTCCCGCCACTCTGTTAAAGACGCACCCCTGCTTTGACTTGTTCCTGGATGAAGACTCCGCCTCTCTGATCAAAGACAGATAAAACGATATCTCCCAAGGATGTCTGAGATGGCAAAGGGGGCGCCCGGAGCCGGCCGTATGATACCAAGGAGACTTTTATGAAAGCGATCCACCTTTTTAGACATTCCAATACCTATCGTCGCATGTTTCTACATAATTATATCCTGTACACGGCTACCGCACTGTTACTTCTCCTTATGGCGGGCCTGCTGATCTGCCGCCAGGATTTTGCTGCCTGCAGGGAAAGTGCTCTGCAGGCGGCTTCCAACCTGGCCTACTATGCAGACGACCAGCTGGCCGCCTGTCAAAAGCTGGCCGCCAGCGTGGGTCAGAACGAGCGGCTGTTAAGCTTGTATTCCAATGCCGCCACAGACCTGGATTTCTCTCTGCTGGATTCCACCACGCTTTTTGCCGCTCAGCATGATCTGGTGTCCGCCAAAGCTCTGAACCGCTTTGCCGCCACTCTGAACGTTTATCTGTATAACAAGCAATTTGTGATCTCCGATAATGGTACTATGACCCTGGAAAGCTTTTATCAGAGTATCTTCAACATGAGCCCCAGCATATTTTCCGAATATCTGAGGCCTATCAGCTCCGGCAGCTTCCTGTTTCTTCCCAAGGGCGCCGTGGAGGAAACCGATACGCCTCAGCATCCTCTTCTTGCCCTGTCCGTCATCAACGGCAACGGCACCCGCTACGGCAATCTTTTCATCTTGCTGGACGAGCGCCAGATGCGGGAAGATATAAGATTGTTGTTAAATAATCAGGATATGGAATTTTATCTTTTCGACTCCGCAGGCCGTCCGATTGTGACCGGCGGCCCGACAGAGCCGGACAACTCGTCTGCGCTCTTTTCCTGTCTGAGCACAGACGATCATTTCCAGAGCAGTACCGGAAGCCTTTCCGGCTGGATCGGTTTCACCGGCTATTCCAAGAGCTTTCTGGAAAAGCGCTTCCGCTCCATACTGTGGACCGTGTGCGGTCTGAGCATTCTGCTGCTGATCCTGGGCCTTCCCCTGGCCCATGCCCTCTGCCGGAAAAGCTATGCCCCTATCCGGGAGCTGGCCTCCATTGTCAGCAGCTCCGGCCACCAGGCTGCTGACCGGGTCATAGAATATGAGGCCTTAAAATCCGCCATCAGTTCTATTTTCGAGGACAAGTCTCTTCTGGAGGAACAGCTGTTGATCTACAGACCTCTGCTGGTCAACAGCCTTCTGCTGGAGCTTCTGGAGGGCTCCCTGCCCCGGACCGCCATTCTTCCCGGTCTGCAGCGGCTGGGGGTGGAATTTCATTATCCCAGCCATGTATGCTGCTGTATTCTAACAGACTGCGCCTCACAGGAATTCCTTATGAGTCTGGCTCTGGAAACCAGGAACACCCACACTGGCTGTCTGTATGTGACCTACCGAAAGCACCTGGGTATTTTTCTCATCAGTGCTCCCACTCCCCAGGATTGTATGCAGGCCTGCTCCCGGCTTTTGGACCTGCTGACCCGGATTACCCCAAACGCTTTTCTGGGCGTCAGCGACACCGCAGACCGCCTGGAACAGCTGGGCATGGCCTGTCAGCAGTCCCGCCGTGCCCTGGAGTATCTGCCTCCGGATCCCTCCTGCCGGGGAATTTTCTGGAAACAGCTGGAAGCCTCCGGCGCCCTGGAGCTGACTGCACCCTCCTGTCTGAAATCTCTGCCGGCCTCCTTCGGCGCCGGGCAGGCCGCAGAAGCCAGGAATAATCTGACTCTGTATTTTCAGTCCATATGCTGCTGCGGCCCTGTCAAAAAGGAGCATCTGACCTACGCCAGAGATCAGCTTCTGGCTGCCGTTTCCAGAGCGGAAAAGGAAACCGGAGGCGCCTGGAATCAAGACCCATTGCGCTCCTGGACACCGGATCAGCCCGGCGCACTGGATGAGCTGAAGCATCTCGCCCTTCTGGCCTGTGACCGGCTGGAACAAAATTCCCAGGAACAGAAGGAACAGCAGCTTCAAAATTCCGCCCAAACCTTGATGGACTACCTGACGCTTCATTTGTATGATGAGGATCTGTCCCTGAGCAAGCTATCGGAGGCTTTCCAGATGTCGGAGAGCAGCATCAGCCGTCGGATCAAGCAGATCACCGATTATAATTTTCTGGATTATGTCAATCGAAAGAGAATAGAATATGCCTGCAGTCTGCTGGCGGAGACGGACATGTCCGTCAACGAAGTCGCCAGGACCGCAGGCTATGAAAGTGATATCACATTCCGCAGATTATTTAAAAAGTATTCCGGCATCACCCCCGGAGACTACCGCCGGCAAAAGGAATAAAGCTTTATGGTGTTCCCCTGGGTGATCCCGTTTTCGTTGAAGGCGTCCACCCTCACATAGTACTCCCGGCCCTTGACCAGCGCCTTGACATGCTGCTCTTGGTCAAAGGTCATATAGCTGTGGTAAAGCTTCTCCGGGCTGCTGCCCCACAAAATGTTGAAGCCCAGGGCGCCCTCTCCCCGGATCACGACCTTCATGTCCAGATCGTTTTCCCGCACTGCTTCAAATTCCGGCGCTGCCGGCTTCTCTCCATTGCCGCAGCCAAAGATCCGCAGACCGGAGATGCAGGGCCGCTGTCCGTAGGGCACTTCCCTGACGGTAAGCTTCAGGAAGCGAACCAAAAGTCCCTCCTCCCGCACCACCAGATCATGGGACAGATCCGTCTCCGCCTCCCACTTGTCTTCTATTGTAAAGTACTCCTTTCCGTCCGCAGACCCTTCCAGAATCCACCGGGTATAATAATCCTTTTCATCGATGTAGCGGGCCTGGGTGGTTCCGCGGATTTCTCCCGGTACAGGAATGTCAATGCCATCATCCGCAAAATTAATCTGCACCCCATGAACTCTGCAGATCTCCTCCAAATCTACCTGCAGCCACTCTCCCTCTCCGGAGGACGCCGCCTGCCACCAGGTCTGCACATTTTCGTCCACAGCCCGTGCCGGCTCCTTCCCCTCCCTCCAGGATGAGGCAGACGCCGGCTTTTTGAAGCTCAGCAGATACCATTCGGGATCCCTCCAGGGATCCAGCCTGCCTTCCTCCACCGCCATGGGCCAGTCTCCGTAGCGCTGGTTGCAGAAAAGCTCCCCGTCGGCGTCAAAGCCCGCCGGCCAGATCCCCACCCGGCGTTCAAACTGGTGATTTTTGCTGATCCGCATGGTGGAGGTATGCCACAGCTTCCCCTGCATGTCCCGCATGGTGGAGCCATGGCCCGCCCCGGGCAGGAAGCCCCCGGGCTTATAGGAATAGGGATTGTTGTCCGCCAGGGTAAAGGGCCCCAGAGGCGAATCGCTCACATAGACACCGTCGGCGTAAATATTGTACTGGGTTCCCGGACAGGCATACTGCAGATAATATTTTCCCTGATGCTTATCCATCCAGGGGCCTTCAATATAGGGCTTGTCACTGAGCATTCCACGAATCATGGGCAGGTACTCCGGCGGCATCTGGTCCCTGCCCACAGCGCTCTGGGAACGGAAAAATTCCTCCATGGCCGCCTCCACTTCCTCCTCCGATTTCGGGAACCTACAGTGATCCTCCCCCACCCGCTCATAGCCGATGCTCCAGGGATCCCCGTGGATCAATTCCCGGCGCTCCCCCAGGGGCCGCATGGTCTCCGGGTCCAGCTCCACGCCCCAGATAGGCGTCATGTTGGAACAGCCCCAGTAAAAATAGATCCTTCCGTCCTCGTCCGCAAACAGATTGGGATCCCAGAAATCAAAGGTTCCGGGAATCTCCTCATAGGGTCCCTTCAAAATATCCCTGGTTCGGTAATAATTACAGTTCTCTCCCCGTTTGGAGGCGCAGAAATACACATACTCTCCCACCACTCTCACATCCGGCGCGTAGTCATACAGCGGCAGATTTTCCGGAAGCCTGTAACTCTCCCAGTGCGCCAGATCCTCCGACACCCACACGCTGAGATTCATGGATGCAAAAATATAATACCTTCCCTGAAAGCAGATCATGGACGGATCCGCCGCCTCCCGGCAGATCTGCAGCCTGGACATGCGGGGATCTGCGTTAAACTGATACCGGTAATTGATATTCACCGGATTGCAAAAATACTTCATAGTGCTTCCTCCTTCTCCTGAAAACCGTTTGTTACCGGGCGCTCAAAGCTTACAATTAATTATATAACATAATCATTGATTTTTTAATGCCCTGTATTACATTTTCTGGTATTCTGATATTAAAGTTACTGTTCCCCGGGTTTGCAGCTGCTTATGCTCCGGTGCACAGCAGTGACAGCTCAGCCATTTACAGGCATAGCGGAAAGGATATAATTATGGACAAATTTTCATCGGACTTCCTGCTGGGCGCCGCCACCGCGGCACACCAGGTGGAAGGCAACAACACGCACAGCGATTACTGGGCCATGGAGCAAATGGAGCACACCAGCTTTACGGAACCCTCTCTGGACGCAGTGGATCATTACAACCGTTATCAGGAGGATATCCGGCTTATGGCTCAGGCCGGCCTGAACGCTTATCGGTTCTCCGTGGAGTGGGCCCGCATCGAACCCAGCGAAGGAGCCTTCGACGATGCTCAGGCCGAGCATTATCTGGACGTGATCCGATGCTGTAAGGAGCATGGCCTGGAGCCTGTTGTAACCCTTCATCATTTTTCCAGTCCTGCCTGGCTCATAAGCAAAGGCGGCTGGGAGGCGGAATCCACAGTGGAATACTTCGCCCGCTATGTGCGCTATATCGTAGGAAAGCTTGGGAGCCAGCTGCGTTACATCTGCACCATCAATGAAGCTAACATGGGAATTCAGGTAGCCGCCATCGCCAAACGCTATATGCAGCAGATGATGGCTCAGGCCGCCAGGGCCCAGGCTTCTTCCCAGAATATGAGCAGCGGCGCCCCGGCGGAATCCTCCGGACAGCCGGTCTCCCGAAAAGACGACAGCGACGGCTCGGTCCAGGTAGGTATTAATCTGGAAAAAATGCTGGCCGGACAAAAAGAAGCCGCCGCAGAAAATCTGAAGGTATTCGGCGTGGAAAAAGTGGAAAATTTCACTTCCATGCGTACCCCTGAAGGAGATAAAATCGTCTGCCTGGCCCATCAGGCGGCCCGCAAGGCAATCCGAGAGCTCTGCCCCCACATCCAGGTGGGACTCACCTTAAGCCTTCATGATATCCAGGCTCTTCCCGGAGGGGAGGCCGCCGCCGCCAAAGAATGGGATGAAGAATTTACCCACTATCTTCCTTATATTAAAGATGACGATTTCCTGGGGGTGCAGAACTACACCCGTTCCCTGACGGGCCCCGAAGGTCAGGTTCCCGCTCCGGAGGATGCCGAGCTGACCCAGATGAACTACGAGTTCTATCCTCAGGCTCTGGAGCATGTGATCCGGAAAGCATCCGCGGATTTTCCGGGAGACCTGATCGTCACGGAAAACGGCATTGCCACCGGAGACGATACCCGGCGTATTGCTTTTATCGAAGAAGCTCTGGCCGGTGTCCAGCGCTGTATCCGGGACGGTCTGCCGGTGCGGGGATATTTCCACTGGAGCCTGATGGACAACTTTGAATGGCAGAAAGGGTACTCCATGACCTTCGGACTCATCGCCGTAGACCGCAGCACCCAGACCCGTCATCCCAAGGAAAGCCTGGCCTATTTAGGAAGCTTCCGCTGATTTCTTTCTTATCCAAAATGTCGGTTCATAAACTCTGCGCTGACCTGAAGACTCTTCACCGGGGATTTGTCTATCCAGTTGCGGTGGCTTTCCAACACCACCGCCTCCACCCCGGCCAGAAGGGCCTGGGCGGTCAACTCTTCCAGGGGCATATTGCCATACCCCAGCTCCGCGCTGTCCGTTTTCAAGATAGGCGTCATAGCCTGGCCCCTGAGTCTGGTTCCTCTGTCATTAATATGCCACAGCTTCATGCGGCCTCCCAGACGCTGCATCCAGGAAAGGGGATCGGCTCCGCCCTCTGCAAACCAGTAGCTGTCAAATTCAAAATTCACAAGCTCCGGGTCCGTCTCCTCCAGCAAAATGTCATAGGCCTTCTTATTTGAATTCACCCGCTGTAATTCACAATTATGATTATGGTACAGCAGATGGATTCCTTCCGCCGCCAGGGCTTCTCCGGCCTTATTCAGCCGTCCGGCCAGCTCCCGGATCGAAGCCTCTTCCCCGTAGGCAAACCGGTACATACCGGTGATCACCGCATATTTGGTACCGAATTCCCGGGCCTCTGACGCCAGGGCGGCACTGTCCCTCTCCACGCTGCCCAGATCCGTATGCAGGCTTACCACCTTCAGTCCGGATTCCTTAACCAGCCTTTTCCAGTCCAGCTTCCCTCCTCCGCCTACGGGCATACCCGCTGCTTTGGTCATCATCCGCACCATAAAACCTGCGGGATGGATCATAAACCCACACAGCTCGATCCCCTCATATCCCGCTTCCTTCATCTTTTTCAGGGTGTCCCGTGCCTGGGCTTCGTTCCCCAGCACGGTTCCCAGCATAAATTGCTGCACTGCCTTGATGGGCGGCATAGTCTCACTCCTTTCGAATCTGCTGCAAAATACGATTTAATTGCCTGACGCTCTCTTCGTCTGCCATTCCTCCCTGCTTCAGCAGACTGATCAGGGTCATGCGGCCCATCATCCTCTGCAGGGCGGGATTATCCTTTACACTCTCGGCCACATCCCCCCGGGAAGCCGCTCCCCTGGCCATCATTTCCTCAATAATGGCTCCTGCCTGGGGATTGGACCGAATCTCCGCCAGCGTATCGGAAACGGAAAAGCAGGACGGATCAATTTCCTCCTGGTCAAACCAGTTCACCACATTTCCCTGCTTATTATATTGATAATCCAAATTGGGCGTCTCCACCCGGCGGACACAGATCCTGTCTGTGCACTCCCCGGCTCTGGCCTCGATCACATGCTCTCCCCTCAGGGACACCTCAAACCGAAATACCGTCTTTCCTTTCTGGCTTCCTGCAGGCTCCCCGTCCACGAACAGACTGACTTGCTCCTGATTGGAGTAGACCTTGATTTCCGTTGCCTCCTCAGCCCTGTCCACATACCGGCTTCCGCAGAGATGTACAAAGGGCTCCTTCCGGTTCCAGGCCGCCTTATACAGGTAAAATGCATCCTTCTTTGTCTTCCGGTCAAAGGTCACCAGTCCCTTTTGATTTTCCCCGTGCTTTCCGCCCTCATCCCGGCCGTCAGCCGCAAAGTCAAACATGTTCCATACATGAGTCGCCCAGAGCCAGGGACGCTTTTCAATCATTTCCAGCATGTGTTCATGATACAGCGCCTGATAGCCTTCCGTATAATCCCCCTTTTCCGGCGCAGAAGACTGGAACTGAGGGTTGGCATCCGCCCCATATTCTGAAAAGCCTATACAGCGGTCCGGATATTTGGCATGATATTCGTCGAAAAATTCATCGTTCTGTTCCAATTCTCCCAGGTACCAGCCAAAATACAGATTATAGCTGTTCACATCCGGAATCTCCAGAATAGGGCTGTCCGTCTCCAGCATAAACACATTTGCCATGGTAGTGGGCCTGCCGGGGTCCAGTCTGTGGCACAGGTCATTAAGCCTTCGATGAATTTCCAGAAGCTCTTCATTTACCGCACTCGCGGCCGTAATCTCATTAGACAGGCCCCAGACGGCAATGGAGGGATGATTATAACACTGTACCACCAGCTCCTCCATCTGACTTAAGGTGTTCTCCAAGCCGTTTTTCATATGCATGGTAATGTACGGAATTTCAGCCCAAACCACAATACCATTCTCGTCGCACAGGTCATAAAATTCCTGGGCATGCTGATAATGGGCCAGGCGCAGCGTATTGGCCCCGATCTCCCGCACAAGAGCCATATCCTCTTTGTGCATTTCCAGCGTCAGCGCATTTCCCGCTCCCTTCCGGTCCTGATGGCGGCTGACGCCCCTTAAGGGAAAGCTTCGCCCGTTGAGAAGGAACCCCTTCTGAGGGTCAATCTCAAACTTCCGACATCCGAAGCGCACAGAAACGGTGTCTGCAGCCTGAGAAGTCTCTGCAGCCTGCGGATCTTTTGTGTCCTCCCAAAGCGACGCCTGCGCCGTGTACAGATAGGGATCCTCCGGACCGTCCCACAGGCGCACATTTTCTATTGTAAATACGGCCCGGGCATATCCGCCTTCTGCCGTCACGGTCTTTGACTGCCCGTCAAGAGCAACGGTCACCTGTCCTTCCCCTGTCTGCCAGGTCTCTACAGTAACCTCTGCCGCCTTCTTATCCAAATCCACACGGGGAGTGACCCGGATGCCCTGGCCGCCCTTATATCCCAATTCAAAATGTACTCCGGGGACACAGATCAGCTTTACCTCCCGATACAGTCCACCGTAGAACGTAAAATCCGCCTTCTGGGGATATACCTGATCATTGTCGCTGTTATCCACAGAAACTGCCAGCAGATTCTCCTCCTGCAGGAAATCCGTCACATTTACTCGGAAGGCAGAGTATCCTCCCCGATGAACGGCCAGCTTCTTCCCGTTAAAATACACCTCCGCAGTCACAGCGGCGCCGCAGAACTCCAGCCAGGCTTCTCCACCCGGCTCCAGCTCCGGGGCCTCCAGCTTTCTCATATACCAGCACTTTCCCCGGTGATAGTCGTTTCCCCCGTCCTGTCCGTCCTCGGCGTTCCAGGTATGGGGCAGAGTGACCGCTTCCCCTTCCCAATCTCCTTCCGCCCCGCCGCAGGGCAGTGCAGCTTTTGTAAAATACCAGTCCTTGTTAAGCAAAATAATTTTACGCATGATTCCTCCTCGATGGACTCACTGTTTTTCAGCGGCTTGTCCGCCTAAATAGCATTATAGTAAAGCTCCCTGGCTTCTGCATCCAATAATCCGTGAAGGCGTTAAGAAATTCGCTACGTTTTTTCCGGCAGACCACAAAAATCCTCTGGCGCAAACCCATGCTTTTCGTGTATACTATAAATACTATTAAAAGGAGACTTTTTCATGCATATAAAACCAAATGCCAATATAGTGGAATTTTTGAAACAAATACGAAAGTGCCGTTGTGATGTGATGTTTGAGACACCGGAGGGTGACCGGCTGGCTCTGAAATCCACGCTCAGCCAGTACATTTTCTGTACCATCGCCTCCAATCCCCAGCTGCTGAAAAGCGGCGCACTCCGATTTGAGCAAAAAGAAGACCAGGAACTCATGAAGGATTTTCTCGACGGTTGAAAACCTGTGATAGACTCGGAAAATTCTGCACGATAAACGGAGAAGAAAATGAACATTCATGAAAAACTGGATTTTTTCAGACAATTGATCCTCTGCAACCATGAGCTGCCCCTGCGAAGCTATGATCCCTCTTTCCTTCTGGCGTCTCCAGCCGCTTCCCCGCATGCCTTGGAGGATAACGATATGCTTGTATTGATCAGTCTGGAGGAGCCTCTGAAAAAATATGTGGAGAGCCGGTCCCGCCGCCCTGTACTCATAGACGATTATCTGGGGCTGATCTGGATCGCCGCCTTCGCCTGGGACCAGGACCGCCTTCAGGGGATCCACGTTCTGGGCCCCGCCTACTCCGGACGAACATCCTACCAGGCTGTGAAAAAAGGGCTGGACAAGCATGATCTTTCCATCAGCATACGGGCCAAAATTTTCCGATATTTTGAGCATATTCCCATCATTCCCACCAACCAGCTCTTCCAGTATGCCGTAATGCTGCACTACTGCATCACCGGGCAGCGGCTCACCACCAACGACATTCGTTTTATAGAAAGATCCACGGAGGATGCCTCTGTGCCCGAGGCCAGCCTGATCTCGGAGGAGCACCGCGGCGTATGGGCTGCGGAACAGACCTTTATCAACATGCTTCGGGAAGGTAATCCAAATTATCTGGACGCCCTGGCCCGTTCTCACAGTCTCAGCGACGGCCCCCGCTTCGACGTGGGCAATCCCCTGCGCCGGGCGAAATCCACCTCCATCGTCCTGCTGACGCTCTGCTCCAGAGCGGCTATTGAGGGCGGCGTAAGCCCCTCCGTGGCCTATACCCTCAATGATCACTACATGCAGCTGATCGAAGAATGCGGCAGTATCGCGGAAACCTCCAACACCTGCAGTGCACTTCTGGAGGATTACGTTCAAAGGGTGCGGCAGGAAAAAAATAATACCCTTTCCGGCCAGATCAGAAGCGCCTGCGATTATATTACCATTCATATCCGGGAAAAGCTTTCCATCGCCGCCCTGGCAGACCAGGCCGGCTACACGGAATACTATTTCTCCCACAAATTCAAGCAGGAAACCGGCTGTAGTGTGGCAGATTATATCAAGCGTGAAAAAATCCGCCAGGCAAAGCTTCTGCTTTCCGGAACTAAAATGAGCATCCAGGAGATCAGCGACGAGCTTTCCTTTGGCTCCAGAAGCTATTTTTCTTCCTCCTTTCAGAAGGAGACAGGACTTTCCCCCAGCGAGTACCGGGAGAAAAACATCAAATATTAAGGAAGCGGTGATTTCAAACAGCGCTTCCTTAAGAATTTTCAATAGTGATATTTAGCCCGTTTCCCTGCCAGAAACAGAGCGGTCACTGCCGCTGCCATCAATTCCGCCGCCACAATGGACCACCAGATCCCGTCAATCTGCCAGATCAGCGGGAAGATGAGCACTGCCGCCGCCTGAAACACCAAGGTCCGCAAAAACGCGATCAGCGCCGATACCAGCCCATTTCCCAGCGCGGTAAAGAAGGAGGACCCAAAAATAGCGATTCCGGCAAACAGGAAGGAAAAGGAATAAATCCGAAAGCCCCTGAGCGTCAGCTCCAAAAGTCCCTGGTCATATCCAACAAAAATCATTCCCAGGGGGCGTGCCAGCCCTTCCGCCAGCCCCAGCATGGCCAAGGAAAAGCCGCCAGGAAGATCATGTTTACGTACATCAGCACCCCATATGCTGCCACGCCGTCCTCCTTGGCATATTTCATCAGCTGAAAGTTGTAAAGCATACTGACCACGGACATGGAAATGTTGGACATCAGCTCGGAGGAACCGTTGGTACAGGTCTTCAGCAACCGCTTTTAACCGCCTGGGATCAAATGGATTTAACCTTATCCCGAAAGGCCTCCAGATACTTTTTTGTCAGTTCCAGGTAAATCTCCCTTTCATTCTCCGGCCAGGAATTCAAGATATCGTTCTCCGCCTGAATCACCCGTACCACAGTATTTCGAACCAGCTCTCCTCCCTGTTCTGTCAGGCACACCCTCTTCTTTTTGCCGCCGCAGGCCTCCAGTGTTACTCTCCCTGCCTTCTCCAGCTTTCGAAGACCCGAATTGATAGTCTGCCTGCTGGCTCCCGAATACCTGCAAATATCATGAAGCAGACAGCTGTCGCCTTCATTGCAAATGGAGTACAGAATCATCAATTCACTGTCTGACAGCCCAAACTTCAAAGCCGCCTTGTGATAAATTCCGTCAATTTCACTGGTCAGATAATTCAACCGCTTCATCTCCGCCGATGCGTATTCTCCCATGGCAAGCCTCCGTTTTTGTAAGTTCGTTTATTCCCGCGAACAATGAGGAAAATAGCCATGCAAGCATGGCTATTTGACGAATGCCGCGAGGGTCAATCCCTCGCCCCTTGGGGCGTTTCAATTTCCATGCCCCGCTGCTTGCGGCGGGGTGATTGACTTGTACGAAATCAGACAAAGCACATTTTAGTACGATTTCATACATATGTCAAGAGGGAATCTGAAATAGTAGAAAAACCGGAATCATGCCGGAAAATGAGACTGCAAAAGGTTCTGGCTGCCTGGCAAACATGAAGCGCTATTGGATCACACTTTAGAAATTACACTTTTCCGCAAAGATCAAAGCGGTTATTTTTCCGGTATAGGAATCCTGTGGTTAAAAGGAGCGCCAGGCAGATCCCTCCTTTGATCAACCATACATATTCTTCCGGAGCTGCTGCCGCACCTGCGGCGCAGGGAATCGCCAGCAAAAAGCCGCCCATTCCCCCAAGGACACAAGAGGCACTCTGCTTCACCACACTAACCTCGTTCTCCCAGTTCAGCACGGGAAAGTGCAGATTGACGGTAATCCCATACACGCAGGAAAATAGAAGAAATACCGCCGGAATCAAAAGCAGCCATAAAAGCTCCTCAGCTCCCGGCCTTAAAGCCAGAATGAGGAATATCTCCGACAAAAAATAAAAAGGCAGAAACAACAGCAGATTCATTAATATCTTCGCGTCAAGAATATTCTTTGCCGACAGAGGCAGACTTTTTGCGATCCACCAGTTTTTCCCCTCCATGGACACGGATGTGGCCGTAGTGGTCATCATACAGAAAATACCGGCAAACGCAAACGGAATCAGCCCATTTATATTTATAGGAACAGGCAATGGTGTTGTCAGGGCATCCGGCCCCACAACCAGCAATGCACCGGCGAGAACGCAGCCCATTATGGGACCCATGATCGTGTTGGTCACATACACGCTGGAGGAAAAATATCTCTGAAACTCCCGCCTGCACAAAGAAACCAGCAGAGAATCCTCCTTCAGGCGGCCCATCCTGTAATCATGTCTGGCAGAACTGCCAAACAGGCTGCGGCAGATCTGGTGGAAAAAGAAAGCAGTTCCTGCCGACACCGCCCCAAACATTCCCAGAGAAGCTCCGGCAAAAAGCAAGCCCTGCAGCAAATTCCCCTGAACTGCCGCCCAGCCCAGCCAAACTGCCGGTGGATATACTTTCCCCAGAAGCTCTGTAATAAATGAAGTCAGCTCTTTCAGCATTTCCAGGCTGATGTCTCCCACTGCAGAGATCCGCATAGAGCCATACAATATTCCAATCATTGCCAAAATTGACAATCCTGCAGCCGCCAGACTTTTGTGGCGCATACGGGAGGATATGCCGGTAATCAGCGCACCGATCAAAATGGCCCCGGCCATGGGAATCAGGGGCACAAACCATACTCCCAATATAAGCGTCAGGAAAAAAGACGGACCGGGCCTCAGGCTCCATACGTATACCGCCGTTCCCGGCAGCAATACCGCCAGAACAATCAGCAGATTCTCAACATACATTCTGACAAGACGGCCTGCCACCACCGCCGTACTGGAAACCGGCAGGGCACACAGTATATCATAACCACCCTTCCGAAAGATTACGCTGCCCGCCTTAAACATGCCAAATATAAAAATCAAAAGGCTGGATATCATAAGCAGGTATGACGGAACCACTTCTCCGGCGCCCAGCAGGATCAGACCAGCGGCCAGGCTCCCCACATAAAAGACCATCATGATCAGCAGACATATACACACTGCCAGCAGCATAACGGACTTGCTTTTCGCTTTTTTATCCTTGGAAAAACGAAACACATTCAATCCGAAAATATTGCATAGCTCCAGCTTAATCAGCGTCCTGAGCTGTCCCCACATGATCCACCACCTCCATAAAAATAGACTCCAGCGACTGGCCCTGCCTCACAAGCTCCTCCATGCTGCCGGAAGCCGCCAGCACACCGTCCTTGATAATCGCCACCCTGTTGCAAAGCTTCTCCGCCACGTCAAGCACATGGGTGGAGAAGAAAATAGCGCCTCCTCCGGCACATACACTGCCCATGATTTCCTTGAGAATCACCGCCGCCTTAGGATCCAGACCCACAAAGGGCTCGTCGAGAATCCACAGCTTTGGCTGATGTACCAGGGCGGAAAGCAGCGCCAGCTTTTGCTTCATTCCATGGGAATAGGTGGAAATCAGATCCCCCAGGGAAGCTGTAATCTCAAATCTGTCCCCATATTCCCGGATCCGTTCCTCCCGCTCTCCGGGCCCAATCCGGAACACATCCGCCACAAAATTTAAATATTGAATGCCTGTGAGATATTCGTAAAGATCAGGGTTATCCGGTATATACGCAATCTGCCGTTTACACTCCATGGGAGATTTTTGTATGTCCAGACCACAGATCTGAATGGTTCCGGCATCAAAATCCTGGATCCCCGCCACACATTTCAAAGTAGTGGTCTTTCCTGCGCCATTGTGTCCGATAAAAGCGTATATATCCCCCGGCGCAATGTGCAGACTCAGATCTGTAACCCCTTTGCTGCTGCCTTTATAATGTTTTGTCAAATGCTCTATTCTTAACATCTCCTGCCCCTCCCGTGTCAATATATATTCCGGATATTCTCCGCAGCCGCCTTCCTCTCCAAAATCTCTTTCCCGCTTTCTCCTCGTGCATTGACTTCCTCCTCATGCATTGGCTTCATGCACTCCGCCTTGTTGTCTGTCACACAGCCGACTCTCAATGCTTTTAAATTCTCTGGTCTCCCGAATACATCCAAAAGCGGGATGAGAAAGCGCCGCCCGCAGGTTTTCCTGCAGAAAGCTTCTGTCCCGGGGAGCCATCCGCCCAAGAGGGAGCTTTTCTATCCAGGCATCCAACAAGTCAAAATACGCATCTCCATGAAGTGTGATCTCCTCCGCCTTCAGCAGATGCTGACAGCTTTTTTCAAAAAGCTTCAGCGCCTCCAGAGCCTCCTTTCTCTTCCCGTTTCCTCCATACACCGCCGCCGTCCGGTAATGAAACTGCGCCGTCATATTAGGGTGAAGCTCCTCCAGCTGGTACAGCTCTATGATTCCCCTGATTCTTCGTACCGTTTCATCACACCGCTTGAGATCCCTTTCATACAAGGACACAAACAGTGCTGCGCCGCTCACCAAATTCAGCAGATCCTGATACTGCTTTGCCTGGGCAAAGCTTCTGGCCTTTTCGTTTTCCCCGGCCATTTCATAGGCCTGGATCAGCATGAGGCCGCTCTGCCCCGTAAACCGCCCCGGATCTGAAATGGGTTCCAGCGCTTCCAAAGCCTCCGCCGCCATTCCCAGTGAAAGACTCAGCCCCGCCTTCATTACCAGCGCCTCGCTGCATACACCCGAATCACCGCAATTCTCCTGAATTCGGTCACACCATGCCATTGCTTCCTGAAGGATCTTCCTCCCTTCCTCCTCCGTCTCCGCCAGCATATAGTGATTCCAGTACAAAACCACTAATTGGAGCAAAAAGGGATAGCAGGCGCAGTACCGGCGCGCAAGAGAACGGACCTTTTCCAGAACCCCATGAAAAGGTAACTCGGTAAAATCACGGACCAGTTCTTTGTAATAACGACGGATCTGTTGATCCGTAAGCCAGGCTTCATATCCCACCAGCTCATCGATTGTCACATCAAAAAAAGATGCCATCTGTGACAATATCAAAATATCCGGTGTGCTTTGCCCTGTCTCCCATTTGGACACGGAAGCCTTTGTCACCCCCATAAATTCCGCCAATGCTTCCTGCGTAAGCTTCCTTTCATGCCTCAGCCGGAGGATATTGTTTGAAAGATTGATTTCATTCTTCATGTTTATACCCCGCACCCACTTCGGCGGACACTCTCATGCCCGCCAAAAATAGTGTACCAAATTCACTAATCTCTATCAATGGATCCTGTCGATATTTCAGAAAACAAAATCAACTGTCAGGAAACCTCCTGTATTTCGATCACAGGGGTGCAGCAGTACCTGCATTCTACATCATTTGACTGAAAGTGAACACATATGGTCGATTGGTATGGGTCATACTAAGTCCTTTTAGGTGACACCAAAAGCAACACAATCCCGGCTATCAATAAAACCGGAAAAGCAATGTAAATCAATCCCGCTATCACCAGCACTAGCAGCACCACCGGGCAAAAGATTAATGTAACGACTATCTTCGCAATACTCCAGGTTGCCTTCAGCGCAATCCCCAATAGCTTTCCAAATACCATAATCATTAATACTACAAATAGCAATGACAACATTTTTCTATCCCTTTCTTCTATTTTTTCTTTCTGTTTTTCCGTTTTCCCTTCTACTTCTTTCTCTCTGTCTTGTGCATTTGTCTTGTGCACTCGCCTTATCCGTTCGTCTTATTCCATTGCTTTGTTTTTTTGCTTTTATTCCCCCTGAAGACTTCCATTTCTCTGATCTCCGTTTTTATACCGATTTCCTCTGTAGAGCGAAACATTTTCGATTCCCAGTCTCCTGCTGTACCTCTCCTGCCCTTCCATCCGCTGAATCAAAATGCAGCGGAGAATTCTCTGCTCAACACTCATCCTTCTTCCACCCTTTTCCTTTTTTATTTTTCCGTTTTCTCTTTCCAACGCTTTCCTATGTGTATTATAATACTAAGGAAGAAGTCAAACGTAAACCTGTTCCGGTGAGACATAATTATGTCTATTTCCGCTTTTGATGCGTAAAACAGTATATGCTGAAATTCAGGAATGCCGGAAAGCTGCAAAATCACATAGGAGGCTTTATTATGGGCAGAAAATCCATCAAAGAAGATAAAAATATCTATTTTAAAAGCAGGGAAAATGCCGGTATGACAAGGGAAACCGCCGCGGAAAAGCTTCAGTTTATCTCGGCTGACCGCATTGAGCGAATCGAAAATGAACGTTCCGTTCCTCATCCGGACGAGGTACTGGCCATGGCCGACGCATACAAGAATCCGTCTCTCTGCAATTATTATTGCTCCCACGAATGTCCCATCGGGCAGGAATATGTGCCGGAAGTAACCGCGAAGGATTTGTCACAGATCACCCTGGAAATGCTGGCCACATTGAATACTTTAAGTGAAGAGAAAAATCGATTGGTGGAAATTGTCGTAGACGGAAAAATCACAGACGATGAGATCACTGATTTTTTAAGAATACAGGAAAATCTAAGCAAAATGTCTCTTGCAATAGATTCCCTGAAGCTATGGGTGGACAATGCCATTGCCTCCGGAAGCCTTGACCATAATCTGCTTCTCCAGGGACAATGACACTGTCGTTCCCTGTACTGCCGGAAGCGTCCTCATGCCTCCGACTTCTATGCCTTCAGCCGAAAGGTTTTCGGCGCCGGCTGCCTTTTACTCCAAAACGACTTTGCATTCTAAAGCTCCTGAAACCAGTCCCCGCTGAACCTTAGTTGGGACTATGACCCTGATTCTATCTATCCATCTCTTCCGCCACAGCCGCCTCACAGCTTCGCATGGCCTGTATGGTTCTGTCAAAGAGATCGTCCAGTTCCCAGCCAAGCCGCTCCGCTCCCTGAGCGATAATGTCCCTTGAACAGCCTGCCGCAAACCGTTTGTCTTTGAATTTCTTTTTCAGGCTCTTAACCTCCATATCCATGGTGCTCCTGGAAGGGCGCATCAAAGCACAGGACCAGATCAGCCCTGTGAGCTCGTCCACTGCGAAAAGCACCTTTTCCATCTCAAGCCTGGGCTCCTCTTCACTGCAGATCCCATAGCCGTGAGAGCAGACGGCATATATCATGTCCTCGCTCACCCCTGCTTCCCGCAGAAGTTCCGGCGCCTTTTTGCAGTGCTCCTCCGGAAAAAGCTCAAAATCAATATCATGAAGCAGTCCTGTTATTCCCCAGAATTCTTCTTCCTCCCCATATCCCATTTCCCTGGCATACCATCGCATAACACCTTCCACTGTCAGGGCGTGCTGAATATGAAAGGGCTCCTTATTATATCTTCGAAGTAATTCCAATGCCTGTTCCCGTGAAATACTGCTCTTTTTTGTCATGTTTTTTCCTCCCAATAGTCTCTATTTCCGAATCATAATCCGACAAGCAAACTTTCCGCAAATATTTTCTGACTCTACAAAGGGCTTCCCCCTGCAAGTTATTCCCTAAGAATCTCTTTCCAGTAAACGCTCCCGCTGCAGGCAAGAAATCATTCTCTTTCCTGCCGAATATCTCCGCCCATAAACCGGTCCGGCTCCTTGCCGAAGTTGGCGGCACGCACAGCCTCCAATATCTCCCCTTTACGGCACATAGCATCCGGCAGATCACAAACTACATCATTTAAATCATAGGGCCCATTGCGGAAATGCCCCACCGATGCGCCGTGAAATTCGCCGTCGATAAGCAGATATTGAAGCGGTGTGGGCGGTTGTCCAAAACCGTTCCAGTACACGTTCTGCCCGGGCTGAGTGTCACGATACAGCCCGATATATTCCTCTTCGTTGGCTTTTTTCAGAAAATACTGCCGCTCCATGCGCAGGGATATGATCTTTTTATCCATTCCTTCCCTCCTGCTCCTTTTCATTCAGCCAGCGCAAAATGGCATTATATAAATGGGGCTGGATCTCTGGGTACGTCAGCTTCCCGGGCATCTCGTCAAACAGCCTGATCTCACCGATCTCGCTGTCCTGAGGCAGATCACCCTTGCTGTGTATCCGGGCAAAAAACAGCATGCCAAAGGATTCCCCGCTTTCTCTTACAACGCCGTATGCCGCAGCCGGCCAAAGCTCTGTCTCCCTGGCACCGGTTTCCTCGGCCAGCTCTCTGCGGGCGGTCTCCTCTATTTTTTCTCCCGGCTCCCGGTGCCCTCCGGGAATTTCCCAGGTATTGCGCTCCTTATGGCGGCAAAACACCCATTTGTCCTCATACCTTGCGGCTATAACCGCATATTTAAAGCTTTCATCCCGGATTTCGTCCGGCTTATAAAGATTAACCCCGATCATTTTATTCTCCTCCTGCCTGTCAATCCGAATCATTGCCTTTTCATCCCTCTTACCACCATAATAATGGACACATTTGTATCCCACTGCTTTTCGCCGCGGTCATACTGCCTGACCCGGACATCAAATTTTGCATTGGCAAGCCCTTTCATCTCGTCAATCTCCCGATCCGAAAAATGCTCCGGCATGGAATCCAATACCGACTGGATCCCTTCCAGCGCCGACTGTCTGTGAGCCTCGATCATAGCATGGGCCAGAGCCGGCGAAAACCTGGGATTGTCCGGCGTCAAATCAATTGTGACAAAGCCGGTACTGATATCTGAAAAACCGTATTTTTCCATGGCGGCAGGGAGCCCGGCTTCGTTCATGGGATATTGACACACAGCGTATTTCTCAAGGGAGTCGTCATACTGTCTGACCCTGTTCCAGAACTGCCGCTCAAATTCATTGGGGGCAATGCAATCCGGCTCCACACTGATCCCTTTGCGCGAAGAAAGCACCAGACAGACCCCGCCGGGCTTCAGCACCCTCCGCTGTTCCCCGTAAAATACGGATGGTTCAATATGCTCTGCAACCGTGTTGGAAATGGTCACGTCAAAGGTATTGTCCTCAAAGGGCAGCGCCGTGACATCACTCTCCATAAAAAACGCGCCGCTTTCGTGTTCTTTTGCAAAACGTATAAATTCACTGTCACGGTCTACCGCCGTAATTTCAGCATTGGGATACCAGCGGTGCAGGGCCCCCGCAAAAGCGCCGGGACCGCACCCTGCCTCCAGAATCTTTATGGGTTTATCCGCCTCCAGGGCAAATAACGCCTTATACTGCTCTGCGAACAGATCGTCAAACCGCAGTCTGCGGCTGTAATACAGCGTTTTTGTTCCCTGCACATATTTAGACCAAATCACGTTCATCGCAGCCCTCCATAACACATCCGCTATGTTCCCACAGCTATAACAAGCGTTCCCGCAATCATCAATCCAAGCCCCGCCAGCCCCTTCCGCGTCAGCTTTTCCCCAAACAGGACGCGGGAGAAAATCACCGTGACAATAATACTCAGCTTATCGATAGGCACCACCACGCTGACGATGCCGTTTTGAATGGCATAGTAATAGCACAGCCATGAAGCGCCCGTTGCCAGTCCGGAAAACCCGATGAACAGCAATTCCTTTTTGTCAGTATTCCTGATGCCCCTTTGTTTGCCCTTTACAAAAACAATGAGCCACGCCATGATGAGCACCACTCCGGTGCGGACCGCCGTTGCCAAATTTGATTCCACATTTGCTATACCAACCTTTGCCAAAATAGAGGTAAGCGCCGCAAATATCGCTGACAGAACCGCATAAAGAATCCAGCCGCCGCTCCAAACCCTGTTCCTTGCTTCCCGGCTCCCGGCTGCGTTGTTTTGAACTGCCTTGCTCCCGGCTTCTTCCTTCCCGGCTGTCTTGCTCCCAGTTGCCTTGCTCCCAACTTCCCCGCCTTTGCTTTCCCGCCGCTCCAGCATCAGAAAAATTCCCGCTGCCAGCATCGCTGTGCCCGTCAGTTTCGCCGCAAGATGCTTCGTCTCTCCCAAAATAACGATAGCCAGAAGCACCGTTAAAACTGTGCTGGATTTGTCAATGGGGACCACCTTGTTCACATCTCCCATGGACAAAGCTTTGAAATAGCAGAGCCAGGAGACCCCTGTGGCCAATCCTGAAAGGATCAGAAATGTCAGTGATTTTGCATCTATATTTTTGATTGTTCCGACGGAGCCTGCCAGGACTGTCATCAGCCAGGAAAACAAAAGTACTATAATGGTTCTCAGCGCCGTTGCCACATCAGAGTCTGTTTTTTTAATACCGCATTTTGCCAGAACAGATGTCAGTCCTGCAAAAAAAGCAGACAATACTGCCGCCGTAAACCACATGGCTTCATCCTCCCCAATTCATATTTGTGCAGAGCTGATATCAAGACTCAATTGATCATCTCTGCAGGTCTTCATCTCCCTGGGTTTTATAATGTCCTCTGCACACACCTGACCGCAAAGCAGCGGAGCGGACGGATCATGCCTGCTGCAGCAATCAAGAACAATGGTCCGGTTAAAATTCGCATAACAGTATACACAGCCGTTCCGGCAGGTATTATAAGCGCCGATGTCTATGCTGGAAACACAGCCGCAGGCAGTCCGCTGGTTTGGATCCTTTTTGATATCCAGCTTATAACCTCCGATGCGATCCAAACGCCGTCTGTCAATACAAGCGGCATGCTCCACCCCCAGTCTGCCCAGATCCGCTTCCTCGGCGCAGGTATCAATATAAATCCCATGTTCCTTCGCAATTTCACTGAAAGCTTCCGCCAGCTCTTCCATCTGGTCCTCTGACACTCCGCCGATGCCAAGCGCCGAAATACTGCGCCTGATATTCCTATACATATCAATAAAGCTTATTGTACATTTTTCTGTGCAGTCTGCAAGCTCACCGCACAGCCTCCTGAAATGTCGGATATGATACTGTATCGTATATTTTTCACTGAGCAGTATGGGATCATAGCGCCATACCACACGTTCTTTACCAATTAAATCACACAGCCTGCGAAAAGCCGGTATAACCACATCGTCCTTTGAAGGAAGATTTTTTTCCACGTCAGCCCCATAGGGATTCAGCGTAAACTGAAAATAATATGTATAATCCCGCAGCTCCTCCAATCGTTCCAGCATAGGCGCAGGATTCTTTGTCCAGAAAACGATTCCGTCCACCAGGTCAGGCGATAATGAAACTTTGCTGATCCTGTGAGGGTTCATGGGGTTGCGCACATACACATACCCTGCCTTGATCCGGTTGAAAAACCATTCAGAATAATATGATGGAATATCCGTCCTTCGACTTGCGCTTATAATCATTGCACCACCCTGCCTCCATTGCCGCCCTCCGCGCAACCTGCAGGTGCGGATTCCGGTTAAAAAGCACGTTTAATTTTGTAGAATCAAATAAATATATATGCGATAATGTTCCCATCAAAAAAGGAGGCGCCTTAGATGAATTTCGGAAAAAACGTACAAATTTTAAGAAAAATGGCAAACATGACCCAGGAGGAGCTGGCAGAGAAAATGAATGTGTCCCGGCAAACCGTTTCCAAATGGGAGCTTGGCACTGTATTGCCGGAGCTGGAAAAGCTTCTTGAACTCTGCGATGGATTCAATTGCTCCGTGGACCAATTGTTAAGAGGCAATATGGACTATAGCAATGAGGCGCTGATCCTTGCTGATGATCACATGCCCGGTAATCTCGATGTGGAAATAAAAAGCCAGAACAGACAAAACTATATTACAATCACCCTGGCGGAAATTCCGGGTGCAGGGGAATTCGCGCTCATTCCCAATGCTTATAAGGCTTTACTCACATATATGGCAATCAACGGAATCAAGGAAAAGCATGACCCGGGAATGGGAGAAATTCCTGCTTTCTCATATTCCTCCAAATACTGTTTCAATCCGTTATCAAAAGCCTCGACATTCCCTTCTGAATCCGCCGGATCGTATGACTCCATCACGCTGAGCCGCTCAATGGATACCCCGTCCGCAATATCATTTATCATGTATTGCAGTGACTCCATGTTCATAAAGGAGGAAAAAAGCGTCCTTTTTCCCTGCGGCTTCAGTCACCATCAGCTTTGCCAGATGCGCATGCCTGCACTCCGCTTCCTCCGCAAGCATTTCCCAGCTGGTACAGTAAATATCATACCCGATCATGGTATCGTCTAAAATAAATCCTTGGGCCAGCTGCCAGCCGGCGTCATCGTTTATCAGAATCAGCAAATCCAAATCCGATTTTTCGTGAAAATCACCTGTGCAGGCAGAAACATAAACACCGATCAGCGCCAGTGACCCCGGGCATACAGTTCCGGATTTTTTTATAATGGCATCTATTATTTTCCGATGGGTGATTTTCAAGGTCAATTTATTTTCCCCCATAATCGCTGGCCTGTTCATATTCGGAAGCGGGAATCCCTTCTAAAATAAAAACGTTTATTCAGCCTATTACAAGCCTCGACCACCTTCAGTTCATACTTGCGCCCGGAAACATCCATCTTCATGAGAGTTGATCACCCCCACAGCCTGCAAATAGGAATAAATAATAACTGTCCCTACAAATTTCATTCCTCTCTTCTGCAGATCCTTTGACATCTGATCGGAAAGCGGCGAACTGATCGCATCATTTTCATAAATGATCTGATCTTTGGTCCAGTGCCAAAGATATGCCGAAAAACTGCCGTATTCCTTTTGTATCTGGCGGAAAATGCGTGCATTGTTCACTGCCGCCCGTATTTTTAACCGGTTTCTGATAATCCCTTGATTTTCACGAAGCTCACTCATCTTTTTTTCGTCGTAGGCACAAACCTTTTCCAGATCAAACTCATCAAACGCCTGCCGGAAGGCTTCACGCTTATTCAACACACATTCCCACGACAAGCCTGCCTGAAAACATTCCAAAATCAACATTTCAAACAATTTTTGATCATCATAAACAGGAACACCCCATTCCTCATCGTGATAGTGCACATATATGTCATTCTTGGGATTCGCCCATCTGCATCGTGTTTTTCCGTCCTTCCATTCCGCCGTTTCCGTCATGGTCATGCCCTTATCTCCTCTTCCTACTCTTCCCTGAGCTATCACAGGCCTCTGCCTGTGTTTTGCCATGTTTCACACCTTTGCAGGCCGCCTCTATTCCATCAATTTGCCTGATGTTTACCCGGACCATACTCATTCATTGCTTCTGCTGCTTTTTAAGGATGATCAAATGATCCGTCTCCACGATCTGCCCATCCCCATAATTTTCTTCAACCCACTGAAACAGTACGCCGCTTTGAAGCGAAAGGGAATACATCAGGGAGCAGGCCGGATTTTCCGCATAGGTTTTATCAAATACCACCACATTGGGAATACGATCCGGGTGCTCTTCATAATAGTACAAAAACATCTCATTATACACCACTGTCCCCTGGGTAGAGGGTGTAGACAGCACGGCCTCCATCCCCACATAAGCCAGACTCTCCGCGCCGATATACAGAATCTGATCCTCTCGGTCTGTGTACTCTTCCAGCTCACCATAATTATCATTCCAGACCCTGGCAGTATCAGCCAAAACATAGATGCCCTTTTCAGGACCCGCCGTCATTTTCTCCAACGGCGCCAGAACCGTAACCGGCAGGCAGCCTGATACGCGGATCAAAACCAGGCGGCATACCAAAAGCGCCGCCAGCATACCGCCTTCCAGCGCGCCCTGCAGCACGCAGAAAAGCTTTTTCCAAAATACGCTTTTCAAATTCTCACAGGCATATTGACGGAAAATCAACAGACTCCCCAATACGCCTAAAAATCCCTTGGCATAAGTAGTGTTCGTATCCATATTTGTCAGAAAAAGCACTGCCGCCACAGACAGGAAGCCGGGAATTACACACAGATACAGCCATAGCCTCATACGCCCGCGGTAACGAATTCCTATAACCATTGCAGGCAGAAGCAACGCAATGTAGCGAGCCTGCAGATAAAACTGGTTTTCGTCATGAAACAGATACCCAAAAACCGCCTGGATCTGCATCAGCAGTCCCGCCAACAGCAGCACCGCCAAAAACAGATTCTGGAGCTCCCCCTTTTTAAGCAGAACAGCCCTTTCCGTTTCCTGCCGCCTGCCGGCTCTGACAGCAATTCGGTACACCCCCCATATAAGCAGAAAGATTTCCGCTGCAGCCAGGAGACTGCCCGCATAATCCTCCCACTGGGTCTGTATCTGTGCCAGATACATCGCCCATTTTTCACTCATAGTGTATATTCCATGGGATGTGTCCAGAAAAATATACGACAAATACCGTCGAAAATCATCAAAGGACATATAACTGAATAAGTACGCCAGAAGCGCCGCCCCGGTCAAAAGCGCTCCGCCGGTAAACAGGCAGCCGCTCCTCCAAATTTTCCCTCCGGCCGCCCCGCAGTACTGTCTTTCCAACAGACAAAAGGCCGCAATGTAAAAAGGATACAGCATAAACATGGTGGGATAGCACAAGATACTGCATACATACAGGCACCCTGCCATAACAGGCAGAAGCCTGCTCTTCCCTCCTCCGGTAAAATAAGCATGCAGCGCCAGAAATATGCCCAACAGGCACCAGTAATGTATCAGTTCAAATTCCGGCATCTGTACCCACTTGGGCAGGTAATTCAGATGCAGCAGCATCATTACATATGCAGAAAACCGGCTTATGCTGCTTCGCAGCCGTCTGTATAAAGCTAGTCCCAAAGCCAGATGTATCAGAGCCCCAATGATCCTTAGCCAGATAACCAGATACTCAGTATTACCCCGTATCCAAATATACGGCGCCGTAAAAAAAGCCGTCAAAATCGCACTGAACTGATGAGGCTCCCACATATCCCGCATCAGCCTGTCTCCCTGCGCCAAGCGATAGCCAAGAGACACTGCATAAGATTCGTCAATGTCCAGGCTCACCCAAATGGCTTTAAAAAAAGCCAGCACTGTCAGACCAGCCAGAATCACCTTTATAACGTTCAATGCAGTTTCGCGGCCTCCGCCTTTCACTCTCATACAGTCCTTCTCCCGCCATCTTCTCTGCCAAAAGCGCAGTTTAAAATCACATACAGTATATCAAACCCACCATATCTTGTCAAAAAAATCGGCTTCAAATCCATCCCTGGACTCTCTGCCGATTCTACGACTTTGCTGCTTATCCTTATTTCTGTTATATGCCTTACCATTAGGCACCGTCCTGGTCACGGGATTCGGTCCGTTCCAGGTGCGACGCAGTGCGGAATAATATTCTCAAACTGATCAGGCTGCTGCACAGAAATCTCTGTAATCACGGGCTTTAATCAGAAGCCTTAAAATTGTATACGGGTTTCATCACATCGATGACCTCTACAGACTCCCTGATTACATCAATAATATCCTCAAGAGATTTGTATGCCATCGGCGCCTCATCCAAGGTATTTTCATTGACAGAAGTGGTATATACTCCCTTCATTGTCTCTCTATATTCATTCATGCTGAGATTGGCTTTCGCCTTAGTCCTGGACATTAATCTTCCTGCTCCGTGAGGGGCGGAATAATTCCACTCAGGATTGCCCTTACCGACTGCCAGCACACTTCCATCTCTCATATTTATGGGAATCAGCACCTTCTCTCCACTATGCGCCGCTATTGCTCCCTTTCTCAAAATCATTTCATTGGTGTCAATATAATTATGAATGGTATGAAAAGCCTCACCTCCGGTCATACCGGCTCTCTCCATAATAATCTCGGCCATTCTTTCTCTGCTTCGTCTGGCAAATGCCTGGCATATCTCAACATCGTGAAGGTAATCCTCAAGATATTTTCCTGAAAGACAGCATAAATCCTCAGGCATACTTGTCTCGGACTCATAGACCTGCCAGTGAAGCTGCTTTAGCGCCTCCTGAATTTCATTCCTGCGTCCCTGCTCCTTGTAAGTTCTGATGATCTCATCACGTTTTTCAAGGTAATCACCATATCCGCGGTTCAGATTGATGGCCAGCCTTTGATAGAGCTCCGCCACCTGCTTTCCGAGATTTCTTGACCCGGAGTGAATTACCAGATACTTTGTTCCATCTGCTGCTTCATCGATTTCAATGAAATGATTCCCGCCGCCCAGAGTACCAAGCGATCTCTCCAGTCTCTTTGTGTCCTTAAGCTCTCTGTAGCACGCAAGCGCGGTCAGATCGAACCGCTCCTGACGCCCCTCCCAGACGTTCATTCCTGATGGAATAAAATGTGCGGCTTCATCGACCCTTTCAAAGTCCATATCCGCTTTTCCCAGATTCACCGTATACATGCCGCATCCAATATCAACGCCCACAACATTTGGAACCGCCTTATCAATAATTGTCATTGTGGTTCCAATCGTACAGCCTTTGCCGGAATGTACATCCGGCATAATGCGAATCTTCGTGCCTTCCGTCACAGGGTAGTCGCACATTCGTCTGATCTGCTCTATCGCATCATCCTCCACTATCTTCGCATAGCAGATGGCAGTGTTCACTTTGCCCTTAATTTCAATCTTTTCCATGCTTTTATTTCCTCATTTTCCTTTAGCAATCCTCGCAGGATACCACCTTTGGAACCATACCGTAAAGGCGCCCATCAACAACGGCAGGATGGAGTTAATGGCACCAATCCAGCCTCCGATCCCGGTTCCGAGAATAAAATAGGTCCATATTGGGGTGATCAGATATAGCACGCCCCAGGCCAGCGTCAAAATTCGATTGGTTTTCATAAAAAGCGGATTGGACAGGGCACTCTCCCCGTCATAATCGTTCATGGAGTAATGCGCCGTAAGGGGAATCTTGAAAAAACAGCTTATGGTCCACATGAGACCGAAGGCCAGATAAGCCAGCGGAACCACCGTCCGTATGGGCATCCTCAACAGAGCTGCCGCAGAAAAGCAAATTACCAGCCCGCCGGAGAGCACATCATAGACAGTCTTTTGATTTCGGTAGAAAAGCACCGGAACCAGCGCACAGGCGGTCAGGCTCGCCAAACTGCCCCATAATGAATCAATAGAAGCCCCGACCCAGAACACAATCCACGGAATCAGCAGGACGTTGAAGCTGGCAGGCTTCGAGGGTATATGTATTCCTTTGTGCGCGGCTGTTTTCTCCTCTGTTGAACCACCCGCACCCCCGGCAAAGTATTTATCCCATGCAATCAACAGGTTGAAGTCCCCCTCCACCCGATACTGATGCCGCATCAACGCCTCGCTTCCGCTGATCTCCCCCGCCGAGATGGCACGCCATACGGTGACAGGCGTTTCCACCGTGGTGTCAGCGGTGCGGAAGCCATCTGTCAAAACAGTGCTTCCCTCCTGCCCCAGGACAATCTGATACCGCTCATTCACATCGGTATAATTCATTTCCAAAACCAAATCATGCCCGGACCAGCTCTCTCTTTGGTACAGTGCGGCCATCTGCCGGGTGAAAATCAGAGTGTCCGATTCCTGTGCTCCGGTTTCCTTGTCCACGCCCCAGCTGGCATCTGCCATGCCCTCAAATACCTGCCGCGGGAACAACAGCTGACTCAGCTTGGCACGAGTTTCGGCGGAAATACCGCCGGCTTTGTACTCCCTGCCCGCCTGGCGGACGTATTCCAGATATTCGTCAGTCCGACTCTTTACCTCAGGAACCCGGAACAGCTCACCCTGTCCGCAGAACACAGTGGTGTACTGCCCTTTTCCACAATTATGGTCGAACAGGCTGTATACTCCGTCATAGTTTCCCTCCGCCGTATAGAAGCCGCAGGTGGAAATCACAACCGTTCTCTTGCCGCTCATGTCATAGCGGGCCGGATGGCCGCCGCTGCCAGTCTCACCCCCGTCCTCAGACATAAAAGGGAGGACCATGGGGAGTTGACGGTCAATCAGATTTTTCAGCGGCCCCGGTACAGAAAAGTAATACAGCGGAAAGCTCCAGATTGTCACGTCTGCCCACAGCAGCTTTTCAATTACCTGCCCCATATCGTCCGTGATACAGCACTGTCCAGGTGTTTTGTTCCAGCAGGAAAAGCAACCCAGACAGGGGTGTATATTCATCCGGCCAGCCTCCAGCTCGCGGATTTCCAAAGCCTCCCCGCTCTCACGCATCCCCGCCAAAAAAGCTTTGGTCAGCTGCCAGGTATTGCTCCGTTCCCCCTTTGGACTTCCGTTGATGACTAGAATATTCATTTATTTTCCTCCGTTCAGCCGGTCAATACAGCCCTGCGTCCAGTCAATGTACATCTGCATATTCCTTCGTCCATAGTCAATAGTCATTTCCCAATAGACGGCCCTTTCCGGATCCTCCAAAACGCTGCGGTATTTTTCGACGTGCTCCTGGGCTGCGTCCAGACTTTGAAGGAATATTCCACAATACTCCTTTAAATTCTCAAAGTAGCGGATATTGTGTTCCCGGCTGCATTCACCCAGAAAGAACACCTTCATCAGAGTGCGGCTCCGAAAGCTGAGCGGCGGCTGGCCGTCAGAAAGCCAGCAGAGAAGTTCCTCACGGCCTTCCGGCGTAATGGTATACATATTTTTATCAGGCCTGCTCTGTTGGAGCACTGTGGTCTTGTTCACCCAGCCCCTTGTTTCCAGGGTCTGCAGTTCCCGGTAAATCTGGCTGGTTTGAGCGCTCCAGAAAAAATGAAGGGAATCCCGGAATACCGTCATAATTTCATAGCCTGTCATCTGGTGATAATTCAGAAGTCCCAATATACCGTGCTTGAGCACTGTTCACATCATCTCCAATCAAATAGCAAAGCTGAATATTTCCACGAATTATTATCAGTATATTCCACAAGTGGAATAATGTCAACAGTGATATGATGTTGCCAGACGGCAAAAAGGCAGCATCAGTATATGACGCATCGATCCAATTATTTTAATCCAAAGTGTGCGGCAGCCAAGTCCGCCAGTTCGTTCACCTCCATAGTTCCATCATTTATAACTGAAACATAATTTTCTCTATGGCATTGCCTCTGTACTTCCCGGGCAAACAGAACATCTCTGTCCATCCAGTTGCGGAAGGCCGTTTCTTTATCATTGCACCCCGCTAAGACCAAAGGAACAAAGTCTCTTTTTCTATAATGAGTGATCTGGAATTCCTTCGTAGGCGTAATGGCCATATAACGGCTGCCCGGAATGCCTGACCGTTTCATCAATTCGGGAAGATACGCCGCCGCTTCTGTGATAATACCGTCCTTCCGATCAATCCACTTCAGATCTTCTGTCACAAATTCAAAAATTTCTCTGTAGATATCAAATTCCTCCTTACATTGGAGTAATGGTTCCCGCATCCAAATCTGCTCGGCATTCATGCCGGCTGCTTTCTCGCAAACAGGATACCCTTTTCGTGCCCCTGCCTGCATATATCTGTCCAGAAAATCGTCTGCTTTAAAGTAATATAAATTATATTTACTACAAAGAATCTCCGCCACACTGCTTTTTCCGGCACATGGGGAACCGCCGATATAGTATATATTCATCCCCTGTTCTTCTCCCCCTGGCACCGCCATATTTTTCGGCTGCCATTTTTATACCTTTTCCATCTCCTCCAGTGTCGGTACAAACTTTGCCGTAAAAGGGCATTGGTTTGTTGCTTTTGACAAAACCTAAAAAAACACGGTTATGAACATAATGATTCCTACCACAATGGCTGCTATGCCAAAGGAATAGCTTCTCTTGTTTCCATTTTTTCCGTCAACAATCCAAAACAGGCCGCGAAGTATAAGAAGCAGCCCTACAAAAATCGGGATGAATTTTTCGACAGCTTCTGTCATTTCTTTTCTCCTTCCTTTGCATTTTTCCTGATATAGTCCTTTTAAGAAACCCAAATGATGCCACCATTCCAAAAATACCGGAAAACAGTGCGCATTTGCCACCATCTTCCGGTATTGCTGCCACGCTAAAAGCTTAAATCTCTTTTATTCTGATACAGAAGCATTCTGCCGCCTGTATGTATCATTGTCTTTCTGGCTTAACTCGTTTTCTACCTGCGCCAGCTTTTTCTCCAGCTCCCGGATTTTCTTTTCATCCCCGGAAGCCGACTGGATCTGCTGTTCCAGCTCCTGCTTTTTCTCTTTCAGCTTCTTGATTTCCCTGTCAACCTTATCCGTATTTGTGACGCATTTCTCCGCCGGCTTTCCCTGGCTGTCTCCGCCTGCCTTCGGTGCTTTGCCATTTTCGCTTTCCTCGGAACGGTCACCCCTTCCATTTGCATGGCCAGCTTTCGGGTCATCAAAAAAGAGTTTCCGGTTGCCGTTCTCGTCCTGACCTACCCGGTACAGTCCCGTAGGTTTTTGCCCGGATTTTTCACTGCTGATATATTCATCCCGTGGTTCGGACATCTTACCAGCGTTTTTTTCCTCAGCAGCTTTCTCTACTTTCTCTGCTTCCTTTGCCTTTTCTGCCCTCTCTGCGGCCTGTTTTTCCTTTAGCCTCTCTGTGTAGTCGGTGCCGGAATGATCATAATTTCCATGAATCTGCATTGCCATAAGTATATTCCTCCTTCAATCAGGTATTATCAAGCGACTGCTTTACAGTCGCTTTAAGCTGCTTTGCAGACGCTCCCCGCTGCAGACAGCTTCCTTTTCCTTTTTTCGGTTATAGAAGGTAACAATTTAATCCATTTGCTGTGTGTTGCTTTCTGAATGCTGTGGAATGATCAGCAACACATGGAGGACAAATACATTCTCCTGTGTCTCTATACTCATGGCGCCGCCATATTTCTCAGCCACCTTTTTTACATTTGACAGTCCCGTTCCTTTTTTGAACGCTCCTTTCCCATGGAAACTGTTCTCAATTTCCATCATAAGGAAATCCCCCTGGGTCCGCCCGGACACACGGATATATTTTTCTGTACCGGCGCCCAGATTTTTTACTGCCTGGATAGCATTATCCAGCGCATTTGACAGGACAATACAGATATCAATGTCCCGCAGGCTGCAGGGGTATGGCAGAAGGAGAGAACAATGCACATCAATCCCCATGCTTTGGGCAATCCCCAGCTTGTTTCCCACCAAAATATCCACTGCAGGGTTATTGGTGCTGCAGGGGAAGGACATTTTTTCTGCCATATCATCCAGATCCTCCATATAGGATACGGCTTCCTCCAGTTTACCACTCTGCAGGAGCCTCTTTACCACTGCAATGTGGTTACTGATGTCGTGGCGGAAAGACTTTGTCCTGTCATAACGGGTTTTCGCTTCCTCCACATACTGGTTCAGAGAATGCTCCTGCTGCTCCAACAGTGAAATTTCAGTGCTTAGGCGAAAATTCTGCTGCAGCCTCTTATAGGAGAACAGTATGCAGAACAGACTGACAAGTCCTAAAAAATACATGGCAAGCAGCTGCCAGTGGTTAAGCAAATACTCGGAAGGTCCTTCTTCCGCCAGGATTTGAACCTGGAATTCAAATTCTATCATATTGATGTATTCGCTCATAATGAATATCATTAAAATCGGAATGAAAACCAAAAACATCTGCCGCATCTCTACTGTAGTATAGTCAGAAAAGTAGCGGTACACTATATAATAACAAAAGCCCGTCAGCAGAAGGAATACCGCCTCACTAACCAGCATGAACGCAATACCAGCCGTATCATGGAAAACAACAGGCAGAAACGGGCATAAAAGGCCAAGCAGGGATTTAACGATTCCATAACATAGCAGCATGATCTCAGTCGTCAGAGCTGCGTACAAAAGAGAAGACTTAAAATCCGCATGCAGACAAGCACCCCCAAATACCGTAAGCAGGAAGACAAGCGCTATGAATCTGATGATCGTACTGGCCGCAAGAAAGCGAACCGCAATCACTGTGCATACTGCAAGCAGAAAATAAAAAGGAGGCCAAATTCTCTTTTTCAAGATTTTTGCCATAAAATAAAACTGGAAAGACGTCTCAATCACGCCCCTAATGTATAAAAAATCTAAATACTCAGCCATGTTATGCCCCCATATGTAAAAACCCTTACATATTCTTCATATACTGCAGGACAGCACCGGAAAACTCCCTGCTCCGCAGCCGTGATACGGGAACCTCTTTGCCGTTATCCATACAGGCAGTCCCGTTTTTATATCCTTAGCTGCCGCGAAATGCTGTGCAAAATTCTATCAATTTCTACCCAAGTTAATCTTAACTTTGTGCCCGCATCTGCTCAACCAGGGACTGTTTTTTCTGTCTGCGCGCCATCCAGGCAGAGAGGACTGCCTCCATGCCAAACAACACAAGGAAAAACAGCCCCATTTGCAGGAACGGGAACTGGTATGGGACAACCGCTCCGGCAAAGGATTTCTTACTGACTGACCCACAGACTGCCATGGAAAGCGGCAGCCCCAGGAGCAAGACTGCAAGCGCCGCAAAAAGCGCATGGCACATCCCCTCGGTGACACTCATTAAGCGAAGCTGCTTCCCGGTCAGTCCAACGGAGCACAGGATACTGTTCTCCCGCTTCCGGGACATCTGGTTGGAAAGCGTCGTATTAATCAGATTGACAACGCCGAACAGGAAAATCAGCCAGGAAAGAGCCTGCAGGCTTCCAAAAATAATGCTGCTCTGCATTTTCTCATATTTGATATGTGTGGCTACGGTATCCATTCCAAGATTGCTGTGGCCGTATATCAGCTCCTGTAGACTACTTTCCACAGACTCTGCTTTCTTCGGATCGCTGACAATGCTCCAGGAGTAGTCAAAACTTTTGATTTCAGGATGTATCTCACGAAACAACTCCTCCGGTGCAAACAGAGCCACCGAATCCATGGCAAGCGTACCATGTCCGTTTGCCATCTTCGCCCCATCGAACAGTCCGGAAATGGTAACTGTCACAGGCGCCTGGCCAAGGATCAGCTCAATAGCGGCCCCAACATCCATATCGGCATGGTGCTTCTGATAACCCGTACTCAGAAGGACGCTGTGGGTATCCGCCGGCATGGCGCCGGATACCAGCGCAGCTTCTACATCCATGCGGTTTGAGTCCGTGAGCATGTCGCACATACCGGCCTCCGCGCTTTCGGAGGTTCCGAATTTTGCGTGCAGAGACCGGCGGGTTACCAGCACCTCCGCCACCCCGTCCACAGAAAGGATCTCCTGTCTTAAGTTTTCATCCAGCGGATTGCTTGCAGCCATGACTTCTTCCTCCGGCTGCTCTGAGGACAGATATATCTTTATATCCCCGTCCGGGAAAAACAGCCTTGCCGCCTGCTCCGGCGAGCGTGTCAGAACCATAGAGGACACCACCAGAAGAAGAATCCCGCCCAGGCTTAGGGATACTGCAATACTCACTGACTTTTTACGGTCTCGTCCAAAATTTGCGAATCCCATAGATACGGGGCCTAGTTTCCGGTGTTTCTTTCTGTTGCGTATCTTTTCCTGACCTGTGGAAAAACGCATTGCCTCCAGAGGTGAGATGCCCGCAGCTATTTTGACCGGTCTGTGAACGGAAGACGCCACCATGAACCAGCAGACCACCACGGTCAGAAGCACAGTTGCCCCATAATAACCCCCGTGAAACCCTTTCGGAAACAGGAGCAGACCGCCGCCCAGTCCTAACAGAAGTCCAAGCAGGATCCCAATGCCGCCCAGCCGACCGCTCTCCTTTTTCACGATGCGCCGAATCTGTCTGGATGTTGCGCCGATGGTGCGGAGCTGTCCATAGCTTTGTATTTTGTCGTTCACAGAGATACGGAAAATACTCTGGATGACTACATATCCGCCAGCGAGCGCCAGAGCAGCTATGCCGAAAATGGCCACAAAGTCAACCGACTTTGAATTAAAAGCAAAATAACTGCTGTTCATCCCTACGTGCGCAGAGCCAAACTGTGCGGCAATCTCAAGACAATGGGCAGCCATGGTCTCCTGGTCAAGCTGCCTGTCATTTTTGAAATGCACATAGGCTCGGTATCCTGCAGGGTCAAATCCGGCCCACTGCGTCAAGGCCGCTTTGGAAACGGCAATGGCACATATATTCGCTTCCTTTTCTCCCACATTAGACAGGATTCCGGTCACGGTATAGTCGCCATGAAAGCTCTCGGTATCCAGCCGGACCGTCTCACCAATTTGGGCACTCAAACCGTAAGCGGAGAGAAAATATTCGCTGACAGCAACTTCATCCGCCTGTACCGGGAGTTCTCCTTTTACCAGCTCCATCTGGCTGCGGGCAATATACATCATGTCGCTGTCGCAGTACACATAGGAGGCGTTGTATCCCTGCCCCGAATGTTCCTGCCCCAGCAGATAGTATTCGCCCACCCGGGCAAGCTCCGGCAGGTCTTTCAGCACCGCCACATGGTCCGCCTCCACGCCGGTGAAGACCGCCTCATAGGTGTCGGCCACCTGATTACGCTGAATCTGTGCAATGGAAACAGATATAACCGCTGAAAAGCAGACCAGGAACGCCGCCAGGGCGACGGCGACCACCACCATCAGGTTCCGGCGCTTCTCGCTTGCGAGGCTGCGCTTTGCAAGTTTTTTCACAATAGCTCCGGTATCATTTTCAAAAGGCCATGTCATGATCCGCCACCTCCTAATTGCCGCCTGCGGCAAATCTTCCCACAATTCTGCCGTCCTCAATCCTTACGATCCGGTCAGCAAGCTGGGCAATCTCGTTATTGTGGGTAATCATAACAATGGTCTGGGTAAACTCCATGCTGGTACACTTTAAAAGCCCCAGCACATCGGCACTGGTCTTGGAATCCAGATTTCCTGTGGGCTCGTCAGCCAGGATGATGGCCGGTTTGGTGATCAGGGCGCGGGCAATGGCGACACGCTGCTGCTGTCCGCCGGAAAGGTTATTCGGCATATTGTTAAGCTTATCTTCCAATGCCAGCATCCTCACAATCTCGTCCATGAACTTCTCATCTGCCGTGTCACCGTCCAGCTCCACAGGCAGGGCAATATTTTCATAGACATTCAGGATCGGGACAAGGTTATAGTTCTGGAATATAAAGCCGATGTTGCGGCGGCGGAAGATGGTCAGTTCTTCGTCGCACTTTTGCGCCAGCTCATCCCCACGGACAATAACACTGCCTGAGGTAGGCGTATCCAGCCCGCCCATCATGTTAAGCAAGGTGGATTTACCGCTGCCGGACGTTCCGACTATTGCCACAAACTCCCCCTGTTCCACAGAGAGGTTGACACCATCCAGGGCGCGGGTAATATTTGGCTCACTGCCATAATACTTTTTCAGATCAATTGTTTGTAATACATTCATAATCAAATGCTCCTTTCAAGACTTTCTGCCTGTTGATAAAGAACTTCGTTCTTCGGACATTATAAAATCCAAATGTTACAGAAATGTCCGAAGCGGCATAAAAAATGCGGATGAAATGTTACAAGACTCGGATATTTCATCCGAAAACCTGTCACTGGAGCTTTATCGGAACACTGCTGCGAAAAAATTTCGCCGGACAACTTGGAATGTCTCTCTGCCATGTGCTATCGTGCAGGGAGCATAATGGAAAATTCCGAACCCTTGCCCGGCTCCGAAGCAACTTTGATATAGCCGCCCTGCCTTGTTACGATCTCGCGTGTCAGATACAGGCCAATGCCCACGCCCTGCTGTTCGTGTACTTCTTCCTCACGATAGAAGCGCCGGAAAATAGCGGCCTGATTGCTCTCGGAAATACCCTTGCCGGTATCAGATACACTAAGTTTTACATACATTTCCCATTGCTCTACCGAAATTCGGATTGCTCCTCCCGCCGGGGTATACTTCACCGCATTGTCCAGCAGGTTGAACACTGCTTCCGCCGTCCACTTGCTGTCATGGGAAAGGAGAAGATCCTCCGGACAGTCCACCGTTACGGAAATATTCTTTTTCTCCGCCGCATATACGATGCCGCTACAGGCCATCGCCAGCGTATCGATCAGAGGGGCGTCTTTCTTTTCCAACCGGATTGCCCCGGTTTCCAACCGGGAGGTTTTCACAAGGGCCTGAAAAAGAAATTCCAGCTTGTCCGTCTGGTTCCGGATGCCCTGTAGGAACTCCTGCTGTTCTTCTTCTGTGACAGACTTTGAAAGCAGCGTGTCCGTCACCATTTTCAGATTGCTTACCGGTGTTTTCACCTGATGGGAGACATCTGACACCAGCATCTGCAGCTCCTGCCGTTCCTCATCCACCTTCCGCCGGTTCTCCTGCATGATATCGTACAACCGGGACAGACGGTAACCGATACGGGCAAAAAGTGTTTCTCTGTCCGCAACACGCATCGGTTCTTCGCTTCCGCTTATCATCTGATCCATTGCCCGGCACAGCTCCCTGGTAAATACGGAAAGCCGTTTACTGAAAACAACTGTCAGAAGGAACATCCAGGCAAGAGCACAGAGCATCAGCAGCCCGCCGCCAATCAGCACCCAACTCTCACCTGTCATCCATAAGAGAACGGCACAAATGGCCAGCATGGAAGCTGCCATACCAACCCAGGTCAGCAGGAATATCTTTTTTATAGAGATCCGCCCCAGACTCATTTTCTCTCGCCTCCCATCCACTGATATCCAATTCCGTAAATCGTTTTGATATAAGTATCGCCATCAGCCTCAATCTTGCCCCGTATCCGGCTGATGGAGGTAGTCAGAGTGTGTTCGTCCACATTGTTTTCATCCGCATCCCACAGCCGTTCCAAAAGACGCTGCCTGGCCAGGATCTGTTTTGAATTTTTGCAGAACAGATACAGCATCTTATACTCCATGTGGGAAAGGGTAAGGATCTTTCCATTCAGCGCAGCGCTCTGCTCCGAAAAGTCCACAAGCAGCCTGCCGTCATCATAGAAATCTTCTGCCTGCCCCCGGTGTTCCATCATAGCGAACATGGCCCGTATTTTTCGCAGCAGCGCCCCAATGGAAAAAGGCTTGGTGATATAATCCACCGCCCCCACTTCGTACTCCCGGATCTGGTCGCTCTCCTGGTCATTGGCAGTCAGGAAAATCACCAGCGTGTCAGGGTTCTCCGGCTTTATAACCTGGATTCTCGGAAACGTGACGAGGTAAAATTGTCAACAGCTTGATTTATAAGGATTTCAGTATAAATCCTCGTCACAATCGAATATTTCATAAACATGACGAGGAATGGCTTGTTTCAGGCATTTATGGGCACCTCGTCACGTAAATCCGAGAATCCAGGTTATAAGCCTGCACAGGTCATAGCCGCTGCCATCCGGCAGGTTAATATCCAGAAGTACCAGGTCATATTCCGTCTGCGTCAATAACTTGGCGGCTGTGCCTGCATTCAGAGCTGATACGGTATCATAGCCCTCAGAAATCAAGTTATAGGTCAGAGTTTTATTTAAAAGGTGATTGTCCTCTACCAGTAAAATCTTTTTCATATCCACACTCCTTGCTTTTTATATAGTATAACAAGCAAATGTCCGCGAAATGTTACAGTGGGCAGATTTTTGTTCATGATAATAAAATTCTCGCAAAACGTGGATTCTTTTATAATTGTTTCCCGGTGATCCGGACTGTTTTCGCGGCCGGCATGTTTAACAGGCTCATATCTTTCAGGCGCAGTTTGCGGAATTTTGTCAGGGAGCTTGGATTGATTACGCTTTCTTCCTGCGCCATATCAAGAAAGTATTTGAAGGACTGCACTGCGTCCATTATCAAAACAATATTTATCAATAAGCTCTTCATAAATAAATCCCAAAGCTTCCAGTTCTTTTATCTGTGGGAGCAGGTTGTCTTTTGGAACGACTAATTCATATATTTCCATGCAGGGCCTTAATACTAACTTCTATTGTTGCTCAACCATAGTGTCACCGCCTGCATTTGATAATTGCATTATACCAAATACAGGCGGTGATATCTACTTTTTCAGCGGCCTCCCCCATTCATAGGGGAATTAGGGATTCCTTTTTGTTACATTATCGTGCATTTTTCCTTCAGGACCGCTCCCTCCTTGACTGTCTTTTCCATGCCGTAAACAGCGTCGTCTTTTGTTGCAGCAATGTGACCGTAGGTGCTTCAAACCCGCATAAGCACTGGATTCCTCAATCGAGTGTGCGCATTGAGGGAACTTTCGAATATACGAACCCGTCAGTCCACCTAAGCACTGGATGTCCACCGTGGATAATCTGTCCTTCCGTAAAGCCTTCGCCCTCTAGGTTCACATTGTAAGGAACGGAATTGGCTTTAACTCTTCTTGGTATCGCATCTTCTGGTACCCAAAAGAATGGAAGCACAATATACTTCTCTGGTTCATCCCCCGGTGGAACATCAATACTAAAGCAGTAATCTCATATGTAGTGCCATTTTTACTTCTCAGATACACCAAAGATGCCACCCTGATTCCTCCTAATATATGTATAAAATTCGGGAGATTAGGATTCAATCCATTCAGTAATCACTATAAACTTTATATTTTTTTCATCATCACTCGAAATTCTCACATTATTATTTCTATCAAATTTGTACTTTGTTTGTGAAATAAAATCATTATAATCTTTTCATATTTTTGATACTCACCTGTAATTGCACTGAAAAAATATTCCATTCTATCGTAACAAATAAATATTTCGCAATGGTCACTCTCTTTCGTATAATTTTGTGTGCAAACTTATTATATATCAGAAAGTGCTTTGTACGTTATTTTATTTTCCATTTCTTGAAAAGTTGTAAAGTGGTGTTAGAATATAAATAGTACAAGTTAAACATGGCAGGTTTCAGAAATAACTGTATAATAGAAACGGATACAGGAGGAATTTTTCCATGAGTAATCAGTTTGATAAGCAGTTAAAAGATAATGCAGTACAATATTACCTTGCACATAAGGAGCTTGGGAATAAATGTGCGGAGAACCTTGGAATAAGCCGCAATGATGCAGAAATTAGAAGAAATATTTGAGGTTCCCCTGTTCGTTTGTACCAAAAACAGCATTTCATTAAATGAAACCGGAAAGATTGCTGCGGAAGATGCCCGGATGTTGTTAAAACAGACTGAAAATATGCTCCGACATGCGCGGGGCTTTGACCGGACCAACAGAATGATCATGCTGGGCTCCTGCACCCCTGTCCATGTGCCGGATATTGCCCGGCGCCTTTCCGCTCTTTATCCGGCAGCCGCTATTTTTTCAGAAACCAGGGGTGTTCCCCAGCTCCTGGACGGAATCAGGGACGGAACCTATCACCTGATCCTTCTGCCATTCTGCCCTGATGACAGCGGACTGCACTCTTGGAAATGGTGCGGGGAACATCTGTCCTTCCTGCTCCCCAAACGGCACCGGTTCGCCCGCAGGAAATCCTTAAGCGTTTCCGAGATGAATGGAGAAAATATGCTCCTGTTTCAGGATATTGGATTCTGGCATGATCTGGTAGTGGAAAAAATGCCGGATTCCCGGTTCCTTGTCCAGACAGAGCGGTATACTTTTCTGGATTTTCATTTCCTTTAAGCATCTCCATATGTTCCAATGCCTGCACGCAATCCACATACTCACGGAGCCCAGTTAATTGATTCCTTCACTTCCAAGCCATTCCCCTATTATCTCTTTTGAAGTTCCAGCTTCAAATCGCCTTCCATCTATCCATAATGTAGAATCAGCACATAAAACATGCAGATTATCCGCACTGGAACCGATCCCGCTGCTATGGGAAGTACAGAACGGTACTATTGTTTTCTCGGAAAAATCATAGCTCTCTAAAAATGTACTGATAATGCGTGGAGCCTGCCCATGCCAAATCGGGTAACCGAGAATTATAGTGTCATATTCGTCCATATTCTCCACACCGCCGGAAATTGCCGGGCGCATATTCGGGTCATTTTGTTCCTGATCTGCCCGGCCATTTGTATAATATGCCAGATCTGCCTCCGAATATGGATCTTCAGGCACAATCTCATAAAGATCCGCCCCCAGAATTTCCGCTGCATATTCTGCTAATGGCTTTGTAGTTCCCGTACACGAAAAATACACAACCAATGTTTTTGTACTCACATCTATACCTTCCTGCGTGCTTCTGCACGCATATTCATCAGTAGTTTGAAAGTGTTTTTCTTTCAAACTTGCCTCCTGCTCCTCAACCGAAACGGATTCAGACGGCTCCGTTTCCGTTTTTGTATCCGTCTGTTCTTTTGTCTCCGTCTGTTCTGCCTCTGCTCCATTCTGAGATGCTTCCGACTGCTCATCTGTTTTCTGCACAGAAGACTGCATTTCCTCCTGCGTTTCAGATACCGTAGACTGACCACAGGCTGCCATAACAAAAATCATCACAAAAGAAAGCAGCAGACTACCGATTCTTTTCATTGATCATTCCGCCTTTCTTCCAATGCCTTCAACAAGTATGCCATGTTCCAATAAATGGCTCCCGACACAAACATTTCATGGTTCAGGAAAAATGGTTCATAGCATCTACTGCCTGCAATGCACCGCCTCTGCGTGCTGCCGTCACGGCCGCACCAACCTTATGCCTGAACAGTCCGGCGTTCATGTCTCCGACTACGGCCGCCCGTTCCAAAAATGCCTGCATATTTGCAGATATATTCGCAGAATAAACCGGTGATCCAAGCAGAATCCCATCTGCTTCCTTCATCTTTTCAAATATTTCACGGAAAATGTCTTTCCGATGAACACAGTTTCCCTGACCGCCGCAGGCCTAGCAGGCTTTACAAGGCCCAATCATTTGTCCGGCAAGCTGCACCATCTCTGTTTCAATGTCTGCCCTGTTTAACGCTTCAAACACTTTTCCCATCAATATCGCAGTATTGCCATCCTTTCTGGCACTGCTGTTAATTCCTAATACTTTCATAGGTTACCTCCACTCTACAAATACTTAGAACCTTCTCGATTTGCCTGCGCAAATTGAGAAGCAGCGAATAGTATCACCTAACGGTTCAACTGTTCTTAGTACCAGTCATGCTTCTCTCCACGGTCAAGGGCATTGATACGCTCCATTTCCTCCTCCGTCAATTCAAAATCAAACAATTCCGTGTTTTCCTGAATATGATCGGGATTGCCGGAGCCGGGAATGACTACGACGCCCTTTTGCAGATTCCATCTGAGAATCACCTGCGCCGATGATTTCCCGTGCGCCGCTGCAATTTCCGAAATCACTTCATTCCCAAGCAGTTCCGCCGTATACCCCCTGCCGCCAAGCGGATACCAGCCCTGTACTACAATCCCAAGACTGTGAATGTAGGGAATTACATCGTTTTCCTGATAATACGGGTGTATTTCATTCTGCACCAGAGCCGGGGTAATGTTGATCTGCGGTAAAAATTCCTCCAGTTCCTCCACATACCAGTTTGATAACCCAAGCGAACGGATTTTGCCGTCTGCAACCGCTTTTTCCATTGCAAGATAGGCTTCCACATCACCTGTTCCGGGGTGGTGAAGCAGCATCATGTCTGCTTGTGTCAAGTAAGGAATAAAAAAAATTTCATTTTTTTAGCGAGCCACAGGCAGATTTGCCTATGG